>NZ_PUQD01000071.1 GCF_003331055.1 Pseudomonas sp. AFG_SD02_1510_Pfu_092 | reverse complement strand
CGGCTTTAGCCGCGAACACCGGCGCAGCCGGTGCCAGCCACCGCGTCGCCTGCTTCGCGGGTGAACCCGCTCCCACAGTAGACGGTGCAGGCTTCGGGCTCACGCTGTACCTGTGGGAGCGGCTTTAGCCGCGAACACCGGCGCAGCCGGTGCCATCCACCACGCCGCCTGCTTCGCGGGCTTGCCCGCTCCCACAGAGGACGGCGCAGGCCCCGGGGCTCACGCTGCACCTGTGGGAGCGGCCGTGGCCGCGAACACCGGCACAGCCGGTGCCATCCATCGCGTTGCCTGCTTCGCGGGCTCGCGGCGATAGGGCCGCACAGCGGCCCCCTGCTGGGTTAACATACCGCCCTTGCGCAACGCCCATCACCCAAGCCAAGCCCCCTGCTTGCTCGACTCGACACCAACAGGTCATCCATGCGTCTGTTTCATACCTCCGACTGGCACCTGGGCCAAAGCCTGCACGGCCAGGAACGCGATTTCGAACACGCCTGCTTTCTTGACTGGCTGCTCGGCCAACTGCACCTGCGCCAGCCCGACGCGCTGCTGATCGCCGGCGATATCTTCGACACGGTCAACCCACCGGTCAAAGCCCAGGAACGTCTCTACGACTTCATCGTCCGGGCCCACGAACAACAGCCCAAGCTGGACATCGTGATGATTGCCGGCAACCACGACTCCGGCTCACGCATCGAACTGCCGGCCGCGTTGATGCGCCGTCTGCGCACCCATGCCCTGGGCCGGGTGCACTGGCTGGACGAGGGGCAGCTGGATGCCGAGCGCCTGCTCATTCCGCTGACCAACGGCCGGGGCAAGGTCGCCGCCTGGTGCCTGGCCCTGCCCTTCCTGCGCCCGGCCGAGGTGACCGGCCCGCACCTGGGTGACGACTACCTGCAAGGCATCACCCAGGTGCATCAACAGCTGATCGCCGCCGCGCAGCAAAAACGCAAGAAAGACCAGGCGCTGATCGCCATCAGCCACGCGCACATGGCCGGTGGCGCGGTCTCCGAGGACTCAGAACGCAGCCTGATCATCGGCAACGCCGAGGCGCTGCCGGCCAAGCTGTTCGACAAGGCCATCAGCTACGTCGCCCTGGGCCACCTGCACAAGCCGCAGAAGGTCAACCGCGAGGAACGCATCCGCTACAGCGGCTCGCCGATCCCGTTGTCGTTCGCCGAAATCAACTACCCGCACCAGGTGCTGGAAGTGGAGCTGGACGGCAGCACCCTGGTCAGCGTCGAAGCGCGCCCGGTACCACGCGCCGTAGCCCTGCAACGGGTCGGCCCGGCCCCCCTGGGCGAACTGCTCGAACAACTGGCCGAGCTGCCGGTGATCGACCTGCTCGAAGACCCCAACCGCCAGCCCTGGCTGGAAGTGCGGGTGATCCTCGACGAGCCGCAACCCGACCTGCGCCAGCAGATCGAAACCGCCCTGCAGGGCAAGGCCGTGCGGCTGATCCGTATCAACGCCGAATACGCCGGGCGCAACGCCGCCGAAGACGATGACCGGGCCTTTGTCGAACTGGCCCAGATGACCCCGCAGGACCTGTTCAGCCGCGCCTGGGAGCAAGCCTACGGCAACCCCGTCGACGAACAGGCGCTGGCCGACTTCGCCCTGCTGTTGCAGGATGTGCAGCAGGAAGAGGAACAGCCATGAAGATTCTTGCCATCCGCCTGAAGAACCTGGCATCGCTGGCTGGCCCGATCGACATCGACTTCACCGCCGAGCCGCTGGCCAGCGCCGGCTTGTTCGCCATCACCGGGCCTACCGGCGCCGGCAAGAGCACCCTGCTCGATGCCTTGTGCCTGGCGTTGTTCGGCACCGTGCCACGGCTGAACGACATTGGCCGCGAAGCCAAGGTGCCCGACGCCGACGGCGAAATCCCCACCTCCGACCCGCGCAACCTGCTGCGCCGCGGCACCGGCAGCGGCTTTGCCGAAGTCGATTTCGTCGGCATCGACGGCCGCCGCTATCGCGCCCGCTGGGAAGCCAACCGCGCCCGCGACAAGGCCAACGGCAAGCTGCAGCACAGCCGCCAGAGCTTCTACGACCTGGACAACGACCAGGTGCTGGGCAGCGGCAAGAACGAATACAAGCAGTTGGTCGAAGCCCGCCTGGGCCTGAATTTCGAGCAGTTCACCCGTGCCGTGATGCTCGCCCAGAGCGAGTTCGGCGCCTTCCTCAAGGCCGATGACAAAGAGCGCAGCGAGCTGCTGGAAAAGCTCACCAACACCGCCATCTACACCCGCCTGGGCCAGCGTGCCTTCAGCAAGGCGCGCGAAGCCGGCGAGGCCCACAATGCCCTCAAGGACCGCGCCAGCCACCTGCTGCCGATGGCCACCGAAGCCCGCGCCGAACTCGACCAACGCCTGGAGCAGGCGCAGCAGCAGTTCAAGGCCGACCAGGCCGGCGAGCGCCAGCTGGAACAGCAGCGCAACTGGCTGAATGAACAACGCCAGCTGCAGGCACAGCACGCCGAAGCCGGCGCCGCGCTGCAGGCAGCCGAACAGGACTGGCAGCACCTGGCCGAGCAGCGCCTGGACCTCGTGCGCCTGGAGCGCCTGGCGCCGCAGCGCCACCAGTTCCACCGCCAGCAGACACTGACCGCGCAACGGGCGCCGGTGGCAGCGAAGATTGCCGAGCAACAGCAACAGCAAGCCGAACTGCAAGAGCGCACCGGCGAGCTCGAACAGACGTTGGCGGCTGCGCGCCAGGCGCTTGCCGATAGCCAGGCCCAACACAGCGACAACGCCCCGCGCCTGCGCCAGGCCTTTGCCGCCCAGGACAACCTGGCGCGCCTGGAGCAGGAGCTGACCACCCAGCGCAGCGCCAGCGAGCAGGCCGAGCAGCAGGTCGCCGACGCCCAGCAGCACCTGCAGCAGCTGCAAGACAACCAGCAGCGCAGCCTGCAGCAACTGGCGCAGATCGATAGCGCACTCGCCGACAGCCAGCACCTGGCGGGCCTGGCCGACGCCTGGCACGCCTATCTGCCGCAATTGAAGCAGGTGATGCTGATCGGTGGCCGCCTGGCCAAGGGCCGTGAAGAGCTGCCCGGCCTGCAGGCCCAGGCCAGCCAGGCCAATGCGCAGCTGCAGACCGAGCGCGACGCCTTCGACCTGCTGTTCCGCGAGGCCAAGGCCGAACCGCAGGCCCTGGCAGAACAGATCGACCTGCTCGGCGGTATGTTGCAGGACAACCGCAAGCAGCAGCGCGCCGTCGAAGAACTGTCGCGCCTGCACGGCCGTGAACGGGAACTGCGCCAGCAGCTGGAGGCCGTGCGCGAGCGGCAACAGCAGGCCATGCAGCAGCGCCAGCAACTGATTACCCAGGGCACCGCCGCAAAAGCCGAGCTGGAAGCCGCCGAGCAGGCCCTCAACCTTACCCGCCAGTTGCTGCAGCGCCAGCGCCTGGCGCGCAATACCAGTGTCGAAGAATTGCGCGGGCAACTGCGCGACGGCGAACCCTGCCCGGTGTGCGGCAGCGCCGAGCACCCGTTCCATCAGCCTGAAGCGCTGCTGCAAAGCCTGGGTCGGCATGACCAGGCCGAGGAAGACGCCGCGCAGAAACAGGTCGAAGCCCTCAACAGCAAGCTGGTGGAACTGCGTACCCAACTGGGCGTAGTCAACGCCCAGCTCAAGGATTACCAACAGCAACAGCAGCAACTGGGCGAGCACCTGCAAGCGCTGGTCGCCCAGGTGCAGGCGCACAGTCTGTGGCCGGCCCTCGCCGCGCAGGACGACAACGCCCGCAGTGCCTGGCTGGACGGCCAGCTGCGGCGTCTGGACGAAGAAATCGGTCAGGACGAGCAGCGCCAGAGCGCCCTGCTCGCCTTGCAAAAGGATGCCGCGCGTCTCAACCAGCAGCTGCAGGCTGCGCAACAGGCGCAACAGCAGGCCCAGCGCCACCTGGAGCAACAGCACCAGGCCCTGGCCAGTGACGAGCAGCAATTGCAGCAAGGCCTGAGCGACCTGGCCGGGGTATTGCCGGAGGAAGCCCTCAAAGCCTTGAACGACGACCCGGCCAACGCCTTCCTCGCCCTCGACCAGCAGATCGCTCAGCGCCTGCAACAGATGCAGCAGCGCAAGGACGAACAGCAGGAACAGCAGGCCCGCCAGGCCCAGCTGGACAAGTTGCACGACCAGCAACAGGCGCGCGTGCAGCACCTGCAGCAGCTGCAACAGAAACTCGCCGCCCTCGACGAGCAGCGCCAGCAGGCCCAGGCTTCGCTCAGCGAACTGCTTGCCGAGCACGCCAGCGCCGAAGCCTGGCAACAGCACATGGACGCCACGCTGGAGCAGGCCCGCGCGCTCGAAGCCGACACCGCCCAGCGCTTGCAGGGGCTGCGCACCCAAGGCGTGCAACTGGCCAGCGAACTCAAGGCCGACATCCAGCAGCAGCAGGCGCTGGAAGCCGAGTGCCAGCAGCTGCAGGGCCAGATCGCCGCATGGCGCGCGCAGCACCCGGAACTGGACGACGCCGGCCTGGATCGCCTGTTGGCCATCGACGACAGCCAGGTCCAGGCATTGCGCCAGCGTCTGCAAGGTGCGGAAAAAGCCATCGAACAGGGCCGCGTGCTGCTGCAGGAACGTGAGCAACGCCTGCAGCAGCATGCCGCGCAAATGACCGTGGACGCCTCGGCCGAGGCGCTGGAACAGGCCCTGGCCGAACTGCGCGAACGCCTGGCCGGCCACGAGCAGCAGTGCGCCGAACTGCGCGCGCAGCAAGCCGACGACCAGCGCCGCCAACAGGCGCACCAGGCGCTGGCCGCGGAAATCGAACAGGCCCACCAGCAGTGGCAACGCTGGGGCCGCCTGAACGCCCTGATCGGCTCGGCCTCGGGAGATGTGTTCCGCAAGATCGCCCAGGGCTATAACCTCGACCTGCTGTTGCACCACGCCAACGCCCAGCTGCGCCAGCTGGCCCGGCGCTACCGCCTCAAGCGCGGCGGCAGCGCGCTCGGCCTGCTGGTACTGGACACCGAGATGGGTGACGAACTGCGTTCGGTGCACTCACTGTCGGGCGGGGAAACCTTCCTCGTGTCGCTGGCCCTGGCCCTGGGCCTGGCGTCGATGGCCTCCAGCACGCTGCGCATCGAATCGCTGTTCATCGACGAAGGCTTCGGCAGCCTCGACCCGGAGTCGCTGCAACTGGCCATGGACGCACTCGACGGCCTGCAAGCCCAGGGCCGCAAGGTGGCGGTGATTTCCCACGTGCAGGAAATGCACGAACGCATCCCGGTGCAGATCCAGGTGCGCCGCCAAGGCAACGGCCTGAGTGATGTGGAGGTGTGCGGGTGATCCTCTACTCGTTCCGCCGCTGCCCGTGGGCCATGCGCGCGCGCCTGGCGCTGCGCTATGCCGGGTGTGAGGTGGAGATTCGCGAGGTGGCGATGAAGAACAAGCCGGCAGAACTGCTGGCGTTGTCGCCCAAGGGGACCGTGCCGGTGCTGGATACCGGTGACCAAGTGCTGGAAGAGAGCCTGCACATCATGCACTGGGCGCTGGCGCAGCACGACCCGCAGGACTGGCGACTGCAAGCCGACCCTGCGGCGGCGCAGCACGCTGAAGCACTGATTGCGCGCAATGACAGCACGTTCAAGGCGCAGGTCAACCTGTACAAGTATGCCGAGCGCTATCCGCAGCATCCCCGCGCGCATTACCGCCAGCAGGCCGAGCGCTGGCTGGCGGAGCTCGAAGGCCTGTTGGCGGGCCGGCCCTACTTGCTGGCCGCGCACCCGAGCCTGGCCGATGCCGCGCTGTTGCCGCTGATGCGCCAGTTTGCCGGGGTCGAACCGCAGTGGTTCGCCGAGGCGGCTTACCCGCGTGTGCGGAGCTGGCTGGAGGGGTGGCTGGCTTCGGAGTTGTTCAGGTCAGTCATGGCCAAGTGAACAACCATCAGCATTGCACGGGCCCCCTGTGGGAGCGGCCTTGTGTCGCGAAAGGGCCGCACAGCGGCCCCGGCAATCCTGGGCTAAACCGCTGAAATCCTGGGGGCGCTGCGCGCCCCCTTCGCGACACAAGGCCGCTCCCACAGGGCCAGTGTCAGGCTTGAGTCAGTGGGTATGCTTGCCACTCAATGCCGCATGGAAATTGGCACTTTGGCGCAGGTACTGTTCGGTGTAGCTATGGGTAGCGGACGCCTTGCCGCTGCTGTCGGCATGGGCATGCGCTGGCAGTACGACCGAAGCGGAAATGGCGGATGCGGCAATGACCGGGAAAAGATTGAAGTTCATCTGGGCTGACCTCGACGGCGGTGGTTTGACGTTGGCCCTTCTGGGCCTTGGGTCAAACTTACGCCGCCGAAGCCGCAGGCAAAAATTCATTGCCGCAGTATCGATTATCACGCCGATCGATATCACTCGATGAATTTCAGGTCCGACGGGGCATCCTGCTGCAGCGTCTGCACCGTCTCGCCCAGCTTGCCGCTGCGCGGATCGCGGCGTATCACCACGATCTGGTTGCTCTTCTGGTTGGCCACCAGCAGGAAGTTGTCACTCGGGTCGAGGGTGAACTCGCGGGGGTGATCACCTTCCACCGAACGGCGCTGCAGCAGCGTCAGCTGGCCGTCCTGCTTGCCCACGCTGAACGCCACGATCTCGTTGGCGGTGCCGCGGTTGCTGACATACAGGAAGCGCCCGTCGGCCGACAGGTGCAGCCCGCCCGCAGCTTTCGCCGCAGGGTCCTGGCGCTCGGTCAGCGGCAGGCGCTGGCGTTCGATCAGGTTGCCCTCCTGCACATCGAACATCACCACTTCGGCGCTCATTTCCAGGGTCAGGTAGGCGTGCCGGCCCTTGGCGTCGAACAGAAGATGGCGCGGCCCGCTGCCCGGCGGCAGGGCCACCGACGCGGGGATCGCCGGGGTCAGCGGATGGTCTGCACTGGCGCCGTCATAGCGGTAGATGAACACCTTGTCGGCGCCCAGGTCGCTGGCATACAGGTGGCGGCCATCCGGCGACAGCACCAGCGAATGCACATGGGCACTGGCCTGGCGCTCGCGGTTGACCCCACTCGCCTGGTGCCGGGCCTGCTGCACCGCTGGCTTGAGCTTGCCGTCCCGGGCTACCGGCAGCACCACCAGGCTGCCGCCCGGGTCGGGTTTGACCGCGTAATTGGCCACGAACAGGTAACGCTGGTCGCGGCTGAGGCTGGCGTGGGTCGGCTCGTCACCCTGGCTGGCTACCTGGTTGAGCAGCTTGAGCGCGCCCTTGGCGCTGACACTGAAACTGCTGACCTGGCCGCCCGCGGTTTCATTGACCGCGAACAGCAGGCGCTGGTCGGCCGACAGCACCAGCCACGACGGGCTGACACTCTGCACCACCTGCTGCGGTGCGGGGTCGATACGGCCGGCCTTTTCGTCGAACTGGTAGCGATAGATGCCCTGGCTGGCGCCGTCGGTGTAGCTGCCGACCAGCAAGGTGGCAGCGTGGCCCTGGATCGTCAGGCTCATCAGGCTAGCGCTCAGCAGGCTCGTCCAGATCCGCTTCATCTTGGTCATCATCCGGGGCGCGAAAGGCACTCATACAGACTAGCCGATGCGCGCCGTTGGCATCGTCGAGTTGCCATTCGTCAGCGCTGGCGATGGCGGCGGCGACTTGCTCGGCGGTGAACGACCAGCGGCGCAGCTGGCGGCCGTCCATGCACTCGACGGTGAGGCCGGAGGCGTCGCAGGTGAAGTCGAAGGCGTGCAGGCCGTCGATCAGAAGCATGTCGCAGGACTGCAGGGCGGTGGCGAGGGGGGACATGGGGGTACCAATCTGAAATGAACCTGCATTATAGCCCTGGGGCTGCTTTGCAGCCCATCGCCGGGGGGCCCCCCCCCCCCCCCCCCCCCCCCCCGGGGGGGGGGGGGGGGGGGGGGGGGGGGGGGGGGCCCCCCGGCGATGGGCCGCAACGCGGCCCCTTGCGGTCAATGGGCGAAAATCGAGCCGCCCTCCTTGCCCACCATCTTCTCCGGCTTGATCAGGAAGCGCGCCAGCGCCGGCAGCAGCCACAGCGCACCGAACATGTTCCACAGCAGCATGAAGGTCAGCATCAGGCCCATGTCGGCCTGGAACTTGATCGCCGAGAAGATCCAGGTGCAGACGCCGATGGCCAGGCACAACCCGGTGAACAGCACCGCCTTGCCGGTCGAGCGCAGGGTCTGGTAATACGCCTCCTGCAACGGCAAGCCCGCGCGCAGGAAGCTTTCCAGGCGGCTGTAGATGTAGATGCCATAGTCCACGCCAATGCCCACCCCCAGCGCCACCACCGGCAAGGTCGCCACCTTGACGCCGATGCCCATGTAGGCCATCAGCGCGTTACCCAGCACCGAGGTCAGCACCAGCGGCAGGACGATGCACAGGGTGGCGGCGAACGAGCGGAAGGTAATCAGGCACATCACCGCCACGCAGATGTACACCAGGATCAGGATGGTCAGCTCGGCCGACTTGATCACTTCATTGGTCGCCGCCTCGATCCCGGCATTCCCCGCCGCCAGCAGGAACTGCAGGCCTTCCTTGTTATGGCTGTCGGCAAACGCCCTGGCCACGGCAGTGACCCGCTCGAGGGTTTCCGCCTTGTGGTCGTTGAGGAACACCAGCACCGGCGCCAGCGAGCAGTCGCCGTTGTACAGGCCGTCGGCGCGGGCGATGGAGTTGTTGAGGATGTCCGGGTTGCGCGACAGGGTTTCCCATTTCAGGCTGCCCTCGTTCATGCCCTTGATCACCTGCTTGGACACGGTCACCAGGGAAATCGCCGACTGCACGCCCGGGGTGTTCTGCATGGTCCACATCAGCTCGTCGATCGGCGCCATGGTCGAATGGATCGAGCAGCTTTCCGGCGGCGTCTTGACCATGATCACCAGCACATCGGAACTGGTCGAGTAGTTGCTGATGATGAAGTTGTTGTCCTGGTTGTAGCGCGAGTCGGGGCGCAGTTCCGGGGCGCCCTGGTCGAGGTCGCCGATCTTCAGGTTCTGGCTGTACCACAGGCCGCCGGCGAAGGCGACCAGGGCCAGCGCCACCGACACCGGCGCCACCCGGGCACTGGCGAAGTTCGACAGCAGGCGCCAGAACGGGTGCTCGCGGGTAGCGTCCTTCTTGCTGCGCTCGACAGCCTTGTTGCTGATGCCGACGTAGGAGATGGCTACCGGCAGCAAAATCAGGTTGGTGAAGACGATCACCGCCACACCGATGGAAGCCCCGATGGCCAGTTCACGGATCACCCCGATATCGATGATCAGCAGGGTGATGAAGCCCACCGCGTCGGCGAGGATGGCGATCATCCCGGGCAGGAACAGCTGGCGGAAGGTGCGTCGGGCCGCGGTCAGGGCGTTGTCGGCGTCACTCGACTGCAGGGCGATGCCGTTGATCTTCTGCACCCCGTGGGAGATACCGATGGCGAAGATCAGGAACGGCACCAGCATCGAGTACGGGTCGAGGCCGAAGCCAACCGCATGCATCAGGCCCAGCTGCCAGACCACCGCCACCAGCGTGGTGACCAGCACGGCGACGGTGCTGCGGATGCACCAGGTGAACCAGTACAGCAGCGCCCAGGTGATGGCCAGGGCGACGCCGAAGAACATCGCCACCATCACCAGGCCGTCGATCAGGTCGCCGACCTTCTTGGCGAAGCCGATGATGTGGATCTTGACGTTGGGGTTCTGCGCCTGGAACTTGTCGCGGATCTTCTCTTCCAGCTGGTGCGAGAACTGCTGGTAGTCCAGCTTCACCTGCCTGCCCGGGTCCTGCGGGTCGGGGTAGCTTTCCAGCAGCGGCACGTCGACGATGCTGGACTTGAAGTTGTTGCCTACCAGGCGCCCCACCTGGCCCGACTTGAGCACGTTGTCGCGCAGGGTGTCGAGGCTGTCCTGCGAGCCGTTGTAGGTGTTGGGGATCACCTCGCCACCGGAAAAGCCCTCTTCGGTGACCTCGCTCCAGCGCACGCTGGGGCTCCACAGCGATTTCAGCCCGGCACGGTCGACACCGGGGATGTAGAACACTTCGTCATGGACCTGGCGCAGGGTCTCCATGTAGTCCTTGTCGAAGATGTCGCCATCCACCGCTTCCACCGAGATGCGCACGGTGTTGCCGAGGTTGGCCAGGTCGTTGCGGTGCGCCATCATCTGCTCGATGAACGGGTGCTGCAGCGGGATCATCTTTTCGAAACTGGTGGACGGGCGAATCTGCGTGGCCTGCCAGAACAGCAAGATGCTGACCAGCACGCACAGGGCGATGACCACCGGGCGGTTGTTGAAGATCAGGCGTTCGAGCAGGGTGGCCTTGTCCTGGTGATGCGGGTGCATGGTGATGCTCTCCCTGCTGGTCATGGACGCACCTCCTGGTCAGCACCCTGCGGGTCGGCCAGGTGCACGCCACCCTGCCCCACCAGCAACAGGCCGCCAGCGGCCAGGCCACTGACGCCGGCCAGGGCAATGCGGTCGGCGCGGTTGTAGACGCTGAAGGTCTGGCCGTGGTCGCTGCTGCGCAGCACGCTGCCGCCATTGCCGACCAGCACCAGGCTGCCATCCTCGACAAGCGTAGCGCCTGCCAGGCCGAATTCGAGGGTACCGCGAGCGGCCTTGAGTTCGATCGGCTGCCAGCTATCGCCGAAATCACCGGAACGGAACAGGTTGCCGCGCAGGCCGTAGGCCAGCAGGGTGTGTGGCTGGGCGGTCGCGATCACGCCGAACAGCGAACCCTCGTAGGGGCCCTGCAGCTTGGTCCAGCTCTGGCCGTTGTCGGCAGAGCGGAACATGCCACCCTGCTCGCCGACGATGAACAGGCCGGCATCGCGCACCTGGGTGATGCCGTTCAGGTGCAGTTGATCGGGGTTGTCCAGGCGATCGGCAACGTCCTGCCAGTGCTGGCCGCCGTCGGTGGTTTCCAGCAAGGCGCCATAGGCCCCCACGGCGAAGCCGTGCTGGGCGTCGAGAAAGGTGATATCGAGCAACGGCGCTTCACGGGCGAGGTCCTGGTACTGCCGGCTCCAGGTCGCACCGCCGTCGCTGCTGGCAAGAATCTGCGCATCATGGCCGACGGCCCAGCCGCGCTTGTCGTCGAGGAAGAACACCGCAGTGAGCAGTTGCCGGGTGGGGACCCGGGCCTGGGTCCAGGTGCTGCCCTGGTCGTCGGAGAACAGAATATGACCGCGATCGCCCACCACCACCAGGCGCTTGCCAGCCTGGGCGGCATCGATCAGCAGGCTTTGGCTGGCCTTGGCCGATTCGCTGGAGTATTCGTCGGCGGCAGCGGCTTGCACGCTGTCAGCCCATATGCCAAGCGCCAGTACCGCCACGGCTGCCAATGGCCAGGCGAAGCGCCTGTTCAGTTCCCTCATGACTGTCCCCTTTGCTGTTCTTGTTGGATGGGTCAAGGCATTGCAGGTACTGCGAAAAGGCCTGATCTAGAGGCCTGCAGTAGCTTGGGGGGATCGTAGCGGGGATGTTTGCGGGAAGACAACGAGCGGGGTGTTATGTTTTGTTGTCGGGCCGGAAAAAGCCGGGGCCGCGATGCGGCCCATCCCCGGCAAGCCAGCTCCCACAGGTACTGCACTGCCTTCAAGGCCTATGCAAGCCAGTTCCCACAGGTACTGCACTGCCTTCAAGGCCTATGCAAGCCAGTTCCCAAGGTACTGCACTGCCTTCAAGGCCTATGCAAGCCAGTTCCCAAGGTACTGCACTGCCTTCAAGGCCTATGCAAGCCAGTTCCCAAGGTACTGCACTGCCTTCAAGGCCTATGCAAGCCAGTTCCTAAGGTACTGCACTGCCTTCAAGGCCTATGCAAGCCAGTTCCCAAGGTACTGCACTGCCTTCAAGGCCTATGCAGTACCTGTGGGAGCTGGCTTGCCGGCGATGGGCTGCACAGCAGCCCGTTGGCCCTTACGCCAGGCTCTTGCTCACCACCTCATACACATCGCTGGACAGCTCACCGGAAGCCAGAATCCGCTCCAGCTCACCCTTCATCAGCAGCTGGCGCGCATCGTCATACTTGCGCCAGCGGGTCAGCGGTGCGAGTTGACGCGAGGCAATCTGCGGGTTCAGCGCATTCAGCTCGATCACCAGGTCCGCGAGGAAGCGATAACCCGAGCCATCCGCAGCATGGAAGTTGACCAGGTTCTGCCCGGCGAAGGCACCGATCAGCGCCCGCACCTTGTTCGGGTTCTTCAGGGTGAACGCCGAGTGCTGCATCAGCGCCTTGACCCGCGCCAGCCCGCCCGGCAGCGTACTGGCCGCCTGCACGCTGAACCATTGGTCCATGACCAGCGGGTTGTCCTTGAAGTGCTCGGCAAAGGCTTCCAGCGCCTTAGCCCGCTCGGCCTCGAACGGCGAGTTGACCAGCACCGCCAGGGCAGTCAGGCGCTCGGTCATGTTGTCGCAATGCTCGAACTGCTCCAGGGTCGCTTCCAGCACTTGCGGCTTGCCGCTGAGCATCAGGTACGACAGGGCGATGTTCTGCAGGCTGCGGCGGGCGAAGTGTTCGGCCGAGGCCACATAGGCGGTGCTGCGCGACACTTCGCGGTGGGCCTGGTAGCGCGCCCACAGGGCATCGAACAACTGCTCGGCGATCTGCCGGCGGGCGAATTCGCGGGCGCCGTGGATGGCGTCCACATCGGCCACCTGGCTGATTTCGGTGAGGTAGGCCTCACCCGGCAGCGAGAGCATTTCGGCAACCATGGCCGGGTCCAGCGACGCGTTGCCGAGCACAGTGCCCAGGGCGGTGATCAGGCGCTGGTCGAGTTTGAGTGCTTCGCCACGCTGATGCTGGCCGATCAGTTCCTGCAGCACCTGCACCGCCAACTGCTGGCCCGCTTCCCAACGGTTGAAGCCGTCGCTGTCGTGCTGCATCAGGAACATCAGCTGGTCGCGGTCGTAGGGGAAGCTCAGCTTGACCGGCGCGCTGAAACCGCGCAGCAACGACGGCAGCGGCTTGGCCTGGATGCCCTGGAAGGTGAAGGTTTGCTCGGCTTCGGTCACCGACAGCACGCGGCTGGTGCCCTGCGCCGCAGCCTCACCGGCCAGTTGCAGCGGCAGGTCGTTGCCGGCGGCGTCCAGCAGGCCAAGCTCCACCGGGATCACGAATGGCAGTTTTTCGGCCTTGTCCGGGGTCTGCGGGCAGCTTTGGCGGAAGCTCAGGCTGTAGGTCTGCGCGGCCGCGTCATAGGCCTCGCTGACGTCCAGGCGCGGGGTGCCGGCCTGGTTGTACCAGCGCTTGAACTGGCTGAAGTCGACGCCGTTGGCGTCTTCCATGGCCTTGATGAAGTCGTCGGTGGTCACCGCCTGGCCATCGTGGCGTTCGAAATACAGGTCGCTGCCCTTGCGGAAGCCTTCGGCGCCCAGCAGGGTGCGCACCATGCGCACCACTTCGGCGCCCTTCTCGTAGACGGTCAGGGTGTAGAAGTTGGAAATTTCGATGAAGCTGTCCGGGCGCACCGGGTGGGCCATGGGGCCGGCATCTTCGGCGAACTGGTGGGTACGCAGGTAGGCCACGTCCTCGATGCGCTTGACCGTGCGCGAGTTCATGTCGGCGCTGAACTCGGCGTCGCGGAACACCGTGAAGCCTTCCTTGAGCGACAGCTGGAACCAGTCACGGCAGGTGACGCGGTTGCCCGACCAGTTGTGGAAATACTCGTGGGCGACCACGCCTTCGACGCGCTGGTGCGCCGCATCGGTGGCGGTTTCGGCACGGGCCAGCACGCAGCTGGAGTTGAAGATGTTCAGGCCCTTGTTTTCCATGGCGCCCATGTTGAAGTCGTTGACCGCGACGATCATGAAGATGTCCAGATCGTACTCGCGGCCGTAGACCTCTTCGTCCCAGCGCATGGACTTCTTCAGGCTGACCATGGCGTGGTCACACTTGTCGATGTTCTCGGGTTCGACGTAGATGCGCAGGGTGACGTCGCGGCCGGACTGGCGGGTGAAGCTGTCCTCGACGCACCACAGGTCACCGGCGACCAGGGCGAACAGGTAGGCCGGTTTCATGAACGGGTCTTCCCAGGTCGCCCAGTGGCGGCCGTCCTCTGCCGGCCCGCTGCCGATCGGGTTGCCGTTCGACAGCAGGACCGGGTAGCGATGCTGCTCGGCAATCACCGTGGTGGTGAAGGTGCTCATCACATCCGGGCGGTCTAGGTAGTAGGTGATCTTGCGGAAGCCTTCGGCCTCGCACTGGGTGCAGAACATCTTGCCCGACTTGTACAGGCCTTCCAGCGCGGTGTTGCTTTCGGGGTGGATCTTCACGCTGGTGTCGAGGGTGAAGCGTTCGGCCTTGGGCTGCACGGTCAGGCTGTCGTCGTCCAGCTGATAGTCAGCCGCCTGCAGTTCCTGGTCGTCCAGCGAAGCGCGCAGCAGCTCCAGCTGCTGGCCGTCGAGCACCAGCGCTGGCAGGCCGCCACCACGTGCCGGGTTGCGGCGCATGACCAGTTGCGCGTGGACCAGGGTGTGGTCCTCGAACAGCTCGAAGGTCAGGTGCGTCTCGTCGATCAGGTAATCGGGCGCCTGGTAGTCCTTCAGGTAGATCACTTGCGGTTGTTCGGTACGCATGTGCAGGTCCTTTTTACTGGAGCACGGCCAACTGGTAGGCCGTGTACTTGCGAATATTGATCACACCGGTGTCGAAGATCAGGTACTGGCCCTTGATGCCCAGCAGCGTGCCTTCGGCCACCGGGTCCTTGTCGAGGTTGAAGCTGACGATCTTTTTCGGGTAGGCCTCGACCGGGTAGTTGATCTGCACCACTTCGGCGTCGGGCAGCGGCTGGATCGCCTGCAAGCCAAAGCGCCCTTGCAGTTCAGCCAGGCCATCGGCGCAGGCTTCGAAGATCTGCTCGCGAATGGCCGGTAAGTCGAGCACCTCGGCGTCGCCCTTGAGCAGGGTGCGCCAGTTGGTGCGGTCCGGTACCTGGCTGCGCAGCACATCTTCGACCAGGCCCGACTGCTGGCGGGTGGCCACGCGCAGGATCGGCAGGGCCTGGCTGGCGCCCTGGTCGAGCCAGCGGGTAGGCAGCTGGGTGGCGCGGGTGATGCCGACCTTGATCCCCGACGAGTTGGCCAGGTAGACCACGTGGTCGGTCATGCAGAACTGTTCGCCCCACGACGGTTCGCGGCAGGTGCCGGCGTCGTAGTGGCATTTTTCCGGGGCCATGATGCACACATCGCACTGCGCCAGCTTGGTCATGCACGGGTAGCAGTAACCCTGGCTGAAGCTGGTCTTGGTGCGCTTGCCGCAATGGCTGCAATGAATGGCGCCGAGGAATTCCAGGCGCAGGCGCTGGCCGATCAGCGGGTTGACCGGCACCTGCGTGTCACCCAGGCGGAAGCTGTACTGCACCACCGGCGCCTGCAGGCTGACCGCCATCTTGCTCAACGAGCCACGAGCGAGTTCGATCAATGTACCGAGTCCGACTTGAACAGAATGTTGGCGATGGGGGCGGACTTCGACGCGCATTCCTGCGGGCCCATGTAGCCGGTGCGCTGGTCTTCGGGCAGGTTTTTCATCTCCCAGGCGATCACCGCCTGCAGCGACAGCTCCTTCTGCTCGGCGGTGAGCTTGCGGCCATCCGACCATTTGCCGATTTCCACGGCCAGTTTCAGGCTCTGGTAGATTTCGGGTGTGATGTTTTCGATCATTTGCGCGAAAGTGGACATAGTGTCTCCTGATTCAAGCCGACAGTTTACGCCGGGCCAGCGCCCCGCCCAAGAGCCCGGTCAGGCATCCGATGAGCAACCCGCCAACGTGGGCGGCGTTGGCGATCTGGCCAAAGCCGAGGGTGTCGACCACACCGGTCAGGCACACCACCAGCCAGATCAGCATCATCACCAGCACGCCCTTGGGCAGGTTGAAGTAACGGTTGGGCGCCAGCCACTGGTACAGCCAGATGTGCCCGAGCAGGCCGTACAGCACGCCGGACAGGCCGCCGAACAGGCTTGGCCCGCTGCTCAAGTGCTGGGCAACGTTCGATACCAGGCTGAACAGCAGGGTCAGGCCCAGCAGCGCCCATGGGCCCTGGCGCAGTTCGATGCGTTTGCCCAGCTCCCAGTACCACAGGCTGTTCATGGCCAGGTGCAGCGCGCCGAAGTGCAGCAGCATCGGCGACACCAGGCGCCACCACTGGCCCTGCTCCAGGCCTAGCGCCAGCGGGCTGAAGTACAGGTAGTCGCCCTGGACGCGGAAGTCGAGGAAAGTGAACCAGCCGAGGGTGGCGAAGTTGTCGCCCAGGCCGGTCAGGCCGGCGACGATGAAGCACAGCAGCAGGGTGATGGTGGTGACTTTGCAGGCTTTGGCCTGTGCTGCCAGCGAGGGCCGTGTGCGGCCCTTCGCGGGTAAACTCGCTGCCACAGGGGCCTGTGCAAGCTCGAGGTCGGCATTGCCGTCGGGGTAACGCCGGTAGAGTTCGCGAATCTGTGCGGCGAGGATGTCGGGGGACCAGAGGATCTGGGCGTCGTCCTCTTCGCTGACCCGGTGCGGCAGTTGCAGGCGCAGCAGCAGCTCGACAAAGCCGCTGAGGTCGACCGACAGCGGCAGGCGCATCACTTCGACAATGTTCATTGATTGGCCTGAGGCCGGTCGACATCGACCCAGACGAACTTGTGCGGGTCGATACGGGTTTCATCATCCAGGCGGTAGGCGACCAGCTTGCCGTAGAGCACCGCGCTGTAGTCCAGGCAGGCCAGGTTGGCGCGGATCGGTGCCGGGCGGCCGCTGCGCCAGTAGTGGCCGACGAACAGCATGGGCTCGTCCTCGGCATAGCGCAGCAAGGCGTTCTTCTGGCTGTGGCTGAGCGGGGTGCTGGCCACTTCCTCGGGCAAGGCGTCGGGCTGGAACACGATGTCGCCGTAGGTTTGCGGGTCCTCTTCCCAGAACTTGGTGCGGAAGAAGGCGCGGGTCAGGCCGTCGCCGCCGGTCAGGGTCAGGCCGTCCGGCAGACGCATGTCGGTGCCGCGCAGCAGGCGGTTGCACACGTTGGCGGCAAAGCTGCCGCTCACCGCCGAGGCCTGGATGAAGTGCTCGTCGATACGCCCGTCGGGGTACTGCTGGCGCAGCGGTTCGATCAGCCGCGGGTCCCAGCAGGCATGCACCAGGCGGAAGCGCCCGGCGTCGACGAACAGGGGCAGCTGGTAAAACCAGTCGACGAAGTCGTGCCAGTCGCCGGGGTGCTGGGCGAACTGGGTCAGGGTTTCGTCGATCAGCCGCGCGTGGCGGGGCGTGTGTTCGCGCACGAAGGCCTTGCCAGTGCCGGGCAAGGCCGGGGTGACCCAGCCCAGCGCGTTGTATTCGTGGTTGCCCATGATGCAGAAGGCCTGGCCGGCCTCGACCATGTCGTGGACGATGTGCAGCGCCTCGCGAATGCGTGGCCCGCGGTCGACGATGTCGCCGAGGAACAGCGCCTGGCGCCAGGGGTGGCGCCACACGCCGGCCACGCGCTTGTAACCAAGGGTATCGAGCAGGCGTTCAAGGGTCAGCGCACAGCCGTGCACGTCGCCGATGATGTCGAAACTTCGCGCCGGATCGAGCATCAGTCGTCCCTGCTTCCGAGACGGCTGCCCCAACCGAGCTTGGTGCGGCAGACCTCGTAGTAATTGTGGTCCAGCGGGTGGATCAGGCGCAGTTTCTGCGGCTTCTTGCTGACCGTGATGGTGTCGCCGGGGGCGCAGGTGAAGTGGTTCTGGCCGTCACAGGACACTTGCGGGTAGATCTGCAGGTCCTTGGACACGACGATCTTCAGCTCGCTGTTGCCGTCGACCACGATCGGCCGGCCCGACAGGGTGTGCGGGTACATCGGCACGATGACGATGGCGTCGAGCTTGGGGTGCATGATCGGGCCGCCGGCGGACAGCGCGTAGGCGGTGGAACCGGTCGGTGTGGCGACGATCAGGCCGTCGGCCTTCTGGCTGCAGACGAACTGGCCATCGATGTAGATCTCGAACTCGATCATGCGCGTGGACTTGCCCGGGTGCAGCACCACGTCGTTCAGTGCATCGCCCTGGCCGATGGCTTCGTTATGGCGACGGACCTCGGCCTGCAACAGGAAACGGTTTTCCACCAGGTAGTGGCCGTCGAGCACTTCGGCGACCTTCTCTTCCAGCTCGTCCGGGCGAATGTCGGTGAGAAAACCCAGGTTGCCACGGTTGATGCCCAGCACCGGAATGTTGTGCCGGGCCAGGGCGCGGGCGGCGCCCAGCAGGCTGCCGTCGCCGCCGACGACGATGACCAGGTCGCAGACTTCGCCCAGCAGTTTGCGGGTAGAGGTTTGCAGGCCATGGCCAGGCAGCACTTCGGCGATGGTGTCCTCGAGGATCACATGCAGGTGGCGCTCGAGGAGGAATTTTTTCAGTCGGCGAATGGTGTCGAGCACCTGCGAGCTGCCAAGGCGGCCGATGATACCGATATTGCGAAATTGCTCCATGGGGCTCCTGCGAGGCTCTGCGGCGGGTGACGATGCCCCGATTATGGGCGAAACCACCGGGCAGCGGCAAACCGGCTATGCTCGCAGGATGATGCCATTCGCCCTGCTCCACGACCTGCCCCGGCAGCTACGCCGCCCCAGCGTGCGCGACCTGGCCTGGGCCCTGCTGTCGCCGCCGCTGCTCAGCACCCCGCCCTGCCCCCAGCGCCATCCGCTGGCGGGCAGCCTGTGGGCGGACCAGCCGCAGCGCCTTGGCGCCTGGCTGCGCGCGCTGGATGACGATGACGCGCCGTTGCGCGACTGGCTGGCGCAACTGGGCAGCCGGCGCCTGGGGCTTTACTACGAACGCCTGTGGCAGTTCGCCCTGCGCCAGGCGCCGGGCATCGAACTGCTGGCGGCCAACCTGGCGATTCGCGACGGCGGGCACACCTTGGGCGAGCTGGATGTGCTGCTGCGCGACCGCGACGGCGTGCACCACCTGGAACTGGCCATCAAGCTGTACCTGGGCCCGCAGCACGCCGGGCACGACCCCGCCGCCTGGCTGGGGCCAGGCTGCCATGACCGACTGGGGAGCAAACTGGCGCACCTGGCGAACCACCAGTTGCCCATGTCGGCGGCGGCGCACAGCCGCGAGGTGCTGGCGCGGCTGGGGGTGACGCAAGTGCAGGCACATGTGTGGCTGGGCGGCTATCTGTTCTATCCGTGGCCGGGCCAGGCGCAGCCGCCAGCCGGCGCCAACCCGCAGCATCTGCGCGGGCGCTGGGTGCGCCGGCGGGACTGGGCCATCCATGAAGGTGAGCGCTGGCAGCCGCTGCAACGGCATGCCTGGTTGGCGCCAGCGCGGGTCGAAGCGCACGAATGCTGGGCGCTAGAGCAGTTTGCGGCGTGGCTGCATGTACTGCCGCGCCAGGCGCCGGCGCAGTTGCTGGTGAGGTTGCAGGTGGATGCCGACGGCGCCTGGCAGGAGGCCGAGCGGGTGTTTCTGGTGGCTGATGAGTGGCCGGGTCTGCCCAGTTATTGATGCTGCCTGTACCGGCCCTTTCGCGGGGGGGGGCCCCCCCCCCCGGGGGGGGGGGGCCCCGGGGGGGGGGGGGCCCCCCCCGGGGGGGGGGGGGCGCCCCCCCCCCCCCCCCGCGGGGGGCCCCCCCCCCCCCCCCCCGCCCCCCCCCCCCCGGGGGGGCGCGCCCCCCCCCGCGAAAGGGCCGGTACGGACAACACAATTTTCACAGACCCAGCGCAAAGATTCGTTCCCCACTAGCCATTAAAATGACACCTGAGCGCCAGCAAGAGCGCCTTCCGACCTGATGACGAGGACCGATCATGGTTTCATCCACCCCCGCGCCCCATTACGCACGCCTGTCCATCGCCCTGCACTGGCTGATGCTGGTGCTGCTGGCCGCTGTCTACGCCCTTATCGAACTGCGTGGCCTGTTCCCCAAGGACAGCGTCGAACGCAACCTGATGAAAGACCTGCACTTCATGCTCGGGCTCAGCGTGTTCGTGCTGGCCTGGCTGCGCCTGGCCGTGCGCCTGAGCCGGCCGACGCCGCCGATCACACCCAAGCCACCCGCCTGGCAGACCGGGCTGGCGCACCTGGTGCACCTGGCGTTGTACCTGCTGATGATCGGCCTGCCGCTGGCCGGCTGGCTGATCCTCAGCGCCGCCGACAAACCGGTGCCGTTCTTCGGCCTGGAACTGCCGCACCTGATCGGCCCGGACCCGGACCAGGCCAAGTTCATCAAAGGCTGGCATGAACGCGTCGGCAGCTGGGGCTACTGGCTGATCGGCCTGCACGCGCTGGCCGGCCTGTACCACCACTACATCAAGCGCGACAACACGCTGGTGCGCATGCTGCCCTACAAATAACCGCGCCGGCCCTGCAGGCCGCCGGTGTGCACGAAGAGCAGGCGGGTGCCGGGGGCGAACAGCCCGGCCTCGACCTGCTCACGCAACGCCAGCAGGGCCTTGCCGGTGTACACGGCTTCGAGCGGCACGCCGCTGTGCCGTTCACACTCGGCGACGAACGCCAGCAGCGCATCGTCGAACTTGCCGAAACCGCCACGGCAGGCGTCGTGAAGCTGATAGCCGTGCATCCCCGCCAGTGCCGTCACCGTTTGCGCCACGCCGTAGTCGCCGGGAACGGCCAACGCCCCATGGACGACATGGCTGCCCTGTTCCGCCAGCACCAGCCCGGCCAAGGTAGTGCCCGTTCCAGCGGCCAGCCACCAGGCGTGGTAATCGGCCCAGCCGAGTGCGGCGAGCTGCGCGCGCGCCTGCGCCACGATCAGCGCGCAGCCTAGCGCTCCGGGCAAACCGCCACCGCCTTCGGGGATGCACTGCCAGCCCGGGTAGCGCGCCTGCCAGGGCGCCCAGAAACCGGGTTGGTTACGCGCACGGTAGCCGCCATGGCCCAGCCAGTGCAGTTGCATGCCTAGCGCCTGCAGGTCACGCACGGTCGGCGTGTCCTGGGGGTGCCCGCGCAGCAGGCCGGCGGTGGCGAAGCCGAAGCGCTTGCCGGCGGCGGCCAGGGCGTGCAGGTGATTGGAATGGTTGCCGCCCAGGCTGATCAGCCCAGGGGCATTGCTGGCGCTGGCCTGTTGCAGGTGGTGGCGTAGCTTGAACCACTTGTTGCCGCTGATCAGCGGGTCGATCAGGTCCAGGCGCAGGATGGCGGCGGCAACCCCGGCGTTTTCCAGCCAGGGCAGGTTCAACGGTTGTAAGGGGGCTTGAGGGAGATCGGGGAGCATGCTGCGAGTTTACCAGTGAAATCCTGGGGCTGCCTTGCAGCCCATCGCCGGGGGGGCGGGGGGGGGGGGGGGGCGGGGGGGGCGCGCCGCGGGGGGGGGGGGGGGGGGGGGGGGGGGGGGGGGGGGGGGGGGGGGGGGGGGGGG
>NZ_PUQD01000070.1 GCF_003331055.1 Pseudomonas sp. AFG_SD02_1510_Pfu_092 | reverse complement strand
CCCCCCCTTCCGCCGCTTGTCGCCCTCTCCCCCCCCCCCCCCCCCGTGTTTTTTTTTTTTTCTCTCCCCCCCCCCCTCCTCTGTTTTGGGGGGGGCCCCCCCCCCTACCCGCTGGTGCAGGCTAATTGTGCGCTTCGACCGCATCGACATCGGGCGCATCCGGTGCATCCGGCGCGTCCGGTGCGTCAGCCACATCGTCCCTGGCAGCATTCCTCGCGGCATCGCGGGCGGCGTCGGCATCGACTTTGGCGGCATCGCGGGCCGCATCGGCGGCAGCCCTGGCGGTATCTCTGGCTGCATCCGCGCTGGCCTTGGCGGCGTCGCGCGCTGCGTCGGCCGCCGCCCTGGCCGCATCCCGCTGTGCATCTGCGCCGACTACCCCAGCCGCTTTGGCAGCGTCCCGCGCGGCATCTGCCTGCGCTCGGGCGGTGTCTCTGGCCGTATCGGCAGCCGCTCTTGCCGCATCCCTGGCAGCATCCGCCTCAGCTCGGGCTGCGTCTCTGGCCGCATCAGCATCGTTTCGGGCGGCGTCCCTGGCGTCTGCCGCGTCGTTGTCGTTGTCGTTGTCGTCGCCATTGTCGTGGTCATGCCCATCGCCTGGGCCTCTGCCGGCCGTACCGCCATGGTCGCCATCGCCGCCACCCGGGCCTCCGTGTCCGCCAGCGCCATCGCCACCTTGGCCGCTACCCCCGCCAGAGCCGCCGTGGCCACCTCCGTGACCGCCGCCGCCAGAGCCGCCGCTGCCACCTCCGTGACCGCCGCCGCCAGAGCCGCCGCTGCCACCTCCGTGACCGCCGCCGCCAGAACCACCGCTTCCGCCTCCATGACCGCCGCCACCGGAGCCGCCGCCACCGTGACCTCCTCCGCCGCCACTGCCGCCGTCTTTGGCATACACGCTGGCAAAACTACCGACGTAATCGGGCACCAGAACGGTCGAAGCCGACAGCACGCCGCCGATGGCCAGGGCCAGTAAACATTTCTTGAGCAACATGATGCACCTCCGCTTGGAGTTGCGTTGTCATGTCCGTATCGAACGCAATGACCAGTGAGTTCGCAGCCGCCGACAGGGCGGCCAGCCAACCAGTGCATGTGCGCCAGCTGGCATCGTTGCGTGGGAATTATTCCCACAGGCCCAGCTTAATACGGCTTTGCTCAAGCCAGCCGCGCCATCGACCAGCGGTCACACCTGGCTGAACAACACGCGTCTGAATGCCTCGGCGGCGAGGTGCACCTGCACCGCCCAGTCCTGCGCCGCGTCGCTGCCGGCATCATCGGAAATGTACTTCAGGCACACGAAGGGGATGCCTTCATCGCGCGCGATCAGCGCCAGCACGTAAGCCTCCATGTCGACCACGTCATAGGGTGCATCGCCGTGGTTGATCTCGAAGCTGTCGCCGCTGCCACAGGTTTCCACGGCCAGCCCGGGAATCTGCGCACCGTGCTCCAGCACCACCGGGGTATCCGACAACGGTGTCTGGTAACGGGCGAAACCCAGCGGGGTGACGTCCATGTCGCGCTGCACGAAGCGGCTGCAGCACACCACCTCGCCCTTGCCGTGGCGCTGGCTGCCGGCCGAGCCGAGGTTGACGATCAGGCGTGGTCGGCGCGTGCCGATGGCCTTGGTCAGGGCGATGGCGGCATTGACCTTGCCGATGCCGGTGAACAGCGTGTTGACGTCGGCGAACACCTCGCCAGCCTCGGCTTCGAGGGCGAAGACGAACAGCGTGTCGTCCAGGGAAATATCCGGGAATTGCTTGATCAGCATCATGGAGCAGGGGGTTCCGATTGGCTGCAAAAGAGTGGCGGCGAAAGGCGCGGCCATTTTCGGTCAACCCCGGTTAATTGCAAGCCCCCGCGGCCACTACGGCCTGCATGGCCTGTGCACTGCCCAGGCCGGCGGCTTGGGCCTGGGCCAGGCATTGCAGTTGCTGGTCGGCGTGGGTGCCGTCGCGCAGCAGCTGGCGGGCATGCTCGAAAGCACGTTCGGCATCTGCGCTGTCGAGCGGAAACTGCTCCTGCAACTGCGCCAGCCAACCTTCGGCGGTCACCGGCTGTTGCTCGTGCACACCGATGAACGTGCCCTGGCGCCCGTGGCGCATGGCGCGCCAGTAGTTTTCCTGGGCCACCCAGCGCAGCTCGCGGTTGCTGGTCGCAAGGTCATGTCGGTAACAGACGCTGTGTTCGACCAGGTGCCGAAACAGGGCGGCGATGCACAGCGCGTCTTCCAGCCGCGGGCAGCCGTCACAGATGCGCAATTCCACGGTCGGGTAGCGTCGCGACGGGCGAATCGCCCACCAGAAGTCGCCATCCGGCGCCAGCGAGCCGGTACGTTGCAGCAAAGCACGGTAGCGTTCGTACGCATTCCAGTCCGGCAAAGGCTCAGGCAAGCCCATATGCGGCCATTCCCCGCAGATGACCCGTCGATAGCTCATGTAGCCAGTGCTCTGCCCCGCCCACAACGGCGATGAAGTACTCAGCACCAGCAACAACGGCAGCCAGCCCACCAGGCGGTTTATCAGCTGCATGCGATCGCAGCCCGGCGGTACGCCAACGTGTACATGCAGGCCGTTGACCAGGCTGCGCCGCGCCACATGCCGATAGTCGTCGAACAACTGCCGGTAATGCGCTGCGGCAGCAGGTTTCTGCCGCAGCCAGGCGGTGTTGGGATGGCTGGCGGCGCCGTACAGGCCCATGCCTTCTTCGGCCAGCGCAGTACGCAGCCGCTGGCGGCTGTGCTGGAAGAACTCACGCGCCTCGAACAGGTTGGCAAACACCGGCGAAGCCACTTCGATCTGGCTGCGGAACATTTCCTGGGCGAAATACTCGCCCACGGCCTCCCGGCACCGCCCGATCACGTTTGGCGACGGCGTGGCCGGCACCTGCCCCGTGCCCAGGTTCACCAACAGGTATTCTTCCTCGATGCCGAACGTGCAGGGTTGCGCCATGCTGCCTCAGCCGTTGCGGGTGACGGTAAGGACGACTGCAGCGATGCGCTCGACCTGCTCGTAGCCGCGCTCGTCCAGTTGCTCGCCGAACACGTCCGGGTCCATTTCGCGATAGACCCACGACCATTCAGGCCCCGCCAGCCTCAGGCGCACGGCCTCGAGCAGGGCGTCCCGGCCTTCGCTGATCGCCACGCCGGTATACAACAACAGCGAACCCCCGGGGCTCAGCCGCTCGCAGGCTTGCTCGACGATCCGCAACGACAGCGCGGCGCCGAGCGAACCGCCGCCATGCCGATAGGTGCGCTCGCCCGCATCCAGCATGTACGGCGGGTTGGCAACGATCAGGTCGAAGCGGCCGGTAATGCCGTCGAGCACATCACTGGGTTCCACGGACACGTTGCTCAGGCCCGCCAACGCCGCGTTGATCGCGGTGTAACGCAGCGCCAGCGGGTTGATATCCACCGCGCTGACCTGGGCATGCGGCACGGCCTGGGCAATCAGCAACGCCCCTACACCGGTGCCGCAACCGATATCCACGGCATGCTCGACGCGCTTCGGCGTGCGTTGCAGGTGGTCATGAATAACCTGGGCGAAACGGTAGCTGTCCGGGCCGAAGAACACCGCGTCGGCCGCCTCGGTGGGGTACGCCGAATGCACCAGCAGCAAGCTCTCCAGGGTAGCCCAGCGCACATGGCTGGCCAGCAACTCGCCGCGCTCGTGCAGCACCTGGGCTCGGCGCAGCTGCTCCAGTTCGTCGGCGGACAGCAACGACGCCGGGAACGGTCGGCTCCAGCCGAAGACATCGCGCAACGTCCTGGCCCGTTCGGCGCCTGGCCGCGCGTTCACCCGGGCGTGGGTCGCCGGGGTGACGCAGGTGAAGCGGTAGCCGTCGGCGCGCAGGCGCTTGCCCAGTTGCAGCAACGCCTGGTCGGCCTGGGTCTGTTGGGGGTCAAGCAGCATCAGCGGGGTTCCTCCTGCATCAGGCCGGTGGCGCGCAGGTAGCGCTGGGTGGCCAGCAAACCTTCCGGGGTCGCATGCTGGTTGCCGGACATGCGCTCGATCAATGTCTCGATGTCGGCATCCTGCGCGGCGGGCGCCGGCGCTTCGTCCAGCTGCAGCGGTGCTTCCCAGCTGCCAGGCCGCACGCGTCGGCTGGCGGCTTGCCAGCCCGCCGCGATCCAGTCGTGCCAGAGCTGTTTCTCGTACGCGGTGAAAACGCCGTACATGGGCGCCGATGGGCCTTCGATCAGCCCCCACCAGCGGCTGTTGTCCGGCGCCTCGCCGCGGCGGATCCAGCCTTGCGCCTGCAGGGCCTGGAGAAATGCCGGCATGGCCCCGGGCTCGGCCAGCCATTGGTTGACGGTGCGCTTTTGCAGGCGGCAATGGTCGGAGTGCATGAACTGGCCGAAATGGCGCTTGTGCTCCAGTGCCGACAGCAGCTCGGTTTCAAGATCGAAACTGCTGATCAGGCTGGGCGTATCCAGCCCCAGGTCGTTCAGCCGGTAACCCCGGCGCACCCGCTGATAGAACCCGCCCGGATCGTCCGCCGGGCACAGCTGGCGCAGCGCCTGGATGGACAGGTGGGCATGCCCGCTGGCGGCATTGTCGATGGTCACGTGCAGCTGGAAGTAGTGGCCATCGATGCCCAGTTCGGCCAGTTCGTAGGTAGTGATCAGCAAATGCAGCGGCGGCTGTTCGTAGCCCAGGTTGTAGCCGATCACTTCGGCCAGGCAGTCTTCGCCGTGCTGGCCGAGCGCGAGCTGCAAGGCGCCCTGCAGGTAGCGTTGCGCGTCCAGCGCAGGTTGCTCGAGGCAACCCAGCCGGCTCAGCAGGCGTTGATAGATCAGCACATGGTTGCAGCGCGGGTCGCCGCCGCCGAGCTCTTCGAGGTAGGTGCGGATCAGGCCGTGGTAACGCGGGTCGCCCCAGTGCCGCAAGGTGCTGTGCAGCCAGGCGCCATCCACGGCCTTGGTCGGCGCGACTTGCTGCAGAAACCACAGCGCCTGGGCGCGGGTGGCGAAGTAGCGCCGTGGCGCGCCCTGGCGCCGCTGCTCGAGGTACCTGGCATAGGCGTCGGCGACCTGGGCTGCGTGGCGGGCGCTCCAGGTTTCCAGCTGCGCGGGGTCGTCAGGCAGGTCGTCGGGTAGCTCCTGGGCCAACGCCAGCTGCTCGTGCAACCACGCACCGCTCGTGTCATCGCGGCCTTCGAGCAAGGCCTGGTAACGCTCGCTCAGGCTTGGCCCAGTTGCCGAAGCCGGTATTACCGGGTCGGTCTTGCGGGTCATGACCGTCATGCCGTATTCCTTGTGCGCGGTTTATTGGCTGGGTTTCTGCCCGGGCATCGGCTCAGGGTCCGGCGCGGGCTGGGCGGCAGGCTTGTCGCCAGGTTGCTGCATTTGCAGCGAAGGTTTGCTTGGGTCGGCATCTTTTGCCGGGTGGTCGTTGTCGCGGTCGAAACAGCCGCCCACCAAGGTGAGGGTGCCCAGCAGGGCCAGCAGAGGGATCGTTCGCATGGGGGGTCTCCTTCTGTGCAAAATCGCAGTGCCAGGTCGGCCCGGCACTGCGTAGCCTCACTTACGAACGGCCGCCCTTGCGGCCCGATTCGCTGGTGCGGCCGCCACCGGAATGCTGGCCGCCCTTGCGCCCAGCTTCGGAGGCTTTCTCGCGGTCATTGGCAAAGTTGCCCGGGTTCTTGTTACCGCCCTGGCTGCCTTGATTGCCGGAACGGCTGTTCTCTTTGTTGGCCATGGTCTTAAACCTCATATGACTTCGGAATGCACAGCATTAGCTGCCGTACACCTGTTCGGAGTTCGGTCATATCGGGGGATTCGGTTTATTGCCAAGTGTTCGGACCAGCGGCATTAAATAAGCGCAACGGCCATATTTGGCGCGCTTGGCACTGGCGCGGCGTGCTAACCACAGCGGGCTGCAGTGGGCGCGGCCCAGGCCAGGGTAGCCTGGGCGGCGGGGGCAACGGCTGGCGCGCAGGCCAGCGTTGCAGGTCCGCTGATCAGGCCTGCAGCAGCAGGCTCAGGTCGACCCCGTACTCGTTCATCGGCGGGCACCAGTAGTAACCGCCACTCAGCGGCCGGCTGAAGCGGTACAGGCCATCGATGATGCCGTCCTCCAGGCCGCTCATGCGCCGCAGCTGCACTTCGAAGGCATCCAGGCTATGGCCCAGGGCGACGAAGGCCAGACCGGCACCACGCTGGTCGGCCCAGGATACCGAACGGCGGACCATGAACGCTTCAGGGGCGAAACTTTCCTGGGCCGTACGCTTGACGTGCGCGGACTCGGGAGCGTCGTCGAGCTCTTCGTTATCGCTCAGGCGGCGGCCGATGATGTTGTCCTGGTCGGCCTGCGGCAGCGACTTGAAGTAGGCCAGGTCGTGCTTCCACAGCTGGAACGCGGCAAAGCTGGAACCGTCGGCGGCAATCGCCGCCTGCACCGCGTCTGCATCCACCGGGTTTTCCGTGCCGTCTTCATAGCCGGTGAGGTCATGGCCGCCGTGGTGCAGGAAACCGTCGACGCTATCGGCCAGGCGCAAGGCCGGTGCCAGCAACAGCTCCAGGGCCTGGGCACGCAGCAGCAGGTCGCCGCGCTGGTTGCCGCGCAACCACAACCACAGGGCGTGTTGGGTGCTGGGGTTTTCCACCGCGGCGTCCAGTTGCGGGAAGGCGCGCAAACCCGGTACTTCACGGCCCGATGCTTTGACCAGCGGGGCGCCGATGCCGAGGATCAGCTGTTCGCCATCGACCTGCGGCAGCAAGGCATCCAGGACGGCTGGCAGCGCTTCGGGCGTTTGCAGGGTGAAAAACAGGTGACGGGCGTGGGCCGGCACCGGGGTGGCAAGCAGACCTTGCTGGAACGGCATGACAGGCTAATCCTTGGTTGAAAGCGGGAATGCTACTGCGCCTGCCAGCCTGCTGCAACGCGGCACGCAGCCGCGTTGGCCGCAGCGCTTGGTAACAATCGGTTACCAAGTGCTGGCGCTTTGCAATTAGCTATCAATCAAGGCCGACCTACACTGCTCGGGATCCTTCGTCCGAGACCTCGCCCATGACCGCCTCGCCCTTGCTTACTGCCGTTCTGCCGCTGGCCCTGGGCATCATCATGCTCGGCCTCGGGCTATCGCTGACCCTGGCCGATTTCGCCCGCGTGGTGAAGTACCCCAAGCCGGTGGTAGTGGGCCTGACCTGCCAGATTCTGCTGTTGCCGCTGGTGTGCTTCCTGATCGCCAACGGCTTTGGCCTGGAATCGGCCCTGGCGGTCGGGCTGATGCTGCTGGCGGCCTCGCCGGGCGGCACCACGGCCAACCTGTTCAGCCACCTGGCGCACGGCGACGTGGCGTTGAACATCACCCTCACCGCGGTCAACTCGCTGATCGCGATCCTGACCATGCCGCTGCTGGTGAACCTGTCGCTGAGCTGGTTCATGGCGTCGGACCAGGCCATCCCGCTGCAATTCGCCAAGGTGCTGCAGGTGTTCGCCATTGTCCTGCTGCCGGTGGCGCTGGGCATGCTGATTCGCCGCTGGGCACCGGCTTTTGCCGCACGCATGGAAAAGCCGATGAAGCTGGTGGCTGCGCTGTTCCTGGCGTTCACCATCGTGCTGGCGTTGGCCAAGGACTGGCAGACCGTGGTCGCCTACGCGCCGCTGGTGGGCCTGGCCGCCTTGCTGTTCAACCTGCTGAGCCTGGCGGTCGGCTACTGGGTACCGCGCCTGCTGAACATTCCCAAACGCCAGGCGATTGCCATCGGCATGGAGATCGGCATCCACAACGGCACCCTGGCGATCGCCCTGGCCCTGAGCCCTTCCCTGCTGAACAACGCCACCATGGCGGTGCCGGCGGCGCTGTACAGCCTGATCATGTTCTTCACCGCAGCGGGGTTTGGCTGGTGGGTGAGCCGTGGCCAGGTGGCGGCCCAGCCCAAAGGTGAAACGGTAAATTGAAGGGCGGCCTGCGCCTCTATTGCTTGCGCTTGTGCCGCAACTGCTGTTTCAACACCTGCAACGGCGGTGCATAGAAAAACCCGTACGACACACCGCCGGTGCGCCCCTTCACCGCATGGTGCAAGCGGTGCGCCCGGTGCAGGCGCTTGAGGTAACGGTTGACCGGCCGTGGCTTGCGTGGCCAGTGCCGGTGAAACAGGCCGTCGTGGGCCACCACATACAGCATGCCGTACCCCGCCACCCCGCCGCCCACCCACTGCAACGGCGCATGACCGCTCTTGCCCAACGCCACCAGCAACGCGGCGATCAGGCCCAGGGCCACCAGGTACAGGTCATTGGTTTCGAGCATGCCCAGTTGCGGCTCATGGTGCGAGCGGTGCAACCACCAGCCCCAGCCATGCATGATGTATTTGTGAGCCAGCGTACCAACGCCCTCCATGGCCACCAGGGTGCCGAACAGCACGGCGAGATTGAACAGCATGGGACAGTCCGGGTGATGGCGAAGGAAGGCGCAAGGGTACCGATTGCCTGGGTTTTTTTCCATTTAACTGTGATCGGCTGCAAGCCCCTGGCAGATGCGGCAGACTAGCCGGCTCCACTTGAAAAGGACCGACTCATGCACCTGCGCCCTACCCTTGAGCGCGACATTCAATGGCTGCCGGAGGTCGAGCGCTCGGCGGCCCAGGCCTTTGCCAGCTTGCCGACACTGGCCTGGTTGGCGCGGGCCGAGGTAATGGACGCCGAGGCACACCGGGCATTCGTCGCTGCCGGGGGTAGCTGGGTAGTCGAAGACCAGGAGGGCCGCCTACTCGGGTTTGCCTGTGCCCGGGTCGAGGATCAGGCGCTGCACCTTCATGAAATTTCCGTGCGCCGGGAAGCGCAGGGCCAAGGGATCGGACAAAGGTTGCTGCAACAGGTGGCACATGCGGCACGCCAGGCTGGGGTGCGGGAGCTGACCTTGACCACCTTTGCCGATGTGCCGTGGAACGCGCCGTTCTATGCACGGTTCGGCTTCGAGGTGGTTGATGAGCGGTGCTTGACCGCGCGGTTGCGGGGCATTCTGGCCGGGGAGCTTGCCCATGGCTTGACGGGGCGCTGCGCGATGCGTCTTTGCGTTCGGGCTTAAGCCCTGGGGCTGCTCTGAGCCGCTGCGCAGCCCTGTGGGAGCGGGCAAGCCCGCGAAGCAGGCGACGCGGTGGATGGCACGGGCTTCGCCCGTGTTCGCGGGCACGCCCGCTCCCACAGGGATCGCGCCAGTATTCAAAAATTTGAGCAGGACGGTTGCTCCCACAGGGATCGCAGCAGCCTACTGATCCACCCCCGCCACCATGCTGCCCGCCACACAATAGCCATCCCGTCCCTGGCGCTTGGCCTGATACAGGGCCGCATCCGCCGCTGCCATCAGGCTTTCGGCGGTAACCGCTTCCCGCGCCAGGTCACCCACCGCTATCCCGGCACTGCACGACACCCGCCCCAGCGGGCTGCCAGCGTGTTCCAGCGCCTGCCGGCGCAAAATATGCTGCACCTCCTGGACCAACATCTCCGCCCCGCTGGCGTCGGTATCGGGCAGCAACAGGGTGAACTCCTCGCCGCCATAACGCACCGCCAGATCAGCCGGCCGCTTCAGCGCCTGCTGCAGCACCTCGGCAATACGCCGCAGGCACTGGTCGCCTTGCAAGTGGCCGTAGCGGTCGTTGTAGGCCTTGAAATAGTCGAGGTCGAGCATCACCAGCGCCAGCGGGTAGCCCTGGCGTCGCGCCCGGCGCAGCTCCGGTTCGAACACCGCATCCAGCCGCCGGCGGTTACCCAGGCCGGTCAGGCTGTCGGTCAAGGCCAGCGACTTGAGGGTCTGGTGCGCCTGGTGCAGGGCCCGTTCGATGACGATGCGCCCGCGCAACTGGCGCAGCACCACGCCACCGAAGGCTGCCAGCCCCACCAGCAACAACAGCAGCACCGATACCGACTTGATCGCATCAAGCCGCCAGGGCGCGACGATCGACTCCCTCGACAAGCCTGCCTCCACCACCAATGGGTAGCTGGCCAGCGCGCGATAGCCATACAGCCGTGGCGTACCGTCCACCACCGCCACCGCCTCGGCCACCCCTTCCGTCGAATACGGCAAGTGGTTGCGGAAGATCTCGCTCTTGCTCAGGTTGCCCCCCACCACCTGCTCGACGAACGGCCGCCGGACCAGAATGGTGCCGTCACGCTTGGCCAGCACCAGCGCGCCGCGTTCGTCGATCTTGAAGTCGCCGTAGTAACGGACGAACCAATCGACCTTGATGGTGCCCAGCAGCACCCCGGCGAAACTGCCATCGGCATATTGCAGGCGGCGTGAAATGGGGATGATCAGGTCGCCGGTGGAGCGGCTGCGCACCACCGAGCCGATATGCACGCCGCGCTCGGCATGGGTGCGGTGGTAGATGAAGTAGTCGCGGTCGGCGTTGTTGGCATTGGGCGGGACGGCGGACTGGTCGGTGACGATCCAGCTGCCGTCAGGGCCGTACACGAACAACCCGTGCAGCTGCGGCATGATGCCTTTCTGCTGCGCCAGCAAGGCATGCAGACGCGGCCGGTCGATGTGCTCGAAGCCGTCACCTTCCAGGCGCTCGGCCAGGGCAGCGGTAATGGCGTCCACCTGGCGGATGGCGTCTTCGGCATGTTGCGCCGTGGCCCTGGCCAGGTTGCTGACCATGTTCTCGGCGTTGTCGAAGGCCGCCCGGTAGTCGCGCCAGATGCGCCAGCCTTCAACCACCACGAAGGCCAGCATCACCACCAGCATGAACGCCAGCACCAGGCGGAACAGCGCCACGGCGCGGCCCTCGCCGGTTACTGCGAAGAGCCCCTCGTCATCCTGTTTCCTGGCTGCGCACATTGAATTCCCTGACTACACCGCGTTCGCCGGCTTCACTATAGTTCAGCACGGCATAGTTCAGCACGACATAGTTCAGCACGACCCGCACGCATCCGGCAAAAAATTTAAACCTTTGCCCCGTCTTCACCCTCAACCGTACGCGACACTGAGGTCGCGCCACGGTTTAAGGAGTGAGGCATGAGCAATCTCTTCATCAAGCGCGTCGGTTTTTCCATGGTATTGGGCCTGGCTTCGGTACACGCAATGGCGGCGAGTTCCGATGACTTCGTCGAGGCGGCCACCGAGGCCGGCATTGCCGAAATCGTCACCGGCAAGCTGGCCCAGGAAAAAAGCCAGAATACCGAGATCAAGACCTTCGCCCAGCAAATGGTCACCGACCACACCCAGGCCAACCAGAAACTCGGCGACATCGCCCGCAAGCTGGATATCTCGGTGCCAGATGAAGCAGCGGTCACCGACAAGGTCAAGAAAATGATCCTGGAATGGCGTGAGGAGTCGTTTGACAAGTCCTACGTCAACAACCAGGTCGATGCCCACGAAAAGGCGGTGGAACTGTTCAAGAAAGAAGCCGCTTCGTCGGACAAGGCTGAGCTGAAAGCGTTTGCCAGCGAAACCCTGCCCAAGCTCGAAAAACATCTGGAGCACGCCAAGGCGCTTCAGGCCAAGCACGGCAAGTGAGGCCCGCCATGAGTAACGATGCTTTGAAAGCTGAAGTGCTGACCCGCCTGCTGCATGCGCACCCCCAGGGGCTGGGCAAGGAAGTGCTGGACAACTACCGCGGCGAGAAGGCGGTGGCCGGTATGCTCAAGACGCTGCAGGAAGCCGGCTTGATTCAGGATGGCAGCGTGGCGGTGGACAGCGACCACCACATCAGCGTGAACTATCCGATCAAGCTTTCGGCGGCCGGCGTGGAAGCGGCCAGGCAGGCAGAAACCTGAAATCGGCCTTGTGTCGCGAAGGGCTGCGTGGCCCTTTCGCGGCGCAAGACGTTACCTAAGGTGGGTTCAGCTGCTTTTTTCGACGTCCCGGGGCGGTTTGGCCGGCCCCTGCGGGTCGACTTGTGGATCATCGACATCGGGTGAATCAGGATCGAAACCCAGGTCATCCGGTTTATCCGCCTGCTCGGCCGAATGCGGCCCTTGCGGATGTCTGCTTGGCGGTTGTGATTCAGGCATGGTGCTGTCTCCGGTGAGTGTTCTAGGGAAGAAAGCACCGGCCCGGAAAAGTTTGATTATTCTGTCGGCGCCGGCAGCTGCGCCTGGCACAGGGCCAGTGCCTCGTCACGCGCCTTCAACTGTTCCTCGAGCTGTTGCAGCTGGCGAGCCTGCTCTGCGCACAGGTCGCGCCTGGCCTCCAGGCTCTGCGCTTGTACATCCAACTGCCGCCGCATCTCCTCGCTGGCCCCCTGCGCCTGGGCGAGAATGGTGCGCAAACCCTGGATTTGCGCATCGCGCTGTTCCAGCAACTCATCCTTCGCCTTGCAGGCGCCAGCGGCCTGGCGATGTTCGCCCAGCAAGCGCTCGTTGTCGCGGTGCAGGCGGGTCAGTTCGTCCTGCTTGACGATCAGGCCCTGCTGCAGCTGGCGCACTTCCACCTGCACCTGTTGCAGTTGCGCTTCGTGGCGGCGCTGCTCGTGTTCACGCTGTTCGCGGCTGGCGTTGCGGTAATGCTCCAGCGCATCGCGGGCGTGGCGGTGTTTGTCTTCCAGCGACTTGATCTGCTCGTCCTTGTCGGCCAGGCGTAGCTGCAACTCGCCCAGCGACTGGTTGAGGCTGGCACTGCGCAGCTGTTCGGCCTGCAGCGTGCTTTGCGTGGACAGCAGCTTTTCCGATTCGGCGGCCAGCGCGGCCCCATCGATCTGATGCTGCTGATGCGCCGCAGCCAGCGCCTGACGGGCCTGCGCCAGCTGCGCTTCGAGCTGTTCGCGCTGCTGGGTGAAGGTGCTTTCGGCCTGTTCGATCTTCAGGTCGGCCTCATCCTGCAGCTGGGTCGCCAGTTGCCCGACCATCCGCCCCAGTACCTCGCTCAGCGCCATGCCGCCCGCCGCCGCCACCGGCTGCTGGCCGTTCAGCTCTTTCAGGTAGCGGTGGATGGTGGTCTTGGAGCCGGTGTTGCCCAGCTCGATGCGAATGGCATCGATGCTGGGATTCTCGCCACGGGCAATCAGCGCCTGACGCGCCTGCTGCACTACCACCTTGTTAATGCCACCCCGGGCCATGCTCGCTCCTACGATTTCGTACTGTTTTATGTACCATGTAATTGCATACCAATTATGCGGAAGCACGGCCTCACCTGCAAACGTTTCCTCAGGTGGAATAATCACGGCTTATCGCATGTGATGGCAGCTGAAAACGCAGTTCACATCGCAGTGGGTCAGAGAGGCCTCGCCTGCAGATCGTGCCGCTGGTCCTCACGGCCTGCCACGCCAGAAACCATGGTCAGCGATAAACAGCTGCCCAACCACTGCACTACTACAATGCTGGCCATTTGCCTCAAGGCGCGGCAGAATTCTGCAGCGTGCTCTGCTCCAGAAGACATTCACCGTCACTCGCACAAATGACATATTCGTCAACGCAGGCAAGACGAACTGCACAAGCCTCATTTATAGAGAAAACAGACATGGACGCCCTTGAACATCTATCAGCAATGCCCGCATCTGCAGCGTTTAATAACCTCGCGGGGTATTCCAAGTCTTTTGATCTTTTCAAAGCCATGGGTGTGAGCACAAAGGAACTGGTCCACTCGAACATCATTGCTTCGCTCTTGAATGAGCGGGAATCCCATGGGATGGGCAGCGCCTTCAGAGACGATTATGTAAGGTCGCTTCTAGGCTGCCGTTGTGAGCGCAATCCCCTCCCGGAAGCCGTACTTTCAAGCACTGCTGGCGTGCGCGCGAACGTGATGCGGGAACTTGAACATATCGATATCTTGCTCGATTACCCGTCCCTTAAACTGGTGATCGCGATCGAAAACAAGATATGGGCCTTGGACCAGAGCCGTCAGGTCGCCCGCTACCAAGAAGCGTTGCTGGACCTTTTTCCCCACTATACCCATAGGGCACTGGTGTACCTGACGCCCAAAGGCCGAGCGTCTCCGACAATCGATCCAGACTCTCCGACCCCGGTCTACTACCAATCCTATGGACAACTGGCCGGGCTGCTACGTCAGCAGACGAGCGTAGATCCGAAAGCCCTCCCGTTTATCCTTCAATTCATTACTCACATTGAGAAGACCATGTCTGGAAACTCCGAGCTCAAAGAGCTGTGCTGGGAGATATTCCAGCAAAATGAAGAGGCGTATCGTCATATCCACGACCATTTCGCTTATTGCCAGAATCGCAAACTACAAGAACGCTTCGAATGGCTGGAAACCGAGGTTAAAACCGCGCCCATGTTTGCCGACTGGGCCGGCAGGATCGAAACGAGGCCGATCCGTAATTTCGACAAAAAGCGGTATGACCTGGATGTGAGGGTAAAAGAATGGCCCGACGGTCTCTGGATCAAACTTTACAAGCACACCTGGCTCGGTGTTTTTCCTTACTTCCTCGCCGCTGATACCAGCGAGCTGGCAAGACACCTACCCGACTTCACCTCAAACCCGCGGGAGGTTCCTGACTGGGCTGGGCATTATGTGGCCTCAAGCGGCTACCAGATTAAACATGAACGGTGCATTTTTGACCTGGGTGACAGGGCAACGGATGCGCATTACAACCAGGCGCTGAGCAGAATCAGAGACTGCCTTGAAGAGATCGACCTGGCTCTAGAGACTACCTTGGCGGGATCGCGCTGATGCTCTTCTCGCACGGTAAGACCCTTGCCGATTCAAGCTGGAGATAACATGCTCGCTGCAATACTGAACGGAAAGCGCCGAGGTAGCGGCATTGAAGGTAAGCATTCAAGCCTAGGAGATGCCACCGGGGCGGAAGACATCCTTACCGCCACCATAGTCGAGCGACTGATTTATCTGCCCGAATCTGTGCGTGATAGCTTTTTTGCTCAACTCCTGGGGCCAGACAGATCAATTGGCATCTTGGAGGATTTCGAGTTCTGGCCATCCTGGTGGCTTGACGGACGGCGTGTCGAACCCGATGTGGTGCTGTACGGGTCAGAGCGTACGCTGCTGATTGAAGCCAAGCGCCACGACGATCTCCAACAGCAGTACGCTGTACAGCTGGCAAATGAGTTGCGGGCTGGTTGGGCAGGCAAACATTTGGGTGAAGGCTCGATACTCCTGACCATTGGCGGCCTTCAAAATTACACGCAGAAAAGCACCTCTGAGCTGGAATCCCAAATTGATAGAGAACTGTCCGGGGCAGGCTCAGATTACGAGTTGGCGTGCTGCAGTTGGTATCAGCTGTTCCAAGCTCTAGAGGCAGCGATTTCCAACGCATCGACGGACTCATCGCCAGGTCTTCAGCGTCTGCTGGATGATATTGCCGCCGCTTATGAATGGCATGGGCTGCGTATTCTTCCCCGGCGTTGGCTGGGTCAACTGGCCCCGGTATCGATCGACTCCACGCGCTCTCCTGTTTTCGTGCCCGGCCCCATTACCGCCAAGCGAGTCCCAAGCCGTATAGCCACATCCCGTTTCCTATCAGACCTTTCTGCCCCTTCTATTCAAACTACCCAATTCCCCATTGCATGTTGGAGCTGACTAACTTGACCACTGCAACCTCGATCACCAGCGCGCTTCTAGATGTGCGCAAGGCCTATCGCCTCCTGGCGGATTATCAACAGCGGATTCTTGAGCTGCTGGGCTTTATCCGTGAGGAGCTGGGCGCCGATTACTACCTTCAGATACCGCGAAATCGTGTGCCCCGGAGCCTGGATGGGCTTGAGGTCAGCAACAGCGCAGGGCAACGCTTTCTGCCGTTCAACGACATTTCCGTGCTATGGCTTCGTAACAGCGGCCAGGAAGATCCCGTGCATTGCCATGAGAAAGGTGATCTGTTGTTCGATGTTTGGGTCCGAAACGACACGGGCAATGGTGAAGACGCCGAAGAAGCATCAAACGTCGAGAACAGCCGAAGCGAGTTGCGCATCTATATTTTTCAATGCGTGGAACCCCACAAAGGCCCTTACAACTGGCGTAGCCAGATCTGGGACCTATCGTACTATCCAGCGACGGGAGAGGTGCTCGAATGTGACGGCAATCCTGGCTATCGTGCCTACGCAGAGACTTTGGACTTATCTGTATGCACCGATGAGAACGCCATCCGAACGGCCTTGAACGGGCTGAGAAAGCGCGCGTCAGAGAAGCTTGATCAGCAAATTTGATTGCTGAGCTTGGGCTGACTGAACCCGACCCTCCCGATTTTCTCCGTTGAAGCCGAAACGTACAAGGTCGGAAGGGCTGCGGTCACGCAAAACATCAGCAAGATGCTAGCTGAATGAACGTACCGCAAAATCCCCACGGCCTTATCAACAAGTTCTTCAATGAGTGCAGTAAGGTTCAGCTGTAACGTTCGACCTTGGCAGGCGTCCTGCGCATCAGCACCTTGCCGTTGCGCAGCGACACCAGCGCATGCCCCTGGCTGCGCACCATCTCGTAATCGTCGGGCGCCGACAGCAGCAGCAGGTTCGCCGGCCGCCCCACTTCGATACCGTAGCGCTCGCCCAGGTTCAGGGTGCGGGCACTGTTGTCGGTGATCAGGTCCAGGCAGCGTTGCAGGTCCTCGTAGCCAAGCATGTGGCAGATATGCAAGCCGGCCTCGAGAATGCGCAGGATGTTGCCGTTGCCCAGCGGGTACCACGGGTCGACGATGGAGTCCTGGCCAAAGCACACATTCATGCCGGCCCGGTCGAGCTCAGCCACGCGGGTCACGCCGCGGCGTTTCGGGTAATTGTCGAAACGCCCTTGCAGGTGAATGCTCTCGGTCGGGCACGAGACGAAATTGATCCCCGACAGTTTGAGCAGGCGAAACAGCTTGGAGCAGTAGGCATTGTCGTACGAGCCCATGGCCACGGTATGGCTGGCGGTGACCTGGGCGCCCATGCCACGCACCCGCGCTTCTTCGGCCAGTACTTCGAGAAAGCGTGACTGCGGGTCGTCGGTTTCATCGCAATGCACATCCACCAGGCAGCCGGTACGCTCGGCCAGCTCCATCAGGAACTTCACCGAGGATACGCCCTGGTCGCGGGTGTTCTCGAAATGCGGAATGCCGCCGACCACATCGGCCCCAATGGCCACCGCCTCGGTCATCAACGCCCGGCCGTTGGCGTACGACTCGATGCCTTCCTGGGGGAACGCGACGATCTGCAGGTCGAGCAGCTCGCGCACTTCGTCACGCACCTCGACCATGGCCTTGAGTGCGGTGAGGGTCGGGTCGGTGACATCGACATGGGTGCGCACGTGCTGAATGCCATGGTCGACCAGCATGCCGATGGTCTTTTTCGCGCGGCGCTTGATGTCGTCATGGGTGGTGATCGCCTTGCGTTCGGCCCAGCGCTCGATGCCCTCGAACAGCGTGCCGCTCATGTTCCACTGTGGTTCGCCGGCGGTCAGCGTGGCGTCGAGGTGAATGTGCGGTTCGACGAAAGGGGCCACCACCAGGTTCTGCCCGGCGTCGAGGTCATCGGCCGCGCGCGGCGCCACCGTTTCCGCCTGGGGCGCGATGGCGGCGATGCGCGCGCCGTTCAGTTCGATGCGGAACAGGCCGGGCTTGCCGCGCAGGCGTGCGTTGAGGATGTTCATGCTGCTTCTCCCTGGGCTTGGCTCATGGCCCTGCGGGCATCATGGCCGAAGCCAAGTGGTATTTGCTACTGCCCCAACCATTGGGCAATGGGTGACCCACTACTGGGGGGCCTCACCCATTCTTGACGCCCCGGTATTTGGTGAACATCAGGCGCCACAACGACTTGATTGAAAACGCATTCCTCGAAGTCGGGTTGGCATAGCCGTTGCTCAAGCCCCAGAAACGGGCAAAACGCCATTGATGGCCGTAAGCCACGCGGCCGTGAGCGAGGCACCAGGCAAATGAAAACATCCGCCGTGATCCACCCTGCGAGGCCTGCATTCCAGCTGTCCACTCTCACTGCGCTGATGTTCGGCGTGGGCTTGGTCACGGTCAATGCCGCCCCCCTCGACGACAACAGCATGCCGCCGCCGACCGACCCTTCGGCCTATAGCAACCAGCCAGCCGACCCGACCCAGGCCTTGCTCGACCTGTACAGCATGCCGCCGGCCAACCAGGGCTCGTTGGAGCTGACCGGTGGCGGCTACGGCGACCGTGCCACGGTAAGTGCCAACAACGTATTGCCACCTGCCCTGCAAACCGACAACAAGTACCCCACCAACGGCAAGCCCAGCCCGCTGTTCGGGGCGCTGCCGTTTACCCAGCAGTTGTTGCTGTTCGAAGAATTCGGCACGGAGAAACTCGACCCCACGTTGCCGCCGCCGGCGCTGACCTTTCCGGTGCCCACCCTGGGCGCCGCACCGACGCAGGACCCCAATGTGGTGGCCCGCAGCGGCCCCAGTGGCACGGCCCTGGAAGCGTTCCTCAAGCAGCCCGGCCTTTACCCGTTCCCGACGCAGTACTCCAACGTGCTCGATCGCAACCCGTGGAAAGCGCAAATCGAGATGTTCCTCAACCGCCAGCCGGTCGGCTCGCCGGCTGAAGGCCGGCCACCAGGAAAGGGTTGGTCGCACCAGCGCTGGAACGAGTTCTACCCGCAGGCGGGGTTCAAGACCGCCCAGGCCGGTGCACGCATCAACCAGGGCCTGCGCGACCGCAAGCAACTGCACAACTATGCGGTGGGCGAGTTCGCCCCGGGCGGCCTGTATTACCAGACCTCCGATATCCCCACCACTGTCGGCACCACCAAGGGCATCGACACCCGTTTTCACCCGCGGATGCCGCTGCAGAACCACAAGTCGGTCTGGACCTTCGACGGCACTTTCCCGCCCAAGCTGCTGATGGCGCGCTATGGCCAGCCGATCCTGATGCGCCATTACAACGCGCTGCCGATCGACCCTTCGGCGAACAACGGCTTTGGCCTGCACACCCTCTCCACCCACGAGCACAACGGCCACTCGCCGGCCGAGAGCGACGGCTATGCCAACGCCTATTTCTTCCCCGGTCAGTACTATGACTACCGGTGGCCGTTGCAGCTGGCCGGCTACGACACCATCAACACCCGCGCCCAGGACCCACGGGCGGCGTTCCCCTGCGCGCCGGGTGAAACCCTGTTCGTCAATGACGCCTCGCCAGGGCTGAAAACCTGCCAGAACGGCAGCATCAAGATTCGTGGCGACTGGCGCGAGACCATGAGCACCCACTGGTTCCACGACCACATGCTGGATTTCACGGCGCAGAACGTCTACAAGGGCAACGCCGTGATGATGAACTACTACAGCGCCCTGGATCGCGGCAACGAAGCATTGCAGGATGGCGTCAACCTGCGCTTGCCCAGCGGCTCGGGGCTGGCGTGGGGCAACCGCGACTATGACGTCAACCTGGTGATTGCCGACAAGGCCTGGGATGCCAACGGCCAGCTGTGGTTCAACCCGTTCAATACCGACGGCTTCCTCGGTGACCAGATCCTGGTCAACTGGCAGTACCGGCCGATCCTCAAGGTGCGTGCGCGCAGCTACCGCTTCCGCATCCTCAACGGTTCGGTGTCGCGCTACTTCAAGCTTGCCGTGGTCCGCGAAATTGCCGGTACCAGTGGCGAATTCCCCGGCCCGGCGGGTTCCAACGTGTCGTTCGCGCGCGTGCCGTTCCACCTGATCGCCAATGACGGCAACATCATGGAGCACAGCGTGCCGTTCGACGGCACCCTGGACCTCAACGGCGACGGCAACCTGCAGGACAACAATGGCATCCTGCCGCTGCAAGGCATCGCCGAGCGCTACGACATCATCATCAATTTCGCCAAGAACGGCATCAAGGTCGGCGACAAGCTGTACTTCGTCAACCTCGAAGAGCACCAGAGCGGCAAGGGCCCGGAAGGCGCGATTGCGCTGGCCGACGTGCTGTCGGAAAAATACAAGGCAGTGATCAAGCAGACCAGCAAAGGGCCGCGCTGGGAAAACGGCGACCCGACCATCGGCAAGTTCCTGCAACTTGTGGTGCAGCCCTACAGCGGCCAAGACCTGAGCATGAACCCGGCCGCCTACGAGCCGGCCAAACCCGGCAAGCCCGCCGGGCTGAAGATGCTGCCGCTGCCGATCGACCGCAACTCGGCCACCGACCAGGCCCTGCTCAAGGCAGCCCGGCACCGCGAATTCATTTTCGGTCGCTCTGATGGTACCGACACCCAGCCGTGGACCATCAAGACCGACGGCAGCTTCGGCTACAGCATGGACCCCCGGCGGATCAACGCTGCGCCGCAACTGGCCCAGCAGTCCACCGACGGCGGCTTCAGCGGCGACGGCACCCTGGAAGTATGGAAAATTATCAATGGCGGCAATGGCTGGAGCCATCCGGTGCATGTGCATTTCGAGGAAGGCGTGGTGCTCAGCCGTGACGGCAAAGCGCCGCCGGAGTGGGAAAAATGGGCGCGCAAGGATGTCTATCGCATCGGGCCGGATGCCGACTCGTCGGAGGAAGTGGAAGTGGCCATCCGCTTCCGCGAGTTTGCCGGTACCTACATGGAACACTGCCACAACACCCAGCACGAGGACTCATCGATGCTGCTGCGCTGGGACCTGGAGCACCCTGGCCAGTTCCAGGTGATGCCGACCCCGCTGCCGGGCTGGGATGGCGTGGAGTACGTGGCTTCGGTAGGGCTGCCGACCTTCCGCACCGATAACCGTGGGGACCAGGACCCGGCCAACAAACCACCGGTGGCGGCCAATGACAGCGCGGCCACCACCGCCGGCAAGCCGATCACCCTGAACGTGCTGGCCAACGACAGCGACCCGGAGGGCAACCTGCCGCTGACCGTGGTCGGCCTCAGCCAGCCGGACTCAGGCCAGGGCAACGCCAGCACCGACGGCACCAGGGTGACCTACACCCCGCCGGCCACGGTGGCTACGCCGTTTACCGCGCGTTTCAACTACACCGCACGTGACGCCAAGGGCGCCGAATCGCTGGTGCCGGCAACGGTCAGCATCGCCGTGGGCGCGGCGGCGGCGATCGACCAGATCCAGGTCACCAGCGCCACGGTGCAGGTGCTCAGCAGCAACCGCTTCACCTGGGAAGTTGCCGGGACTACTACGGTGGCGACAGGCAACAGCATCAGTGTGACGGCGGCGACCACGGGCGGGCCGGTGAACCTGGGCAATGCCACCCTGACTGCCACGGGCAGCGGTGCCAGCTGGCGGTTGCTGGTGACCACCAGCGGCTACGGCCCGGCGACCCCGGCGACGGTGACCGTGAAGTCCGCGCTGGGGCAGAGCGTGACCGCGCCAGTCCGGTACAAGTGAGGTAAAGCGGGCCGCTCTGCGGCCCATCGCCGGCAAGCCGGCTCCCACAGGGTTGCGCATGGCTTGAGAGCGCTTCGGTCGGTTTGAGGTAAAGCGGGCCGCTCTGCGGCCCATCGCCGGCAAGTCGGCTCCCACAGGGGCTGTGCATGGCTTGAGTGCGCTGCGGTCGGTTTGAGGTAAAGCGGGCCGCCCTGGGGCCCATCGCCGGCAAGCCAGCTCCCACGGGGGCTGCGCATGGCTTGAGGGCGCTGCGGTCGGTTTGAGATAAAGCGGGCCGCCCTGCGGCCCATCGCCGGCAAGCCAGCTCCCACA
>NZ_PUQD01000069.1 GCF_003331055.1 Pseudomonas sp. AFG_SD02_1510_Pfu_092 | reverse complement strand
GCCCTGATGAAAAATCAGGACGAATACGTCACCAAAGGCGGGAAACTGGCTTGCTGAAAACCATAGAATCTCCCACAGGGATTGCGCAAGCCCTGAGGCTGCCCATTACCCTGTGGGAGCGGGTTTACCCGCGAAAGGGCCGGTACAGGTCAGAGCTGAACTGAAGCCTTGTTCAGTCCCAGTTCGATGTCATCGATCAGTGCTTTGGCAAAGCCACTGAGAATTCTCGCGGCACTGCCGGCCAACCGGTCATTCTCCATCTCGGCTTCGGTCGTCAGGTGATTGATGCAGCCGAGCATGACGGAGAGTTCGGAAAAGGCGTGGTTGAAGGGGATGTTGGCCTGGACGCGGAAGAGGTCCATGCAGGTTTCTTGGCCGACGGTGCTGCTTTGTGAGGGATGATTATTGGCCATGGTGGATCTCCTATATCGGGACAAGGAGTTGCCACCATCATCTTTCTCACGGATCAGGGCGGCAACCGTACGCGAGGTGAGAAACCGCGGATATAGGAACGCAGCCAGACCTGGGTCTGCCCGCGCACGGCTGCCATGACGGAAGCACTATATCGTTGGGTTCTCACACCCAGTCACCATTACTGGCGACCCAACGACGTTATCCCTGGGGCATTTCCCCTACAACGGAGCAGCTTCCACATGGCTCGTAGAATAATTCCCAAGCTAATCCAACTGAAGCTTTGGGTTTGAGTTGATGAAAAGTCGTACGCCTTGCGGGCCTCTTCGCGGGTGAACCCGCTCCCACAGGGGGGAGCGCCAGATTTCAAGATGTGCACCATATCTGTGGGAGCGGGTTCACCCGCGAAAGGGCCGGTACTGCCACCAAAGTGTCTGCCATATCCAGAAACCATGATCCACAAAGCACCTGCATTCCAGCCGCTACCTTTGAGAGCTCACCTGCTTTTCAAGGAAGAAACCAATGTCGCGAGCCCAGTCTCATCTACTTCGTCGTGGTCGCTATTCAGAGCATGGCAGGCTCTATCTACTAACCACCGTCACCCACCAGCGCAAGCCACTGTTCCAACATGCCCGGTTGGTGATTCACCAACTACGCCAGTCAGATGAGGAGCACGCCTGTCGGTCACTGGCTTGGGTATTGATGCCGAACCACCTGCATTGGCTGATCGAGTTGAAAGGTACGACGCTGGAGACCTTGATGCGGAGGTTCAAATCAAGGTCCAGTCTGGTGTTGCATCGGGCAGGGGTTGAGCATGATCCGGTTTGGCAACCTGGGTATCAGGACCGGGCACTAAGAAGGGAAGAAAGCATGGTGCATTTCGCCAGATATATCGTTGCCAATCCGTTGCGGGCTGGCCTGGTCAAAAGTGTCAGAGACTATCCACATTGGGATGCAGTCTGGCTTTGAATCAGAGTTGAGGCATTCGCGGGTGAACCCGCTCCCACAGGGATACTCCTGTGGGAGCGGGTTCACCCGCGAATAGGCCGGGTCAGGCCGAAGCCGTAACCTGCACCGGGCGCTTGACCTGTGGCTGCGAGGCATTCGCTGCCGCACCCTCTTCGATCGCCTGCTGAATCGCCTTGCGGCGGCGCTCTTCGGCCTGGCGGCTGAAGTACCAGACGAAGAAGGTCACCAGCGACACCGACAACAAGATCAGGCTGGCCACGGCGTTGATCTCAGGTTTCACGCCCAGGCGCACCGCCGAGAACACTTCCATCGGCAAGGTGGTCGAACCCGGGCCCGACACGAAGCTGGCCAGCACCAGGTCATCCAGCGACAGCGCGAACGACATCATGCCGCCCGCCGCCAGCGATGGCGCGATCATCGGGATGGTGATCAGGAAGAACACCTTCCACGGCTTGGCACCCAGGTCCATCGCCGCCTCTTCGATCGACAGGTCCAGCTCACGCAGGCGCGCCGACACCACTACCGCCACATACGCCGCACAGAACGTGGTGTGGGCGATCCAGATGGTGACGATGCCACGCTCCTGCGGCCAGCCGATCATCTGCGCCATGGCCACGAACAGCAGCAGCAGCGACAGGCCGGTGATCACTTCGGGCATTACCAGCGGCGCGGTGACCAGGCCACCGAACAGCGTGCGGCCCTTGAAGCGGGTGACCCGGGTCAGCACGAAGGCCGCCAGGGTGCCCAGCGCCACCGCCGCCACCGCCGTGTAGCAGGCGATTTCCAGCGAGCGCATCACCGAACCCATCAACTGGGTGTTGTCGAGCAGGCCGACGTACCACTTGATCGACCAGCCACCCCACACCGTCACCAGCTTGGAGGCGTTGAACGAGTAGATCACCAGGATCAGCATCGGCAGGTAGATGAACAGCAAGCCGAGCACCAGCATCAGCTTGGAGAAACTGAAGCGTTTCATGCGCGGCCCTCCATCTCTTTGGCCTGGCTGCGGTTGAACAGCAGGATCGGCACGATCAGGATCGCCAGCATCACTACAGCCAGCGCCGAGGCCACCGGCCAGTCACGGTTGTTGAAGAACTCTTGCCACAGCACCTTACCGATCATCAGGGTTTCCGGGCCGCCAAGCAGTTCAGGAATGACGAACTCGCCCACCACCGGGATGAACACCAGCATGCAACCGGCGATGATGCCGTTCTTCGACAGCGGCACGGTGATCTTCCAGAAGCTGTTGAAGGTACTCGAACCCAGGTCCGAAGCGGCTTCGAGCAAGCTCGGGTCGTGCTTCACCAGGTTGGCGAACAGCGGCAGGATCATGAACGGCAGGTACGAATAGACCACGCCGATGTACACCGCCAGGTTGGTGTTGAGAATTTGCAGCGGCTGGTCGATCAACCCGGTCCACAACAGGAAGCCGTTGAGCAGGCCGTTGTTGCTGAGAATGCCCATCCAGGCATACACGCGGATCAGGATCGCGGTCCAGGTCGGCATCATGATCAGCAGCAGCAAGACCGTCTGGCTTTCCTTCTTGGAATTGGCGATGGCATAGGCCATCGGGTAGCCGATCAGCAGGCACAGCAAGGTACTGAAGAAGGCCATCTTCAGCGAGCCCAGGTAGGCCGAGATATACAGCTCATCCTCGGTCAGCAGGCCGTAGTTGGCCAGGTTGAGCACCAGCTGGATCTTGTCTTCGACGTAGCTGAAGATCTCGGTATACGGTGGAATCGCCACATCGGCTTCGGCGAAGCTGATCTTCAGCACGATGAAGAACGGCAGCATGAAGAACAGGAACAGCCAGATGAACGGCACGCCGATCACCAGGTGCCGCCCCTCCGGGGTGATGCGCTGGAAGGCTCGCTTGAGCTTGCGCAGTTTCATGACCGCAGTACCACGCCGCTGTCATCTTCCCACCACACGTACACTTCGTCGCCCCAGGTCGGGCGGGTGCCCTGGCGCTCGGCGTTGGCGACGAACGACTGGACGATCTTGCCGCTCGGCAGCTCGACGTAGAACACCGAGTGGCCGCCCAGGTAGGCGATGTCGTGGACCTTGCCGCGCGACCAGTTGTGCTCGCAGGTAGGTTGCTGGGTGGTGACCAGCATCTTTTCCGGGCGCAGGGCGTAGGTGATGTGCTTGTCTTCCACCGAAGTGGTGATGCCGTGGCCGACGTAGATCTTGCGCTCAAGCTCCGGGCTGGCAATGATCGCGTGGCCTTCGGCGTCGTCGACCACCTCACCTTCGAACAGGTTGACGTTACCGATGAACTCGCACACCAGGCGGCTGGTAGGGGTCTCGTAGATGTCCACCGGCGAACCGATCTGGGCGATCCAGCCCAGGTGCATGATGGCGATGCGCTGGGCCATGGTCATGGCCTCTTCCTGGTCGTGGGTCACCATCACGCAGGTCACGCCCACGCGCTCGATGATTTCTACCAGTTCCAGCTGCATCTGCGAACGCAGCTTCTTGTCCAGTGCGCCCATCGGCTCGTCGAGCAGCAGCAGCTTGGGGCGCTTGGCCAGGGAACGGGCCAGGGCCACGCGCTGGCGCTGGCCGCCAGACAGCTGGTGCGGCTTGCGCTTGGCATACTGGGTCATGTGCACCAGCTTGAGCATCTCGGCCACACGGGCGTCGATCTCGGCCTTGGGCATCCGGTCCTGCTGCAGGCCGAAGGCGATGTTCTGCGCCACGGTCATGTGCGGGAACAGCGCGTAGGACTGGAACATCATGTTGATCGGCCGCTCGTAGGGCGGCATGTCGGTGATGTCGACGCCATCGAGGAAGATCCGCCCTTCGGTTGGGCGCTCGAAGCCGGCCAGCATGCGCAGCAAGGTGGACTTGCCGGAACCGGAGCCACCCAGCAGGGCGAAGATCTCGCCCTTGCGAATTTCCAGGGACACATCGTCCACGGCTACCGTTTCGTCGAATTTCTTTGTGACCCGGTCGATCTTGACCAGCACCTGCTTGGGTTGCTGGCCACCCTCGAGGGCTTTTTTATAGGCACCGGAGGCAACTGCCATGAGTGAAACTCCCAACAAGATTTTTGTGCCCGCGCGGCCTGCCCTGCAGGTACCGCGACGGGTCTGGATAATTACTTGCCCGACTTGACCTTGGTCCAGCTACGGGTCATCAGCCGTTGCACCTTGGGCGGCAACTCTGAATTCACGAACATCTTGTCCAGCACTTCCTGCGGTGGGTAAACCGCGGCGTCAGTCCTCACGGCCTGGTCCATCAGGTCGCCAGCCTTGGGGTTCGGGTTGGCGTAACCGACGTAATCACTGACCTGGGCGATAACCTCAGGCTTCAGCAAATAGTTGATGAAGGCATGCGCCTCTTTGACGTTCTTGGCGTCCTTGGGAATCGCCAGCACGTCGAACCAGAGGTTGCCGCCTTCTTTGGGAATGGCGTAGGCCAGGTTCACGCCCTTTTTCGCTTCTTCAGCGCGGGCCTTGGCCTGGAACACATCACCCGAGAAACCGGCCGCGACGCAGATGTCGCCGTTGGCCAGGTCGGTGATGTACTTGGACGAATGGAAGTAGGTCACGTACGGGCGCACCGCCAGCAGTTTCTTCTCGGCGGCCTGGTAGTCCTTGGCGTTGCTGCTGTTGGGGTCCAGCCCCATGTAGTTGAGCACCGCCGGGAGCATTTCGTCCGCCGAGTCGAGGAACGCCACACCGCACTTGGAGAGCTTCTTCATGTTCTCGGGTTCGAACAGCACGGCCCACGAATCGATGGTGTCCACGCCCAGCGCGGCCTTCACCTTGTCGACGTTGTAACCGATGCCGTTGGTGCCCCACAGATAAGGCACGGCGTACTGGTTGCCCGGGTCGTTCTTTTCCAGGCGTTTCATCAGCGCCGGGTCCAGGTTGGCGTAGTTTGGCAGCAGGCTCTTGTCGAGCTGCTGGAAAGCGCCCGCCCTGATCTGCTTGCCGAGGAAATGGTTGGACGGCACGACCACGTCATAGCCGGTGTTGCCGGCCAGCAGCTTGCCTTCCAGGGTTTCGTTGGAGTCGAACACGTCTTGCACGGGTTTGATGCCCGTTGCCTTTTCGAAGTCCGCGAGTGTGGTCGGGCCGATGTAGTCGGACCAGTTGTAGAAGTGCACCGTAGGCGCCGCTTGGACGCTGCATGCCAGCGTCAGGCCCGCACCAGCCAGCAAGGCCTTGCGGAATAGAGAAATGGACAAGTGGGTGCTCCTCACAATCAGTGCCTGGGTAGCGACAGTGCTGCCGCACACGCAAAACCGGCGCGCAACTTACCTTCGCAGCCTCGATGCCGCAATCATCAATTGCCTTTCACTGGCTCTGGGCCGGGAACTCCCGGCCCAGAGGTACCGCATCGGGCTTACTTGCCCGACTTGATCTTGGTCCAGCTGCGGGTGATCACACGCTGGGCAGACGCTTCAGGTGCAGCGATCGCATACAGCTGCTTCTTCACTTCGGCTGGCGGGTAGATGCTCGGGTCGCTGGTGATGTCCTTGTCCACGAACGGGGTAGCGGCAGCGTTGCCGTTCGGGAAGCGCACGGCGTTGGTGATTTCCGCCATGATTTCCGGCTGCATCAGGAAGTCCATGAACTGGTAGGCAGCGTCCTTGTGCTCGGCATCCTTGGGGATGGCGACCATGTCGTAGAAGGTACCGGCACCTTCTTTCGGGATCACGTAGTCGACCTTGACCTTGTCACCCGCTTCGTGGGCACGGGCCTTGGACTGCTCCAGGTCCCCCGAGTAACCGACGGCCACGCAGATGTTGCCGTTGGCCATGTCGCCGATGTACTTGGACGAGTGGAAGTAGGTGATCGACGGACGAATCTTGAGGAACAGGTCCTCGGCGGCCTTGAGGTCTTCTTTCTTGGTGCTGTTGCTCGGCAGGCCCAGGTAGTGCAGCGCGGCCGGCAGCATTTCGGTCGGGGCGTCGAGGAAGCTCACGCCGCAGCTCTTGAGCTTGGCGATGTTTTCAGGCTTGAACACCACATCCCACGAGTCGATCTTGTCCACGCCCAGCGCGGCCTTGACCTTCTCCGGGTTGTAGCCGATACCGATCGAGCCCCACATGTACGGGAAGGCGTGCTTGTTGTCCTTGTCGCTGGCATCGCCAACGGCCTTGAGCAGGTCCGGGTCGAGGTTTTTCCAGTTCGGCAGCTTGGAACGGTCCAGTTCCTCGTACACGCCAGCTTTGATCTGCTTGGCCAGGAAGTTGTTGGACGGCACCACGATGTCGTAGCCCGACTTGCCGGCCAGCAGCTTGGCTTCGAGGGTTTCGTTGCTGTCGAACACGTCGTACTTGACCTTGATACCGGTCTGCTTCTCGAACTTGGCGATGGTGTCCGGAGCGATGTAGTCCGACCAGTTGTAGACGTTCAACACCTTGTCTTCAGCCTGAACAGCGGTAGCCATGGCACCCATCAGGGCGGCGGCCAGCAACGTCTTGCCCATTTTATTCATGCGTAATGCTCCAGAATTTTTTATTTAGCCATCTGTTCAGCAGCCAGGACCTACGGTGCAGAGCGCGCGGCGACTGAAACAGCCGCTAGTCTGGCAAGTTCCAAGGCCCTGTATCAAGGAAAGCAGGGCCTTGTAACCACTTAATGTCACACCGCTAGCCTAGCAAACGCCTAGCGAATCGCTTCCAGGGTCAGATCGAGGCACTTGCGTGCCTTTTCCACCAGTTCATCGATTTCTGCACGGCTGATCACCAGCGGTGGGGCGATGATCATGGTGTCACCCACTGCCCGCATGATCAGGCCGTTGTCGAAGCAGAACGTGCGGCAGATCATGCCCACGCCCTTGCCCTCGTAACGGCTGCGGGTGGCCTTGTCCTTGACCAGCTCGATCGCACCGAGCAGGCCCAGGCCGCGTACCTCGCCCACCAGCGGGTGGTCCTGCAGTTCACGCAAACGCTTTTGCAAATACGGTGCCGCTTCCGTGCGCGCCTTCTCGATGATTTTCTCGTCGCGCAGGATGCGCAGGTTTTCCAGGCCTACCGCGGCCGCGACCGGGTGGCCGGAGTAGGTGAAACCGTGGTTGAAATCGCCGCCTTCGCTGAGTACCCGCGCCACACTGTCACGCACGATCACACCGCCCATGGGGATGTAACCGGAGGTCAGGCCCTTGGCGATGGTCATCAGGTCAGGCTTGAGGTCGTAATAGTCGGAGCCGAACCACTCGCCGGTACGGCCGAAGCCGCAGATCACTTCGTCGGCGACGAACAGGATGTCGTAGCGGGCGAGAATCTCCTTCACCTTCGGCCAGTAGGTTTCCGGCGGGATGATCACGCCGCCGGCGCCCTGGATCGGCTCGGCGATGAAGGCGGCGACGTTGTCTTCGCCGACTTCGAGGATTTTCTGCTCCAGCTGCTCGGCCGCCCACACCCCGAATTCATCCGGGGTCATGTCGCCGCCTTCGCCGAACCAGTACGGCTGCGGGATGTGCACGATGCCCGGGATCGGCAGGCCGCCCTGCTCGTGCATGCCGCTCATGCCGCCCAGGCTGGCACCGGCCACGGTGGAGCCGTGGTAGCCGTTGATACGGCCGATGATGGTCTGCTTCTGTGGCTTGCCTTTCAGCGCCCAGTAATGGCGGACCATACGCAGCACGGTGTCGTTGCCTTCAGAGCCGGAGCCGGTGAAGAACACATGGGTCATGCCTTGCGGGGCCACGTCGGTGATCGCCTTGGCCAGTTCCAGCGCAGGCGGGTGGGCGGTCTGGAAGAACAGGTTGTAGTAGGGCAGTTCACGCATCTGCTTTTCTGCCGCCTGCACCAGTTCTTCGCGGCCATAGCCCACCGCCACGCACCACAGGCCCGCCATGCCGTCGAGGATCTTGCGCCCTTCGCTGTCCCACAAGTGCACACCCTGCGCCTTGGTGATGATGCGCGGCCCCTTCTCCTTCAACTGCTTGTAGTCAGAGAAGGGGGCCAGGTGGTGCTCGCCGCTCAGGTTTTGCCATTCACGGGTTTGCGGGTTGTTGACGCTCATGTGCCTCTCCATTTTCCGGCGGCCGCGCAGGCAGCCTCAGGGTTGATCAGACAGCGAACAGCAGGAACTCACGCTCCCAGGAACTGATGACGCGTTTGAAATTCTCGTGCTCGGCGCGCTTGGTGGCGACGTAGCCGGTGATGAATTTCTTGCCCAGGTACTGCACCAGCGCGCGGCTGTTTTCCATGCGCTCCAGGGCGTCCTCGATCGTCAGCGGCAGGCGCAGGTTGCGGCGTTCGTAGCCACGGCCCTGGACCGGCGCACTGGCGGCGATGCCTTCGACCATGCCGATGTAGCCACACAGCAGGCTCGCGGCAATCGCCAGGTAAGGGTTGGCGTCGGCGCCGGGCAGGCGGTTTTCCACCCGGCGGCTTTGCGGGCCGGCATCCGGCACGCGCAGGCCGACGGTGCGGTTCTCTTCGCCCCATTCCACGTTCACCGGTGCCGAGGTGTCGGGCAGGAAACGGCGGAACGAGTTGACGTTGGGCGCGAATAGCGGCAGCGCTTCGGGGATGAACTTCTGCAGGCCACCGATGTGGTGCAGGAAGAGTTCGCTCATGCTGCCGTCTTCATTGCTGAAGATGTTCTTGCCGGTGGCCACATCGACCACGCTCTGGTGCAGGTGCATGGCACTGCCTGGCTCGCCGGTCATCGGTTTGGCCATGAAGGTGGCGGCCACGTTGTGCTTGAGCGCGGCCTCGCGCATGGTGCGCTTGAACACCAGAATCTGGTCGGCCAGGTGCAGCGCATCGCCATGACGGAAGTTGATTTCCATCTGCGCGGTGCCGTCTTCGTGGATCAGCGTGTCGAGGTCCAGCTGCTGCAGTTCGCACCAGTCGTAGACGTCTTCGAACAGCGGGTCGAATTCGTTGGCCGCTTCGATCGAGAACGACTGACGGCCGGTTTCCGGGCGGCCCGAACGGCCTACCGGCGGCTGCAGCGGGAAGTCCGGGTCTTCGCTGCGCTTGGTCAGGTAAAACTCCATCTCCGGCGCGACGATCGGCTGCCAGCCCTTGTCGGCGTACAGCTTGAGCACTTTTTTCAGCACATTGCGCGGCGACAGTTCGACCGGGTTGCCCTTCTTGTCATAGGTGTCGTGAATCACCTGGGCGGTCGGCTCGATGGCCCATGGCACGAGGAACACGGCGTTCTCGTCGGGGCGGCAGATCATGTCGATGTCCGCCGGGTCAAGCAGCTCGTAATAGATGTCGTCGTCGACGTAATCGCCGGTCACGGTCTGCAGCAGCACGCTCTCGGGCAGGCGCATGCCTTTTTCGGCGATGAATTTGTTGGTAGGCGAAATCTTGCCGCGCGTGATGCCGGTCAGGTCACTGATCATGCATTCGACTTCGGTGATCTTGTGCTCTTTCAACCAATCGGTGAGCTGGTCGAGGTTGTTACTCATAAATACCTCAGGAGGTAAGGTGGTCCGCAGCTTGATTCTGGATGGAGTGGATTGCTAAAGCAAAAACCCCCGCGCAGAGCCACACTGGATACACTGAAAACAGCAGTGTCCATAATGAGTTCGAAAGGCAGGAAGACGAAACGAAGGGCGGCAAGCCGCTGCGAGGGCGGGTCCGGGAACGCCAAACGTCAATTATTGCGGCCAGGGCGGCAGCGCCATTGACGAAGCTTGCAAAAACGACGGAGGTACCCGATGGCACTGCGCAGGCAGTGCTTTCAGGTCGCGGCAAGCGGACCATGTGACCCTCGTATTATTGTGTTCTGGGTTGAGACCGAGCTTAGCCTTGTTCATTTTTTTACACAACTCCTCCGTAAAAAATAAAACACGGCTTGTCGGAGATAGCCCTTTGCACGGGAAATAGCGGATAATGGCTTGCCCCGATTTGCAGCAAATCTGCCGTAGATGTGCCATTTCAGGGCATCATGGGGTTGGCTTGACATCAGTATGGCTTTTCGATTGACTGGTCCTGCAAGCCCCCCTTGATTGATATTTTTAACAACAAAGGTGTTGCATCATGTCGGTACCCCCGCGTGCCGTTCAGCTTAACGAAGCGAACGCGTTCCTTAAGGAACATCCTGAGGTTCTCTACGTTGACCTTCTGATTGCAGATATGAATGGTGTGGTGCGTGGCAAGCGCATCGAGCGCACCAGCCTCCACAAGGTTTACGAGAAAGGCATCAACCTGCCGGCCTCCCTCTTCGCCCTGGACATCAACGGCTCCACCGTCGAAAGCACCGGGCTTGGCCTGGACATCGGCGATGCTGACCGCATCTGCTATCCAATCCCCGACACGCTCTGTAACGAGCCGTGGCAAAAACGCCCTACCGCCCAGCTGCTGATGACCATGCACGAGCTGGAAGGCGAGCCGTTCTTCGCCGACCCGCGTGAAGTGCTGCGCCAGGTGGTGAGCAAGTTCACCGATATGGGCCTGACCATCTGCGCCGCATTCGAGTTGGAGTTCTACCTGATCGACCAGGAGAACGTGAACGGCCGTCCGCAGCCGCCACGCTCGCCAATCTCCGGCAAGCGCCCGCAGTCGACCCAGGTGTACCTGATCGACGACCTCGACGAATATGCCGACTGCCTGCAGGACATCCTCGAAGGCGCGAAGGAACAAGGCATTCCGGCTGACGCCATCGTCAAGGAAAGCGCCCCGGCGCAGTTCGAAGTCAACCTGCACCACGTGCCAGACCCGCTCAAGGCCTGCGACTACGCGGTACTGCTCAAGCGGTTGATCAAGAACATCGCCTATGACCATGAAATGGACACCACCTTCATGGCCAAGCCCTACCCGGGCCAGGCAGGCAACGGCCTGCATGTACACATTTCCGTGCTGGACAAAGATGGCAACAACATCTTCACCAGCGAGGATCCCGAGCAGAACGCCGCGCTACGTCACGCTGTCGGCGGTGTGCTCGAGACCCTGCCCGCGTCCATGGCGTTCCTGTGCCCGAACGTCAACTCGTACCGCCGTTTTGGCGCGCAGTTCTATGTACCGAACGCGCCAAGCTGGGGCCTGGACAACCGCACCGTGGCCCTGCGCGTACCGACCGGCTCGCCGGACGCCGTGCGCCTCGAGCACCGCGTGGCAGGTGCCGACGCCAACCCGTACCTGATGATGGCGGCCGTGCTGGCCGGTGTGCACCATGGCCTGACCAACAAGATCGAGCCGGGTGCGCCGATCGAAGGCAACTCGTACGAGCAGCTGGAGCAGAGCCTGCCGAACAACCTGCGCGATGCCCTGCGCGAGCTGGACGACAGCGAGATCCTCAACAAGTACATCGATCCGAAGTACATCGACATCTTTGTCGCGTGCAAGGAGAGCGAGCTGGAGGAGTTCGAGCACTCGATCTCCGACCTCGAGTACAACTGGTACCTGCATACCGTGTAAGCAAGAACGCCGCCCACATTGTGGGAGCGGCCTTGTGTCGCGAAGGGGGTGCGAAGCGCCCCCAAGATTTGTGCATCACGCTGATATTGCCAGGGCCGCTTTGCGGCCCTTTCGCGACACAAGGCCGCTCCCACAGAGGCTGCGGTACAGGCTTACAACGGCTTCTCGAAAATCTTCGAATTGCGCTGATAGTTGTACAGCGAAGCCCGCGCCGCCGGCAGCCGCTCCACACCACTCGGCGCAAAGCCGCGCTCGCGGAACCAGTGCGCAGTGCGCGTGGTAAGCACGAACAGGGTATTCAACCCCAACTGTCGCGCCCGGCTCTCGATGCGCTCCAGCAACTCATCGCCACGCCCGCCATGGCGGTATTCCGGGTTCACCGCCAGGCACGCCAGCTCACCCGCTTCGGAATCGGCAATCGGGTACAGCGCCGCGCAAGCGATGATCATGCCTTCACGCTCGACCACGCTGAACTGCTCGATCTCCCGCTCCAGCACTTCCCGCGAACGGCGCACCAGAATGCCCTGCTCTTCCAGCGGGCTGATCAGCTCCAGCAAACCACCTACGTCGTCGATGGTTGCCTCGCGCACCACTTCGAACTGCTCCTGCGACACCAGCGTGCCGCCACCGCCCCGGGTGAACAGCTCGGTCAGCAGCGCGCCATCCTCGGCATAACTGACGATATGGCTGCGCGCCACACCGCCTTTGCAAGCCTCGGCAGCAGCGTCCAGCAGCTCGCCCTGGTAATCGCTGCCCAGGCGCTGCAGGTGCGGCGCAACCTGCTGCGGGCGCAGCTCGCGCACCAGCTTGCCGTCCTCGTCCAGCAGGCCCGGTGCGGCGCCGAACAGCAGCAGCTTGTCGGCCCCCAGTTCGATGGCCGCCCGCGTGGCCACGTCTTCGCAGGCCAGGTTGAAGATTTCACCGGTCGGCGAGTAGCCCAGCGGCGACAGCAGCACGATGGAACGCTCGTCGAGCAGGCGGCTGATGCCCTTGCGGTCGACCCGGCGCACTTCGCCGGTGTGGTGGTAGTCCACCCCTTCGAGCACACCGATCGGCCGTGCCGTGACCAGGTTGCCGGACGCTACGCGCAGGCGCGAGCCCTGCATCGGCGAGGCGGCGATATCCATCGACAGGCGTGCCTCGATGGCCAGGCGCAAGGCACCGACGGCATCGATCACGCAGTCCAGCGTGGCAGCATCGGTAATACGCATGCCGCGATGGTAGTGCGGGGTCAGGCCGCGATCGGTCAGGCGGCTTTCGATTTGCGGGCGCGAGCCATGCACCAGCACCAGGCGCACGCCCAGGCTGTGCAGCAGCACCAGGTCGTGGACGATGTTGCCGAAATTCGGGTGTTCCACCCCATCGCCCGGGAGCATGACCACGAAGGTGCAGTCGCGATGGGCATTGATGTATGGGGAGGCATGACGCAGCCAGTTGACGTAGTCGGGCATGACAGGGCCTGTGGATAAGTGGACGGAGAACGGCGATACAGGGGCGTTCAGGATCATCGTCGGAACAGGCTTGCGGTCACGCGCGGTCTCCTCTAGGCAGGGACGAATCAACTCGATTGACGTTTAGTGCAGGCAGTAGTGCCGGATCAGGTCACGCAATAGACGCACGGTAGGCTCGATTCGTGACATTTCAAGGTATTCGCCGGGCTGGTGGGCACAGGCGATATCGCCGGGGCCCAGCACGATGGTCTGGCAGCCCAGTTGCTGAAGATAAGGCGCTTCGGTGCCGAACGCCACCGCTTCGGCGCGATGACCGGTCAGGCGCTCCGCCACCTGCACCAGTTCGGCGTCGGCGGCCTGCTCGAATGGCGGCACCTCGGGGAACAGCGGTGCATAGTCGATACGTACCTCGAAGCGCTCCGCCAGCGGCACCAGTTTGGCCTGGATGGCGGCGCGCAGCTGCTCCACGTCCATGCCCGGCAGCGGGCGCAGGTCGAACTCCAGTGCGCACTGGCCGCAGATACGGTTGGGGTTGTCGCCGCCGTGGATGCAGCCGAAGTTCAGGGTCGGGGTCGGCACGCTGAACTGCGGGTTGCGGTAGGTTTGCTGCCAGTGCTGGCGCAGGCCCATCAGTTCGCCCATCACCGCGTGCATGGCCTCCATGGCGCTGCGGCCAAGGTTCGGGTCCGACGAATGGCCGCTGCGCCCGAGGATGTCGATGCGGTCCATGAGGATGCCCTTGTGCATGCGAATCGGCCGCAGCCCGGTGGGCTCGCCGATCACCGCCGCCCGGCCCAGCGGCTGGCCGGCCTCGGCCAGGGCGCGGGCACCGGACATGGAGCTTTCTTCGTCGCAAGTGGCGAGGATCAGCAGCGGCTGCTTGAAATCGTGTTCCAGCAGCGGGATGACGGCTTCGATGACCAGGGCAAAGAAGCCCTTCATGTCGCAACTGCCCAGGCCGATCCAGCGGCCATCGGCTTCGGTCAGCTTCAACGGGTCGCTGGCCCACAGTCGCTCGTCGTAGGGTACGGTGTCGCTGTGCCCGGCCAGCACCAGGCCGCCAGGGCCGCTGCCGCGGCTGGCCAGCAGGTTGAACTTGCCGGGGCTGACCTGCTGGATATCGCAGCTGAAGCCGAGATCGCCCAGCCAGCCGGCCAGCAGCTCGATGACCTGGCGGTTGGACTGGTCCAGCGCAGGCTGGGTGCAACTGACCGAAGACGCGGCGATCAAAGCGGCGAACTGGTCTTTCAGCGTCGGCAACGGCATGCGCGTACTCCTTGGAAGCGTTGCCCATCATAGCAATGCGGCCCAACCGTGTGGGCTTCTTCGCGGGCTTGCCCGCTCCCACAGGGATTGCACCGCCCTTGAAAGCGATGCTGTACCTGTGGGAGCGGGCAAGCCCGCGAAGAAGCCCACCACGATCCCACAGACCACAGCCGACTCCTGTAGACTGCTGGGCAACCACGCCCCTCCTTCGAGCCTGTGATGCACAAAGAAACCGAACTCAAGCTCCGCGCCAGCCGCGAGACCCTTGCCGCCCTGCGCGAGCACCCTCTGCTGAAAAAGCGCAACAAGTCCGGCTGGCAGACCCGCGAACTGCTCAACCAGTACTTCGACACCCCCGAGCGCGAGCTGTCTGCCGCCCGTGTCGCCCTGCGCCTGCGCCGCGACGGCGAGGCCGTCATCCAGACCTTGAAATGCCGCGGCACCAGCGTGGCCGGCCTGTCCGAGCGCAACGAGCACGAATGGCAGCTGGACAAGGTCAAGCTCGACCTGAAGAAGCTCGACGACAGCTGCTGGCCCGCGCAGCTGGCCGCGCTGGACAAAAAAACCATCAAGCCGCTGTTCACCACCGATTTCACCCGTGAATTCGCTGAAATCGCCTGGGGCCGTGGCAAAAGCAAGGTGGTGATCGAAGCCGCGCTGGACCAAGGCTTCGTGATCGCCGGCAAGCGCAAGGAAGAAATCTGCGAGCTGGAGCTGGAACTGCGTGAAGGCGAGCCGCAGGCGCTGCTGGAACTGGCCGCCGAACTGGCCGCCAGCCTGCCGTTGATGCCGTGCGACATCAGCAAGGCCGAGCGTGGCTATCGCCTGCTGGAGCCGGACAGCTACGAGTTGAGCCTGCCACACACCGAGCTGGAAGCCGAAATGGCCGTGGACGATGCCTATGCCGCGCTGGCCTGGCAACTGCTGGGCAGCAGCCAGCGCCTGGCCGAGCAATATCGCCACAACGGCCACTGGCGCCTGCTGCAGGACTGGGTCGAGTGCCTGAGCGAGCTGCGCGCCCTCACCGCCAGCCTGGGCCAGGCCGCGCCGCGCGCCACTACCCGTGACCTGCGCAGCAGCCTCGACGCCCTGCTCGAAGACTGGCGCCCGCTGGTACAGGCCGGCAACGATGACGAAGACATCCGCCGCGCCGCCCCCGAGCAGTTCGCCGAAGAGCTGGAAGACGTGCGTTGGGGCCAGTTCTCGCTGGAAACCTCGCGCTGGCTGCTGAACCGCGGCTGGGCCGTGGAACGCAAAGGCCGCGGCGAACGCCAGGGCAAGGCGCAGCTGGCCAGCTGGCTGGCGCACCTGCTGGGCGAAGAGGGCCGTGCGTTGAAGCTGCCGCTGTACACCCAGCGCCCGGAAGACCTGGCCGAGCAGTTGCCGCGCATCGAACAGCTACTGGCCTGGCTGCATCATGCCCGTCAGGTGCTGGAGGCGCCGCAAATGGACCGCCTGTATGGCGACCTGAAAAAGCTGCATGAACTGGCCGAGCAGCCGATCAGCGATGAAGTGCTGGAAGCGCGTATCGAGCAGGCTCGGGCGGTGGATCAAAGCCGCGGCTGGAAGCACCTGCTCAAGGCGTGATACCGCGTCGCCTGCTCATACCGGCAATTGCACCCTGTGGGAGCGGGCGAGCCCGCGAATGCCCTCACCTCGCTAGTGGCAGGCTGGTGGTGGACTTGATCTCGGATAGCGCGACGATCGAGTTCACCTCCTGAATCCCCGGCACGTTCGACAGCTTTTCGAAGAAAAACCGCTCATACGCCTCGATATCCGAGGTAACGATGCGCAGCAGAAAGTCCACCGACCCCATCAGCACATAGCACTCCAGCACCTCCGGAAACCCACGGATCGCCTCGGTGAACTCGGTGAAGTTGGAGCGGCCATGGGCGTTCAGTTTCACCTCGGCGAAAATCTGTGTGTTCAGGCCGACCTTCTTGCGGTCGAGCAAGGTCACCTGCCCGCGGATCACCCCTTCCTCCTTCAACCGCTGAATGCGCCGCCAACAGGGCGATTGCGACAGCCCCACGCGCTCGGCGATCTGTGCGCTGGACAGCGAGGCGTCTTCTTGCAGCAGTTCGAGGATACGGCGGTCGTAGGCGTCCAGCTCGCTTTGCATAAATAATTCTCCTAGTTGCCTAAAATTGAATAGCTCAATTCGCCTAGGTAGCCAAATTATCAAATCATAGCGAAAAAATGCCGACGCCAACGTGCAAGAATTTCTTCACATTTTGCGGAGACCAGCATGAACGCACAGCCCCGTACCGACGCCTGGGCCGCCAGCAGCGCCCACAGCACCGTGCACTATCGCCTGCAGGCCGAGGCCGAGCCTGACAGCCTGTGCCGGGTGCTCAACCTGTTTGCCCTGCAGTTCCTGACCCCGCACAGCGTGCAGGTCAGCCAGCAGGACGACTGGCTGGCTATCGAGGTCGGCATCGGCGGCCTCAGCTGGCACCGGGCCGAGGTGATTGCGCAGAAATTGCGTAACCTGGTGTGTGTGTCTGAGGTCAGCCTCAGCAACCTGCAGCGGGTGGAGTTGGCGGTTGTGTAAGCATTTACCGGCCCTATCGCCGGCAAGCCGGCTCCCACAGGGATCGCGCCAGCCTTTAGAAATTGAGTAAGACAGTTGCTCCCACAGGTACAGCGCAAACTTCAAAGCCTGTGGTAATCCTGTGGGAGCTGGCTTGCCGGCGATAGGGCCAGCACAGGCCAGTAAATTCCCGAAACCGTTCACTTCCGTTAACCTTCCCCCGCCCGGCTAGCCTTGAGCTTTCCCCTTCAGGCACGGACGCCCATCATGCATACCCCCAACAACCCTGCACTCGACCTCAAGCGCGTGCTCGACGCCCTGCTCGCCGACCAGCACCTGGACCCCGACGACACCCTGCACGTTATCCAGCAAGCCACCGCCCATCCCGCCGCGCACCCGCTGGAGCAGATTGCCGCCTGCGCCCTGGCAGACCGCCAGCGCCCCGGCCTGCGCCTGGACCTGGATCGCCTGTGCCAATGGCTGGCCAACAAGGTCGGTCAGCCCTACCTGCGCATCGACCCGCTGCAACTCGACCTGCCGCAAATCAGTGGCCTGGTATCCCCGGCTTTCGCCCAGCGCCATGGCATCCTCATCGTCGCCGCCGATGCCTCCTGCGTCACCGTCGCCAGCGCCCAGCCCTACCAGAACGACTGGCAGGCCGACCTTGCCCGCAGCCTAGGCCGGCCGGTCCGGCGCGTGCTGGCCAGCCCGCAGCAGCTCCGTCAGGCAGGGCAGTCGTTGCACCGGCTGGCCCAGTCGGTGAAAGGCGCGCAACACCAGCAGTCCGCCACCCTGGGCGAGCTCGAGCAACTGCTGGAGCTGGGCAAGCGCCAGGCCGAGGCCAGCGCTGACGACGCGCATATCGTGCATATCGTCGACTGGCTGCTGCAGTACGCCATCGAGCAACACGCCAGCGATATCCATCTGGAACCGCGCCGCGAGCAGGGCCAGCTGCGTTACCGCATCGACGGTGTGCTGCACAGCGTTTACAGCTTTCCCGCCGCGGTGACCCTGGCGCTGGTCAGCCGCCTGAAACACCTGGGGCGCATGGACGTCGCGGAAAAGCGCCGACCCCAGGATGGCCGCCTGCAAAGCCGCCTGCCCGGCGGTGGCGAGGTGGAGCTGCGGCTGTCGACCCTGCCGACCCCGTTCGGCGAGAAACTGGTGCTGCGGCTGTTCGATCCGCAACAGCTGCAAGCAGGCTTCGACCGGCTCGGCCTGGACGGGCCGCAGTTGCTGCAGTGGCAAGGCCTGCTGCAACAGCGCCAGGGCATCATCCTGGTTACCGGCCCGACCGGTTCCGGCAAGACCAGCACGCTGTACGCCAGCCTCAAGCTGCTGGCCACGCCGCAGGTCAACCTGTGCACCATCGAAGACCCGATCGAGCGCCTGGAACCCGCCTTCAACCAGTTGCAAGTGCAGCCCGCGCTGGACCTGGGCTTCGCCAACGGGGTACGGGCCATGCTGCGCCAAGACCCGGACATCATCATGGTCGGCGAAATCCGTGACCGCGAGACCGCGCTGGTGGCGGTGCAGGCCGCCCTGACCGGGCACCTGGTGCTGTCGACCCTGCATACCAACGACGCCTGTAGCGCGATCACCCGCCTGCAGGAACTGGGTGTGGCCGACTACCTGATCAAGGCGACCCTGGCCGGGGTCATGGCTCAGCGGCTGGTGCGCACGCTGTGCACGGATTGCCGGGGTGGCGCGGCGGTGCCCGACGGCCAGCCGTGCGGCACCTGTCGCGGCACCGGCTACCACGGCCGCACGGGGCTGTTCGAGTTGCTGGTACCCAGCGACACCCTGCGCGCGCAGATTGGCCCGGGCAGTGACCTGGCCAGTTTGCGGCGCCAGGCCATCGCTGACGGGCTGGTTGATCTGCGCCGCTGCGGGGAGGCCAAAGTGGCCTGTGGGCAGACCCGCCAGGAGGAAGTGCTACGGGCCTGTTGCTGAGCAAAAAAGCCTTGTATTCAAGGAACTTGCAGCCCATTGGCAAGATCAAAGCGCGCATCTTCAACCCTCACCCTTCGAGGTGTTTCAACATGCGTCTCAAAACCGCCATCGCTGCCGCCGCCCTGCTCTCGCTGCCTATCGGCTCCGCCATGGCCGATACCTTCTGGCGTAACGTGATGACTACCGGTGCCACCACGGCATCGAGCTACCTGACTTCCGGGGATCACAAGCTGGTGATGGCGGCGCAGGACGACGCCGGCAGCTTCGTGGCCAGCGAAGGGGCGATTCGCGGGCCGTTCCTCGAAGCGGCAATTCGCCAGGCGCGCGCCGAGAACCCGGGGATGCAGGCTTCCGACATGGAACTGGCCAATGCCATTCTGGCCAAGAATGCCGTAGCCGAGTAACCGCGTCGTCTGCTTCGCGGGTTTGCCCACTCCCACATGCCCTGTGCCAAGGTGGGAGCGGGTTTACCCGCAAAGAGGCCGGCACAGGCAAACCACAGTTAGCGATAAGCCTCCACCGGCACACACGCACAGAACAGATTCCGGTCCCCATACACATTGTCGACCCGGTTCACCGCTGGCCAGTACTTGTGCTGTCGTACATGCGCGCTGGGCGCCACCGCCTGCTCCAGGCTGTAGGGCCTGTCCCACACCGCCAGCACATCGGCCAAGGTATGCGGCGCGTGCTTGAGCGGGTTGTTCTCCGCCGGCCAGTTACCCTCCTGCACTTCGCCAATTTCCGCGCGAATCGCCAGCATCGCCTCGACGAAGCGGTCCAGTTCGGCCTTCGATTCACTCTCGGTCGGCTCCACCATCAGCGTGCCCGGCACCGGGAACGACATGGTCGGCGCATGGAAGCCATAGTCCATCAGGCGCTTGGCCACGTCTTCTTCGCTGATACCTGTCAGCGCCTTCAAAGGCCGTAAATCGAGGATGCACTCATGCGCCACCCGCTGGTTGCGCCCACGGTAGAGCACCGGGAAGGCGCCACTCAGCTGGCTGGCCAGGTAATTGGCCGAGAGGATCGCCACCTCGCTGGCATCGGCCAGCTGCGGCCCCATCATGGCGATGTACATCCAGCTGATCGGCAGGATGCTTGCACTGCCCCAAGGCGCAGCACTGACCGCGCTGTTGTTCGGCTCCAGACCAGGTACCGGGACCACCGGATGGCTGGCGACGAACGGCTTGAGGTGCGCGCGAATGCCGATCGGGCCCATGCCCGGGCCACCGCCGCCGTGGGGAATACAGAAGGTCTTGTGCAAGTTCATGTGGGAAACGTCGGCGCCGATGTCCGCCGGACGCGCCAGGCCCACCTGGGCATTGAGGTTGGCGCCGTCCATGTATACCTGACCGCCGTGCTGGTGGACCACCTCGCAAATCTCGCGAATGCCCTCCTCGTACACGCCGTGGGTCGACGGATAGGTGATCATCAGGCACGACAGGCGCTCCCCGGCTGCTTTGGCCTTGGCCTTGAGGTCAGCCAGGTCGACGTTGCCATCGTCGTCGCAATCGACGATCACCACGTCCATGCCGGCCATTTGCGCCGACGCCGGGTTGGTGCCGTGCGCCGATGACGGGATCAGGCACAGCGTGCGCTGCGGCTGGTGGCGGCTGCGGTGGTAGCGGGTTATGGCCATCAGCCCGGCGTACTCGCCCTGGGCCCCGGAGTTGGGCTGCATGCAGATGGCATCGAAACCGGTAATCGCGCACAGCCAGCTTTCCAGTTCGTCGATCATGGCCTTGTAGCCAGTGGCCTGGGCGGCCGGGGCAAACGGGTGCAGCTGGGCAAAGCCGGGCCAGGTGATGGGGATCATCTCGCTGGTGGCGTTGAGCTTCATGGTGCACGAGCCCAGCGGGATCATCGACTGGTTCAGCGCCAGGTCCTTGTTTTCCAGCTGCTTGAGGTAGCGCAGCATTTCGGTTTCGCTGTGGTGCAGGTTGAATACCGGGTGAGCGAGGAACGGCGTGCGCCGCACCAGGCTGGCGGGGATGCCTTCGGGCCTGGCCAGCTGGTCGAGGGCGGCGAGATCCAGGCCGTGATCAACCCCCAGGAAAATGTCGAACAGGCGCAGCACCGTCTGTTCTGAACAGGTCTCGTCCAGGCTCACCCCCAGGTGCCCGCGACCGAGGATGCGCAAATTGATGTGCGCGGCTTCGGCGCTTTCGATGATGGCCGCCTGGGCGCCGCCGACATCCAGGGTAAGGGTGTCGAAGAAGTGCTGGTTGAGGCGTTTGATGCCCTTGGCTTCAAGGCCTGCGGCAAGGATGAAGGTCAGCCGGTGCACGCGCTGGGCGATGCGCTGCAGGCCTTGCGGGCCGTGGTACACCGCGTAGAAACCGGCAATGTTGGCCAGCAGCACCTGGGCTGTGCAGATGTTGGAGTTGGCCTTTTCGCGGCGGATATGCTGCTCGCGGGTTTGCAGCGCCATGCGCAGTGCGGTGTTGCCACGGGCATCGCGCGACACGCCGATGATGCGCCCCGGCATGGCCCGCTTGTAGTCATCGCGGCAGGCAAAGTAGGCCGCGTGCGGGCCGCCGTAGCCCATCGGCACGCCAAAGCGCTGGGTCGAACCCAGTACCACATCGGCGCCCAGCTCGCCGGGTGGCGCCAGCACCACCAGGCTGAGCAGGTCGGCCGCCACGCAGGCCAGGGCCTGCTGGCCATGCAGGTGGTCGATCAGCGGGCGCAGGTCGCGCACCTCGCCGTGGGTGTCGGGGTACTGCAGCAAGGCACCGAAAACCGTGTGCCGGGCGAGGTTATCCACAGCGTCGACGATCAGCTCGAAGCCGAAGCCTTCGGCGCGGGTCTTCAATACCGACAGGGTCTGCGGGTGGCAATGCTGGTCGGCGAAGAAGGCGTTGCTCTTGTTGCGCGCCACCCGCTTGGCCAGGGCCATGGCCTCGGCGGCGGCGGTCGCTTCGTCGAGCAGCGAGGCGTTGGCCAGGGCCAAGCCCGTGAGGTCGATGACCATCTGCTGGAAATTCAGCAGCGCCTCCAGCCGGCCCTGGGCAATTTCGGGCTGATAGGGCGTGTAGGCGGTGTACCAGCCGGGGTTTTCCAGCACGTTGCGCAGGATCACCGTGGGGGTGATGGTGCCGTGGTAGCCCATGCCGATCAGGCTGGTCCAGACCTGGTTCTGCGCGGCGTAACCGGCCAGCTTGGCCAGCGCGGTCTGTTCGTCCAGCGCTGCAGGCAGGTCGAGTGGGCGATTGAGGCGGATATCTGGCGGTACGGTCTGCTCGATCAGCTCATTGCGGCTGGTGATGCCCAGCGCATTGAGCATGGCCTGCTGCTCTGCGGCATCCGGGCCGAGGTGGCGACGCAGGAAAGGGTTGCGCTCTTGCAGTTGATGCAGGGATGGCGACTGGGACATGACGACGCTCTCTTCCTGGAACAGCTCTCATGGAGACTACAAGTCTAGGAAGGGATTGCCGATTGTGCGGGGAAACTTGCTTTGCAGGCCCGGCCTCTTCGCGGCTAAAGCCGCTCCCACAGGGACCGCACATGTATCAGATGCTGTGCAGTACCTGTGGGAGCGGCTTTAGCCGCGAA
>NZ_PUQD01000068.1 GCF_003331055.1 Pseudomonas sp. AFG_SD02_1510_Pfu_092 | reverse complement strand
GGCCCCCGGGGGGGCGCCCCCCCCCCCCCCCCCCCGCCCCCCCCCCCCGCCCCCCCCCCCCCGGGGGGGGGGGGCCCCCCCCCGCGAAGAGGCCGGTACAGGCTGATGAATCAGTCGATGTATTCGAACAGCTTGACGATCTTCTGTACGCCCGACACGCCCTGTACCACGGCAGTGGCCGAGTTGGCCTCCTGCTGGGTGACCAGGCCGAGCAGGTAGACGATACCGTTCTCGGTGATCACCTTGATGCGCGAGCTGGGCACGGCATTGTCGGTCAGCATCTGGGTTTTGATCTTGGTGGTCAGCCAGGCGTCGTTGTTGCGCGCCAGAATGGAGGAGGGCTGCATCACCTGCAGTTCGTTGTGCACTTTCTTGACCCGCTGCACCTGGCTGGCGGTCTGCTCGGCGAGGCTCTTGAGCTCGGCGCGCGGGGTCTGGCCGGCCAGCAGGACGATGCCGTTGTAGCTGCTGACGACGATGTGCGAGCCCTTGTCCAGGTCAGGGCTGGCCTTGGCGATGTTCACCGAGGCCTTGGTTTCGATCAGCGAATCGTCGATCTTGCTGCCGATGGTGCGCGTACCGCGATCGTCTTCGATCGGTGAATTGCGGGTAGAGGTCAGTACCGAGCTGCAGCCGGTGACGCTCAGGCACAGGGTCAGGGCCATCAGGCCGAGGCGCATAGGGGTCATTCTTCACTCCCGAACAGTTGGCTGTCGATCAGATCGCAAAGGCAGTGGATCGCCAGCAGGTGGACTTCCTGGATTCGCGCGGTAACCGTCGAAGGTACGCGGATTTCCACGTCTTCTGGCAGCAGCAATGAGGCCATGCCGCCGCCGTCGCGGCCAGTCAATGCTACGACAATCATTTCGCGGTCATGTGCGGCCTGGATCGCCTGGATCACGTTGGCCGAGTTGCCGCTGGTAGAGATCGCCAGCAGAACGTCGCCGGGCTGACCGAGGGCGCGGATCTGCTTGGAAAAGACTTCGTTATAGCTGTAGTCGTTGGCGATCGAGGTCAGCGTCGAGCTGTCGGTGGTCAGCGCGATGGCCGGCAGGCTCGGGCGTTCACGTTCGAAGCGGTTGAGCAGCTCCGAAGAAAAGTGCTGGGCATCGCCGGCCGAGCCGCCGTTGCCGCAGGCGAGCATCTTGCCCTCGTTGAGCAGCGCGTTGACCATGACCAGGCTGGCCTGCTCGATGTGCGGTGCCAGGATGTCCATTGCCTGTTGCTTGGTATCGATGCTGGCCTGGAACAGCCGGCGAATTCGGGATTGCATGTCCATCTGGTGACCTTAAGTGGGGCGGTGGCCTTTGCTACGCGCAACAACGACCAGCCCGCGAAACATAGAGCAAAAAAATCGGAGTGGGTTCAGCATTCGAAGGCGTTTTTCAGCCATTGAAGCGGTCTGCCTGCATGGTGGCTGCCCTGCAGGGCGACTACGTCGAAGCGGCAGGGGTGGTTGCCCCAGCGGGGCTCCTTCTGCAGGAACAGGCTGGCGGCGAGCACCAGCCGTTTCTGCTTGCGCCCGTCGATACTGCCGAGGGCGCCACCGAAGCCCGCGTGCAACCGGTAGCGGACTTCGACGAATACTACTGTATCGGCGTCGAGCATGACCAGATCAAGCTCGCCACCTTTGCATCGCCAGTTGCGCGCCAGCAGCTGCAGGCCCTGCCCTTGAAGGTACGCAAGGGCCTGGATTTCTGCTGCCTGCCCGGCACTGGTGGGCGACGCTGCTGCCATCAGCGGGCAGTGTCAGGCAGGCGCCGGACCTGGCCGCCGGCGAACTCGGCCCACGGCAGCTGGCGCTCGATACGCTGGTTGGCGTTCATGCTCAGGCTGCCGGAGAGGCCCTGCACACGGTTGTCCGGCAGTGCTTTCAGCTGGCCCAGGCGCGGCGCCAGGCTGTAGGCATCGACGCCCATGGCGTACAGGCGGCCCAGGCTGCCGGCAGCTTGCGGCCATTGCTGTACCACCTGTTGGCGCAGGCTGTTGCTGGTGTCGAGCAGCCATGGCGTTTCGCAGAAACGGATGCCGTTCATGTCGTTGTACTGGTTGACGTCACCGCTGGCGCTGTACAGGTTCGAGGTGGCGTACACCGGTACGTCGCCGGCGTACTGGAAGTTCAGGGTCGGCTTGATCTGCTGGGCCTGTTGCGGGGTCGAGGCGAGGAAGATGAAGTCGATGTCCTGGCGGCGCGACGGTTGTGCGGCGATGTTGCCACCTACCGTGCTCTGCAGGCTCTTGGCGCGGCCTTCACTCTGGCGCAGCTGGAACAGGTCGGCAATCTGCTGGGCCAGGGCGACCGGCTGGGCGATGCGCTCGGCGGCGAGCAGGGTGCCGCCGTTGCCTTCCCAGTCCTGACGGAAGGCGGCCAGCACGCGGTCGCCCCATTCGCCGCTCGGCACCAGGGCCACGGCGCGGACCATGCCATCGGCGCGGGCGCGGCGGGCCACTTCACGGGCTTCGTCTTCGGCAGCCAGGCCAAACTGGAACAGCTGTGGCGGGGCCTTCTGGCCGGCCTCGGCGTAGTTCAGGGCCAGGGTAGTGATCGGCAGTTGCGGCTTGGCGGCCAGTTGCTTGACCAGCGGCTTCTCCAGCGGGCCGATGACCAGCTGCACGCCGGCGGCCTGGGCCTGGCGATAGAAGTCGTCGAGCGAGCCGATGCGCGAGCTGTCGAACACCTGCACGGCAGGCGCCTGCTGGCCGGCTTGCTGGGCCTGGAAGTGCGCAGCCATGAAGCCGTCACGCAGGGCGCGGGCAACACCGGCCAGCGGGCCTTCCTGCGGCAGCAGCAGGGCGATCTTGGTCAGCGGCTGGCTGGCCAGCTCCTTGAGCTTGGTCAGCGCCAGTGGCAACTGCTGGGCAGCCGGGTGCTGCGGGTGCTGCTTGACCCAGGCATCGATGGCCGCTTGCTGCTGCTCCAGGGTGCCGGCGCTTTTCACGGCAAACGCCAGGCTGGTCCAGCCGGCCAGGGTCTGGTCGTTGCCAGGCTGCTGCAGTTGCTCTGCGGGCAGCGAAGCGACCAGGGCCCAGATGGCGTCATGGTTGGCACTGGCGGCCTGGCCGCTGAGCAGCGGGGCCAGCAGGACGCGTTGCTGCGCGGCTGCCAGGGCCTGGCCATCGGCTTCGAGCGCGGCGGCGTGCACGCTGTAGGTGCGCGCTTGCTGCTCTTGCGGCAGTTCGGCGAGGCGCTGCAGGCTGGGGTGGGCCAGGGCGGTCAGTGCGGCCTTGGGCTGGTTGCGGCTCATGGCCAGCTCGGCCGCCAGGGTGCTGGCGAACACTTGCTGGGCCGGCTTGAGGGTGTCCAGCGGCACCTGCTCGAGGATGCGTGCGGCGCGTGGGAAGTCCTTCTGCCTGTAGGCCAGGTCGGCTGCGCTCAGGCGCAGCAGGGCGGCGTCTTCCGCGGACTTGCTGGAGGCAGCCTTTTCGAGCAGCTGCTCGATGCTGGCGTCCGGGGTGCGTGGCAGCTCGCCCAGGCTGGATGAGGGCGAGCTGGCGCAGGCTGCCAGCAGGGCAGCAAGGCAGAGGGCTGTGAACAGCCGCAGGCAAGCGATCATGTAAAGGTCCTGTTACTCGATCAAGTTGGCCGGCAATTGTACCCAAGCGCTGGCCGGGGCGCGATGTCGCCGTGTCGATCCTTCACTATAGGTGGTCTGCCATCGGTCGCCGACGAAGTTCTTTGCGCCCTGTTGCAGGCGCTCGGGCTACAATGGCGCCTTTGATCCGGACGACAGGTGTGCGCAGTGACTGATGTGGCAGGGGCTTCGAAATCCACCGTGGGGACGCTGTATGTAGTCGCGACCCCCATCGGCAACCTCGACGACATGAGTGCCAGGGCGCTGAAGGTGCTGGCGGATGTGGCCCTGATCGCGGCCGAAGATACCCGTCATTCGATCCGCCTGTTGCAGCACTTCGGTATCGACACGCCGCTGGCGGCTTGCCATGAGCACAATGAGCGCGACGAGGGCGGGCGTTTTCTCGGCAAGCTGCTGGCAGGTGAGAATGTGGCGTTGGTCTCCGATGCCGGCACGCCGCTGATTTCCGACCCGGGCTACCACCTGGTGCGTCAGGCGCGGGCCGCCGGGGTGAACGTGGTGCCGGTGCCTGGCGCCTGTGCCCTGATCGCGGCGCTGTCGGCGGCGGGCTTGCCGTCCGACCGTTTCATCTTCGAAGGCTTTCTGCCGGCCAAGGCGGCGGGGCGGCGGGCGCGCCTGGAGCAGGTAAAGGAAGAGCCGCGCACGCTGATCTTCTACGAGGCCCCGCACCGGATCCTGGAGTGCCTTGAAGACATGGAAGCGGTATTCGGTGGCGAGCGCCCGGCGCTGTTGGCGCGCGAGCTGACCAAAACCTTCGAGACCCTCAAAGGCCTGCCGCTGGCCGAGCTGCGGGCGTTCGTTGCCGCTGACAGCAACCAGCAGCGCGGCGAATGCGTGGTGCTGGTTGGTGGCTGGAGTGCCCCGGAGGGCGAGCAGGCGATCAGTGCCGAGGCGCAGCGGGTGCTCGACCTGCTGCTGGCCGAGCTGCCGCTCAAACGCGCGGCGGCGCTTGCCGCAGAAATTACCGGGGTACGCAAGAACCTGCTGTATCAGCTGGCCCTGGAAAAGCAGAAAGCCGAGTAGTGGCAAAAGGGTATAAATGCCGGTATCGCTTGTTCTTGGGCGCGTGTGCCGTTAATCTTGGCGGCGGAGAGTCGATCGGACAGTCGCTGCCTGCCTTTGTTCCACAGCGTTTGTTGTGTAACGGCAGGGGGAGGAAAGTCCGGGCTCCATAGGGCAGAGTGCCAGGTAACGCCTGGGAGGCGCGAGCCTACGGAAAGTGCCACAGAAAATAACCGCCTAAGCATTTCGGTGCCGGTAAGGGTGAAAAGGTGCGGTAAGAGCGCACCGCACGGCTGGCAACAGTTCGTGGCTAGGTAAACCCCACTCGGAGCAAGACCAAATAGGGTTCCATCAGGCGTGGCCCGCGTCGGAACCGGGTAGGTTGCTAGAGGCGTCCAGTGATGGCCGTCGTAGAGGAATGACTGTCCTCGACAAAACCCGGCTTACAGATCGACTCTCCACCTTTCCCTCCCTGCTTGATTCGATAGCAGATGCTCGTTGGTAATACCGAAAAAATCTTACTCTTGATAAATCACTTTAACTTCGAACGCCATCTTCTGGCGTGGGTTTGATTTTTCTCGTCTTTTTTTCTTCGCGGTAGTCCTTCCACATTCCTTTATTGCGCTAAATCTCGGTCCTGTAAGGCTTTTCCTTCCGAACGTGCCTTGACGGTGCTGCGGGCGGATTCCTATAGTGTGCGCAAGTGGCAGAAAGTGGGATGAAGTGGGTTTTCTGGCACAAAAAAGCTACCATTGTGGGGAATCGCAGCCGTGTTCCGCGGAGCCAACGCCGTCAGCCTCGATGCAAAGGGCCGTCTCGCCATGCCGAGCCGGTACCGTGACGAGCTCGATTCGCGTTGCAATGGTCAACTGATCGTGACCATCGACGCCGTAGACCCCTGCTTGTGTGTTTATCCCCTCGATGAGTGGGAACAGATAGAAGCCAAGTTGCGTGCCTTGCCATCGTTGCGTGAGGAAAACCGCCGCCTGCAGCGCTTGCTGATCGGTAATGCGGTGGACCTGGAGCTCGATGGCAGCGGGCGTTTCCTGGTGCCGCCCCGCCTGCGCGAATACGCCAAGCTCGACAAGAAGGCGATGCTGGTGGGGCAGCTGAACAAATTCCAGCTGTGGGATGAAGATGCCTGGAACGCGGTTTCGGCAGCCGACCTTGCAGCTATTCAACAACCGGGCGCCATGCCCGACGAATTGCGTGACCTGATCCTGTGACCATAGATAGCGGCTTCAACCACATTACCGTCCTGCTCGACGAAGCTGTCGAGGCATTGGCCCTGCGCGCCGACGGTTGCTATCTGGACGGCACCTTTGGCCGTGGCGGGCACAGCCGGCTGATTCTCAGCAAGCTCGGGCCGCAAGGGCGGCTGCTGGGTTTCGACAAGGACCCACAGGCGATTGCCACGGGGCAAGCGCTGGCGGCCGAAGACGGCCGCTTTGTCATTGTGCAGCGCAGCTTTGCCGAGCTGGGCGCCGAGGTCGCCGAGCGCGGTCTGCATGGCAAGGTCAGCGGTGTACTGCTGGACCTGGGCGTGTCCTCGCCGCAGCTGGATGACCCCGAGCGCGGTTTCAGCTTCCTCAACGATGGCCCGCTGGACATGCGCATGAACCCCGACCAGGGCATCAGTGCCGCCGAGTTCATCGCCACTGCACCGGTGGAAGAGATTGCCCGCGTGTTCAAGGAATACGGCGAAGAGCGTTTCGCCGGGCGCATGGCGCGTGCCGTGGTCGAGCGTCGCGAGCGCCAGCCGTTCACCCGCACTGGCGACCTCGCCGAAGTGCTGAAGGTGGCCAACCCGGCCTGGGAAAAGGGCAAGAACCCGGCGACCCGCGCGTTCCAGGGCCTGCGTATTCACGTCAACAACGAACTGGGCGACCTCGAGACCGGCCTCGAAGCCGCGATCGATGCGCTCGAAGTGGGCGGCCGCCTGGCGGTCATCAGCTTCCACTCGCTGGAAGACCGTATCGTCAAACTGTTCATGCGCAAGCTGGTCAAGGGTGAGGCCGACAACCTGCCGCGCAACCTGCCGGTCCAGCACAAGGTCTTCGAACCGAAGATCAAGCTCATCGGCAAGGCCCAGTTCGCGTCCGACGCCGAACTCAAGGCCAACCCGCGTTCGCGCAGCGCTGTGATGCGCGTGGCGGAGAAGCTGCGGTGAGCAGGCTGTTTGCCAAACCCTTGCCAGGCGGAAGCTTCCTGATGCTTCTGCTGTTCGTCGCCGTGCTGGTTTCGGCCATTGCCGTGTCCTACAGCGCGCACTGGAACCGCCAGCTGCTCAACACGCTTTACGGGGAATTGAACGAGCGCGACAAGGCCCAGGCCGAGTGGGGCCGGTTGATCCTCGAACAGAGCACCTGGACAGCTGCCAGCCGTATCGAGAGCCTGGCTTCCGAGCAGTTGAAAATGCGCGTGCCGGCGGCTGATGAAGTCCGGATGGTGGCGCCATGATGAAGCTTGAAGGCGCACTTTACCCGTGGCGCTTCCGCGTAGTGATCGGCCTACTGGCGATCATGGTCGGTGCCATCTGCTGGCGCATCATCGACCTGCAGGTCGTCGACCGGGACTTCCTCAAGGGCCAGGGCGATGCGCGCAGCCTGCGCCACATCCCGATCCCGGCGCACCGCGGGCTGATTACCGACCGCAACGGTGAGCCGCTGGCGGTGAGTACCCCGGTCACTACCCTGTGGGCCAACCCCAAGGAAATGCAGGCCTCCAAAGAGCGCTGGCCGCAACTGGCGGCGGCGCTGGGGCAGAACCCGCAGCAGCTGATCGACCGCCTGACCCAGCAGGCCAACAAGGAATTCATCTACCTGGTCCGCGGCCTGACCCCGGAGCAGGGCCAGCATGTGCTCGACCTGAAAGTGCCGGGCGTGTACGGCCTGGAAGAATTCCGCCGCTTCTACCCGGCAGGTGATGTCACCGCGCACATGGTCGGCTTCACCGACCTCGACGACCACGGTCGCGAAGGGGTGGAACTGGCCTATGACGAGTGGCTGGCCGGCGTGCCCGGCAAGCGCCAGGTCATCAAGGACCGGCGTGGCAGGCTGATCAAGGACATCCAGGTAACCAAGAACGCCAAGGCCGGGAAGACCTTGGCGTTGTCGATAGACCTGCGCCTGCAATACCTGGCCACCCGCGAATTGCGCAACGCCATTGCCGAACAGGATGCCAAGGCCGGCAGCCTGGTGATCATGGACGTCAAGACCGGTGAGGTCCTGGCCATGGTCAACCAGCCGACCTACAACCCCAACAACCGCCGCAGCATGTTCCCGGCGGCCATGCGCAACCGGGCGATCATCGACGTGTTCGAGCCAGGCTCCACGGTCAAGCCGATCTCCATGAGTGCGGCGTTGCAGAGCGGCCGCTGGAAGCCGACCGACAAGGTGGAAGTGTACCCGGGCAGCCTGCAGATCGGTCGCTACACCATCAAGGACGTGTCCAAGAGCGAGGGGCCGATCCTCGACCTGACCGGCATCCTGATCAACTCCAGTAACGTCGGCATGAGCAAGATCGCCTTCGACATCGGCGGTGAGGCCATCTACCGGGTCATGTCCCAGGTCGGCCTGGGCCAGTACACCGGCCTTGGCTTCCCGGGCGAGCGCGTCGGCAACCTGCCCAACCACCGCGAATGGCGCAAGGCCGAGACCGCCACCCTGTCCTATGGCTACGGTGTGTCGGTGACGGCCTTGCAGCTGGTGCATGCCTACGCCGCGTTGGCCAACGACGGCAAGATGGTGCCGCTGTCGATCCTCAAGGTCGACAAGGCGCCGGAAGCAGTGCAGGCCATTCCCAAGGACACCGCCGAAACCGTCCAGGCCATGCTGCAGCAGGTCATCGAAGCGCCGCGCGGCGTGTTCCGCGCCCAGGTGCCGTTCTATCACGTGGCCGGCAAGTCCGGTACCGCGCGCAAGGCCACGGTCGGATCCAAGGGTTACACCGAAAACGCCTACCGCTCGTTGTTCGCCGGCTTCGGGCCGATGAGCGACCCGCGCTACGCCATCGTCGTGGTCATCGACGAACCGGGCAAGGGCGGTTACTTCGGCGGCCTGGTTTCGGCCCCGGTGTTCAGCAAGGTCATGTCCGGCACCCTGCGCCTGATGAATGTGCCGCCAGACAACCTGCCGCCACCCGCGCCCGTCGAACAATCGCAAGTCAATGCAGCAGCAGCCGCCAAGGGAGGGCGTGGATGATGACAATGCCATTGAGCAAGCTTTTCGCCCACGCCAGCCGTGACCCGCTGATCCGTGAACTGACCCTGGACAGCCGCACTGTGCGCCCGGGCGACCTGTTCCTGGCTGTGCCGGGGGCCAAGGTCGATGGCCGCGCGCATATCGCCGATGCCCTGGCCCGTGGCGCCGCCGCGGTGGCCTATGAAGAGCAGGGCGCCACCGTGCTGCCGCTGACCGAGGTGCCGCTGATTCCGGTGAAGGGCCTGATCGCACAGCTGTCGGATATTGCCGGGCGCTTCTATGGCGAGCCAAGCCGGCAGCTGAACCTGGTCGGCGTGACCGGTACCAACGGCAAGACCAGCGTCACCCAGCTGGTCGCCCAGGCGCTCGATCTGCTCGGCCAGCGCTGCGGCCTGATCGGCACCCTGGGGACCGGCTTCTATGGCGAGCTGCAGAGCGGTCGCCTGACCACGCCAGACCCGATCGCCGTGCAGGCGACCCTCAACGACCTGAAGAAAGGCGGGGCCAAGGCCGTCGCCATGGAAGTGTCTTCCCATGCCCTGGAGCAGGGGCGGGTCGCAGCACTGGCGTTCGACATAGCGGTGATGACCAACCTGTCCCGCGATCACCTCGACTATCACGGCAGCATGGAGGCTTACGAGGCCGCCAAGGCCAAGCTGTTCGCCTGGCCGAGCCTGCGCTGCCAGGTGGTCAACCTGGACGATGCCTTCGGCCGTCGCCTGGCCGATGACTTTGCTCGCCGCCCGAGTTTCGACCACAGCGAGACCCGGCTGCTGAGCTACAGCCTGGAAAACCCCGACGCCTCGTTGTACTGCCGCGAAGCGCTGTTCAGTGACGATGGCGTGCGTGCCACCCTGGTCACCGCTCAGGGTGAGCGAGTGCTGCGCAGTCAGTTGCTCGGCCGCTTCAACCTCAGCAACATGCTCGCCGCCGTGGCGACCCTGCTGGCGCTGGATTACGCACTGGACGAGATCCTCGAAGTCACCCCGCAGTTGCAAGGCCCGGTAGGCCGCATGCAGCGCCTGGGCGGCGGCGACAAGCCGCTGGTGGTGGTCGATTACGCGCACACCCCGGACGCCCTGGAAAAAGTGCTCGAAGCCCTGCGCCCGCATGCCCACGGCAAGCTGTTGTGCCTGTTCGGCTGCGGCGGCGACCGTGACCGCGGCAAGCGCCCGCTGATGGCGGAAGTCGCCGAGCGCCTGGCCGACCGCGTGCTGGTCACCGACGACAACCCACGCACAGAACAGCCGCTGAGCATCTTCGATGATATCCGCCCTGGTTTCGCCAGGCCGGCCGCGGTCGAGTTCGTCGCCGGCCGTGGCGATGCCATTGCCCACCTGATCGCCACTGCCGCTGCCGACGATGTCATCGTGCTGGCCGGCAAGGGCCACGAGGATTACCAGGAGATCGATGGCCAGCGCCATGACTTCTCCGACCTGATCGAAGCCGAGAAGGCACTTGCAGCCTGGGAGGCTCCACATGCTTAAGCCGCTTTCACTCAGCCAGCTGACCACGGCACTGAGTGGTCGCCAGATCGGTGCCGATGCCACCTTCACCGGTGTCAGCATCGACAGCCGCAGCGTCGGCGCCGGGCAACTGTTCGTCGCCCTGGCCGGCCCGCGCTTCGATGGCCACGACTACCTGGCCGATGTGAAGGCCAAGGGCGCTGTCGCGGCCCTGGTCGAGCGCGAAGTAGCCGATGTCGACCTGCCGCAGCTGCTGGTCGCCGATTGCCGCCTGGCCCTCGGCCAGCTCGGTGCGCTGAACCGCGCCGCCTATGACCAGCCGGTGGTGGCCATCACCGGCTCCAGCGGCAAAACCACAGTCAAGGAAATGCTCGCCAGCATCCTGCGCACCCGTGGCCTGGTACACGCCACCCGCGGCAACCTGAACAACGACCTCGGCGCGCCGCTGACCCTGCTGGAAATGGCTCCCGAGCACAGCGCCGCAGTGATCGAACTGGGCGCCTCGCGCATCGGCGAAATCCGCTACACCGTCGGCTTGACCCGGCCGCAGGTGGTGGTCATCAACAACGCCGGTACCGCCCACGTTGGCGAGTTCGGTGGCCCGGAGAAGATCGTCGAGGCCAAGGGCGAGATTCTCGAAGGGCTGGGCGAGGGCGGCATCGCCATCCTCAACCTGGACGACAAGGCCTTTGCCATCTGGAAGGCGCGTGCCGGTGCGCACAAGGTCATCAGTTTCGCCCGCAATAACGTCAGCGCCGATTTCTTCGCCAGCGACATCGGTCGCGACGCCCGCGGCTGCCCGTCGTTCAAGCTGCATGGCGCCGGTAATGTGGTGAGCGTGCAACTCAACGTGCTGGGTGAGCACAACGTCAGCAATGCGTTGGCCGCTGCCGCCGCCGCGCATGCCGTTGGTCTGAGCCTGAGCGGCATCGGCGCCGGCCTGGCTGCCGTGCAACCGGTCAAAGGCCGTACCGTGGCGCAGATCGCGCCGAACGGCGTGCGGGTGATCGACGACAGTTACAACGCAAATCCCACCTCTATGTGCGCGGCCATTGATATACTCGCCGGCTTTTCCGGGCGCACCGTTCTGGTGCTTGGGGATATCGGCGAACTGGGGCAATGGGCGGAGGAAGGCCACCGTCAGGTGGGTGACTACGCACGTGGCAAGGTCGATGCGCTGTATGCAGTGGGTACCAACATGGCCCATGCGGTCAAGGCATTCGGCGCCAATGGCCGCCATTTCGCTACACAAGCTGAGCTGATCGAAGCGGTTAGCGCCGAGAACGCCAGCGACACCACTATCTTGATCAAGGGCTCGCGCAGCGCTGCGATGGAAAACGTCGTGGCGGCATTGTGCGGTGCCAGCGGGGAGAAACATTAATGCTGCTGCTGTTGGCCGAGTATCTGCAACAGTTCCACAAAGGCTTCGCGGTCTTCCAGTACCTGTCCCTGCGCGGGATCCTGGGGGTGCTGACCGCGTTGTCGCTGGCGCTGTGGCTGGGGCCATGGATGATCCGTACCCTGCAAATCCGCCAGATCGGCCAGGCCGTGCGTAACGACGGCCCGCAATCGCACCTGTCCAAGTCCGGTACGCCGACCATGGGCGGTGCGCTGATCCTGTCCGCCATCGCCGTCAGCACCCTGCTGTGGGCCGACCTGACCAACCGCTATGTGTGGGTGGTGCTGATCGTCACCCTGGCGTTCGGTGCCATCGGCTGGGTCGACGACTACCGCAAGGTGATCGAAAAGAACTCGCGTGGCCTGCCAAGCCGCTGGAAGTACTTCTGGCAGTCGGTGTTCGGCCTGGCTGCCGCCATCTTCCTCTACAAGACCGCGCCGACCAGCGTCGAAACCACGCTGATCCTGCCGTTCATCAAGGATGTCACCATCCCGCTGGGCATCGGTTTCGTCGTGCTGACCTACTTCGTCATCGTCGGCTCGAGCAACGCGGTCAACCTCACCGATGGCCTCGACGGCCTGGCAATCATGCCGACGGTGATGGTCGGCGGCGCGCTGGGCATCTTCTGCTACCTGTCGGGTAACGTGAAGTTCGCCGAATACCTGCTGATCCCCTACGTGCCGGGCTCGGGCGAGCTGATCGTGTTCTGCGGCGCGCTGATCGGCGCCGGCCTGGGCTTCCTGTGGTTCAACACCTACCCGGCGCAAGTGTTCATGGGTGACGTCGGCGCGCTGGCACTGGGCGCCGCGCTGGGCACCATCGCAGTGATCGTGCGCCAGGAAATCGTGCTGTTCATCATGGGTGGCGTGTTCGTCATGGAAACCCTGTCGGTGGTGATCCAGGTCGCCTCCTTCAAGCTGACCGGCAAGCGTGTGTTCCGCATGGCACCGATCCACCACCACTTTGAACTCAAGGGCTGGCCAGAGCCACGGGTGATCGTCCGCTTCTGGATCATCACCGTGATCCTGGTGCTGATCGGCCTTGCAACCCTGAAACTGAGGTAGATGAGCGTGTCCTTGATCGCTTCCGACCAATTCCGCATCGTTGTCGGCCTCGGCAAGAGCGGCATGTCCCTGGTTCGCTTCCTGGCGAACCGGGGCATTGCCTTTGCGGTCGCCGACACCCGCGAGCAACCGCCGGAACTGGACACCCTGCGCCGTGATTACCCGCAGGTGGAAGTGCGTTGTGGGGAACTGGACGTGGACTTCCTGTGCCGCGCCAGCGAGCTGTACGTGAGCCCCGGTCTGGCCCTGGCCACGCCGGCCCTGCAGCAGGCCGCCGCGCGTGGCGTGAAGCTGTCTGGCGACATCGAGCTGTTCGCCCGTAACGCCAAGGCGCCGATCATTGCCATCAGCGGCTCCAACGCCAAGAGCACCGTCACCACCCTGGTTGGCGAAATGGCCGCCAAGGCCGGCAAGCGCGTGGCGGTGGGGGGCAACCTCGGCACCCCGGCGCTGGACCTGTTGGCCGATGACGTCGAGCTGTACGTGCTGGAACTGTCCAGCTTCCAGCTGGAAACCACCGACCAGCTCAACGCCGAAGTGGCCACCGTGCTGAACATCAGCGAAGACCACATGGACCGCTACAGCGGCCTGCCGGCCTACCACCTGGCCAAGCACCGGATCTTCCGTGGCGCCAGGCAGGTGGTGGTCAACCGTCAGGATGCCCTGAGCCGGCCGCTGCCGGTGGAAGGCCGCCCATGCTGGACCTTCGGCCTCAACCAGCCGGACTTCAAGGCCTTCGGCCTGCGCGAAGTGAACGGCGAGAAATACCTGGCGTTCGAGTTCCAGGCGCTGATGCCGGCACGCGAGCTGAAGGTTCGCGGCGCCCACAACCAGAGCAACGCCCTGGCCGCGCTGGCCTTGGGGCATGCTGCCGGCCTGCCGTTCGAACCGATGCTCGAGGCCCTGCGCGAGTTCGGCGGCCTGGCCCACCGTTGCCAGTGGGTGCGCGAGCGCAACGGCGTGAACTGGTATGACGATTCCAAGGCCACCAACGTCGGTGCTGCCCTGGCTGCCATCGAAGGCCTGGGTGCCGACATCGAAGGCAAGCTGGTGCTGATCGCCGGTGGCGACGGCAAGGGTGCCGATTTCGCCGCGCTGCGCGAGCCGGTCACGCGCTTCTGCCGCGCCGTGGTGCTGCTTGGCCGTGATGCCGAGCGCCTGGCCGAAGCCTTGGGCGATGGCGTGCAACTGGTCCGCGTGAACTCCCTCGACGACGCCGTGCAGCAATGCGCCGAGCTGGCCCGGGCGGGGGACGCCGTGCTGCTGTCGCCAGCCTGCGCCAGCCTCGACATGTTCAAGAACTTCGAAGAACGCGGGCGCCTGTTCGCCCAGGCAGCAGGAGGCCTTGCATGATCTTCGGCATCCTCAAGCCTTATCCGTCGCCGCTGATCAGCGGCCGTGGCATCGACCTGGACTTCGCCATGCTCGCCGGCTGCCTGGCATTGCTCGGCCTGGGCCTGGTGATGATCACCTCGGCGTCCTCGGAAGTGGCTGCGGTGCAGTCGGGCAACCCGCTTTACCACATGTTCCGCCACCTGGTGTACGTGTTCCTCGGCCTGGTCGCCTGTGGCGCCACCATGCTGATACCGATCGCCACCTGGCAACGCATGGGCTTCCTGATGCTGCTGGGCGCCTTCGGCCTGCTGGTGCTGGTGCTGGTGCCTGGTATCGGCCGTGAAGTGAACGGTTCGATGCGCTGGATCGGCTTCAGCTTCTTCAACGTGCAGCCTTCGGAAATCGCCAAGGTGTTCGTGGTGGTCTACCTGGCCGGCTACCTGGTACGTCGGCAGACCGAGGTTCGCGAAACCTGGATGGGCTTCTTCAAGCCGTTCATCGTGCTGCTGCCCATGGCGGCCCTGCTGCTGATGGAGCCGGACTTCGGCGCCACCGTGGTGATGATGGGCGCGGCAGCGGCCATGCTGTTCCTCGGCGGGGTGGGGCTGTTCCGCTTCAGCCTGATGGTGGTGCTGGCGGTGGTCGCGGTGTTCGTGCTGGTACAGGCGCAGCCGTATCGCATGGCACGTCTGATCACCTTCACCGACCCTTGGTCCGACCAGTTCGGTTCTGGCTACCAGCTGACCCAGGCACTGATTGCCTTTGGCCGTGGCGAGTGGCTGGGCGTTGGCCTGGGCAACAGCGTGCAGAAACAGTTCTACCTGCCTGAAGCGCACACCGACTTCGTGTTCTCGGTACTGGCCGAAGAGCTCGGCGTGGTCGGCTCGCTGCTGACTATCGCGCTGTTCGTGTTCGTGACGGTGCGCGCCCTGTACATCGGCCTGTGGGCGGAAAAAGCCAAGCAGTTCTTTGCCGCTTATGTTGCGTTCGGCCTGGCCTTCCTTTGGATCGGCCAGTTCCTGATCAACATCGGCGTGAACGTCGGCCTGTTGCCGACCAAGGGCCTGACCCTGCCGTTCCTCAGCTACGGCGGCAGTTCGCTGGTGATCTGCTGTGCCTGCGTGGGGCTGTTGCTGCGTATCGAGTGGGAAAGCCGCACGCACCTGGGCAGCGAGGAACACGAATTCAGCGAAAGCGATTTTGCCGAGGAGACCAATCATGGCCGCTGACGGCAAGAACGTACTGATCATGGCCGGCGGTACCGGGGGCCACGTGTTCCCGGCGCTGGCCTGCGCTCGCGAATTCCAGGCGCGCGGTTACAGCGTGCACTGGCTGGGCACCCCGCGCGGCATCGAAAACGAGCTGGTGCCCCAGGCTGGCCTGCCGTTGCACCTGATTCAGGTCAGCGGCCTGCGTGGCAAGAGCAAGCTGTCCCTGCTCAAGGCGCCGTTCACCGTGGCCAAGGCAGTCATGCAGGCGCGGCGTATCATTCGCCAGCTCAAGCCGGTGTGTGTGCTCGGTTTCGGCGGCTATGTGACCGGCCCCGGCGGTGTCGCCGCGCGGCTGTGCGGCGTGCCGCTGGTCATCCACGAGCAGAACGCCCGTGCCGGCACCGCCAACCGCTTGCTGGTGCCACTCTCGGCGCGGGTCTGCGAAGCGTTCCCGAACACCTTCGAGGCCAGCGACAAACGTCGCACCACCGGTAACCCGGTGCGCCCGGAGCTGTTCATGGACGCGCAGCGTGCGCCGCTCGCCGAACGCCGTGCACGGCTGCTGGTGCTCGGCGGCAGCCTGGGTGCGGAACCATTGAACAAATTGTTGCCTAAGGCCCTGTCCGAAGTGCCCGCCGCGCTGCGGCCAGAGGTGTTCCACCAGGCCGGCAAGCAACATGCGTCGATCACCGCCGAGCGTTATCACGAAGCGGGCGTCGCGGCTCAGGTTGAGCCTTTCATCGAGGACATGGCCCAGGCCTATGGCTGGGCCGACATCGTGGTGTGCCGGGCCGGCGCCCTGACCGTCAGCGAGCTGGCGGCAGCAGGCCTGCCTGCGATGCTGGTGCCGTTGCCCCATGCGATCGACGACCACCAGACCCACAACGCCCAATATCTGGCCCGGGAAGGCGCTGCCTTCCTGATGCCACAAGCGACAACTGGCGCAGCGCAGCTCGCTGAACGCCTGAACGAGGTGCTGATGCAACCCGAGAAACTCAACGTCATGGCAGGCACCGCGCGGCGCCTGGCCAAACCTGCCGCAACCAGCACCGTGGTCGATATCTGCCTGGAGGTGGCCCATGGTTGAGAGCCAGAAAGCCATGCCCCAGCCGAAGATGGGCCGTATCCGCCGCATTCACTTCGTCGGTATCGGCGGCGTGGGCATGTGCGGCATTGCCGAAGTGTTGCTGAACCTGGGCTATGAAGTGTCCGGCTCCGACCTCAAGGCCTCGCCGGTGACCGAGCGCCTGGAGTCGTTCGGCGCCGAAATCTTCGTCGGCCACCGCGCCGAGAACGCCGCCACTGCCGATGTGCTGGTGGTGTCCAGCGCCATCAACCCGGCCAACCCGGAAGTCGCCACCGCCCTCGAGCGGCGCATTCCGGTGGTGCCGCGTGCCGAGATGCTCGCCGAGCTGATGCGCTATCGCCATGGCGTGGCCGTAGCCGGTACCCACGGCAAGACCACCACCACCAGCCTGCTGGCCTCGGTGTTCGCCGCCGGCGGCCTGGACCCGACCTTCGTCATCGGTGGCCGCCTGACCGCTGCCGGCACCAATGCCCAGCTGGGCACCAGCCGCTACCTGATCGCCGAAGCGGACGAAAGCGATGCCAGCTTCCTGCACCTGCAGCCGATGGTGGCCGTGGTCACCAACATCGACGCCGACCACATGGCGACCTACGAAGGCGACTTCAACAAGCTGAAGAAAACCTTCGTCGAATTCCTGCACAACCTGCCGTTCTACGGCCTGGCCGTGATGTGCCTGGACGACCCGGTGGTGCGCGAGATCCTGCCGCAGGTCAAGCGCCCGACCGTGACCTATGGCTTCAGCGACGAGGCCGACATCCGCGCCATCAACGTGCGCCAGATGGGCATGCAGACCCACTTCACCGTACTGCGCCGCGACCGCGAGCCGCTGGAAGTGTCGGTGAACATGCCTGGCAACCACAACGTGCTCAACGCCTTGGCCACTATCGCCATCGCCACTGACGAAGGCATCACTGACGAAGCCATCGTCCAGGGCCTGTCCGGCTTCCAGGGCGTCGGTCGGCGCTTCCAGGTGTACGGCGAGCTGCCGGTCGAAGGCGGCAGCGTGATGCTGGTCGACGACTACGGTCACCATCCGACCGAAGTGGCGGCAGTGATCAAGGCCGTGCGCGGTGGCTGGCCAAGCCGCCGCCTGGTGATCGTCTACCAGCCGCACCGCTACAGCCGTACCCGCGACCTGTACGACGATTTCGTCCAGGTGCTGGGCGATGCCAACGTGCTGCTGCTGATGGAGGTCTACCCGGCCGGCGAAGAGCCGATCCCCGGCGCCGACAGCCGCCAGCTGTGCCACAGCATCCGCCAGCGCGGCAAGCTGGACCCGATCTACATCGAGCGGGGCGTCGAGCTGGCGCCGCTGGTCAAGCCGTTGCTGCGCGCTGGCGACATTCTGATCTGCCAGGGTGCCGGTGATGTCGGCGGCCTGGCGCCGCAACTGATGAAAAGCCCGCTGTTCGCTGGCGCCAAGCAGGAGAAGTCGAAATGACCAGCGCCTACGACAAGCTGCACTCGACCCTGGACGCCAAGGCCTTCGGCCGTGTGGCGGTACTGTACGGCGGCAAGAGCGCCGAGCGTGAGGTGTCGCTGAAGTCCGGCGCCGCGGTGATCGACGCACTGACCACCGCCGGTGTCGATGTGGTCGCCATCGATGTGGGCGACGACCTGCTCGAGCGCCTGCAAAACGAGCGGATCGACCGCGCCTTCATCATTCTTCACGGCCGTGGGGGTGAAGACGGCAGCATGCAGGGCCTGCTCGAGTGCCTGGGCATCCCTTACACCGGCAGCGGCATCCTCGCTTCGGCGCTGGCCATGGACAAACTGCGCACCAAGCAGGTGTGGCAGAGCCTGGGCATTCCGACCCCGCGCCACGCCGTGCTGGCGAGCGAAAGCGACTGTTTGCGGGCCAGTACGGAACTGGGCTTCCCGCTGATCGTCAAACCCGCCCACGAAGGTTCCAGCATCGGCATGGCCAAGGTGAACAGCGCCCAGGAACTGGTCGCCGCCTGGCAGGATGCCGCCCGATACGATTCCCAGGTACTGGTGGAGCAGTGGATCCACGGCCCGGAGTTCACCGTCGCGGTGTTGCGCGGCCAGGTGTTGCCGCCGATCGCCCTGGGAACGCCGCACGTGTTCTACGACTACGACGCCAAGTACCTCGCCAACGATACCCAGTACCGCATTCCCTGCGGCCTGGACAGCGTCAAGGAACAGGAACTGATCGACCTGACCGCACGCGCCTGCGATGCCATTGGCATCGAAGGCTGGGGGCGGCTGGACGTGATGCAGGACGAGCAGGGCCGGTTCTGGCTGCTCGAAGTCAACACCGCACCCGGCATGACCGACCATAGCCTGGTGCCCATGGCGGCCCGCGCGGCCGGCCTGGACTTCCAGCAACTGGTGCTGGCGATCCTGGCCGAAAGCGTGGCGACGCGAGGTTAACAACCATGCAAGGCGCGATGATACGTCAGCAGCAACCCGTTACCGGCCGTAGCAAGCCGGTGCCGCGTGGTGCCAGCCGGCTGGTGGCCGACGAGCCCGTATCGGCGCGCCTGCCGCGGCCCAGCCTGGGTGGCCTGAAGCGCCTGCTGTGGCCGGTGCTGCTGGTGGCGGCCGGCTTTGGTGCCTACGAAGGCGCCATCCGTCTGATGCCGTATGCCGACCGTCCGATCACCAAGATCGATGTGCAGGGCGACCTCAGCTACATCAGCCAGCAGTCGGTGCAGCAGCGCATCGCGCCCTACGTCGCGGCGAGCTTCTTCAGCGTCGACCTGCCGGCGATGCGTGCCGAGCTCGAACAGATGCCCTGGATCGCCCACGCCGAAGTGCGTCGGGTGTGGCCCGACGAGGTGGTGATCCGCCTGGAAGAACAGCTGCCGGTGGCACGCTGGGGTGACGAGGCCCTGCTCAACAACCAGGGCCAGGCCTTCACCCCGCGCGAGCTGGCCAACTACGAGCACCTGCCGCAGCTGGCCGGGCCGCAGCGTGCTCAGCAACAAGTCATGCAGCAGTATCAGGTATTGAGCCAGATGCTGCGCCCCCTGGGCTTTTCCATCGCTCGCCTGGAGCTGCGCGAGCGAGGCAGCTGGTTCCTGACCACTGGCGCGAGCAGCGCCGGGCCAGGCATCGAGCTGCTGCTGGGGCGCGACCATCTGGTGGAGAAGATGCGCCGTTTCATTGCCATTTACGACAAGACACTCAAAGACCAGATCACCACTATCGCCCGCATTGATCTGCGTTACTCCAACGGACTTGCCGTTGGTTGGCGGGAACCGATTGCACCGACGACGGCCCAACCCGCCGTTGCGAAGAATTAGAGAGAGGCAGGACCATGGCAAACGCGCATAGCGGCAAAATGATCGTCGGGCTGGATATCGGCACCTCCAAGGTGGTGGCGCTGGTAGGTGAAGTGGGCGAGGACGGCACCCTGGAAATCGTCGGGATCGGTACCCATCCGTCCCGCGGCCTGAAAAAAGGCGTGGTGGTGAACATCGAGTCCACCGTGCAGTCGATCCAGCGTGCGGTGGAAGAAGCGCAGCTGATGGCCGGTTGCCGCATCCACTCGGCGTTCGTCGGCGTGGCCGGCAACCACATCCGCAGCCTGAACTCCCACGGCATCGTCGCCATCCGCGACCGCGAGGTCAGCCTGGCCGACCTGGAGCGTGTGCTCGACGCCGCCCAGGCCGTGGCCATCCCGGCCGACCAGCGCGTGCTGCACACCCTGCCGCAGGACTACGTGATCGACAACCAGGAAGGCGTGCGCGAGCCGCTGGGCATGTCTGGCGTACGTCTGGAGGCCAAGGTCCACGTGGTCACCTGCGCGGTCAACGCAGCGCAGAACATCGAGAAGTGCGTGCGCCGCTGCGGCCTGGAAATCGACGACATCATCCTCGAGCAGCTGGCCTCGGCCTACTCGGTGCTGACCGACGATGAGAAGGAGCTGGGCGTGTGCCTGGTGGACATCGGTGGCGGTACCACCGACATCGCCATCTTCACCGAGGGCGCGATCCGTCACACCGCAGTCATCCCGATTGCCGGCGACCAGGTCACCAACGACATCGCCATGGCTCTGCGTACCCCCACCCAGTACGCCGAAGAAATCAAGATCCGCTACGCCTGCGCCCTGGCCAAACTGGCTGGCGCCGGCGAGACCATCAAGGTGCCGAGCGTGGGCGATCGTCCGCCGCGCGAGCTGTCGCGCCAGGCCCTGGCCGAGGTGGTGGAGCCACGTTACGACGAGCTCTTCACCCTGATCCAGGCCGAACTGCGCCGCAGCGGCTACGAGGACCTGGTGCCGGCCGGCATCGTCCTCACCGGCGGTACCGCGAAGATGGAAGGCGCCGTGGAACTGGCCGAGGAAATCTTCCACATGCCGGTACGCCTGGGCGTGCCGCACAGCGTTCGGGGCCTGAGCGACGTGGTGCGCAACCCGATCTATTCCACCGGCGTGGGCTTGCTCACCTACGGCCTGCAGAAGCAGACCGAAGACCTGCCCCTGACCGGTAACAGCAGCAACAACAGCTATGGCGATGAACCGAAGGCTCCAGTGCTTGAACGCTTCAAGCGCTGGGTCCAGGGCAACTTCTAAGTTTCAAAGCAGTAGTGGTAGGCGCGACAACTAGAGAACTGTAAGGAGAGGGAAAATGTTCGAGCTCGTAGACAACGTCCCGCAAAGCCCGGTCATCAAAGTGATCGGCGTTGGCGGTGGTGGCGGCAACGCCGTCAACCACATGGTCAAAAGCAGCATCGAAGGCGTGGAATTCATCTGCGCCAACACCGATGCCCAGGCGCTGAAAAACATTGGCGCGCGCACCATCCTGCAATTGGGCACTGGCGTGACCAAGGGCCTGGGTGCCGGTGCCAATCCGGAAGTCGGCCGTCAGGCCGCGCTGGAAGACCGTGAGCGCATCGCCGAGGTGCTGCAGGGCACCAACATGGTGTTCATCACCACTGGCATGGGCGGCGGTACCGGTACCGGTGCAGCGCCGATCATCGCCGAAGTGGCCAAGGAAATGGGCATTCTCACCGTTGCCGTGGTGACCCGTCCGTTCCCGTTCGAAGGCCGCAAGCGCATGCAGATCGCCGATGAAGGCATCCGCATGCTGGCCGAAAGCGTCGACTCGTTGATCACCATCCCCAACGAGAAGCTGCTGACCATCCTGGGCAAGGATGCCAGCCTGCTGTCCGCCTTCGCCAAGGCCGACGATGTGCTGGCCGGTGCCGTGCGCGGCATCTCCGACATCATCAAGCGCCCGGGCATGATCAACGTCGACTTCGCCGACGTGCGTACCGTGATGGGTGAAATGGGCATGGCCATGATGGGTACCGGCTGCGCCAGCGGCCCGAACCGTGCCCGTGAAGCCACCGAGGCGGCGATCCGCAACCCGCTGCTGGAAGACGTCAACCTGCAGGGCGCCCGCGGCATCCTGGTGAACATCACCGCAGGCCCGGACCTGTCGCTGGGCGAGTACTCCGACGTCGGTAGCATCATCGAAGCCTTCGCCTCCGACCACGCCATGGTCAAGGTCGGCACCGTGATCGACCCGGACATGCGTGACGAGCTGCACGTGACCGTAGTGGCCACTGGCCTGGGCGCGCGCATCGAGAAGCCGGTGAAGGTGGTCGACAACACCCTGCAGACCGCCCAGCAGGCGTACGAGGCGTCCAACCCGGCGCCGGTCCGTCAGGAGCAGCCGGCAGTCAACTACCGTGACCTGGAGCGCCCGACCGTCATGCGCAACCAGGCCCATGCAGGTGCTGCTGCGGCCGCTAAACTGAACCCTCAGGATGACCTGGACTACCTCGATATCCCGGCATTCCTGCGTCGTCAGGCTGATTAATGGAATTTATCAGGGGTATAAAGGTGATTGGTATTCATCAAAGGTTGGGTCTGTTATCATCCCCAGCCTTTGTTGATACCTGTTCGCAATTTGCGCTGAAGCGGCCAATGCCATGATTAAACAACGCACCCTGAAGAATACCATCCGTGCCACAGGTGTCGGTCTGCACTCGGGGGAGAAGGTTTACCTGACCCTCAAGCCTGCACCTGTTGACACCGGCATCGTCTTCCGCCGCGCCGACCTCGACCCTGTGGTCGAAATCCCGGCGCGCGCGGCCAACGTCGGCGAGACAACCATGTCGACGACGCTGGTCAACGGTGACGTCAAGGTCGATACGGTCGAGCACCTGCTCTCCGCCATGGCGGGCCTGGGCATCGATAACGCCTACGTCGAGCTCTCCGCCTCGGAAGTGCCGATCATGGATGGCAGCGCCGGACCCTTTGTATTCCTGATTCAGTCTGCCGGCCTGGAAGAACAGGACGCAGCCAAGAAGTTCATCCGCATCCTGCGTGAGGTCACAGTGGAAGAGGGCGACAAGCGCGCCACTTTCCTGCCTTTCGACGGTTTCAAGGTGAGCTTCGAGATCGACTTCGATCACCCGGTGCTTCGCAACCGGACCCAAAGCGCCAGCGTCGACTTTTCCAGCACCTCGTTCGTGAAGGAAGTCAGCCGCGCGCGTACCTTCGGTTTCATGCGTGATATCGAATACCTGCGCAAGCACAACCTTGCGCTGGGTGGCAGTGTCGAGAACGCCATCGTGGTCGATGAGGACGGCGTGCTCAACGAAGACGGCCTTCGTTATGAAGACGAATTCGTCAAGCACAAGATCCTCGACGCCATCGGCGACCTCTACCTGCTGGGCAACAGCCTGATCGGCGAGTTCAAGGGCTTCAAGTCCGGCCACGCGCTGAACAACCAGCTGTTGCGCAAGCTGATTGCCGAAACCGATGCCTGGGAAGTGGTCACTTTCGAAGATGCCAGCACGGCACCGATCTCGTACATGCGCCCTGTTGCGGCCGTGTAAGTTCGAACACTCTCTAGTTCATTGAGGCCACCTTCGGGTGGCCTTTTTTATTGCTTGTCCCGGGCGTGGGCGGCCAGCCGTTCCAGCGCCGCGCGCAGCTTGGGGTCGCTGATGCCCTCGGCGGTGTCGCGCAGGCTCTCGGCGGCATTGTTCGACAGCTCTGCCGCATGGCCGCCGCGTTTGGCTGGCACCAGCGGCGGCTGCACCTTGTACAGGATGCGCCGCAGGTTGCCGAATGCCTCCATGCCCTGCAGGGCCGCCAGCAGGCGCTTCTGCTGATAGCGCAGGCGGGTTGCCCAGTGGCCGTCGGTCACCACCAGCAACAAGGTGCCATCGCGCCACGACGCCACATGGCAATGCTCGCGGGCAGCCGGTTGCAGCTGGCTTTCCAGAAGGCGCTGCAAGTGCTCCAGGCGTTCGGCCTGGTTCAGCAGCAGGCGCAGCGGGCGCACCTGGCGCAGCAGGGCTGAAGGCGGCTGGGCGGGGGAGGGTTTGTAGGCCATGGGAAATGTGCATGAGGTTACAAGATCGGCAGTTTAACACCTCTGTAGCCTGTACCGGCCTCTTCGCGGCTAAAGCCGCTCCCACAGGATTACCTATGCATCAACGGCGGTGCTGTACCTGTGGGAGCGGCTTTAGCCGCGAAGGGGCCGGTACAGGCATAAGATACGATTCACTCTCGATACCTTTCATGTTGCCCAGCCTTGAACTCGGGGAAAATGCCCCTATCTAAAACCAGCCCCCGCCAAAACGCTGTAATAGCATCGTGGAAATCCACCACTTTCCTCACCATCGTTTCCGGGTAGAATGCTCGTTCGCATGCGGCCTCAGGGCTGCACGGGCGACTCATGGGGCCGCCCTCCATCCCTACGTGTGGAAGATCCTGCCGATATGTTTGCGCCTTTGTTAAAAAAACTTTTTGGAAGCAAGAACGAGCGTGAAGTCAAACGCATGCTCAAGACGGTGAGTATCGTCAATGCCTTCGAAGAGAAGATGGTGGCCCTCTCCGACGAGCAACTGCGGGGCAAGACCGCAGAGTTCAAGGAGCGCCTGGCCAAAGGCGAGACACTGGACCAGTTGCTGCCCGAAGCCTTCGCCGTGGCCCGTGAGGCCGGCAAGCGTGTCATGGGCATGCGCCACTTCGACGTACAGCTGATCGGCGGCATGACCCTGCACGAGGGCATGATCGCAGAAATGCGTACCGGTGAAGGCAAGACCTTGGTCGGTACCCTGGCCGTGTACCTCAACGCACTGTCCGGCAAGGGTGTGCATGTGGTCACGGTCAACGACTACCTGGCCCGCCGTGACGCCAACTGGATGCGCCCGCTGTACGAATTCCTCGGCCTGTCGGTCGGCATCGTCTCGGCCTTCCAGCCGCCGGAAGAAAAGCGCGCGGCCTACGCGTCCGACATCACCTACGGCACCAACAACGAATTCGGTTTCGACTACCTGCGCGACAACATGGCGTTCAGCCAGGAAGAGAAGTTCCAGCGTGAACTCAACTTCGCCGTGATCGACGAAGTCGACTCCATCCTCATCGACGAAGCGCGTACCCCGCTGATCATCTCCGGCCAGGCCGAAGACAGCTCCAAGCTGTACATCGAGATCAACCGCCTGATCCCGCGCCTGACGCAGCACATCGAGGAAGTCGAAGGCCAGGTCACCCAGGAAGGCCACTTCACGATCGACGAGAAGAGCCGCCAGGTCGAACTGAACGAAGCCGGTCACCAGTACATCGAGGAGATGCTCACCCAGTCCGGCCTGCTGGCCGAGGGCGAGAGCCTGTACTCGGCGCACAACCTGAGCCTGCTGACCCATGTCTACGCCGGCCTGCGCGCACACAAGCTGTTCCACCGCAACGTCGAGTACATCATCCAGGACGGCCAGGTCCTGCTGATCGACGAGCACACCGGCCGTACCATGCCCGGCCGTCGCCTGTCCGAAGGCCTGCACCAGGCCATCGAGGCGAAAGAGAACCTGAACATCCAGGCCGAGAGCCAGACCCTGGCTTCGACCACCTTCCAGAACTACTTCCGCCTGTACACCAAGCTGTCCGGCATGACCGGTACCGCCGACACCGAAGCATTCGAGTTCCAGTCGATCTACGGGCTCAACGTGATGGTCATTCCGCCGAACAAGCCGTTGGCGCGCAAGGACTTCAACGACCTGGTGTACCTGACCGCCGACGAGAAATACGCCGCGATCATCGCCGACATCAAGGAAAGCATGACCCAGGGTCGCCCGGTGCTGGTCGGTACGGCGACCATCGAGACCTCCGAGCACATGTCCAACCTTCTGAAGAAGGAAGGTATCGACCACAAGGTGCTCAACGCCAAGTACCACGAGAAGGAAGCCGAGATCATCGCCCAGGCCGGTGCGCCAGGTGCCCTGACCATCGCCACCAACATGGCCGGCCGTGGTACCGACATTCTGCTGGGCGGTAACTGGGAGGCCGAAGTAGCGGCCCTGGAAAACCCCACCGCCGAGCAGATCGCGCAGATCAAGGCCGACTGGCAGAAGCGCCACCAGCAGGTGATCGAGTCGGGTGGCCTGCACGTGATCGCTTCCGAGCGCCACGAATCGCGCCGTATCGACAACCAGCTGCGTGGCCGTTCCGGCCGTCAGGGTGACCCGGGTTCCAGCCGCTTCTACCTGTCGCTGGAAGACAGCCTGATGCGCATCTTCGCCTCTGACCGGGTGAAGAACTTCATGAAGGCACTGGGCATGCAGTCGGGCGAAGCCATCGAGCACCGCATGGTCACCAACGCCATCGAGAAGGCCCAGCGCAAGGTCGAAGGGCGCAACTTCGACATCCGCAAGCAATTGCTCGAATACGACGACGTGGCCAACGAGCAGCGCAAGGTGATCTACCACATGCGCAACAGCCTGCTGGCCGCCGAGAACATCGGCGACACCATCGTCGAGTTCCGCAAGGAAGTGCTGGACGCTACCATCAGCCAGCACATTCCGCCGCAGTCGCTGCCCGAGCAGTGGGATGTGGCCGGTTTGGAGGCTTCGCTGGCCAGCGATTTCGCCATGAAGCTGCCGATCCAGCAGTGGCTCGACGAGGACGATCACCTCTACGAAGAAACCCTGCGTGAGAAGCTGCTGAACGAGATCACCAGCGCTTACACCGAGAAGGAAGACCAGGCCGGTATCGAGGCCCTGCGTACCTTCGAGAAGCAGATTCTGCTGCGTGTGCTGGACGACCTATGGAAAGACCACCTGTCGACCATGGACCACCTGCGTCACGGTATCCACCTGCGTGGTTACGCGCAGAAGAACCCCAAGCAGGAGTACAAGCGCGAATCCTTCAGCCTGTTCCAGGAGCTGCTCGAGTCGATCAAGCGCGACACCATCCGCGTGCTGTCGCACGTTCAGGTGCGCCGCGAAGACCCGGCCGAAGAGGAAGCCCGCCTGCGCCGCGAGGCCGAGGAGCTGGCCAGCCGCATGCAGTTCCAGCACGCCGCTGCACCAGGCCTGGAAAGCGAGCAACTGAGCGAGGAGGGCGCCGAAGTGGCGGTCGCCTCGGCCCCGGTGCGCAACGACCAGAAGCTGGGCCGCAACGAGCCTTGCTGGTGTGGTTCCGGCAAGAAGTTCAAGCATTGCCACGGGCAGATCGAGTGATCTGACCTGAATGGGGCCGCGTTGCGGCCCTGTCGCGACACAAGGCCGCTCCCACAGGGATAGCGCACAGCCGCAACGCTGCGCCGTCCTATGTGGGAGCGGCCTTGTGTCGCGATGGGGCGCGAAGCGGCCCCGCTTTTCGATATCAACCGTATTTTCTAGGAGCGCTCTAATGGCTGTTGGTCTTGGTCCTTTGCCTACCCTGCACCCGGTTCCGGGTTTTGAACTCGGTATCGCTTCTGCCGGCATCAAGCGCCCGGGGCGCAAGGATGTGGTGGTCATGCGCTGTGCCGAAGGCTCCAGCGTGGCGGGCGTGTTCACCCTCAACGCGTTCTGCGCGGCACCGGTGATCCTGTCCAAGCAGCGCGTGCAGGGCAGCGTGCGCTACCTGCTGACCAACACCGGTAACGCCAACGCCGGCACCGGCGCACCAGGCCTGGCCGCCGCCGAGCGTACCTGCGCCAAGCTGGCCGAACTGGCCGGCGTACCGGCCGAGTCGGTACTGCCGTTCTCCACCGGCGTGATCGGCGAACCGCTGCCGGTCGAGAAGATCGAAGGCGCGCTGCAGGCGGCGCTCGACAACCTGTCGGAAAACCACTGGGCCGAAGCCGCCACCGGCATCATGACCACCGATACCCTGCCCAAGGGTGCCAGCCGCCAGTTCCAGCACGATGGCGTGACCGTTACCGTCACCGGCATCAGCAAGGGCGCCGGCATGATCCGCCCGAACATGGCGACCATGCTCGGCTACATCGCCACCGACGCCAAGGTGGCGCCGGCGGTGCTCAAGGACCTGATGCTGGACGGCGCCAACAAGTCGTTCAACCGCATCACCATCGATGGCGACACCTCGACCAACGACTGCTGCATGCTGATCGCCACCGGCAAGGCCAACCTGCCGGAAGTCACCGAAGCCAGCGGCGCGCTGTTCGAAGCGCTGAAAAAGGCCGTGTTCGAAGTGTGCATGGAAGTCGCCCAGGCCATCGTCCGTGACGGCGAAGGTGCCACCAAGTTCGTGACCGTGCAGGTCAACGGCGGTGGCAACCACCAGGAATGCCTGGACGTCGGCTACGCCGTGGCCCACTCGCCGCTGATCAAGACCGCGCTGTTCGCTTCCGACCCGAACTGGGGCCGGATTCTTGCGGCGGTGGGGCGTGCCGGCGTGCCGGAGCTGGATGTGAGCCTGATCGATGTGTACCTGGACAGCGTGTGCATCGCCAGCAAGGGCGGGCGCAGCCCGAGCTACACCGAAGACCAGGGCGCCAAGGTCATGGCCCAGGAAGAAATCACCATCCGCATCGAGCTGGGCCGTGGCCAGTGCAGCGAAACCATCTGGACGACCGACCTGTCCCACGAGTACGTGAAGATCAACGCCGAGTACCGTACCTGATGTAGTTGGGGCCGCGTTGCGGCCCTTTCGCGGCGCCAAGCCCCCCCCCCCCGGGCCCGCGGGGGGGGGGGGGCGGGGGGGGCGCAGGGGGGGCGCCACCCCCCCCAAAAACCCACCCCCGGGGGCCCCCCCAAAACGATAAACACAAGCAC
>NZ_PUQD01000067.1 GCF_003331055.1 Pseudomonas sp. AFG_SD02_1510_Pfu_092 | reverse complement strand
ACAGTCTGTACTGCTGCGAACAGTCAGAATCGGGCATTTAGTCCCACCACCCCTTCAAGTCTAACCATACAAGCGGGCATGCCCGCGAAAAGGCGGCACCGGGCTCAGTGCAGTATCTGCGCCAGGAACCCCTTGGCCCGCTCGGTACGCGGCTGGTTGAAGAACACCTGCGGCGGGCTGTCCTCGATGATCTGCCCGCCTTCAAGGAACAGCACCCGCTCGGCCACCTGCCGGGCAAAACCCATTTCATGGGTGACGCAGAGCATGGTCATGCCGGTGCCGGCCAGTTGCACCAGCACATCCAGCACCTCGGCGACCATCTCCGGGTCCAGTGCCGAGGTGGGCTCGTCGAACAGCATGATCCGCGGCTTCATGCACAGCGCCCGGGCAATCGCCACGCGCTGCTGCTGGCCGCCAGACAACTGGCTGGGGTACTTGTGCGCCTGGCTTTCGATGCCAACCTTGCTCAGGTACATGCGCGCCCGCTCTTCGGCATCTTTGCGCGACAGCCCGCGTACGCTGGTGGGGGCCAGCAGGCAGTTGTCGAGCACGCTCATGTGCGGGAACAGATTGAAGTGCTGGAACACCATGCCGATGTCGCTGCGCATTTTGGCCGCCTCGCGGCTGGTGGCGGCCAGGTCTATGCCGTCCACCTTGATGCTGCCCTGCTGGGCCACTTCCAGGCGGTTGATGCAACGGATCAGGGTCGACTTGCCCGAGCCGGATGGCCCGCACAGCACGATGCGCTCGCCTTCGCGCACCTGCAGGTCGATGTCGCGCAGCACATGGAAGGCGCCGTAGTGCTTGTTCAGGCCCTCGATGCGGATCAGCACCGGGCGCGGGTCGGGTTCGGGGGCAAGGGTGGCAAGGCTCAGTGGTGCGGTCATCTTGTTGTTCTCCCGCAGGGTTCAGTCGAAACGGGTCGCGCTGTAGGGCGCGGGGTCGGTGAAGGGGCGTTCGCCGGTGATCAGCTCGGCCACCAGCCGGCCGCTCACCGGGCCCAGGGTGAGGCCATGGTGGGCGTGGCCGAAGTTGAACCACAGCCCTGGGTGGCGCGGGGCCGGGCCGATCACCGGGCGCATGTCCGGCAGGCACGGCCGGCGGCCCAGCCAGGGGGTATCGTCCAGGCGCTCGCCGAGTGCCGGGAACAGCTTGCGCGCCAGCGCCTCGCAGCGGCCCAGCTGGATCTGGTTGCCTGGCGCGCTGCTGGCGTCGAACTCGATGCCGGTGGTCAGGCGCACGCCGCGGGCCATCGGTGCCAACACGTAGCCGCCCTGGGTATCGCAGATGGAATGCGCCAGCTGGGCGCCGTCACGGGTGCTGTAGTGCATGTGGTAGCCACGCTTGATCGCCAGCGGGATCTGGTAGCCCAGGCCGCTGAACAGGTCGGCCGACTGCGGGCCGAGGCAGGCCACCACCTCGTCGGCGCTGATCGGCCCGCGGCGGCTGTCGACCTGCCACTGGCCGTCGACCTGGCGCAGGCTGCGCGCATCGCCATGCAGAAACTGCCCACCGCGCTGGGTGAACAGGGTGGCGTAGCCGCGGGTGAGGGCGCCGGGGTCGTTCACGGTCTTCGGGTCGAGCCAATGGATACCGCCGACCACGGTGGCGTCCAGCTGATGCTCGCGGGCTTGCAGCTGGCCGCATTCGAGGACCTCGAATTGCAGGCCGTAACGGCTCAGGCCCTGGGCGTCGGCCTTGGCCTGTGCGAACAGCGCCGGGTCACGGAACACTTCGATCCAGCCTTTGGCCTGGACCAGCGCTTGCAGGCCGGCGGCAGCGATCAGCGCGTCGTGCTCTTCGACGCAGCGCTGCACCAGCGGCAGCATGTCGGCAGCGGCCCCGGCCAGGCGCCCGGGGGCCGACTGGCGCCAGTAGCGCCACAGCCACGGTGCGGCCTTGGGCAGGTGCAGCAGGTTGTAACGCACGTCGGGCTGGCGGTTCAGGCCGTAGCGCAGCAGCGCGCCCAGCTGCCGGGGGAAGGCATAGGGGATCACGCTGGAGCGCTCGATCAGCCCGGCGTTACCGTGGCTGGTGCCGCTGCCCGGTTCATCGCGGTCGATCAGGATCACCTGGCGGCCGCGTGCCTGCAGGTGCAGCGCGGTGCTGACGCCGACGATGCCGGCGCCGAGGACAAGGGTCTGGCAATGCATGGAGCGTATCCTTCGGTCAGTTCAGGTGGCGGCCCAGGCGGGCTTCCAGGTGTTTCAGCAGGCGTCGCACCAGTTCGACGATCAGCAGGTAGAGCACGGCGGCCCACAGGTAAATCTGGAAGTCGAAACTGCGCGAGAAGGCCAGTTTGGTCACGCCCATCAGGTCGTAGATGGTCACCAGCGAGGCGATGGCGCTGGCCTTGATCATCAGGATCAGTTCGTTGCCCAGCGGGCCGATGGCCACCAGCAGCGACTGCGGCAGGATCACCTTGAAGAAGGTGGTCGAGCGTTTCAGGTTCAGCGCCCGCGCCGCTTCAAGCTGGCCGGGGGCCACGGCCATCAGGCTGCCGCGGAAGATCTCGGCCTGGTAGGCGGCGGTGTTCAGGGTGAATGCCAGCAGGGTGCAGAACCATGCCTCGCGGAAGAACCACCACAGGCCGACGTCCTGCCAGAAGCCCTTGAGCGAACCCAGGCCGTAATACAGCAGAAACAGCTGGGCCAGCAGCGGCGAGCCGCGGAAAAAGTACACGTAGCCAGCGGCCAGGCGCTGCAACAGCAGGCTGCGCGACATGCGCGCCAGGGCCAGCAACAGGCCAAGCACCGCGCCCAGGCTGAAGGAGATCGCCACCAGCTTGGCGGTGACCAGCAGGCCATCGACAAAGCGCGGGCCGTAGCGTTCCAGCAGGCCGGGGTCGAGGACCAGCGCCAGCAGTTGTTCGAAGCTCATGCGCGTGCTCCTTGCAGGTGGCGGTTGCTGCGCCGTTCGATGAAGGCGAACACGCGCCCGGAAATGGCGGCGAACAGCAGGTAGCCGAGGCAGGCGACGCCATAGAAGAACATCGGCTCCTTGGTCACGCTGACGGCCAGGTTGGTCTGGCGCATCAGGTCGACTAGCGAAATGGTCGACACCAGCGAGGTGTCCTTGAGCAGCGACAGCCAGTTGTTGGACAAGCCGGGCAGGGCGATGCGGGTCAGTTGCGGCAGCAGCACCTTGAAGAAGCCGGTGCGTTTGCTCAGGCCCAGCGCCGAGCAAGCCTCCAGCTGGCCCTTGGGCAGGGTCTTGAAGGCTGCCAGCCAGATTTCGCTGGAGAATGCGGCGAACACCAGGCTGAAGGCGATCATCGCGGCGAGGAAGGTGTTGATCAGGAACTCACCCTGATACCCCAGCGCGGCGAGAATCTTCTGCGCGGCGATCTGGCAGCCGTAATAGATGATCAACAGCGTCAGCAGTTCGGGCAGGCCACGGAACACGGTGGAAAAGGTCGTGGCCCAGGCCCGTGGCAGGCGCTTGCGCGAGCGTGCCGCGAGGGCCACCAGCAGGCCCAGTGGCAGGCCGATGGGCAGGCACGCCAGGGCCAGGGAAACGGTGACCAGCGCGCCGGCCAGCAACGCCTGGCCCCAGCCTCCGCTGGCGAAGGACAGCAAGGACAATTGATCGAGCATGACGTACCCCTTGGGCGGGTAGTGCGATCTCTGTGGGAGCGGCCTTGCGTCGCGAAAGGGCTGCGTAGCGGCCCAGGGTTCATGCAACTGCACAGATTGCCGGGGCCGCTACGCGACCCTTTCGCGACGCAAGGCCGCTCCCACAGGGAGGCGCAAAACCTCCTGAAGATCAGTTGTAGATATCGAAAGCGAAGTACTTGCTGGCGATCTTCTGGTAGGTGCCGTTGGCCACGATCTGTTGCAGTGCGGTGTTCAGGCGCTGGCGCAGGGCCTCGTCGTCCTTGCGCACGGCAATCGCGGCATCGGCCTTGGTGTTGGCCACATCGCCAAGGATCTTGCAGCAGTCGCCGCCGTTCTTGGTCATCCACTCGTGCAGCGGGAACTTGTCGGCGATCACCCCGTCCAGGCGGCCGGCGGCCAGGTCGGCGTTGGCTTCGTCCATGGTCGGGTACAGCTTCACATCGGCGCCGGCCTTGGCGTACACATCCTCGGCGTAGATCGCCTGGGTGGACGACGACTGGGCGCCGACGGTATAGCCGTCGAACGTGCTCTGGGCGTCGTCGATCTTGCTGTCCTTGGCCACGGCAACGGTCAGCGGAGTGCGGTAATAGTGGTCGGTGAAGGCGATTTTCTTGCGCCGTTCTTCGGTGTCGATCATCGACGCGACCACGGCGTCGTACTTGCGCGCCATCAGCGCCGGGATGATGCCTTCCCAGTCCTGGGCCACCAGCGTGCACTCGACTTTCATCTGTTCGCACAGGGCGTGGGTGATATCGACGTCGAAGCCGTGCAACTGGTTATCGGCGTCGACATAGTTGAAGGGCGGGTAGGCCCCTTCTGTGGCGAAGCGCAGGGTTTCGGCGCTGGCGGCACCCGACAGCAGCAGGGCGCACGCACCCACCAAGGCCATGGTCTTGTTCATCTCGCACCTCATTGCACTCTTGCTATTGTTGTTTTCCCGTCGACCACGAGGTGTAGCCGACGAATTCGTTATGTAGAGCGGCAGTTGCTTCCAAGCGTTTTTCAACATCCGGCCCGAGCTTCTTGCAGACCTCGTTGACCATCAGGTGCACCCACGACAGCATGGTCGAGGTGGATTCCCAGAACAGGTTGAATTCGGTGGGGATGCGGAACACCTCGTCGGCGTTGGCATCGGCCCAGTCACAGAAGGGGTCGGTCACCAGGGTGACGGCAATGCCGGCCTCGCGCGCCTTCTGGCACAACAGCAGGGCATGGCGGGAATAGCGGCGCGCCTCGAATACCACCAGGGCGCTGTCTTCGGCGCGGCCCAGCAGCACTTCGCCGAAGTGCCCGGCACCGATATCGACCAGTTGCACACCGTCGCGCAGGTATTGCAGCAGGTGGCTCATGCACATGGCGATGCCGCGCTCGGTCTGGAAACCGGCGATGAACACCCGTGGCCTGCTGGCCAGGCGTTGCGCGACGTTGTGCCAGGCGTTGCCCTGGCGGTATTCGTGCACGCGCACCAGGGCGGCGATTTCCAGTTCCAGGCTGCCGGCGTTGTCACTGGCGTCCTGGTTCTGGCGGTAATCCTGCAAACGGTCGCCCACCAGCCACGGGCCATCGCCCAGGTCGTTCTGCAGGTCTTGCTTCAGCGCCTTGAGATGGGCATAACCCAGTGAGCGGCAGAACCGGCCGACGCTGGATTCGCTGACACCGAGCTTGGCGGCAATACTGGCCGAGGTCTGGAACGGCAGTTCGTGCAGGTTGGCGAGCATGTAGCTGGCGATCTTGCGGCCCGAAGCAGCGGCCCCTTCGAGGCTGTCTTGCAGGCGTTGCTTGATCAATTGGCTCATGCTGCTGTTCCTGAGTGAGGCTTGCGAAAGAAAATGGCTGTTTTCTGTCATCAAGTCAACATTTGACAGATAGCTGTCACATGCCGGAAAGTTTTTGTCGTTGCAACGCTGTAGCCATTCCAATACCAACAAGGAGCTTCAGATGTCCGCACCTTCCACCAGCAATGTCGTGCGCGTGCCGTTTACCGAGCTGCAGAGCCTGTTGCAGGCCATTTTCCAGCGCCATGGCTGCAGCGACAGCGTGGCCCGGGTGCTGGCCCACAACTGCGCCAGTGCCCAGCGCGATGGCGCCCACAGCCATGGGGTGTTCCGCATGCCCGGGTATGTCTCGACCCTGGCCAGCGGCTGGGTCGATGGCCAGGCCACGCCGCAGGTCAGCGATGTGGCCGCCGGTCATGTGCGTGTCGATGCCGCGGGCGGTTTTGCCCAGCCGGCGCTGGCGGCGGCCCGCGCGTTACTGGTGGCCAAGGCGCGCAATGCCGGTATCGCCGTGCTGGCGATCCACAACTCGCACCACTTCGCTGCCTTGTGGCCGGATGTGGAGCCCTTCGCCGATGAAGGCCTGGTGGCCCTGAGCGTGGTCAACAGCATGACCTGCGTGGTGCCGCATGGCGCGCGCAAGCCGCTGTTCGGCACCAACCCCATCGCTTTTGCCGCGCCGTGTGCCGAACATGACCCGATCGTCTTCGACATGGCCACCAGCGCCATGGCCCATGGCGATGTGCAGATTGCCGCACGCGCTGGCCAGCAACTGCCGCCGGGCATGGGCGTGGATGCCAACGGCGAGCCGACCACCGACCCCAAGGCGATTCTCGAAGGCGGTGCCTTGCTGCCGTTTGGCGAGCACAAGGGCTCGGCCTTGTCGATGATGGTCGAGCTGCTGGCGGCGGCGCTGACCGGCGGGCATTTTTCCTGGGAATTCGACTGGTCGGGGCACCCGGGGGCGAAAACGCCATGGACCGGCCAGCTGATCATCGTCATCGACCCGAGCAAGGCCGAGGGCGAGCGTTTTGCCCAGCGCAGCCGTGAGCTGGTGGAGCAGATGCAGGCGGTGGGGCTGAGGCGCATGCCGGGCGAGCGGCGCTACCGTGAGCGCGAACTGGCCGAGGAGGAGGGGGTGGCGTTGACCGAGCAGGAGTTGCAAGGCCTGAAAGAGCTGCTTGGCTGAGCCGGCCTTTTCGCGGGCACGCCCGCTCCCACAGGTACTGCACAGGTTTCAAGGGCAGTGCTATCCCTGTGGGAGCGGGCATGCCCGCGAAGAATCAGCACAAACCCCAAGCCATGCAATGTTGCATAGACAACCTTGCACAATAGTTGATGTTCCTCCGCGCGCAGTCCGGGTATGCTCGGGGCTGACTTTTCGTACCGTCCTGATCCAAGGAGCTGCACGCTGTGTTCAAACATGTCGATGCCTATGCCGGCGACCCGATCCTCTCGTTGATGGAAACCTTCAAGGCCGACCCGCGCGCCGACAAGGTCAACCTGAGTATCGGCCTGTACTACGATGAGGCCGGCGTGGTGCCGCAACTGGCGGCGGTGGATGCGGTGGAAAAACGCATTGCCGGCCAGGACCACGAAGCCTCCCTGTACCTGCCGATGGAAGGCCTGGCCAGCTATCGCCAGGCGATCCAGGCGCTGCTGTTCGGTGCCGAGCACCCGGCCGTGAGCGGCGGCCGCGTGGCCACGGTGCAGACCGTGGGCGGTTCCGGCGCACTGAAAGTCGGTGCCGACTTCCTCAAGCGCTACTTCCCGCAGTCCGAAGTCTGGGTCAGCAACCCGACCTGGGACAACCACCGCGCCATCTTCGAAGGCGCCGGTTTCAAGGTGCACACCTACCCGTACTTCGACCAGGCCAGCCGTGGCGTGGACTTCGACGGCATGCTGGCGACCCTGCGCACCCTGTCGGCCAGCAGCGTGGTCCTGCTGCACCCTTGCTGCCACAACCCGACCGGTGCCGACCTCACGCAAAACCAGTGGCAACAAGTGGTCGAAGTGGTCAAGGCACGCCAGCTGATCCCGTTCCTCGACATCGCCTACCAGGGTTTCGCCGAAGGCCTGGTGGAAGACGCCTACGCCATTCGCGAAATGGCCCGCGCCGGCGTACCGTGCCTGGTCAGCAACTCGTTCTCGAAGATTTTCTCGCTGTACGGCGAGCGGGTCGGCGGCCTGTCGGTGGTCTGTGACGACGAGGCCACCGCGCAGAGCGTGCTCGGCCAGCTCAAGGCCACCGTGCGCCGCAACTACTCCAGCCCACCCAACTTCGGTGCCCAGCTGGTCGCCGGCGTGCTCGGCGATGCCGCCCTCAACGCCCAGTGGGCCGAGGAAGTCGAAGTGATGCGCAAGCGGATCCTCGACATGCGCCAGGCCCTGGTCGATGCGCTGGCGGTGCTGCTGCCAGGTCAGGACTTCCAGTTCTTCCTGCGCCAGCGCGGCATGTTCAGCTACACCGGCTTCAGCGTCGAACAGGTACGCCGCCTGCGCGACGAGTTCGGCGTGTACCTGATCGACAGCGGCCGCGTGTGCATGTCCGGCCTGCGCCCGGCCAACCTGCAACGGGTTGCCGAAGCGTTCGCTGCAGTTCAGAAGTAACACCGCACGGGGCCGCCTTGCGGCCCTTTCGCCGGCGAGCCGGCTCCCACGGGAACAGCGCGTGGCTCAAGGAGTACGCGGTCGGTGTGGGAGCTGGCTTGCCGGCGATTGGGCTGCAAGGCAGCCCCCGATTGCAACCTGCTTGTAAAGACAAGTGCAACCGCTCCTCGGAAAAGGGCTTCGCAAGTGCAACCTTTCCGTGCACAATCGCGCCCCTCTTTCCCGGTTGAGTTGGGCGAAACGTCTACTTCGCCATTCTCAGCCTGTTGCAGTCTTGCGAGTGGAGCGTCACCCGGAATGAATGAGCAGGCCCCAAGCGTTGAACAACGCTTTGCAGAATCGACCCCCGCCACCCTCGGCAGCTGGTCGCGTCACGACACCACCTGGATGCTGGGCCTGTTCGGCACAGCCATCGGCGCCGGAACCCTGTTCCTGCCGATCAACGCCGGCCTTGGCGGCTTCTGGCCGCTGCTGATCCTGGCCATACTGGCCTTCCCGATGACCTATTTCGCCCACCGCGGGCTGACCCGTTTCGTCCTGTCCGGGCGTCATGACGGCGACATCACCGAAGTGGTCAAGGAGCATTTCGGCAGCAGCGCCGGTGCCTCGATCACCGTGCTGTACTTCTTCGCCATCTTCCCGATCCTGCTGATCTACAGCGTGGCGCTGACCAACACCGTGTCCAGCTTCATCGAGCACCAGCTGCACATGCAGCCGCCGCCGCGCGTGATCCTGTCGTTCGTGCTGATCCTCGGCCTGCTGGCCATCGTGCGCTGCGGCGAACAGGCCACGGTCAAGGTCATGAGCCTGCTGGTGTACCCGTTCATCGTCGCCCTGGCGCTGCTGGGCCTGTACCTGGTGCCGCACTGGACCGGCGGTATCCTCGACAGCGCCACCCAGGTGCCGCCGGCTTCGGCCTTCCTGCACACCCTGTGGCTGGCGATTCCGGTAATGGTGTTCTCGTTCAACCATTCGCCGATCATCTCCGCCTTCGCAGTCGACCAGAAGCGCCGCTACGGCGAGCACGCCGATGAGCGCAGCGGCCAGATCCTGCGCCGTGCGCACCTGCTGATGGTGGTCATGGTGCTGTTCTTCGTGTTCAGCTGCGTGCTCACCCTGAGCAGCGCCCAGCTGGCCGAAGCCAAGGCACAGAACCTGTCGATCCTGTCGTACCTGGCCAACCACTTCAGCAACCCGACCATCGCCTTCGCCGCGCCGCTGATCGCCTTCGTGGCCATCGCCAAGTCGTTCCTCGGCCACTACATCGGTGCCAGCGAAGGCCTGAAGGGCATCATCACCAAGACCGGTGCGCGCCCGGGTGCCAAGGCCCTGGACCGCGTGGTCGCCGCACTGATGCTGGTGGTGTGCTGGATCGTCGCCACCCTCAACCCGAGCATTCTCGGCATGATCGAGTCGCTGGGCGGCCCGATCCTTGCGGTGCTGCTGTTCCTCATGCCGATGTACGCGATTCGCCGCGTACCGTCGATGCGCAAGTACAGCGGTGCGGCCTCCAACGTGTTCGTGGTGGTGGTCGGCCTGGTTGCGCTGACCTCGGTGGTGTACGGCCTGCTGGGCTGATTCGCTGCCGTCGATGAAGAATGCCCGGGGCGCTTGTCGCCATCCGGGCATTTTTTTGTCCACAAGAACTGTCCGGCAATAGAACAATTTCACTGCCCCCATAGGCACCCGGCCGCCTTCATGCTTAACTCAGTGTCCTTTTCAAACCCCGCATAAGGATTTCGTCATGGCTCAAGTGACCCTCAAAGGCAACCCGGTTCAGGTCAACGGCAACCTGCCACAGGCCGGTGCCCAGGCGCCGGCTTTCTCCCTGGTGGGTGAAGGCCTGGCTGACAAGTCGCTGAAGGACTACGCCGGCAAGCGCAAGGTGCTGAACATCTTCCCGAGCGTCGACACCCCGACCTGCGCTACTTCGGTGCGCAAGTTCAACGCCCAGGCCAATGATGTGGCCAACGCCGTGGTGCTGTGCATCTCCGCCGACCTGCCGTTCGCCCAGGCACGCTTCTGCGGCGCCGAAGGCCTGGACAACGTGAAGAACCTGTCGACCCTGCGTGGCCGCGAGTTCCTCGAAAACTACGGCGTGGCCATCGCCGACGGCCCGCTGGCTGGTCTGGCTGCCCGTGCCGTGGTGGTGCTGGACGAGAACGACAAGGTGCTGCACAGCGAGCTGGTTGGCGAAATCGCTGACGAGCCGAACTATGATGCGGCGCTGGCTGTACTGAAGTAAGGGTTGCGCCGGGGCAGGGGGGCTTGGTTACCGGTGCTGGACTCTTCGCGGGCTTGCCCGCTCCCACAGGTACTGCACAGGTTTCAAAGGCGGTGCGGTCCCTGTGGGAGCGGGCAAGCCCGCGAAGAGGCCGGCACAGGCAACGGAAACCTTTTAGCCCGCCACCGCTCCAGGCAACACCCTGTAAACGGCCCGGACCACGTTCCGGGCCGTTTTCATTTAAAGTTCAGCGTCTTGGCAACGTCAGGCAAAGGTAAACCTCTGGTAAAGGCGCTTTGCTAATACGAAGCCAGTGCTTATCGTTCATCCTCTCCAAGCCGTCATTCCGAACAAGGTTCGTTCAACCCATGCAAGCGTTCAATTCCCGTTCCCCCCGTCGCTGGCTCGTCGGCCTGCTGATCCTGCTGCTGGTGGCTGCACTGGCCTGGTGGCTGTGGCCTGCAACGGCGCCTGTGCAAAAGGACGCCGGTGGCGGGCGCGGCGGCAAGGGCATGGGCATGATGGGCGGCCGCCCGGGCTTCGGCGGCTCCAGCGACCCGGTGCCAGTGCGCGTCGAACCGGTGCGGGTGGGCGACTTCCCGCTGTACTACAAGGCCCTGGGCACGGTCACCGCGACCAATACCGTCAACGTGCGCAGCCGGGTGGCCGGCGAACTGGTGAAGATCCACTTCAAGGAGGGCCAGCAGGTCAAGGCTGGCGACCTGCTCGCCGAGATCGACCCGCGGCCGTACCGCATCGCCCTGCAACAGGCCGAAGGTACCCTGGCGCAGAACCAGGCGCAGTTGAAGAACGCCCAGGTCGACCTGGCCCGCTATAAAGGCCTGTACGCCGAAGACAGCATCGCCAAGCAGACCCTCGACACCGCCGAAGCGCAGGTGGCGCAGTTCCAGGGGCTGGTCAAGACCAACCAGGCGCAGGTCAACGACGCCCGCCTGAACCTCGATTTCACCCAGATTCGCGCGCCGATCAACGGCCGCGTGGGCCTGCGCCAGCTCGACCTGGGCAACCTGGTGGCAGCCAACGACACCACCGCGCTGGTGGTCATCACCCAGACCGAACCGATCAGCGTCGCCTTCACCTTGCCGGAAACCGAGCTGAGCACCGTGCTCGAACGCTACCGCAGCGGCGCCAGCCTGCCGGTCGAGGCCTGGGACCGCAGTGACAGCAAGCTGCAGTCCACGGGTGTGCTGGGCAGCATCGACAACCAGATCGACACCACCACCGGCACCCTCAAGTTCAAGGGCCGCTTCGAGAACAAGGACCTGGCCCTGTTCCCCAACCAGTTCGTCAACGTGCGCCTGCTGGCCGACACGCTCAGGCAGGTGACCCTGGCCCCGGCGGCGGCCATTCAGTTCGGCAACGACGGCACGTTCGCCTACGTGGTCAACGCGCAGAGCACGGTGAATATCCGCAAGCTCAAGGTCGGCGCCAGCGATGGCGAGAACAGCGTCATTCTCGAAGGCCTCGAGGCCGGCGACCGCCTGGTGCTCGAAGGCACCGACCGCCTGCGCGAAGGCACCAAGGTCGAAGTGGTCGAAGACAGCTCGCAAGTGCCGACCAGCCCGGGCCAGCAGTTGCAGGGGCAAGAAGCCAAAGGTTCGGCACAAAACGGTGAAGCAGCAGGCAAGGCGGGCGCATGAACCTCTCGCGCCTGTTCATTCTGCGGCCGGTCGCCACCACGCTGAGCATGCTGGCCATCGTCCTGGCCGGCCTGATCGCCTACAAGCTGCTGCCGGTGTCCGCCTTGCCGCAGGTGGATTACCCGACCATCCGCGTCATGACCCTGTACCCCGGCGCCAGCCCGCAAGTGATGACCAGTGCCGTCACCGCGCCGCTGGAGCGCCAGTTCGGCCAGATGCCCGGGCTGGAACAAATGGCTTCGACCAGCTCCGGCGGCGCCTCAGTGCTGACCTTGCGCTTCAACCTCGACATGAACATGGACGTCGCCGAGCAACAGGTGCAGGCCGCGATCAACGCCGCCAGCAACCTGCTGCCCAGCGACCTGCCGGCGCCACCGGTGTACAACAAGGTCAACCCGGCCGACACCCCGGTGCTGACCCTGGCCATCTCCAGCAAGACCATGCCGTTGCCCAAGCTCAACGACCTGGTCGACACCCGCGTGGCGCAGAAGCTCGCGCAGATCAGCGGCGTCGGCATGGTCAGCATCGCCGGCGGCCAGCGCCAGGCGGTGCGGATCAAGGTCAACGTCGAAGCCCTGGCCGCCAACGGCCTGAACCTGGATGACGTGCGCACCCTGATCGGCGCCTCCAACGTCAACCAGCCCAAGGGCAACTTCGATGGCCCGACCCGGGTGTCGATGCTCGACGCCAACGACCAGCTGCGCTCCCCCGAGGAATACGCCAACCTGATCCTCGCCTACAACAACGGCGCGCCGCTGCGCCTGAAGGATGTGGCGGAAATCGTCGACGGTGCCGAAAACGAGCGCCTGGCGGCCTGGGCCAACGAAAACCACGCGGTGCTGCTGAACATCCAGCGCCAGCCGGGCGCCAACGTCATCGAGGTGGTCGACCGCATCAAGGCGATGCTGCCGTCGATCACCGACAACCTGCCGGCCGGCCTCGATGTCTCGGTGCTCACCGACCGCACCCAGACCATCCGCGCGGCGGTCAAGGATGTGCAGCACGAACTGCTGATCGCCATCGCCCTGGTGGTCATGGTCACCTTCGTCTTCCTGCGCCGCTTCAGTGCCACCCTGATTCCGTCGATTGCCGTGCCCCTGTCGCTGATCGGCACCTTCGGCGTGATGTACCTGGCCGGCTTCTCGGTCAACAACCTGACGCTGATGGCGCTGACCATCGCCACCGGTTTCGTGGTCGACGACGCCATCGTCATGCTGGAGAACATCTCCCGGCACATCGAGGAGGGCGAGACGCCCTTGCAGGCGGCGCTCAAGGGTGCGCGGCAAATCGGCTTCACCCTGATTTCGCTGACCTTCTCGCTGATTGCGGTGCTGATCCCGCTGCTGTTCATGGCCGATGTGGTCGGCCGCCTGTTCCGCGAATTCGCCATCACCCTGGCGGTGGCCATCCTGATTTCCCTGGTGGTGTCGCTGACCCTGACGCCGATGATGTGTGCGCGGCTGCTCAAGCGTGAGCCGACGGAAGCGGAGCAGGGGCGTTTCTACCGCGCCAGCGGCGCCTGGATCGATTGGCTGATCAGGCACTACGGCAGTGCCCTGCAGTGGGTCCTCAAGCGCCAGCCGCTGACCCTGCTGGTGGCCGTGGCCAGCCTGGCGCTCACCGTGGTGCTGTACATGGTGGTGCCCAAGGGCTTCTTCCCGGTGCAGGACACCGGGGTGATCCAGGGCATTTCCGAAGCGCCGCAGTCCATCTCGTTCGCCGCCATGAGCGAGCGCCAGCAGGCCCTGAGCAAGGTGATCCTGCAGGACCCGGCGGTGCAGAGCCTGTCGTCCTACATCGGCGTCGATGGCGACAACGCCACCCTCAACAGCGGCCGCCTGCTGATCAACCTCAAGCCCCATGGCGAGCGTGACGTCACCGCCAGTGAAGTGATCAACCGCTTGCAGCCGCAGATCGACCGCCTGGTGGGCATCCGCCTGTTCATGCAGCCGGTGCAGGACCTGAGCATCGAGGACCGGGTCAGCCGTACCCAGTACCAGTTCAGCCTGTCGTCGCCGGACGCCGAGCTGCTGGCGCAGTGGAGCGCCAGGCTGGTGCAGGCGCTGCAACAGCGCGCGGAACTGGCCGACGTCGCCAGCGATCTGCAGGACAAGGGCCTGCAGGTGTACCTGGTGATCGACCGCGACATGGCCAGCCGCCTGGGGATCAGCGTTTCGCAAATCACCAACGCCTTGTACGACGCCTTCGGCCAGCGGCAGATTTCGACCATCTACACCCAGGCCAGCCAGTACCGCGTGGTGCTGCAGTCGCAGGATGCGGCGACCATCGGCCCGCAGGCGCTGGAGTCGATCCACGTCAAGGCCACCGATGGCGGCCAGGTGCGCCTGTCGGCGCTGGCGCGCATCGAGCAGCGCCAGGCCCAGCTGGCGATTTCCCACATCGGCCAGTTCCCGGCGGTGACACTGTCGTTCAACCTGGCCCACGGCGCATCGCTGGGCGAGGCGGTGCAGGTGATCGAGCAGGTGCAGAAAGATATTGGCATGCCGCTGGGAGTGCAGACCCGCTTCCAGGGCGCGGCAGAGGCGTTCCAGGCCTCGCTGTCGAGCACCTTGCTGCTAATTCTGGCGGCGGTGGTGACCATGTACATCGTGCTGGGCGTGCTGTACGAAAGCTACATCCACCCGGTGACCATCCTCTCGACCCTGCCGTCTGCGGCAGTCGGTGCCTTGCTGGCCTTGCTCATCAGCGGCAACGACCTGGGCATGATCGCCATTATCGGCATCATCCTGCTGATCGGCATCGTCAAGAAGAACGCGATCATGATGATCGACTTCGCCCTCGAGGCCGAGCGCCAGCAGGGCATGAGCCCGCGCGATGCCATCTACCAGGCGGCGCTGCTGCGCTTCCGGCCGATCCTGATGACCACCCTGGCCGCGCTGTTCGGCGCGGTGCCGCTGATGCTCGCCAGCGGTTCCGGCGCCGAGCTGCGCCAGCCGCTGGGCCTGGTGATGGTCGGCGGCTTGCTGGTCAGCCAGGTGCTGACGTTGTTCACCACCCCGGTCATCTACCTGTACTTCGACCGCCTGGGCCGCCGCTGGCGCCCGGCCACTGACGCGAAGCAGGCCGAGGCATGAACCTGTCCGCTCCGTTCATTCGGCGCCCGGTGGCGACCATGCTGCTGAGCCTGGCGATCATGCTGCTGGGCGGGGTCAGCTTCGGCCTGCTGCCGGTGGCGCCACTGCCGCAGATGGACTTCCCGGTGATCGTGGTGTCGGCCAACCTGTCCGGTGCCAGCCCCGAGGTGATGGCCTCCACCGTGGCCACGCCGCTGGAGCGCAAGCTGGGCAGTATCGCCGGGGTGACCACGCTGACCAGCAGCTCCAACCAGGGCTCGACGCGGGTAATCATCGGCTTCGAGATGGGCCGCGACATCGACGGTGCGGCGCGCGAGGTGCAGGCGGCGATCAACGCCACCCGCAACCTGCTGCCCAGCGGGATGCGCAGCATGCCCACCTACAAGAAGATCAACCCGTCGCAGGCACCGATCATGGTGCTGTCGCTGACCTCGGACGTGCTGCAGAAAGGCCAGCTGTACGACCTTGCCGACACCATCCTGTCGCAGAGCCTGGCCCAGGTGCCGGGGGTAGGGGAGGTGCAGATCGGCGGCAGCTCGCTGCCGGCGGTGCGGATTGCCGTCGAGCCGCAATTGCTCAACCAGTACGGCCTGTCGCTGGACGAGGTGCGCACGGCGGTGGCCAACGCCAACCAGCGCCGGCCGATGGGCTTCGTCGAGGACGCCGGGCGCAGCTGGCAGGTGCGCGCCAACGACCAGCTGGAAAGTGCCAAGGACTACGCGCCGGTGGTGATCCGCCAGCAGAACGGCACCATTTTGCGCCTGGCCGATGTGGCGAGCATTACCGACAGCGTCGAGAACCGCTACAACAGCGGCTTCTTCAATGACCAGAGTGCGGTGCTGCTGGTGGTCAACCGCCAGACCGGCGCCAACATCATCGAAACGGTCGAGCAGATCAAGGCGCAGTTGCCGGCCTTGCAATCGCTGCTGCCGGCCAATGTGCAACTGAACGTGGCCATGGACCGCTCGCCGGTGATCAAGGCGACCCTCAAGGAAGCCGAACACACCCTGCTGATGGCCGTGGTGCTGGTGATCCTGGTGGTCTACCTGTTCCTCGGCAGCCTGCGCGCCTCGCTGATCCCAAGCCTCGCGGTACCGGTGTCGCTGGTGGGCACCTTCGCGGTCATGTACCTGTGCGGCTTCTCGCTCAACAACCTGTCGCTGATGGCGCTGATCCTCGCCACCGGCCTGGTGGTGGACGACGCCATCGTGGTGCTGGAAAACATTTCCCGGCACATCGAGGACGGCCAGCCGCCGCTCAAGGCCGCCTACCTCGGCGCCCGCGAGGTGGGCTTCACCTTGCTGTCGATGAACGTGTCGCTGGTGGCGGTGTTCGTCTCCATCCTGTTCATGGGTGGCATCGTGCGCAACCTGTTCCAGGAGTTTTCCATCACCCTGGCGGCGGCGATCATCGTCTCGCTGGTGGTGTCGCTGACCCTTACACCGATGCTCTGCGCCCGCTGGCTCAAGCCGCAGCAGGCCGAGCAGAGCCGCCTGCAGCGCTGGAGCGACTGGCTGCACCAGCGCATGGTCGCTGCCTACGACCGCAGCCTGGGTTGGGCCTTGCGCCACAAACGCCTGACCCTGCTCAGCCTGCTGGCCACCATCGGCATCAACATCGCCCTGTACGTGGTGGTGCCCAAGACGCTGATGCCGCAGCAGGACAGCGGCCAGTTGATGGGCTTCATCCGCGGCGACGACGGCCTGTCGTTCAGCGTGATGCAGCCGAAAATGGAAGTGTATCGCCGCGCCTTGCTGGCCGACCCGGCGGTGCAGAGCGTTGCCGGCTTCATCGGCGGCAACAGCGGCACCAACAACGCCATGGTGCTGGTGCGCCTGAAACCGATCAGCGAACGCAAGCTCGACGCGCAGAAGGTGATCGAGCGCCTGCGCAAGGAAATGCCTAAGGTACCCGGCGGGCGCCTGTTCCTGATGGCCGACCAGGACCTGCAACTGGGCGGTGGCGGCCGTGACCAGACCTCGTCGCAGTACCTGTATACCCTGCAAAGCGGCGACCTGACCGCGCTGCGCGAGTGGTTCCCGAAAGTGGTGGCGGCGCTGCGGGAACTGCCGCAGCTGACGGCCATCGACGCCCGTGACGGGGCCGGCACGCAGCAGGTAACGCTGGTGGTCGACCGCGACCAGGCCAAGCGCCTGGGCATCGACATGGACATGGTCACCACGGTGCTGAACAACGCCTACAGCCAGCGGCAGATCTCCACCATCTACGACAGCCTCAACCAGTACCAGGTGGTGCTGGAGATCAACCCGAAATACGCCTGGGACCCGAGCACCCTCGAGCAGGTGCAGGTGATCACCGCCGACGGCGCACGCGTGCCGCTGTCGACCATCGCTCACTACGAGAACAGCCTGGCCAATGACCGGGTCAGCCACGAAGGCCAGTTCGCCGCCGAAAGCATCGCCTTCGACGTCGCCGAAGGCTACAGCCCCGACCAGGCCATGGCGGCGCTGGAACGTGCGGTGGCCAAACTGGGCCTGCCCGAGGAAGTGATCGCCAGGCTCGGCGGCAGTGCCGATGCCTTCGCCAAGACCCAGGAAGGCCAGCCGCTGATGATCCTCGGTGCGCTGGTGCTGGTGTACCTGGTGCTGGGCATTCTTTACGAAAGCTACATTCACCCGCTGACCATTCTCTCGACGCTGCCCTCGGCCGGCGTCGGCGCCTTGCTGGCGCTGTATGCCACCGGTGGCGAATTCAGCCTGATTTCGCTGCTGGGGCTGTTCCTGCTGATCGGTGTGGTGAAGAAGAACGCCATTCTGATGATCGACCTGGCCTTGCAGCTGGAGCGCCACCAGGGCCTGACCCCGGAAGAATCGATCCGCCGCGCCTGCCTGCTGCGTCTGCGGCCGATCCTGATGACCACCCTGGCGGCCATCCTCGGCGCCTTGCCATTGCTGCTGAGCCAGGCCGAAGGCGCAGAAATGCGCCAGCCGCTGGGCCTGACCATCATTGGCGGCCTGGTGTTCAGCCAGGTCCTCACCCTTTACACGACGCCGGTGGTCTACCTGTACCTGGACCGCCTGCGCCACCGTTTCAACCGTTGGCGTGGCGTGCGCACCGACGCCGCCCTGGAAACCCCGCTATGACTTTTGCCCAGACCCCACTTCACCGTGCCTTGCAGATGCTGACCCGTGGCCGTGGCTCGCGCCTGCTCGGCGCCGGGCTGTGCGTGGCCTTGCTCAGTGCCTGTACCCTGAGCCCGGACTACCAGCGGCCCGCGCTGGGCAGCACGGCGCAGTTCAAGCACGCCGAAGGCTGGACCCAGGCCACGCCGTCCGATGCCATCGCCCGCGGCGCCTGGTGGGAAATTTACGGCGATGCCGGGCTCAATGCGCTGGTCGAGGAGCTCAACCGCAGCAACCAGACCGTTGCCCAGTCCGAAGCCCAGTACCGTCAGGCCCAGGCGCTGGTGCGCAGCAGCCGCGCGGCACTGTTCCCCAGCCTCGACCTCAGCGTTGGCAAGAACCGCTCGGCCCAGGGCACCGGCAGCTCCAGTTCGAGCCTGTCCAACAACAGCAGCGGCATTCGCAACACCTACAACGCCCAGCTTGGTGTCAGCTGGGAAATCGACCTGTGGGGCAAGCTGCGCGAAACCCTCGATGCCAACCAGGCCAGTGCCGAAGCCAGCCTGGCTGACCTCGCCTCGATCCGCCTCAGCCAGCAGTCCGAGCTGGTGCAGAACTACCTGCAGCTGCGGGTGATCGACGAGCAGAAGCGCTTGCTGGAAGCCACCGTCGCCGCCTACGAGCGTTCGCTGCGGATGAACCAAAACCAGTACCGCGCCGGGGTCGCCGGCCCCGATGCGGTGGCCCAGGCGCGGGCCCAGCTGAAGACCACCCAGGCCGACCTGATCGACCTGGTCTGGCAGCGCGCGCAGTTCGAGAACGCCATCGCCGTGCTGTTGGGCAAGGCCCCGGCCGACTTTGCCCTGGCCGACAGCAAGGCGATACCGGCACTGCCACAGATTCCGCTTGCCCTGCCGTCGCAGTTGCTCGAGCGGCGCCCGGACATCGCCGCCGCCGAGCGCAACGTGATGGCTGCCAACGCTAACATCGGCGTGTCGCGCGCGGCGTATTTCCCTGACCTGAGCCTGAGCATGAGCGGTGGCTATTCCAGCAGCAGTTTCAGCAACTGGATCGAACTGCCCAACCGCTACTGGTCGGTGGGCCCGCAGCTGGCGCTGACCCTGTTCGACGCCGGCAAGCGCAGCGCCGAGGTGGACCGCACGGTGGCGGTGTATGACCAGACCGTGGCGCAGTACCGCCAGACCGTGCTCGACGGCTTCAAGGAAGTGGAAAACCTGCTGGTGCAGTTGCAGGTGTATGGCGATGAAGCGGTGGTGCGCCAGGAGGCGCTGGATGCCGCCCGCGAGTCGCTGCGCCTGACCGAGAACCAGTACCGCGCCGGACTGATCGGCTACCTGGATGTGGTCAACGTGCAGACCACGGCGCTGAGCAACGAACGCAGCGTATTGAACCTGCTGCAAGGGCGCCTGGTGGCCAGCGTGCAGCTGGTGGCCGCGCTGGGTGGTGGTTGGGACGCCGAGCAAGCCTTCGCCGAGCAGGATTGAAGTACTCGCAGCGCTTTGTGGGAGCGGCCTTGTGTCGCGAAAGGGCCGCAAAGCGGCCCCAGGCTCTCGGCACAATGGCTGATATTGCTGGGGCTGCTTCGCAACCCTTTCGCGACACAAGGCCGCTCCCACAAAGGAAAGTGCATTCCTGCGTGACCGCATGTCGTCCTCTGCCTCGATCCATTACCGCTCGCCAAAAAGCCCGTGCGTTTCGCCAAAGCTTGAGTACAATCGTCAGCTTTTTCCGGGCCTCCCGCCCCGCTGGAATTCTCGATGCTGACCGGTAGCTACTCCTCTTCGCTGGTGTTGATTTCGCTGTGCGTGGCGATTCTGGCGTCCTATACCGCCCTCGACCTGACCGGTCGCATCGCCACGGCCAAAGGCCGGGCTGCCTGCCTGTGGATGGGCGGTGGCGCGCTGGCCATGGGCATCGGCGTATGGTCGATGCATTTCATCGGCATGCTCGCCTTGAGCCTGCCCATCGACCTGGGCTACGACCTCGCGCTGACCGCGTTCTCGCTGCTGATCGCCGTGCTGTCCTCAGGTTTCGCCCTGTGGCTGGTCAGCCAGCCGAGCCTGCCAGCGCTGCAGCTGGCCTTTGGCGCGCTGATCATGGGCGCCGGCATCGCCTGCATGCACTACACCGGCATGGCCGCGCTGCGCATGCTGCCAGGCATTGATTACGACCCGACGCTGTTCGGCGCCTCGCTGCTGATTGCCGTGGGCGCCTCGGCGGCGGCCTTGTGGATTGCCTTCCGCCTGCGCGCGCATACCCCTTATGTGCGGCAGATCCGCGGTCTGGCGGCGGTGGTGATGGGGGTTGCCATCGTCGGCATGCACTACACCGGCATGGCGGCGGCGAACTTCCCCGAGGGCAGCTTCTGCGGGGCGTTGGCCGGCGGTGGCCTGCAAGGCGATGGCCTGGTCTACCTGGTGCTGATTACCACCCTGGCGGTATTGGCGGTGGCCTTGCTCACCTCGGTGCTGGATGCCCGCCTGGAGGCACGCACCGCCGAACTGGCCCGCTCGCTGACCCTGGCCAACCAGGAACTGACCCAGCTGGCGCTGCACGACACCCTCACCGACCTGCCCAACCGCACGCTGCTGGCGGACCGCATCGAGCAGGCCATCGCCAAGGTGGCGGAGCAGGGCGGCTGCTTCGCCTTGATGTTCATCGACCTGGATGGCTTCAAGCCAGTCAACGATGCCTTTGGCCACCATGTCGGCGACTTGCTGCTCAAGGCCGTGGCGGCGCGCCTGCGCGGTCACCTGCACAGCCAGGACACCCTGGCGCGCATCGGCGGTGACGAATTCGTCCTGCTGGTCGAGTTGCGCGAGCCGGACGATGCCATGGATGTGGCAGTGAAGCAGGTCAACCTGGTCTCGCGGCCGTTCCGCGTGGCCGAGCACGACCTGCAACTGACGGCAAGCCTGGGCATCGTCCTGTACCCGGGCAACGGCCAGGACCAGCACGAGCTGCTGCGCAACGCCGACGCCGCCATGTACCACGCCAAGAGCGCCGGCAAGAATGGCTACAGCTTCTTCGATGCGTCGATGAACAGCAACGCCCGCCAGCAATTGCAGCTGCTGCAGGACCTGCGCCAGGCGCTGGAGCAGCGCCAGTTCCGCCTGCACTACCAGCCCAAGTTCGACGCCCAGGCCTGCCAGCCGATCGGTGCCGAGGCCTTGCTGCGCTGGGAGCACCCGCAGCAGGGCCTGCTGCTGCCCGACCGCTTCATCGGCCTGGCGGAAAAGACCGGCCTGATCATCCCCATCGGCGAGTGGGTGCTGCACGAGGCCTGTCGGCAGATGCGCGAGTGGCTGGAGCAGGGGCACCAGGGCTGGCGCATGGCGGTGAACCTGTCGGCCATCCAGTTCTGCCATGCCGGGCTGGTCGACAGCGTCGCCCGCGCCCTGCAGCAGAACGGCCTGCCGCCCAACTGCCTGACCCTGGAAATCACCGAAACCACCGCCATGCACGACGCCGATGCCAGCCTGACCGTGCTGCAGCGCTTGTCCGACATGGGTGTGGACTTGTCCATCGATGACTTTGGCACTGGCTATTCCAGCCTGATGTACCTCAAGCGCCTGCCGGCCAACGAGTTGAAGATCGACCGCGGCTTCGTCCGCGAGCTGGAGCAGGACAGCGACGACGCAGCGATCGTCTCAGCCATCGTGGCGCTGGGCCAGGCGTTGGGCCTGCGTATCGTTGCCGAAGGGGTCGAAACCGATAAACAGCAAGCCTTCCTGACTCGGCTGGGCTGCGATTCGCTGCAGGGCTACCTGCTGGGCCAGCCGGTGCCGGCCGAGCAATTCATGGGTAAGCTGCAGACCCTGCGCCAGGATAGAAGCGCTGCCGGCTAGACCGCGTCGCGCAGGGTGAAGGCGGGGAAGAAGGCGTCCATTTCCGCCTCGACGGCCTCAATGATGCGTTCGACGTCCGCAGCGGCCATGATCGCCGAGCAGGGGATGCCGGCAATCGCCAGCAGGGTTTCGCCGGTGGCGCGGTCGAACAGCCGCGCAACCATGCTGCGTGGCGCATCCATGCTGGCTTCGAAGCCCAGCGGGTGAAAATGCCAGCGCATCACCTGGCAGGCGTTGGGGAACGTCATCTTGTTCATGCCAGCCTCCTTGTCCTTGCCTGGATGTGGTGAACAGGTGGCCACATCTATGCAGCCGCCGGGAAGGTAAACATAGCACCTGTCACGGGTAATTCTCTGCGGCAAATACGACAAATGTGCAAATGCATGACTACGGTCACATCGCGGCGGTGGGTTGCAGCGGGCCGATGACGCCTGGGCAAACGTTTTCCATGCATGATGGCCGCTTTAACTCAGCAGATGTCAGCCGTTCCGCAGTTATTCCGTGCGCTCTGCTTTCAGACGAGCGGTCCCTTCCACCACCTGCCCAGGCTGGGCAAAACGCCGACCGGCCTGGTGCCATGGTTCTTTGCTGGCTGCCCATCGCACACCCTTGCAACTCTCAGTACACTGCACGCTCCAACACCAACATCCGTTGAACTCGAGGTTTTTGCATGACGCTCAGTCCTTTGGCAGGCAAGCCGGCTCCGGCCAGCGTGCTGGTCGATATTCCCCGACTGCTCACCGCCTACTACACCGGCCGCCCCGATGCTGCCGTGGCGGCCCAGCGGGTGGCCTTCGGCACCTCGGGGCACCGGGGTACTTCGCTGGAATTGAGTTTCAACGAGTACCATGTCCTGGCCATCACCCAGGCCATCTGCCTGTATCGCCAGGAGAAAGGCATCGATGGCCCGCTGTTCATCGGCGCCGACACGCACGCCCTGTCGGCACCGGCCACCGCCAGTGCCCTGGAAGTGCTCGCCGCCAACGGTGTGCAGGTGATGTTGTCCAAGGATGACGAATACACGCCGACGCCGGCCGTGTCGCATGCCATCCTCTGCCACAACCGTGGCCGTACCCAGGGCCTGGCCGACGGCATCGTCATCACCCCGTCGCACAACCCGCCGCAAAGCGGTGGCTTCAAGTACAACCCGCCCAATGGCGGCCCGGCCGACAGCGATGTGACCAAGTGGATCGAGGCCAAGGCCAACGAACTGCTGGCGGCCAACCTGGCGGGGGTCAAGCGTATCGACCATGCCCAGGCGTTGCAGGCCGCTACCACCCAGCGCCACGACTATGTAAGCCACTACGTGGCCGACCTGGAAAACGTCATCGATTTCGATGTCATTCGCGGCGCCAAGCTGCGCCTGGGCGTCGACCCGCTTGGCGGGGCCGGGGTGCGCTACTGGTCGGCGATTGCCGAGCATTACCAGCTGGATCTGGAAGTGGTGAACACCGAGGTCGACCCGACCTTCCGCTTCATGACGGTCGACTGGGACGGCCAGATCCGCATGGACCCGTCCTCGCCCTATGCCATGCAGGGCCTGATCGGCCTGCGCGAACGCTTCGACGTGGCCTTTGCCTGCGACCCGGACCACGACCGCCACGGCATCGTCACCCCCGATGGCCTGCTGCCGCCGAACAACTACCTGGCGGTGGCCATCGACTACCTGTACCGCCACCGCCCGCAATGGCGCAGCGATGCCGCAGTCGGCAAGACCGTGGTCTCCAGCGGCCTGATCGACCGCGTTACCCAGCGCCTGGGCCGTGACCTGTACGAAGTGCCGGTGGGCTTCAAGTTCTTTGCCCAGGGCCTGTTCGACGGCACGCTCGGCTTTGGTGGCGAAGAAAGCGCCGGCGCCTCGTTCCTGCGCCGCGATGGCTCGGTCTGGGCCACCGACAAGGACGGCCTGATCCCGGCTTTGCTGGCCGCCGAGATGACCGCGCGCACCGGGCGCAACCCGAGCCAGGCCTACGCCGACCTGACGGCGGCGCTGGGCAAGCCGTTCGCCACCCGTGTCGAAGCCAAGGCCGATGCCCGGCAAAAGGCGTTGTTGAGCAAGCTGGCGCCGGAGCAGGTGAAATCGACCGAGCTGGCGGGTGAGCCGATCGTGCAGATCCTCAGCCATGCGCCGGGCAATGGCCAGGCGATTGGCGGGCTGAAGGTGATGACCGCCAATGGCTGGTTCGCCGCGCGCCCGTCGGGCACCGAGGACATCTACAAGATCTACGCCGAAAGCTTCATCGACGAGGCGCACCTGCAGCGCCTGGTGCAGGAAGCCCAGGTGCTGGTGGATGCGGCGATTGCCTGACAGGTAACAAAGCGCTTGGTTCTGCGGCACGGTGTAAATTAGAATTAATCTTATTTACGCCACCGCAGGGCCTTCCTCATGATCGACGCCGCGCCGCCACCGGAGCATAGCCTGCCTGCCCTGTACCAGGCTCATCGCGGCTGGCTGGAAACCTGGCTGCGTCGGCGCCTGGGCAATGCCTGGGATGCCGCCGACCTCAGCCAGGATACCTTCCTGCGGGTGCTGGCCAGCGCGCAGCCGCTGGCAGACATCCGCGAACCGCGTGCCTACCTGCTGACCGTGGGCAAGCGCCTGCTGAGCAACTTCCACCAGCGGCGCAGCCTGGAACAAGCCTACCTCGATGCACTGGCGCAGTTGCCCGAACAGCAGGTGCCCTCGCCAGAGCAGCGCTGGCTGCTGCTGGAAACCCTGCAAGCCCTCGACGAATTGCTCGACGGCCTCAAGGCGCCGGTACGCAAGGCCTTTCTCTGGAGCCAGCTGGAGGGCCTGGGCTATGCCGAGATCGGCAAGCGCTTGGGCGTTGGCGAGCGCTCGGTCAAGCGCTACATGGCCCAGGCCTACGAGCATTGCCTGCTGGCCGAACTGTAATGAACGGCCATTGCCCCGAAACCCGCGAGGCACTGCGGGCCGCTGCCCGCTGGCTGGCATTGGTGGACTCCGGCGGCGCCAGCGAGGGTGACCTGCTGCGTCTGGAGCAATGGCGCACCCGCAGCACCTTGCACGAACACGCCTGGCAAAAGGCACTGCTGTTGCGCCAGCGCTTTTCCGCGCTACCCGGCGCAGTGGCCATGGCCACTCTGGACCGCCCGGATGCCGGCCGCCGGGCGCTGCTCAAGCAAGCCTTGGGCGTGGCGGCGTTGTTGCCAGCGGCCTGGCTGGCAAGCCGCGAACTGCCGTTGCAAGCCTGGGCCGCCGACATGCACACCGCAGTCGGCGAGCGCCGGCAGGTGCTGCTGAGCGATGGCACTAGCTTGCAGTTGAACACCGACAGTGCAGCGAATATCGACCTGGGCGCCCGGCGCCTGACATTGCTACGTGGCGAAGTGGCCGTCAGCTTGCCCGGCAACCTGAGCCTGACGTTGCAGGTGCCCTATGGCCAGGTCGCGCTGGAGGCCGGTGAGGCGTGCCTGCGCCTGGTCGATCAGGCGTGCCGGGTATCGCTGCTCAAGGGCACGGCCAACCTGCAGCCGCGGCAAGGCCCGGCAGTGCTGCTTCAGGCCGGGCAGCAGGCCAGCCTGCAAGCGACCGCGGTTGGCCCGGTCACCGGCCTGGACGCATGGCTGCTGGGCTGGCGCGAAGGGGTGCTGCGCCTGGAGGACCGCCCCTTGGGCGAGCTGCTGCACGAGCTGCGCCGGTATCGCCCCGGAGTGCTGCGCTGGGCGCCGGAACTTGAGGCCCTGCGCGTGACCGGTACGTTCCGCCTCGACGACACCGACCGGGTGCTGGCCTTGCTCGCCGCCAGCCTGCCGTTGCAGGTGCACACGCGTACGCGTTACTGGGTGAACCTGGCGGCGCGAGAAAATCGCGCATGAGGCTGTCCCCTTTTTTTTGCTCGCCGGTCATTACCGGTAGGAGCAAATAAAGGGGAGCCCTGTTCAATGCCTGTTGTCATGTCCTGCCGCCTGCGCTCACTGGCGCGTGCGGCACATCCGTTGTTCGCCATGAGCCTGTTGTTGTGTGCACCGGCCTGGGCCGACGAACCCGCCCGACGCAGCTACCAGGTGCCAGCGGCAAACCTGGGCGCGGCACTTACCCGGTTCGCCGACCAGGCCGGGGTCAGCCTGTCGCTGGACCCGGCGCTGGTCGACGGCCGGCAGAGCAATGGCCTGTCCGGCAACTACAGTGTCGACGAAGGCTTCACCCAACTGCTGCGCGGCAGCGGCCTGCAATTGCTTGCGGTGGGCGAGGGTGCCTTCACATTGGTGCCGGCCCCCGAGGCAGGTGGTGCGCTGGAAATCGCCCCGACCAGCATCGTTGGCGGCCTGGCCGCAGGCAACGAAACGCCACCTTATGCCGGTGGCCAGGTGGCCCGTCAGGGCTCGCAAGGCCTGCTGGGCACGCGCGACTTCATGGAAACCCCGTTCAGCATCACCAGCTACACCAGCGAACTGGTGAAGAACCAGCAGGCGCGGACCTTGGGCGAGCTGATCACCAGCGACCCTTCGGTGCGCGCCACCAACCCGGCGGGTGGGCGTTTCGAGCAGTTCACCATTCGCGGCTTCAGCCTGTTCAACAGCGATGTCGCCTACAACGGCCTGTACGGCATCCTGCCGACCTACTCGATCGACATGGAAATGGCCGACCGGGTCGACATCATCAAAGGCCCCAGCCAGCTGATCAACGGCATTTCGCCGCGTGGCAGTGTCGGCGGCGGTATCAATGTGCAGCCCAAGCGGGCCGGCGACCAGCCGCTGACCGAGTTTACCGCCAGCTATGCCTCGGCGGGCCAGGCAGGCGGTGCGGTGGACGTTGGCCGGCGCTTCGGCGAAGGCCAGCAGTTCGGCGTGCGCTTCAATGGCGTGAAACAGGCCGGCGACACCGAATGGGACCACCAGCGTGTCGAGCGCGACATGGCGGTGCTGGGCCTGGACTTTCGTGGCGAGCGCCTGCGCCTTTCGGCAGACCTTGGCCATACCGAACGCGACACCGATGCACCGCAGGAGCGGGTACTGGTCGGTGCCAATGCCAAGGTGCCGGATGCCAACGACGTACGCCACAACTATGCCCAGGCCTGGAGCAAAGCGCGCACCAACGACACCTTCGGTGCGCTGCACGCCGAGTACGATATCAGCGAGTCGCTGCTGGCCTACGGCGCGGTCGGTGCGCGCAAGAGCAACCATGACTTCCTGCGCCACAACGTGTCGATCAGCAACGATGCCGGCGACTTCACCGTGCAGCCGCGCGACTTCACCCGGGATGAAAGCGTGCGTACCGCCATGGCCGGCGTGCGCAAATGGGTGCATACCGGGCCAGTCAGCCACGAGCTGAACCTGGCCGCCAGCTACTTCTACATGGACTTCACCAACGGCGGCGCCCGCTATGCCTCGGCGCCCAGCAACCTCTACCAGCCGGTAGCCACGCCGACACCGGGTACGCCAACCCGCATCGACCCCGAGGTGTACACGGAAAACCGCTTTTCCGGCGTGGCCTTGGCCGACACCCTGGGTTTGTTCGACGACCGCCTGCTGCTGACCCTGGGGGCGCGCTGGCAGCGGGTGCAGGTGGATGACTGGAGCGACGGTACCAAGGGCGCTACCGCCTACGATGAAGAGAAAGTGTCGCCCTCGGGCGGCGTGCTGCTCAAGGTCAGCGACCAGCTGTCGTTGTATGCCAACTACATGGAAGGCCTGAGCCAGGGCAAGATCGCGCCGTCGACAGCGGTCAACGAAGACCAGATCTTCCCGCCGTTCACCAGCCGCCAGGTCGAGGTGGGGGCCAAGTACGACCTGGGTCAAGTCGCCTTCACTGCCAGTGCCTTCCGCATCCGCCAGCCCGCCTACGAAACCAACCCCACCTCGCGGGTGTTCGGCGCCAATGGCAAGCGCGACAACCGCGGTATCGAACTGAGTGTGTTCGGCGAGCCGGTGCAAGGCGTGCGCGTGCTCGGCGGGGTGATGTACATCGACAGCGAACTGACCGACACCGTCGGCGGCGCCTACGATGGCAACCGCGCGCCGGCCACGCCCGAGTACAACGTCAACCTGGGTGCCGAATGGGATGTGCCCGGGCTGAACGGCCTGACCCTGACGGCGCGGGGCATCCACTCGAGCTCGCAGTACCTGGACCAGAACAACAGCAAGCAGATCGACGGCTGGCAGCGTTACGACCTGGGCGCGCGTTATGCGTTCAAGGTGGATGCCACCTCGGTTACCTTGCGCACCAGTGTCGAGAACGTGCTGGACGACCGCTACTGGAGTTCGGCCGGGGCCTCGGATGACAGCGAGCCGGGGCTGACGCTGTCTACGCCGCGGACCTACCTGCTGTCGGCGACCGTGGCTTTCTAGCCGGTTCGGTAGGTCAGGCAATCTGGGGCCGCCTTGCGGCCCATCGCCGGGGGGCCCCCCCCCCCCCCCCCAAAAAAAAGGGGGGGGGGGGGGGGGGGGGGGGGGGGGGGGGGGGGGGGGGGGGGGGG
>NZ_PUQD01000066.1 GCF_003331055.1 Pseudomonas sp. AFG_SD02_1510_Pfu_092 | reverse complement strand
CGGGGCGTGCGGGGGTCTCGGCCGCGCACCACCGGGCTGCCGGGCCCGGTGGTTTTCTCCCGGGTTGGTTTGGTCTGCAAAGGGGGGGCCGCTTGGGGGCCCATCGCCGGCAAGCCGGGCCCCCACAGGTATTTCGCAAACCTTGAGGTCTGCGCCGTACCTGTGGGAGCCCGGCTTGCCGGCGATGGGCTGCGCAGCAGCCCCAAGTACACTGACTGACGACTATCAGGGCAAGCCCGCTCGCACCCGGAGGTCCCGCTAGGCCTGGTCAGGCACCACGGCGATCACATCGATCTCCATCAGCCACTCGGCCTGGGCCAGCCCGGCGACCACCAGGCCGGTGGAAATCGGAAACACGCCCTTGAGCCACTTGCCCACTTCCTTGTACACCGGCTCGCGGAAGCGCGGGTCGGTGATGTAGGTGGTGGTTTTGACGATGTGCGACAGGTCGGAGCCGGCCTCTTCGAGCAGTTGCTTGACGTTCTTCATCGCCTGCTCGGCCTGCGCCCGTGGGTCACCCAGGCCCACCAGGTTGCCGTCGAAGTCGGTGCCGACCTGGCCGCGCACATACACGGTGTTGCCGGCGCGCACGGCCTGGCACAGGTCGTTGTCCAAGGTCTGGTTGGGGTAGGTGGCCTTGGTGTTGAACATGCGGATACGGGTATGGGTAGGCATCAGTGGGCTCCGAGGGTGCTGACGTTGCTGATCGTGGGTTGTTGCCCGTCCGCTGCGCGCTGCTCGCGGTCGCGGTAGGCCAGGTAGGTGCGTTGCGTGGCGATGTGCCCGGCGACATGCTTGGCGTCGTGCCACACGCCCCAGATGAACGACGAACCACGGCGTGACAGCCACGGCAGGCCAAGGAAGTACACGCCGGGCTCGCGGGCCACGCCGCGTTGGTGCTGCGGCTTGCCGTTGGCGTCGAAGGTGTCGACCTGCAGCCAGCTGAAATCGACGCCGTAACCGGTGGCCCAGATGATGCTGGTGACACCGGCCTTGGCCAGGTCCAGCTGCTGCAGCGGGTTGCGCATGCATTCCGGGTCGGGCAGGCGTTCGCGGGCGGCCGGCTCTGGCGGCAGGTCGAGGCCGTTGCGTTCGATGTAGGCATCGGCGGCATCCAGCAGCGCCAGGTAATTTTCGTCGCCGCGGTTGATGTTCTCGACCAGGTTGTCCTGGAAACGCGCCACGCCGTTGTCGAACGACTGGGTCAGGCCGACCAGGGTCATGCCTTGGTGGGCGAGGGCGCGGAAGTCCACGGTGTGGCCACCACGGGCGCCGCTGACGGCAATGGTCACGTGCTCGCGGCCGGGTTTGGCGATTTCCGCATCCCACTCGCCCAGCACCCCCAGCCACCAGCAGAAATCACGGTTGCGGTAGGCGCGCGGCGGGCGGTCGTGGGCGCCGACCGAAAGGTACACCTGGCGCCCGGCACGCATCAGCTCTTCGGCGATCTGCACGCCCGAGGAACCGGCGCCGACCACCAGCACAGCGCCGTCGGGCAACTGCGCGGGGTTGTAATAGGCGGCTGAGTGGATCTGGTGCAGCTGGCTGTCTTGCGGCGCGATGGCCGGGATCACCGGCTTCTGGAACGGGCCGGTGGCGGCCACCACGCGGTTGGCGCGAATCACCCCTTCATTGGTTTCGATGGTGAAACCGGGGCGGTCGCTGTTGCGCTGCACTTTCTTCACTTCGATGCCGGTGCGCACCGGCAGGTTGTACTTGCGTACGTACTGCTCGAAGTAGTCGGCGACCTGGTCCTTGCCGGCGAAGGCATCGGCGTCGAGGTTGAATTCCAGCCCCGGGAAGCGGTCGTGCCAGACCGGGCCGTTGGCCACCAGCGAGTCCCAGCGGCCGCTGCGCCAGGCCTCGGCGATGCGCTTGCGCTCCAGTACCAGGTGCGGCACGCCAAGCTTGCTCAGGTGTTCGCTCATGGCCACGCCGGCCTGGCCGGCGCCGACGACGAGGGTGTCGATTTCGAGGTTGTTCAATGTCATGTCCGAGCCCTTGTTCAGGCGGTTTTTGTCAGGTCGGTTTGGAGGACCGCCGTTGCCTGGAGCCAGACTAGGGATGCGCTGGAAATGGCGAAAATAGTATTTAGCTGGGGCTTGCCGATAAAACGGCGAAGGCCTTGATTTGCCTGGCCTGCAGCGCTGCATGGGGCGGCTTTCGGGCGCTGTTTCGCCGGTGCGCCATGGCCTTAGTTTTTTCCTCTGCAAGGCCTAGGAAAAAGGTGGTTTCGCCGGCCGCAAGGTTCCACCCAGAATGCCGTGTATCGCACAGCACAACACCGCAAACAGGAACCATGACATGACCTTCTCCATCATCGGGCGTTGCCAGGAAACCGGCCAGGTCGGTATCGCCATCAGCTCTTCCAGCATCGCCGTGGGCGCCCGCTGCCCGTGGGTACGGGCCGGCGTAGGCGCAGTGGCTACGCAGAACATCACCTTGCCGGCGTTGGGCCCGCAGATTCTCGATGCCCTGGAGCAGGGCCAGCTGCCCCCCGGCGAGGCGCTGGACCGGGTGCTGAGTGCCAATGGCTGGAGCGAGTACCGCCAGGTCACGGTGATCGACAGCAACGGCCAGGTGGCGCTGTTCACCGGTAAGCACGCCCTGGGCAAGCACCACGCCGTAGCGGGTGAGCAATGTGCGGCGGCAGGCAACCTGCTGGCCTCGCCGGGGGTGATCGACGCGATGGTGCTGGCCTTCGAACAGCCGGCTGAACACCTGGCCGACCGCCTGCTGGCCGCCATGCACGCGGCAATGGCCGCCGGCGGCGAGGCCGGGCCGGTGCACTCGGCAGCGTTGAAGATTGCCGGCGAGCTGACCTGGCCGCTGGTGGACCTGCGCGTGGACTGGGCCGATGCCGACCCGATCGGCGTGCTCGATGGCCTGTGGCAGGCTTACCGGCCGCAGATGCAGGATTACGTCACCCGCGCCCTCGATCCGACCACCGCACCCAGCTATGGGGTGCCGGGCGATGAGTGACTTTGCCAGCCGCGCGCTGCTGGCCAGGCTGATCGGCTTCGCCACGGTCAGCCGCGATTCCAACCTGGCGCTGATCGGCTTTATCCGTGATTACCTGGCCGAGCTGGGGGTGGAAAGCGAGCTGTTCCACAACCCCGAAGGCACCAAGGCCAACCTGTTCGCCACCATCGGCCCGCGTGACAGGGGCGGCGTGGTGCTGTCGGGGCACACCGATGTGGTACCGGTGGACGGCCAGGCCTGGACGGTCGAGCCGTTTGCCCTCACCGAACGCGACGGGCGCCTGTATGGCCGTGGCGCGGCAGACATGAAGGGCTTCATCGCTGCGGTGCTGGCGGCGGTACCGGCGTTTCTCGCCCAGCCGTTGCGCATGCCGGTGCACCTGGCGTTTTCCTACGACGAAGAGGTCGGCTGCCTGGGGGTGCGTTCGCTGTTGGCCGCGCTGGCGCAGCGCCCGCACAAGCCACGCCTGTGCCTGATCGGCGAGCCCACCGAGCTAAAGCCGGTGCTGGGGCACAAAGGCAAGCTGGCGATGCGCTGCCACGTGCAGGGTGCGGCCTGTCACTCGGCGTATGCGCCGCATGGGGTGAACGCCATCGAGTACGCCGCGAAGCTGATCGGCAAGCTGGGCGAGATTGGCCAGGCGCTGGCCCACCCCAGGCAGCATGACCCACGTTTCGACCCGCCGTTCTCCACGGTGCAGACGGGGGTGATCCAGGGCGGCAGGGCACTGAACATCGTGCCGGCCGAATGCCAGTTCGATTTCGAAGTACGCGCACTGCCGGGGTTCGAGGCGCAGGCGGTGGCCGACCAGTTGCAGGGCTATGCCGAGGCCGAGCTGCTGCCGCGCATGCGCAAGGTCGATGCGGCCAGCGGCATTCGCCTGCAACTGTTGAGTGCGTATCCGGGGCTGGCCACGCCAGCGGACAGCGAGGCGGCGCGCCTGTTGGCCCAGCTCAGTGGCTCGCAGGCGTTCGGAACCGTGGCGTTCGGTACCGAAGGCGGGCTGTTCGATCAGGCGGGCATCCCGACCGTGGTGTGTGGGCCCGGGAGCATGGACCAGGGGCACAAGCCGGATGAGTTCGTCAGTGTCGAGCAGTTGCGGGGGTGTGATGCGATGCTGCTGAGGCTGGTGGAGTACCTCAGGCAGGATTGATTGCGCTGGCTTCTTCGCGGGCACGCCCGCTCCCACAAGTACAGCGCCAGGTTCGACGCCTGTGCTTTACCTGTGGGAGCGGGCGTGCCCGCGAATGGGCCGCCGCGCGGCCCCGGCCATTCAGAAGATTGCCTTGACCTGCAGACCAACTACCAGCGCATTGTCGATATCCTTTCCGGAGAACGCCCCTGGCTCGATGATGTACTGCACATCCGGCCTCAGGTTCAGCCACGGCGTAGCCTGGTAGCCATAGCTCAGCTCGATCAACTGCTCGGCGCTGTCGATATCCGGGAACGGCTGGCCACCGTTGTACGCGGCGTCTTCCAGCACATCGCGGCTGCGCGGGTTGGGCACGGCACGGCCGTAGCCAAGCGCCACGGTATCCTTCGGGCGCCCGGCGAACGGCTTGTACAGCACCACGCCGGCACCATACCAGCGGGTGAACGGTGAGGCGGCCTTGCTCGACGCCGAGTACTGGCCGAAGGCGTGCAGGCTGCGGCCCGGTGAACGTGCGTCGGCCCACACCGCCTGGTCGATCAGCAGGTAGTGCCCGCCACGGCCTGAGACTTCGTCATCGCTGCCGATGCGCTTCGCATCGGAGCTGTCGTAGTAATAGCCCAGCTTGTACTCGCCGGGCAGTTCGCCCTGCAGCTTGTACACCAGCTCTACCGGGACCACGGTGCCGGTGGTGTGCTTGGGGCCAAGGTGCCAGGCACGGCTGGCGTTGCCGTTGCTTTGCGGGTCGACGTTGAACGCCGCCACGCGCAGTTGCCAGGCCGGCGACAGGTCGTACTTCAGCCGCACGCCCAGGTGGGCATTGGGGTAGTTGGTCCAGCCGCTGCCACCGGACATGTTCAGCGGGTGGCCGCAGAAGCCGGCGTTCATGAAGTTGCACAGGATGCCGCTGTCCAGGCCGCCAAGGTCATTGCCCATGGCCATGTAGCCGAGCTTGACGTTGAGGGCCGGGGTGAACAGGGTGCGCTCGTAGCTCAGCTCGGTCAGGCGGGTGTACAGGCCGCCGAAGTTTTCCTGGATCGGCAGACGGTTGCCCACCAGGTCCTCCGAGGCGCTGTTGCCGCGGCGGTCGTTGATGGTCAGCTGGACCTTGCCGCCGTTGTCCAGGCCATACAGTCTCGACAGGTCGAACTGTACGCCCAGCTTGAGGTTCTGCGAGTAGCGCGCCGAGCGGTGCAGGCCACCATGAGCGTTGTAGGCGGTCTCGCCGCTGTAGTCGCCGGTGAACCTGACGCCGTCGTCCTCCAGCTGGTGGCGCAGGCCGCCCCAGTCACCGGTCAGGGTGTTGCGGGTCAGCAGGTCATCGTTGGCAAGGGCGGTGCTGCTGGCCAGGGCCAGCAGCAGGGTGGGGATGATGCGAATTGCGGATGGCATTGCTGAATCTCGGGTTGTCTTCCAGGGCCTCTTCGCGGGTGAACCCGCTCCCACAAATTTTTCACTGCCCTTGCAAACTGTGCAGTTCCTGTGGGAGCGGGTTTACCCGCGAAGAGGGCGACGCGGTCTTACGGCAGAGCGTAAGAAATCACGTAGTCGCCACGGTCAGTCGACTGGCGCGCGCCGCCGGCGGTGACGACCACGTACTGCTTGCCCGTCTTCGGCGAGACGTAGGTCATCGGGCCGCCCTGGCTGCCCACTGGCAGGCGAGCCTTCCAGATCTCGCTGCCGTTGCTGCTGTCGTAGGCGCGCAGGTAGAAGTCCTGGGTGCCGGCGATGAACACCAGGCCGCCCTGGGTCGACAGGGTGCCGCCGAGGGTCGGCAGGCCGACCTTGATCGGCAGGTGCATGCGGATGCCGAGCGGGCCGGTGTCTTCCACGGTGCCCACCGGTACCTGCCAGGCCACCTGGCGGGTCTTCATGTCGATGGCGGTCAGGGTGCCGAACGGTGGCGCCTGGCACGGAATGCCGGCGACCGACAGGAAGCGGTTCTTGTTCACCGCATACGGCGTGCCCTTGAGCGGTACCGCGCCCATGCCGGTGTTCAGCGCTTCGCCACCGGACGCGGCGCCGCCTTTGTTCTGCGACGGGATCATCTGGATCCACAGGCCCAGGCGCATGTCGTTGACGAAGATGAAACCATGCACCGGGTCGGTGGAAATGCTGCCCCAGTTCATGCCACCCAGCGAACCCGGGAAGCTCAGCGACAGGTCGGTGCCCGGCGCGGTGTACAAGCCGTCATAGCGCATCTTCTTGAAGTCGATGCGGCACAGCAGCTGGTCATACGGGGTAGCGCCCCACATGTCCGACTCGGTCAGGGTCTGCGCACCGATCTGCGGCATGCCCACCGACTTCGGCTGGGTGGGCGAGTACGGCTCGTTGGGGATGTTGCTGGGCTTGACCGGGACTTCGTCGACCTGGGTCAGCGGTTTGCCGGTGGCGCGGTCGAGCACGTAGATCTGCCCGGCCTTGGTGCCGATCACCACCGCCGGTACCGTCTGGCCGTCGTCTTTGGTGAAGTCGATCAGGCTCGGCTGCATCGGCAGGTCGAAGTCCCACAGGTCGTTGTGCACGGTCTGGAACACCCACTTCTGGTTGCCGGTGGTGGCGTCCAGGGCCAGCACCGAAGCGCCGTAGGTGTGGTCCAGCGCGTTGCGTTCAACGCCGTAGATGTCGGTGGACGACGAACCCATCGGCAGGAACACGGTGTTCATGGCCGGGTCGTAGGACATCGGGGCCCAGCTGTTCGGCGTGCTGCGCACATAGGTGCTGTCGCCCTGCGGCGCCTGACGGTCCTGCGGATTGCCCGGGTCGAAGGCCCAGCGCATTGCCCCGGTGATCACATCGAAGCCACGGATCACGCCGCCTGGCATGTCGGTCTGGACGTTGTCGGCGACCCGGCCGCCGACCACCACGGTGGTGCCGGCCATCAGCGGTGCCGAGGACAGCTGGTAGTAAGAGTCCGGCACATCACCCAGGCCGGCCTTGAGGTCGACCTGGCCGTTGCTGCCGAAGCCCTGGCAGAACTCGCCGGTGTCGGCGTCGACGGCGATCAGGCGGCCATCGATGGTGTTGGTCAGCAGGCGACGCTGGCAGTTGGCGCCGGCCGCCAGGCTGACGCCGGTGATCGGCGAGCTGTTCGGCTGGGTCGGCTGGGCGAGGGCGGCAGTGGCGTCGAAGTAGGCCATGCCACGGCAGCGCTGCCAGACCTTGGACTGGGCGTTGATCGCGTTCTTCCACAGCTCTTTGCCGGTGTCGGCATCGAGGGCGATCAGGTTGTTGTGCGGGGTGCAGATGAACACCTTGTTGCCCACTTGCAGCGGGGTGAGCTGGTCTTCGGCACCGTTGCCGTCGCTGATGGCCACATCACCGGTGTGGTAGGTCCAGGCCACTTTCAGCTTGTCGACGTTGTCGCGGTTGATCTGGTCCAGCGCAGCGAAGCGGCTGCCGCCTTCGGTGTTGCCGTAGTGAGCCCAGTCCTTCTGCGCCTTGTCGGCTTCGACCGGGGTCATGCCCGGGCCCTTGCCGGTGGGGGCAACGCTGGGGTGGGCAACGAACATGTTGCCGGCGGCGATCAGCAGCAGCACCGCCATCAGCCCGGCCACGCCATAGGCACCCCGGCCTGCACGGGCACCGTTGGCACGCGCCAGCAGCGGGTAGACCAGTGCTACCAGCATGCCGATCGCGGCGAACATGAACAGGCGCGAGAACAGCGGCCAGAACACCAGGCCGGCGTCGATCAGCGCCCAGATTGCCGTACCGAGCAGAAACGCTGCATACAGCCAGGCGCCAGCCTGCTTGCGGCGGGCGATGAGCACGCCGGCGATGGCCATGGCCAGGCCGCCGCTCAGGAAGTACCAGGAACCGCCCAGGCCGGCCAGCTTGACGCCGCCCGCAGCCAGGAGAAGGCCGAGCAGGGCGATGATCACGCCCAGGCCGACCAGGATGAGTTTTGTGGCGCCGGCGGCGCGCGGTGTTTCATTCATGCCAGGGATCTCAGCAGGTGGAATGCGCGCAGTGTAATCCCTTAGCTTGCTAATTAACAAGTTGGTACATAATTTTGTGAGGCCGATTGTCGCAGGGTTCGGTGCGCCGTGTTGCCGCTACCGGTGTCACGCCGGCCACGGCGTGGCGCTGCTGTAGAACACCGCCAGCCAGATGGTCGCCGTGTCGGGTGCGGTCCATTCCACGCGGTGGCGATAGTGCGGCGGGATGTCCAGGCAATCGCCCGGCGCCAGCAGGCGGGTGTAGTCCTCGTGCTCGAAGCGCAGGCCCGCCGCGCCACTGACCAGCACGATCCATTCGCCTTCGGCCTGGTCGTACCAGAAGCCGGGCGGGCTGGCCTGGCCGGTGGAAACGATGCGTTCCACACGCACCCCCGGGCGGCTGAGCAAGGGGTCGATGCGCTCGGCACTGGCGGGGTCACAGGGGGGCAGGGCAGTCAGCAGGTTGGTCGGTGTCATGGCGCGCCTCGCTGGAACGGGAATGGTTCCACTATGGACGCAATTGCCCCGCGCTGCGCTTCTTCAAGGGCCCGGCTGTTTGTAAGAACGTTCCGATACTTGGAAAATGCCGCTAGCTAGCGCCCAAGTGGCAACGCCACGCCAATCACGGCAAACAAACTGCCGCAGCAACGATTGAAGCCCTTGCCACCCTTGGCCAGCCAAGGCCGAATGCGAAATGCCAGGCGTGCCAACAGGTATTCGACCAGGCATTCGACGCTGGCAAACGTCGCCGCCATCACCACGAACTGCACCAGCAGCCCGCGCTGCGGGTCGATGAATTGCGGCAGGAACGCGCCATAGAACAACAGCACCTTGGGGTTGGCCATGGCCGACAACAGGCCTTGGCGAAACAGGTCGGCATTGCCCAGCCGCGCGCTTTGCCCGGCCGGCTCCAGGTGCAGGGCCGGGCTGCGCCACAGCTGAATACCCAGCCACAGCAGATAGGCGCCACCGACCCACTTGAGCACGCTCAGTATCGACGCCGAGGTCTGCAGCAATGCGCCGAGGCCGAACATGGCCAAGGCAATCAGGGCGCTGAAGCCGAACACCCCGCCGACGATGGTGAACAACGTTCGGCGCGCGCCATACAGCGCGCCGTGGGTCAGTGCCAGCAGGCTGTTGGGGCCTGGGGTCAGCGACAGGCCGAGACTTGCCAGCAGGTAGATAAGCCAGGTGTCGAATGCCATGATCAGAAATTCCTGGTTGCTTTCGAAGGCGTCCGGCTTATTGCGCAGTGCCGAACAAGCCCGTCCAGTAAATGCCGGCGTCACTCTTCGGGTCCACGGCATACGCAGCACCCAGTTCCCGGAAGTCCGGGTTCATCAGCGTCGCGCAATGCCCCGGGCTGTCCAGCCAGCCATCGACCACCTTGCGTGCGGTGTCGCGCCCGGCGGCGATGTTTTCGCCGATCTGCTGGTACAGGTAACCGGCCAGTTCCGCCCGGTCACCGGGGGTACGGCCATCCTTGTCGATGTGATCGAAGAAGTTCTGGTTGGCCATGGCCCGGGTGTGGTTGGCGGCGACCCCGGCCAGCGCCGTGCTCCAGCTCAGCGCGGGGGCGGCGGCGAAGGGCTGGCCACCGCATTGGCGCGGCACCTGGCGCGCGGCGTTGATTTCCTGCAGTACTTTCTGCCCCTCGGCCTGCCAGTCGCCCAGGCGGCCGCTGAGCAGCGGTCGGGCCAGCACGATGCGCCAGTCGCGGCCTTCCTGGCTGACGCCGATGTCGACGAACTGCGGGTCGAGCACCACCTGGCAGAAACTCTCTTCGATGGCATGCATGGCGGCCTGCGCATCGCGCGGCCCCGACAGGCTGATGGCCTGCACATTGACCATGGGGTAGGCGGCGCGGGTCATGGCCTGCTGCAGGTCGCGGGTGCCCTCCGGCGACAGCGCCAGGCGGGTATCGCTGTTGAGCGGCGGCAGCTCCAGCGACGCTTCGCCACCGCAGGGCTGGGCCTTGCTGCGGTAGACATTGATCGAATCGATCAGCTGCGCCTCTTCGCCGGTGGCAGCCAGTGCCCCGGTCGTGACGACCAGGCCCAGCGACAAGGCGGCAACGGATGACAGGACGCGCATGTGGATCTCCCTATGACTGGCAGCGTCGTGGTATGCGCTGCTCATCCTACACAAGCCCAGGGCTTTTGGCCTGGGATCGTGCAAAGCAATGAAAACGCCGGCAATCGTTGTGGGCGGCAAAAGAGGCAGTAGACCCTTGGCCTGGGCAAAAGTGCGATGGGGATAATCATGCGCTTCACGCCAGCACGCTCAGGCGCTGTGTCGGGCTGCCTGGCACCCCGGCATCAGCGGGCCAGCGCCGGGTTCGGCTTGTAGAACAGAAAATGCCGGGTTCGTGCGGTTCTGCGGTAGGCCTTGGCCCAGTCCGGGTGCACAGCAGGGTCATGGAAGTACAGGGCACCCCCGGTAGTGTCCTTCAGTTGCTGGTTGAGCGCCTTGCGCGCGATCTCCTTGGCAATGCCGTAGCGTTGCGCTTCCTCGACCTGGTCGGGGCGCCCGTCGCACCACCAGGAGAACTGGCAGGCCTTGCTCTCCACGCCCTGTTTGACCACCGCGCAGATGGTGTCTGGAAAACCGTCGTGGCCCAGGCGGTTGAGCACCACGCTGGCCACGGCCGCCATGTCTTCGGCGTCGGCACCTTTGGCCTCCCAGTAAATGGTGCGGGCCAGGCAGGTGAGGCTGTCGTCCAGCGGCGCCTGGCCGGCCGGGTCTACCGCCTGCGCTTCACCCGGGGTAAGGGTTTCGGCCTTTTTCGGCGGTGCGGCGTCATCCGCCACTTTCTCCTCGAGCACTGCGGCCTTGTCCTCGGCGACTGCTGCCTTGGCTGCATCGGCTGCGTGCAAAGGGCCTGCGTGCAAAGCGCCTGCGTGCAAAGCGCCTGCGAGCAGGGCCGAGGCCAGGCCGATCACCCTCCACGAAAGACGCATGGGCAAGTTCCGAATTGTCGGCTGGTTCACAGGCTGCCTTCGACCTTGGCGGCGATGTCCGCCGGCAGCCAGGCCTTCCACACCTCGCGGTTATCGCGCAGGAAGCTGAGTGCAGCATCGCGCGGTGGCGTACGCTTTTCGCTCATGGCTGCCAGCGCCTGGTTCAGCCGGTCGATGGGCAGGTCGACCTGTTCGAACACGCTGACCAGCTCCGGGTAGCTGTCGCGAAAATCCCTGGACACACCGATCGACAGTTTCGCTGGCAGCGAACGGCTGCCTTTCGGGTTGGGGTTACCGGCATCGGTGAGGGTGGCCCAGGCCTGGGCATCGAACGGCGGTTCCTCCAGCCGTATGAGCTTGTAGCGCCCCATCAGCGGCGTGGGGTTCCAGTAGTAGAACAGCACCGCCTGGCCCCGGCGAATGGCCGAGGCGACTTCGGCGTCCATCGCCGCTCCCGAGCCGGTGCGGAAGTTGCTGTACAGCTCATCCAGGCCGTAGGCCTTGAGCTTCTGGCTGTTGACGGTTTCCGAGGTCCAGCCGGCGGGGCTGTTGAGAAAGCGCCCTTTCCCGGGCGACTCCGGGTCGCGAAACACCTGGGGGTAACGTTTCAGGTCCTCGACACTGCGCAGGTCAGGTGCCATTGGTTTCAGCTTGCGAGCAGCGTCGCCTTCAATCACATAGGCCGGCACCCACCAGCCTTCTTCGGCGTTTTTCACCGTGTCACCCAGGGCATAGACCTGGCCCGCTTGCTCGGCCTTGACCCACGCCGGGCTGCGCCCGGCCCATTCTTCGGCGATCACTTGCAGGTCGTTGCGCGCCAGGGCCACCTCCATGCTCACCGTGCTGCCGGGCAGGGTATCGGTGGGGTAGCCATAGCCGCGCTCCACGATCAACCGCAGGATCTCGGTGGTCAGGGCACCGCTTTCCCAGCCAATGGCGCCAAAGTGGATGGGCGCGCTGCGTTCTGCCGAAGCGGCGCTGTCGGTGCTGGCCAGGCCCACGGTAAGCAACAGGCCGGCCAGCAGCGTTGGAATCTTCTTCATCGGCGCCTCGTCGGTGGCTTTTTCAGGGTGCGACAAGTGTAGACGACCGGCACCGCGGCCCGCTTTTGTGCAAGGGAACACCCTCCCGATGGCAAGCGTGGCATCCGCTTGCAACAGTGAGCGCCGCCGTCCGGCTACCTGTTTTGCGCGACCTTGGAGGCGCCCCGATGACACTGGCTCTGAACTTCATTTATTACCGCAACTTCCGCTTCGACGGAAAACTGCACATCCGCTGTACCGGTGCAGACCTGTACAAGGTGGACCGTATCCGTTATGAGTATGAGCGTACCGGCAGCGAGGGCCCGGTCTCGTTCAGAGGGGTCTCGGTGCATTCGCAAGCGCGTAGCGGCAAGCTGGCCGACCATGGCTGCCCGGCCACCCTGGTGGCGGACGACGAGCCCGGTACCTACACCATACGGCCCAAGGTCGTGTTACTGGATGAGCATGCAGCGGCGCTTGGTCGAGCCACCGGATGGGCCGGGGTCATCGAGATGCCGCCGCTGGTACTCGACATCCAGGCAGATGAACCGAACCGCAGCCTGCTCGACAAGATACCGCTGCCCGCGAATGCTCGCCGCAAGCGTGCGTCCGGCCATGACGATGCCGTGCCCACGCCCTTATGGCCTGCGCCCGTACCGGGCAGCCGTTACCCGACATTGCTCATCCGTTTCGGCGCTGGTGGGCATGAACGCCTGCTTCACGATCTGCAACCCGGCTCTGGCGCGTTGCTGGCGCGCCGTTGGCCTGGCCTGCAGGCCGTGATCGCACCAACGCCGCTGCTGAGCGGCGGCGAGCTGAGTGAGGCCCGGCTGCGGCCGCTGCGCCAGTACTGTTACCTCGAACAGCCCGCAAGCATGCTGAACGACACCTACGCGGCGTTGCTCAAGGACTTGGCCGCGCTCGAGTACGTGCACGCCATGGAGTTCGTGCAGCCCGAGCCAGAACCCCATCCCGTGGCGCTGGTACTGGCGGGGCTGCTGGCGACCCTGCTGACCGGCGCCGCCGTGGTGGCGGGCAACAAAGCCTATGAAGATGCGCAGCCAACGCCTGACTTCGAACCCCGCCAGAACTACCTGGACCAACCCGGCCCAAGAGGGCAGGGGCTGAACGTGCGCCGGGCATGGGCAAAGCAGGTTACCGGCAAAGGCGCGCGTATCCACTTCTGTGATGGTGGGTTGTACCCGCAGCACGAAGACCTGCGCGGCAATCCCGCCTTGAAGATCGTCTCGCTCGAACCGAACCACAACCCCAGCCACGGCACCGCTTCGGCAGGCATCATCGTTGCCACGCGCAATGACATGGGGGTCACCGGGATCAGCCACGACAGCGAACTGTACCTCTACAACAACCGCGCCATGGATGCGCAAAGGCAATTTCAGGCGCTGAAGGATCTGCTGCGCAACGTCGAGCCAGGGGATATCGTCGGCATCAATCGCCAGACCGCCAACAGCGAAGTGCTCAGCAGCCTGCTGCCATCCTTGCATGACCAGGCCTGGTGGACCGTGATGCAGCAACTGAGCGAGCGCGGCGCGGTGGTGGTCAATGCGGCAGCCAACGGCAGCAGCGCGACCCTGGCAGACAAGGGCACACGAGCAGGCCAGGGGCTCGACTTGTCGCAGTGGCGCTACTTCGATGACCACGGCGATTCAGGGACTATTCTGGTAGGTGCCTGTCAGTCCTGGGATGGTAAGCCCCATGCCTATTCGAACCACCATTATCCCTACCGCATGCTCAATGCCTGGGGTGACAGCGTGGTGACCTTGTCGCGGGGTGACTTGCAGGACCTGGGCGGCGATGACCGGGATTATTCGGCAAACTATGCCGGCACCTCGAGCGCGACGCCGATGGTGGTCGGCGCCCTGGGCCTGATCCAGTCGTATGCCATTGAGCACCACCACATCTACCTGAATGGCAACCAGATGCACCAGCTGGTGATGGTGTCCGGCTACGACGACGCAACGCTTGAGGGTACCGATGTGCTGCCGATGGGCGCCCGGCCCAATGTGCATGGCGCCCTGGTGCTGCTGGACCGGATTCTCGGCGGTGGCCGCTTCGAAGCCTGAGGCAGGGCCGGCTGGCACCGGCCCTGCCAGCCATTACACGCGGAACTGGTCCATCAGCGCCTGTTGCTGGTTGGCCAGGCTGTTCAGCGACTGGCTGACCCGCGCCGACTCGTTGGCCTGCCCCGACAGCGATTCGGTGACGTCGCGGATGGTGGCCACGTTGCTGTTGATTTCCTCGGCCACCGCGCTCTGCTCCTCGGCAGCCGAGGCGATCTGCAGGTTCATGTCGGAAATCACCGTCACGGCCTGGCCGATGCGCTGCAGCGCGGTGACCGCCTGGCCCACCTGCTGCACGCCGCCCTGGGCCTGGCGGTGGCTGTTGTCCATGGCACCGACCACTTCGCGGGTGCCGTTCTGCAACGCTTCGATCACCTGACGGGTTTCTTCCACCGACTCCTGGGTGCGCTGGGCCAGGTTGCGCACTTCGTCGGCCACCACCGCGAAGCCACGGCCGGCTTCCCCGGCGCGGGCCGCCTCGATGGCGGCGTTGAGCGCCAGCAGGTTGGTCTGTTCGGCGATCGAGCGGATCACCTCCAGCACCGAACCGATCTTTTCGCTGTTCTGCGCCAGGCCCTCGACCTCGGCCATGGCGTGGCTCATGTCGGCGGCGAGGGCCCCGATGCTGTGGGTGGTGCGGTCGATCACCGCCAGGCCTTCGCGGGTGGCCTGGTCGGCATCGCGCGCGGCCTGGGCAGCCTGCGCGGCGCTGCGGGCGACGTCCTGGGCGGTGGCGCTCATTTCATGCGAGGCAGTGGCCACCTGGTCGACCTGGCGGTACTGCTGTTCCATGCCGGCGCTGGTTTCGCTGGCAATCGCCGAGGACTGGTCGGCGGTGCCACGGGCGGCCTGCACCGAGCGCTTGACCTCGGCGATGGTCGGCTGCAGCTTGTCGAGGAAGCGGTTGAACCAGCCGGCCAGTTCGCCCAGTTCGTCCTGCTTCTGATAGGTCAGGCGGCGGGTCAGGTCACCCTCGCCGCTGGCGATGTCCTTGAGCATGCTGGCCACGCCGAGGATCGGCCGGGTGACGCCACGGGCCATCAGCCACACCATCAGCAGGCCGGCAATCGCCGCCGCCAGGCCCAGGCCCAGCTCCAGCAGGGTGCCGCTGGTGTTCAGCGCGTCCAGCTCCTGTTTCAGCGCTTCGGCCGGCCCGGTCAGGGCGTTTTCCGGCACGTCCAGCAGCACGCCCCAGGGCTGGGCATCCGGGATCGGCCGGAACGCGGCCAACACCTTCAGGCGCTGCTGGTCGTGGACGATGGTCAGCTTGCCGTCGGCCAGCTTGCGCACCAGCTCGGCACCCTTGGCGGTGTCGACCTGGTCGAAGCGCTGGGCCAGCTTGCTGGCGTCGGCGCTGTAGCCGGCCAGCAGGCCGACCGGGCTGAGGATGCCGACCGTGGTGCGGCCTTCGTACAGGCTGCGGCTGGCCTCCTGGCTGAGGGCCTGCAGGCTGTTGAGGTTGATGTCGATGGACAGGGTGGCGATCACCTTGCCGTCGACTGCCAGCGGGAAGACGATGCTGGTCATCAGCACCTGCTGGCCATCGATGTCGTAGAAGTACGGTTCCACCACGCAGACCTTGCCGGACGTGCGTGGGCACACCCACCAGGTGTTGGCCGGCTGGCCGCTGGGGCCGACCTCGGTATTGGCCATGTCCCGCTCGGGCAGGGCCATGGCGGTCAGCTGGCCGACGCGCGGCTGCGACCAGTACAAGGCGAAACGCCCGGTTTCGTTGCTGCCCAGTTCTGCCTTGTCGACGAACAGGCTGTCCTTGTTGTCCAGGGCGTTGGGCTCGAACACCAGCGACAGGCCCAGCAGGTCAGGGTTGGCCTGCAACGCGGCGCGCACCTGGCGAGTCATGTCCTCGCGCAGGTCGAAGGCATCGAGAAAGCGCTTTTCCGCCTGCTCACGCAGGAACAGCACCTGGCGGGCGAAGCCAGCGCCGTACTGGTAGGCGTCCATGAACTGGCGGCGAATGTTCAGCGCCTGCACCTCGCCTTGCGACTCGATGCGCGACTGCGCCGATTCGGTCAGCATCTGCATGCTGCTGGCCTTGACCAGGTCCGAGCTGTGGTCCATGCGGTACAGCGACAGGCCGACGAGCAGGGTGACGATGCCGGCCAGGCAGAGACCGGCGAGCAGAGTGATCTTCCACTGGATGGAAAGTTGTCGCAAAGGCATGGGGGCGGATCCCTTGTAATAAGAGTGTGGCTGACGATTGTGTCGGCCGCCGCGGGCTTTTCTTTATTCAAACGTTCAATTTAACCGCCGGGCCGCGTCAGGCATTGGTAATGCGCCGCAACATGGCGCTTTTGACATCCGCCGCCCACTGCTGCACAGTGCGCGCTTTTTTCTGCGCAATGAGGTAAGCCATCCATGAATGCAGTGATCGCCGCGGTCGGCATCATGCTGATACTCAGCCTGTCCCGCGTGCACGTGGTCATCGCCTTGATCGTCGGGGCCCTGGCCGGTGGGCTGGTGGGCGGCCTGGGCATCGAGGGCACGCTCAAGGCGTTCAACGGCGGCCTCGGTGGCGGGGCCACGGTGGCGTTGTCCTACGCACTGCTGGGCGCTTTTGCCGTGGCGATCGCCAAGTCCGGCCTGGCGCATGCCCTGGCTGATCGCGCCCTGGCCATGATCGACCGTCAGGGCCACGCCAATGGCGGCAAGGTCAAATGGTTGCTGGTCGGCCTGATGCTGGTGGTGGCGGTGTCGTCGCAGAACATTCTGCCGATCCACATCGCCTTCATTCCGTTGCTGGTGCCGCCGTTGCTGTACGTGCTGACCCGTCTGCGCATCGACCGCCGGCTGATCGCCTGCGTGATCACCTTCGGCCTGATCACCCCGTACATGTTCCTGCCGGTGGGTTTCGGCAACATCTTCCTCAACGAAATCCTGCTGGCCAACGTTGCCCGCGCGGGGGTCGATGTGAGTGGCGTGAATGTCACCCATGCCATGGCCATTCCGGCCGCCGGCATGCTGGTCGGCCTGTTGCTGGCGGTGTTCATCAGCTACCGCAAGAAACGTGATTACGATCTGGCGCGTATCGAGCAGGTGGAGCAGGTGAGCGTGCAATACAACCCGCTGACCCTGCTGGTGGCCGGGCTGGCGATTGCCCTGGCGTTCATCGTCCAGCTGTGGCTGGACTCGATGATCATCGGCGCCATGGTCGGTTTCCTGGTCTTCTCGCTGTCGGGCATCGTGCGCTGGAAAGACACTGACGACCTGTTCACCGAGGGCATGAAGATGATGGCCATGATCGGCTTCATCATGATTGCCGCCTCAGGCTTCGCTGATGTGATGAAGGCCACCGGCGAGGTGAACAGCCTGGTGCAGACCTCGGCGCAGTGGATCGACCATAGCAAGGGGATCGGCGCCTTGCTGATGCTGCTGGTGGGCCTGCTGGTGACCATGGGCATCGGCTCGTCGTTTTCCACCGTGCCGATCCTGGCCGCGATCTTCGTGCCGTTGTGCGTGCAGCTGGGCTTCGACCCGCTGGCCACGGTGTGCATCGTCGGTACCGCCGGTGCCCTGGGTGATGCCGGTTCGCCTGCCTCGGACTCGACCCTCGGGCCGACCTCGGGGCTGAACGTGGATGGCCAGCACCACCACATCTGGGACACCGTGGTGCCCACCTTCATCCATTACAACCTGCCACTGCTGGCCTTCGGCTGGCTGGCGGCGATGACCCTGTAGGGCGGGGAGGGCGTCAGCCCTTGCCGGGCGGTGGCGAGATGCGGTTGAGCACGGTGCTGCCGTCCTTGCTGCGGGTCAGGTAGACCGGCAGCACCTTGGGCAGGTTGTTGACCAGGCGCCCCACCTCGCGGGTGTTGTAGATGCCGCTGATGCGAATGCGCCCGGTGTTGGCGTCGGCCAGCAGCAGCGGCGCCTCGAGGTAGCGGTTGATCATCGGCAGTGCCTGTTTCAGGCTCAGGTTGTCCAGCACCAGCTTGCCGTCGCGCCAGGCCAGGCTGTTGCTGTAGTCGTCGCCCTGTTCCAGTTGCGGCTCGAAGTCGCCCTGACGGTAGCTGGCCTGCATGCCGGGGTCCAGGCGGTAGCCACCGCTGCTGCCGTTGCTGGACACCAGCACCGAACCTTCCACCAGGGTCACCTTGACCTGGTCCTGGTACTTCCACACGTTGAACTGGGTGCCGGTGACCCGGGTCTGGCCATGGCCGGCATGCACGATGAAGGGGTGGCTGCTGTCGTGCTGCACCTTGAAGAACGCTTCGCCCCGTTTGAGCGTGACCTGGCGCCGGTCCTTGTAGTTGAGGTAGGTGAGCTCGGTATGCAGGTTGAGCTGCACCGTGCTGGCGTCGCTCAGCTGCACGGTCTGCATGCGCTCGCCGGCTTCGAAGTGCTGGTAATGATTGGGCAGCCAGCCTTGTTCCCAGCCCACCCAGCCGGCCGCCGGCAGCACCGCCAGGGCGATGGCGGCGGCAGATGCCAATGGCCGCCAGTTGCGCGTGCGTGGGGCTAGTGCGGCGGGCGGGTTGAAGTCGACCACAGTGGCGTTGCGCGGCAACAGGTCGGCGGTGTGCCAGATTTCCAGCATGGCCTGGTATTCCTCGGCATGCCGTGGGTCGGCCGCCAGCCAGCGGGCGAACGCCTCGCGCTCGGCCGCCGGGCAATCTTCGGCATGCAGGCGCATGCACCAGTGCGCGGCGGCGTCGGTGATGGCATCGTCTGGGCTGGGATTGAGGCGGTCGTGGTTCATTGCGGCTCCGGGTTTTGCGCATTCTACCCTTGCCGATGGGCTGCCGAGAACCGAGGTAATGGCGAATGACTATCAGTTGTGCCGGTTTTTCGTCGGAATGGCCCTGGTTTTCCAGCGTTTGAGAACCCTTCGCGCAGGGAAATTCAGGCTGAGATCGTTGGGGCTGCTGCGCAGCCCATCGCGACACAAGGCCGCTCCCACAGGTAAAGCGCTGCCCGGTGGATGGGTGCGATACCTGTGGGAGCGGCCTTGTGTCGCGAAAGGGGCGCACAGCGCCCCCAGCGGCTCATCAGAACTGCGCCGCCTCCAGCCCATAAAGGCTGCCACTGCCTGCCCGAATACTGGCCTCCAGGCCCAGGCTACGCGGTAGAACGCGCTGGAAGAAAAACGCCGCACAGGCAAGCTTGGCCCCATGAAACGCGACATCCTCGTCACGCCTGGCCAATGCCACCGCCGCCATCCGTGCCCACATGTAGGCGTACGCGGTCAGCCCGAACAGCTGCAGGTACTCCACCGCCACCGCGCTGACCAGGTTGGCATCCTCGGCGGCCCGCGCCTGCAGCCAGGCGCTGGTAGCCTCCAGCCGCGCCAGGCTTGCTTGCAAGGCCTCGCGGTGCAGCGGCGCATCGATGCTGAAGGCCCGCACTTCGGCGGCAAAGCTCGCCAGCGCCTGGCCGCCGTCGGCCAGTACTTTGCGCCCGAGCAGGTCGAGCGCCTGGATGCCGTTGGTGCCTTCGTAGATCTGTGCGATGCGCACATCGCGCACCCGCTGTTCCTGGCCCCATTCGCGGATGTAACCATGGCCGCCAAACACCTGCTGGCCAAGCACGCAGCTCTCCAGGCCGTTGTCGGTGAAGAACGCCTTGGCCACCGGCGTCAACAGCGCGACCAGGCGCTGCGCATGCTCACGTTCGCCGGCGTCGTCGGCGTAGCGCGCCAGGTCCAGCTGCTGGCCCACATAAGCGGCGAACGCCCGGCCGCCTTCGGTAAGGCTGCGCATGGTCAGCAGCATGCGGCGCACATCGCCGTGCTGAATGATCGGGTCGGCGGCCTTGTCCGGCGTCTGCGGGCCACTGGCGGCGCGGCTTTGCAGGCGCTCGTTGGCATAGCGCGCGGCGCTCTGGTAGGACGCCTCGGCGCAGCCGATGCCTTGCAGGCCGATGGACAGCCGTTCGTAGTTCATCATGGTGAACATTGCCGCCAGGCCCTTGTTCGGCTCGCCGACCAGGTAGCCGATGGCGCCGTCGAAGTTCATCACGCAGGTGGCCGAGGCCTTGATGCCCATCTTGTGCTCGATCGAGCCGCAATGGGCAGCGTTGCGTGTACCCGGACGGCCATCGGCCTCGACCAGGTATTTCGGTACGAGGAACAGCGAGATGCCTTTGGGCCCGGCTGGCGCATCCGGCAGCCGCGCCAGCACCAGGTGGATGATGTTCTCGGTCAGGTCCTGCTCGCCGCCGGTGATGAAGATCTTGCTGCCGCTGATGCGATAGCTGCCGTCGGCCTGGGCTTCGGCGCGGCTGCGGATCAGCCCCAGGTCGCTGCCGGCGTGCGGTTCGGTGAGGCACATGGTGCCGGCCCAGCGGCCTGCGTAGAGCGGCGGCAGGTAGGTGGCCTTGAGCGCTTCGCTGGCGTGGGCATCGATCGCCAGGCAGCTGCCGGCGCTCAGCGCCGAATACAGGCTGAAGCTGCAGTCGGCGGCGTAGAGCATTTCTTCGAACAGCACGCCGAGCATTTTCGGCATGCCCATGCCGCCATGGTCCGGGTTGCCGCCCAGGCCGACCCAGCCGCCTTCGCGGTAGCGGTTCCAGGCTTCGCGAAAGCCATCGGGGGTGGTGACCTGGCCTGCGTCGAAGCGCACGCCTTGCTCGTCGCCGTTACGGCTGAGCGGGGCAATCAGCTGGCCGGTGACTTTTGCCGCTTCCGCGAGAATGGCATCGGCGGTGTCGGCGTCGATGCGCTCGGCCAGGGCGGGCAGGCGGGCCCACAGGGCCGGGGCGTTGAACAGCTCGTGCAGGATGAAGCGCATGTCGCGCAGGGGGGCGGTGTAGGTGGTCATCGTTGCCTCATGAACGGTGGAAGGCAGGCTCGGCCTCTTCGCGGGCTCGCCCGCTCCCACAGGTAAAGCGCAGGGCTCAGGTTTGCTGCGATCCCTGTGGGAGCGGGTTTACCCGCGAAGAGGCCGCTACGGTTTCAAAGGGCTTTGGCCCGGTCGCGCAGCACGTACTTCTGGATCTTGCCGGTGGAAGTTTTCGGCAACTCGCCAAACACCACGGTCTTCGGCACTTTGAACCCGGCCAGGTGCTCACGGCACCAGCTGGTGAGGTCGGCCTCGCGGGTGTCCTCGCGGCCCGGCTTCAGGGCCACGAAGGCGCACGGGGTTTCCCCCCATTTGTCGTCCGGGCGCGCCACCACGGCCGCCTCCAGCACCGCCGGGTGCTTGTACAGGGCATCCTCGACCTCGATGGTGGAAATGTTCTCGCCGCCGGAAATGATGATGTCCTTGAGCCGGTCCTTGATCTCGACATAGCCGTCGGCGTGCCACACGGCCAGGTCGCCGGTGTGGAACCAGCCACCACGGAAGGCCTCGGCGGTGGCTTCGGGGTTCTTCAGATAGCCCTTCATCACCGTGTTGCCGCGCATGAAGATCTCGCCCAGGGTGTTGCCGTCGCGCGGCACCGGCTCGAGGGTTTGCGGGTCGGCGACCATCAAGCCGTCGAGGGTCGGGTAGCGCACGCCCTGGCGGGACTTGATTCGCGCGCGCTCTTCCAGCGGCAGTGGGTCCCAGTGGTCATGCCAGGCACACACGGTGACCGGGCCGTAGACTTCGGTCAGGCCGTAGGTATGGGTGACCTGGATGCCCATCTCCTCCACGGCGCCGATAACCTTGGCCGGCGGCGCGGCGCCAGCGACCATGGCCTGCACCGGGTGTTCGATGGCCGCCTTGGCCGCCTCGGGCATGTTGACCAGGGCATTGAGCACGATCGGCGCACCGCATAGGTGGCTGACCCGGTGTTCGCGGATCAGGGTCAGGATTTTCTGCGGGTCGACCCGGCGCAGGAACACATGAGTGCCGGCCAGGGCGGTGACGGTCCAGGGGTAGCACCAGCCGTTGCAGTGGAACATCGGCAGGGTCCACAGGTACACCGGGCGCTGGCCCATGGCCCAGGTCAGCTGGTTGCCCAGTGCGTTCAGGTAGGCACCACGGTGGTGGTAGACCACGCCCTTGGGGTTGCCGGTGGTGCCGGAGGTATAGTTGAGCGAGATTGCCTGCCACTCGTCATCCGGCCATTGCCAGGCAAACGCCGGGTCGCCTTCGGCGAGAAACGCCTCGTAATCCAGGTCGCTTGCCGGCCGGCCTTCGCCGTACTCCGGGTCATCCACATCCACCACCAGTGGCGGGTGCTCGAGTAAGGCCAGGGCCGCCTCGATGACCGTGTGGAACTCGCGGTCGGTGATCAGCACCTTGGCTTCGCCGTGCTGCAGCATGAAGGCGATGGCCTCGGCATCCAGGCGTACGTTCAGGGTGTTGAGCACGGCACCGGTCATCGGCACGCCAAAATGGGCTTCGAGCATGGCCGGAATGTTCGGCAACATCACCGCCACCGTGTCGCCACGGCCGACACCCCGGCCCGCCAGGGCGCTGGCCAGGCGCCGGCAGCGTTGGTAGGTTTCCTGCCAGTTGCGGCGGATGGCACCGTGGATCACCGCCGGGTAGTTGCCGTACACGGCAGCGGTGCGTTCGATGAAGCTCAGCGGGGTGAGGGCGACATGGTTGACGGCAGCGGGCATCAGGCCCTGGGCATAGATCGACATGCGGTAATCCTGTAGGGGAGGCAGGCGCAGCCTGTGCGCGTGACCCCGGTGGCTGATTGTTAGCTCTGTTCAGGGGGCAGGGCGGCGGACTGTCGGGCCGCTCCCGCTTGTCGCAGTTTTACGCGAGCCGCTATGGTATTAGGAATATCGACTATAGCAATATAGTAAAACTACTATAACAACGAGCCGCCTACCGTGGACCAGACTGCCTACCCCTTGCTCGCCAAAGACCCCCAACCCAGCCTCATGCTGGCCGGCGACGCCACCCCGCTGACGCTCAACCCGGCGTTGCAGGCCTGGCTCGCTGAAGGCCCGGCGTTGGCCCGCTGGCTGCCGGCCAACTGTCGCGCCCTGGTGCGCGCCTGCCTGCGCCAGCACCGGGCGATCGCCGATGTCGAAGTGCAGGTCGGCGAGCGCATCGTGCTGTGGAGCTTCATCCCGGACGAGCAGGGCCAGCAGGTGCTGGGGCGTTGCCGTGACGCCACCGACGAGCGCCAGGGGGCGCGTGAAGCCAGCCGCGCCCGGCGCCTGTACCGGCTGATCATCGAGAACACCACCGACCTGATCTCCCGGCACAGCCCCGATGGCCGTTTTCTCGATGCCTCGCCTGCGGCGTTCCGCCTGCTCGGCCTGTGGCCCGAGCAACTGCGCGGCATGGCCGTGCATGGCCTGCTGCATCCGCGTGAACGGCGCCAGGTGCTGCGCCAGGCGGCCGCGGCCCTGGACCAGGACGGTTATCACACCATGACCTGCCGGGTGCGCCAGGCTACCGGCGGCTACCGCTGGTTCGAGATCGCCAGCCGGGCCATTCGTGAAACTTACACGGGTGCGGTGGTGGAGGTGGTCAGCGTGTCCCGCGATATCACCTTGCGCATCGAAGCCCAGCAGAGCCTGGCGCACAGTGCGCGGGTGGCGACCCTGGGTGAGCTGGCCTCGGGCATCGCCCACGAGATCAACCAGCCGCTGGCGGCGGTGGTCAACTACGCCAACGCCAGCCTGCGCTACCTGCAAAGCCTGGAGCGCGACCCGCAGGCCCGCGACCGGGTCGGCCAGGGCTTGCAGCGCATTACCGAGCAGGCCACCCATGCCGCCGAAGTGATCCGCCGCCTGCGCGCCTTCCTGCGCAAGGGCCCGCGCCGCCTGCAGGCGCTGGACATGGCCGAGGTGGCTGGCGAAGCCATGCGCCTGTGTGCCTGGGAAGCCGCGCGCGACCAGGTGCAGGTGGAGATGCGCATGAGTGCGCAATTGCCCTTGGTGTACGCCGACCGGGTACTGCTGGAGCAGGTGCTGCTGAACCTGTTGCGCAACGCCATCGATGCCAACCGCGAGCAGCAGGGGCAACAGCCATCCCGTATCCTGCTGAGCGCCACCCGTGACGGCGACGGCGTGCTGGTCGAGGTGGCCGACCAGGGGCCGGGCGTGGCGCCCGAGCGCCTGGATGAAATCTTCACCCCGTTCACCACCAGCAAGGTCGATGGCCTGGGCCTGGGTTTGAGCATGAGCCGCAGCCTGATCGAAGGGTTTGGTGGCAGCCTGTGGGCGCGCGCGGGTGACAATGGCGGTCTGGTACTGTGCTGCCGGCTGGCGGTCAGCCGGGAATGAGCGGAGGTAGCGTGCAAGCGAAAGTGTATGTGGTCGATGATGACCAGGGGATGCGCGATTCGACCGTCTGGCTGCTGCAGTCGGTAGGCCTGCAGGCCTTGCCGTTTGCCAGCGGGCAGGCGTTTCTCGACGCCTGCGCGGATGACGGGCCGGCCTGCGTGTTGCTGGATGTGCGCATGCCCGGGCTGGGTGGCCTGGCCGTGCAGCAGGCGCTGCGCGAGCGTGGTGTGCTGCTGCCGGTGATCTTCGTCAGTGGCCACGCCGATGTGCCGATCGTGGTGCGGGCGTTCAAGGCCGGGGCCTGTGACTTTATCGAAAAACCCTACAACGACCAGTTGCTGCTCGACAGTGTCCAGGCAGCCCTGGAGCAGGCCGGGCGCGCGCGCCAGGACGACCAGGCGCTGGCCCTGGTGCAGGCGCGTATCGACGGCCTCACGCCGCGGGAGCGTGATGTGTTCGTGCCGTTGGCCCAAGGGCTGAGCAACCGCGAGATTGCCGAGCAATTGGGTATCAGCGTGAAGACCGTCGACCTGTACCGGGGGCGAGTGATGAAGCGGTTGCAAGCCGCCAGCCTGGCGGAGCTGGTGGGCATGGCCATTGCCAGCGGGGCGGTGGAGGCGTTGGGCCTGAAAGCGATGTGACTGCGATTTGCGCGCTCACAAAGGGTGATACTTGCCAGTAATAATGAAATTTTCCATAGCACCCTAATCAAAGCTTTGACATTCACTGCCTAGGCAGTAATATTTTCACACAATTACCCGAGCAGCCTTCCGATGGCCCATTTCTCCCCCGAAAACTTCCAGACCTGCGCCATCGGCATGCTGCTTGGCCGTGCAGCGATCCTCAAGGACCGCATTCTGGACTGGCACCTCGAATCCGAAGGCGTCACCGCCGCGCAGTTCAAGGTGCTGATCATCGTCACCCAGTACCAGGTGGACACCCCGGCCGAGCTGTGCCGTTACCTGGGTCTGGACAGCGGCTCGATGACGCGCATGCTCGACCGCCTCGAACAGAAGGAACTGATCGTGCGCAACCGCTGCGCCGACGACCGCCGGCAGGTACGCCTGGCGCTTACCGCCGATGGCCAGCGCCTGGCCGACCGCCTGCCGGAAATCGGTGCCGCGGCCATGAACGAGTTGTGCGGCGCACTGGCCGCCGAAGAGCTCGAGGCCCTGGAAGGCCTGCTGGCCAAGGTCCTGCTCGCTGCCGGCGACCCGTTGACGATCCGCCGCTTCGGCGATCGTTGAACCCTGTCACGTATTTTCCAAGGTATTGTCATGGCTACTCCCGCAGACACCCCGACCCCCTCCGTCGCGCCCGAGCCGTCGCGCAAGCGCAAGGCCTGGCTGCTTGGCCTGCTGTTGCTGCTGCTGGTTGCCGGTGCTGGCGCCTGGGCCTGGTACAGCCTGGTCGGGCGCTGGCACGAAAGCACCGACGACGCCTACGTCAACGGCAATGTGGTGGAAATCACGCCGCTGATTACCGGCACCGTCACCAGCATCGGCGCCGATGACGGCGACCTGGTCCACGCCGGCCAGGTGTTGCTGCAGTTCGACCCGGCCGACAGCGAGGTGGCCTTGCAGTCCGCCGAAGCCCGGCTGGCGCGCAGCGTGCGCCAGGTGCGCGGGCTGTACAGCAACGTCGACGCGCTCAAGGCCCAGCTGGAAACCCGCCAGGCCGAACTGCGCAAGGCGCAGCAGGACTTCAACCGGCGCAAGGTGCTGGCCGACAGCGGTGCCATCGCGGCGGAAGAACTGTCGCATGCCCGCGATGACCTGAGCGTGGCCCAGGCTGCCGTCAACAGCGCACGCCAGCAGCTCAGTACCAGCAGCGCCCTGGTCGACGACACCGTGGTGTCCTCGCACCCTGAGGTGATGGCCGCCGCCGCCGACCTGCGCCAGGCCTACCTCGACCATGCCCGCACCACCTTGGTCGCGCCGGTTACCGGTTATGTCGCCAAGCGTACCGTGCAACTGGGCCAGCGCCTGCAGCCAGGCACCGCGACCATGGCGGTGATCCCGCTGGAGCAGGTGTGGATCGACGCCAATTTCAAGGAAACCCAGCTGCGCGACATGCGCATCGGCCAGCCGGTGCAGATCAGCGCCGACCTGTACGGCAGCGAGGTCAAGTACAGCGGCACGGTCGACAGCCTTGGCGCTGGCACCGGCAGTGCCTTTGCCCTGTTGCCGGCACAGAATGCCACGGGCAACTGGATCAAGATCGTCCAGCGGGTGCCGGTGCGTATCCACCTCAGCCCTGATCAGCTCAAAGAGCACCCGTTGCGTATCGGCCTGTCCACCGTGGTCGAGGTCGACCTGCACGACCAGAGCGGCCCGGCTCTGGCTCAGCAGCCCGCGCAGCAGGCCAGCTACACCACTCAGGTGTATGACCGCCAGCTGGTCGAGGCCGACAACCTGATCGCCCGGCTGATCCACGAAAACAGCGCACCTGGCAAGACGGCCCAGCGATGAGCAACAACGCCGCTGCCCAGTTCACCCCGCCGAGCCTGCTGCTGACCACCATCGGCCTGTCGCTGGCAACCTTCATGCAGGTGCTCGACACCACCATCGCCAACGTGGCGTTGCCGACCATTTCCGGCAACCTGGGCGTGAGTTACGAGCAGGGCACCTGGGTCATCACCTCGTTCGCGGTGAGCAACGCCATCGCCTTGCCGCTGACCGGCTGGCTGAGCCGGCGGTTTGGCGAGGTCAAGCTGTTCATCTGGGCCACGCTGCTGTTCGTGCTGGCGTCTTTCCTGTGCGGCATTGCCCAGTCGATGCCGGAGCTGGTCGGTTTTCGCGTGTTGCAGGGGGTGGTGGCCGGGCCGTTGTACCCGATGACCCAGACGCTGCTGATTGCCGTGTACCCCCCGGCCAAGCGCGGCATGGCGCTGGCGCTGTTGGCGATGGTCACGGTGGTGGCGCCGATTGCCGGGCCGATCCTCGGCGGCTGGATCACCGACAGCTATAGCTGGCCGTGGATCTTCTTCATCAACGTGCCGATCGGCCTGTTCGCCGCCGCCGTGGTGCGCCAGCAGATGCGCAGCCGGCCGGTAGTCATCAGCCGCCAGCCGATGGACTACATTGGCTTGCTGACGCTGATCGTCGGCGTCGGCGCGTTGCAGGTGGTGCTGGACAAAGGCAACGACCTGGACTGGTTCGAGTCGTCGTTCATCATCGTTGGCAGCCTGATTTCGGTGGTGTTCCTGGCGGTGTTCGTGATCTGGGAGCTGACCGACCGCCACCCGGTGGTCAACCTGCGGCTGTTCGTGCACCGCAACTTCCGCGTCGGCACCGTCGTGCTGGTCGGCGGGTATGCGGGGTTCTTCGGCATCAACCTGATCCTGCCGCAGTGGCTGCAGACACAGATGGGCTATACCGCGACGTGGGCGGGCCTGGCGGTGGCGCCGATCGGGCTGTTACCGGTGCTCATGTCGCCGTTCGTGGGCAAGTACGCGCACCGCTTCGACTTGCGTGTGCTGGCCGGGCTGGCGTTTCTGGCGATCGGCAGCAGCTGCTACCTGCGGGCCGGGTTCACCAGCGAGGTGGACTTCCAGCATGTGGCGCTGGTGCAGTTGTTCATGGGGATCGGCGTGGCCTTGTTCTTCATGCCGACGTTGAGCATCCTGCTGTCCGACTTGCCGCCGCACCAGATCGCCGATGGCTCCGGGCTGGCGACCTTCCTGCGCACATTGGGCGGGAGTTTTGCGGCGTCGTTGACGACCTGGATCTGGATTCGTCGGGCCGACCAGCATCACGCTTACCTGAGCGAGAACATCAGCCAGTTCGACCCGGCGACGCGGCATACCCTGGAGCAACTGGGCGGGGCCAGCCCGCAGAGCTATGCGCAGCTGGAGCGGATACTCAACGGGCAGGCGTACATGATGTCGACGGTGGATTACTTCACCTTGATGACCTGGGTGTTTGCCGGGTTGATTCTGCTGGTGTGGTTTGCCAAGCCACCGTTTACCGCCAAGGCGGGGCCAGCGTCGGCGGGGCATTGAGCTTCGCTCTTGCCGTTGCCGTTGCCGTTGCCGTTGCCGTTGCCGTTGCCGTTGCTTTTGCTTCTAAGCGCGCGATAGCCCAGGCGCCGCAGATTGCGACTTCAGGAGGCCGAGCGAAGGGACTGCGGAGGGAGGTGACGGGCATGGATGCCCGTCA
>NZ_PUQD01000065.1 GCF_003331055.1 Pseudomonas sp. AFG_SD02_1510_Pfu_092 | reverse complement strand
CCCCCCCCCCCCCCCCCCACCACATTCCCCCGCGGGTCGCGCCGCGGTGGCGCGGCCCCCCCCCCCCCCCCCCCCCCCCCCGACGCGGTATTACTCGCCGATGGCAGCCTTGTAACCGGCAGCATCCAGCAGCTTGTCCAGCTCGGCCGGGTTGCTTGGTTTCAGCTTGAAGATCCACGACTCGTAAGGCTGTTCGTTGAGCAGCTCCGGGCTGTCGGCCAGTTCGTCGTTGACCGCGACCACTTCACCTGCAACCGGGGCGTAGATGTCCGAAGCGGCCTTGACCGACTCGACCACACCGGCAGCGTCGCCAGCGCCAAATACCTTGCCGACTTCAGCCAGCTCGACGAACACCACATCACCCAAGGCTTCCTGGGCGTGGTCGCTGATACCCACGGTCACGGTGCCGTCGGCTTCCAGGCGGGCCCACTCGTGGCTCTCGGCAAAACGCAGGTCGGCGGGGATATTGCTCATGTCTTGAATTCCTCGATTGGCTCAGCGGTACGCCCGCCGGTTGAAAATGGTTCAGATCAGGATCTTGCCGTGGCGCACGAAGGTCGGTTTGACCACCCGCACCGGGTACCACTTGCCGCGTATTTCCACTTCGGCCCGGTCGCCGGTGGCCATGGGCACGCGTGCAAGGGCAATGGACTTGCTCAGCGTAGGCGAGAAACTACCACTGGTGATCTCCCCTTCGCCAATCCCGGCCACACGCACCACCTGATGGGCACGCAGCACGCCGCGCTCTTCCAGCACCAGGCCGACCAGTTTTTCCTGCACACCTTGCTCGATTTCCGCCAGCAGGCCGCTACGGCCGATGAACTCGCGCTCGGCCGGCTCCCAGGCGATGCTCCAGCCCAGGTTGGAAGTCAGCGGGGTATGGTTTTCGTCGATGTCCTGGCCGTACAGGTTCATGCCGGCTTCCAGGCGCAGGGTATCGCGGGCGCCAAGGCCGCTGGGGGCAATGCCGGCGCCGACCAGGTCGTTGAAGAACGCCACGGCCTGATCGCCCGGGAGCATGATCTCCAGGCCGTCTTCGCCGGTATAACCGGTGCGGGCAATGAACCAGTCGCCTTCGGCAACCCCTTCGAACGGGCGCAGTTCGCGGATCAGTGCAGCACGCGCGGGGCTGAGCAGGGCCGCAACCTTTTCCCGCGCATGCGGGCCCTGGATGGCCAGGATGGCCAGGTCAGGGCGGGCCTGGAAGCCCACGGCGAAGCCGTCACGCTGCTGCTGCAGCCAATCGAGGACTTTGCCCCGGGTAGCGGCGTTGGTGACCAGCCGGTAGCCGTGCTCCGTGCGGTAGACGATCAGGTCGTCGATCACCCTGCCCTGCGCTTGCAGCAGCGGGCTGTACAGTGCCTTGCCGGTATCGTCGAGGCGGGCCACATCGTTGGCCAGCAGCCGCTGCAACCAGGCAGTGGCGTCGCTGCCATCGACGTCGATCACGGTCATGTGGGATACGTCGAACACACCACAGTCGCTGCGCACCTGATGGTGCTCCTCGACCTGCGAGCCATAGTGCAGGGGCATGTCCCAGCCACCGAAATCGACCGTCTTGGCGCCAAGCGCCAGGTGCAGGTCATACAAAAGCGTGCGCTGTCCCATGGGTTTCTCCTTCCGGGCGTGGCGAAGCGGCGGCGGTCGATGACGTTGGCTCGTCAGCTGTTCTTGTGCAGGGCCCGCCGCGCGAATGCCGCGCATTGTAGCCGCAAGGGCGCAGGCTGGCACCCTCAGTGACTGTGACCCGGTCGACGCGCCGAACGGCGGATCAGGCCGATGACCGGCAGCAGGCCCACCAGCACCAGGGTCAGCGCCGGCAGCGAGGCACGTGCCCACTCACCTTCGCTGGTCATCTCGAATACCCGCACCGCCAGGGTGTCCCAGCCGAACGGGCGCATCAGCAAGGTGGCCGGCATTTCCTTGAGCACATCGACGAACACCAGCAAGGCAGCACTGAGGGCGCCAGGCAGCAGCAGCGGCAGATACACCTTGAAAAACAATCCCGCACCACCGACACCCAGGCTACGGGATGCCTCGGGCAGTGACGGGCGGATCCGCTCCAGGCTGCTCTCCAGCGGCCCGTAGGCCACCGCGATGAAGCGCACCAGGTAGGCCAGCAGCAAAGCGGCAAGGCTGCCCAGCAACAGCGGCTTGCCGGCACCGCCCAGCCAGCTGGACAGCGGGATGACCAGCTGATTATCTAGGTAGCTGAACGCCAGCATGATCGACACCGCCAGCACCGAACCGGGCAACGCATAGCCCAGGTTGGCCAGGCCGACCCCGGCGCGGATACCCGCCGTCGGCACCTGGCGCCGGGCAAAGGCCAGCAGCAGGGCCACGCACACCGTGACCAGCGCCGCCATGCCGCCGAGGTAGAGGGTATGCAGCACCAGGCCGACATAGCGCTCGTCCAGGTCATGCCGGCCACGCTGCCAGAACCACGCCAGCAGTTGCAGCAGCGGGATGACGAAGGCGCAGGCGAACACCAGCAGGCACCAGCCACTGGCCAGCAGCGCCTTGCCGCCGCGCAGGTGGTACAGCGCCTGCCCGCGCGGGCGCTCGTTGGCGCTGCGGCTGGCACCGCGGGCACGACGCTCGCCGTACAGCACCAGCATGACCGCCAGTAGCAGCAGGCTGGCCAGCTGGGCGGCGCTGGACAGGCTGAAGAAGCCGTACCAGGTCTTGTAGATGGCGGTGGTGAAGGTGTCGAAATTGAACACCGCCACCGCGCCGAAGTCGGCCAGGGTTTCCATCAGCGCCAGGGCGATACCGGCGCCGATTGCCGGGCGCGCCATGGGTAAGGCCACGCGCCAGAAGGCTTGCAGCGGCGACAGCCCGAGCACCCGCGCCGCTTCCATCAGGCCCTTGCCCTGGGCCAGGAATGCGCTGCGCGCCAACAGGTAGACATACGGGTAGAACACCAGCACCAGCACGACGATCACACCGCCGGTAGAGCGCACGCGCGGCAGGCGCATGGGCCCGAACGCCTCGCGCAGGGCGCTTTGCACCGGCCCGGCGAAGTCCAGCAGGCCAACGAAGACGAATGCCAGCACATAGGCGGGGATGGCGAACGGCAGCATCAGCGCCCAGTCCAGCCAGCGCCGGCCGGGGAACTCGCAGAGGCTGGTGAGCCAGGCCAGGCTGACGCCCAGCACGGTGACGCCGATGCCCACACCCACGACCAGCGTCAGGGTATTGCCCAGCAGGCGAGTCATCTGGGTGTCGAGCAGGTGCGACCAGATCTGCTGGTCGATGGTTTGCCAGGACAGCAGCAGAACGCTCAGGGGCAGCAGCACAAGGGCGGCGATCAGGGCGACCGGGAGGTACCAGCGGCGTTGGGGGGTGTGGGGCAAGGCTGAAGTCTCGAGTGCGATGGCGACCGCTGCGCGGTCGTTCGCGGGTGAACCCGCTCCCACAGGGTTCGGCGCCGCCCTTGGGGGCAGTGATATTCCTGTGGGAGCGGGTTCACCCGCGAAGAGGCCCTTGCAGGCCCTGGAAGGATAAAGCCTGGCGCTTAGTTCCAGCCAGCCCGATCCATCAAGCGAATGGCTTCAGCCTGGCGCTTGCCGGCAATCTCCACTGGAATGCTGTCGGCCTTGAAGCTGCCCCACGCCGCCACTTCGTCCGATGGCTTGACCTTCGGGTTGGCCGGGAACTCCTGGTTGATGTCGGCAAACAGCTTTTGCGCCTCTTCACCGGTCATCCATTCCACCAGCTTCTTCGCCGCTTCCGGGTGCGGCGCATGCTTGGTCAGGCCGATGCCCGACAGGTTCACGTGTACGCCACGGTCACCCTGGTTGGGCCAGAAGATCTTCACTGGCAGTTGCGGGTTCTGCTTGTGCATGCGGCCGTAGTAGTAGGTGTTGACCACGCCCACGTCGCACTGGCCGGCCTCGATCGCCTGGATGACCGCGTTGTCGTCGGAGAACACATCGGTGGACAGGTTGTTGACCCAGCCTTTGACGATCTGATCGGTCTTCGCTTCACCGTGGGTCTCGATCAGGGTCGCTGTCAGCGACTGGTTGTACACCTTCTTCGCCGTGCGCAGGCACAAACGGCCTTCCCACTGCTTGTCGGCCAGGGCCTCGTAGGTGCTCAGCTCCTCGGGTTTGACCCGTTCGGTGGAGTAGATGATGGTACGGGCGCGCAGGCTCAGGCCAGTCCACTCATGGGACGAGGCGCGGTACTGCGGCGGAATGTTCTGGTCGATGAGGTCGGACTTGATCGGCTGCAGGATACCCATCTGCTCGGCCTGCCACAGGTTGCCGGCATCCACGGTCAGCAGCAGGTCGGCCACGCCATTGTCGCCCTCGGCCTTGATGCGCTGCATCAACGGGGCTTCCTTGTCGGTGATGAACTTGATCTTGACCCCGGTGCTGGCGGTATAGGCATCGAACACCGGCTTGATCAGCTCGTCGATGCGCGAGGAGTACACCACTACTTCATCCGCTGCCTGGGCGGTGCCGCCGAGCAGGGTCAGGGCCAGGGCGGCCAGTAGGGGCTTGCGTGGCAACATGGAAAGCACTCCTGGGATCGTATGAGAGGCGCAAATGGTAGTGAATCCCATTTTCCGGCTCACCTGCCGAGCCGTTACTGGATGTTGCAAGGGGGCTGCTGCGCAGCCCATCGCCGGCAAGCCAGCTTCCCACAGGGATCTCACAGCGCCGTACATGTGGGAGCTGGCTTGCCGGCGAAAGGGCCGCAAAGCGGCACCGACAATCTCAGGCTTTGGCCAGATCCGGCAGGTCCCCGCTCAAACCCAACGCCTGGCGCACGAACAGCGCCTTGGCCTCGGGCATCTGCTCCACCAGCTTCAACCCGCTGTTGCGCAACCAGCGCAACGGCAACGGGTTGGCCTGGAACAACCGCTCGAAGCCTTCCATCGCCGCCATCAGCGCCAGGTTGTGCGGCATGCGCCGGCGCTCGTAACGGCTCAGCACCTTCACATCCGCCAAGCGCTCGCCACGCTCGCTGGCACTGACCAACACTTCGGCCAGCACCGCCGCATCGAGAAAGCCCAGGTTCACCCCCTGCCCGGCCAGCGGGTGAATGGTGTGCGCAGCATCGCCGATCAACGCCAGGCCCTCATCCACGTAGCGCTTGGCGTGGCGCTGGCGCAGCGGCACGCACAACCGCGGGTCGGCCTGCAACACCGCACCCAGGCGGCCTTCGAAGGCCCGCTCCAGAGCTTGCAGGAACGCAGCCTCGTCCAGTGCCATCAACTGCTCGGCATGCTCCGGCGTGGTGGACCAGACGATCGAGCACCAGTCCTGCTGGCCATCGCGGGACAGCGGCAGAAACGCCAACGGCCCTTCGTCGGTGAAACGCTGCCAGGCCGTGGCCTGGTGCCCGGCGCTGCAGCGCACGCTGGTAACGATGGCGTGGTGCAGGTAATCCCACTCGCGGGTTTCGCAACCGGTCAGGCGCCGCACCGCCGAGTTGGCGCCGTCCGCCGCGATCACCAGCGGTGCGCGCAAAGTGCGGCCGTCGGCCAGGCTCAGCAGCCACTCGTCGCCGGAGCGGCGCAGCTGTTCGAGCCGCGCATTGGGCAGCAGGCCGATGTCGCTGTCGTGCAGGCGCTCCAGCAGCCCGTCCTGCACCACCCGGTTCTCGACGATATGGCCAAGCACCTGGGCATGCACGCTGGCCGCCGAGAAGTGAATCTGGCCGGTGCCGCTGCCATCCCAGACGTGCATGTCCGAGTACGGCGTGGCGCGCCGCCGGGCAATGCCATCCCAGGCGCCAAGGCGCTCGAGGATGCGCTGGCTGGCCGCCGACAGCGCGCTGACACGCGGCTCGAACGGGGCCTGGGCGTCGAACGGCTTGACCGCCAGCGGGCCACCGTCGAGCAGGAGAATTTGCAAGCCACTGTGGCGTAACGCCAGGGCCAGGGCGCTGCCGACCATACCGGCACCGACAATCAACAGATCTGCGCGCATTTCCATGCCTTACGCCAGCCTCGCTTGCGGCTTGAGCCGCACATATAGGGTTTTATCGACCCGCGCCACCAGTTCGCCGGCGCCGTCGCGGATATCGACCTGCAAACGCGGCAGGCATTTCTTTCCGGTGGCGGTCTGCTGGCGGATGTCGTCCAGCAGCGCATCATCGACGTGGAACTCGGCATACACCGGGCCTTTGCCCGGGGTAATGAAATCGATGCTGGCGGCCTTGTCCCAGACGATGTAGTCACGCCCCAGTTGCTCGATCAGCAACAGCATGTAGAACGGGTCGACCATCGAATACAGGCTGCCGCCGAACTGGGTACCGACATAGTTGCGGTTCCAACGGGTCAGCTTCATCGCCACCTTGACGCTGCGCAGGTCCGGGCTGATGTGCTGCACGCGGATGCCAGCCCCCAGGTACGGCGGATACAGGTTCAACCGCCAGCGCAACAGGCGTGCCCGGCGCGCCAGCCGGCGCGCGTCGTCGCTCATGCCTGCCCCCGCGGATCGGGGCGGGTGCCCAGGCCCATGGCCTGCCTGGCGAACCAGCTTTTCGCCGGTGGCAACAGGTCCAGCCCGAGCAGCCCAAGGTTGCGCCCGGCGGCCAGCAGCGGCTGGCTGCTGCCGAACAGGCGGGTGACCTGGTCGGAAAAACCGATGGTCATGGCCTGGTCCAGGCGCTGGCGCTGCTGGTAGGCCAGAAGCGTGCTCAGGTCACCCGGCTGCTGCGGGCCGGCCAGCAGCGCCTCGGCCAGCGCCTGCACGTCACGCAGCGACAGGTTGAAACCCTGGCCAGCAATCGGGTGCAGGCTGTGCGCGGCATTGCCCAGCACCACCAGATGCGGCCGCACCTGCTCCTCGGCCTCGATCAGCGACAGCGGGTAGAGGTGCCGCGCGCCGACCTGGCGCAAGGCGCCCAGGCGGTAGCCGAACACACCCTGCAGCTCGCGCAGGAAATTGCGCTCGTCGATGTCGGCCAGGCGCCGCGCGTCCATGCCCTGGCGGGTCCAGACCAGCGCGCAGCGGTTGTCCGGCAGCGGCAACAGCGCCATCGGGCCTTCCTCGGTAAAACGCTCGAAGGCCTGGCCGCCATGGGCTTCGCCCGGGGTGATATTGGCGATCAACGCACTCTGCTGGTAAGGCGTGTGGCGAACGTGAATGCCCAGTTGTTCGCGCAGGCTGGAGCGGCCACCGTCGGCCAGTACCGCCAGGTCGCATTCCAGCTGGGTGTCATCGTTCAACAGCAGGCGATAGCCGCCTTCGACCGCCTGCATCGCGGTCACTTCCGCCGGGCAGCGCCAGCTCACCACTTCGCGGTCCAGGCCCTGCCACAGGCACTGGCCCAGCCAGGCGTTTTCCACCACATAGCCAAGCGCTGGCACGCCCTCTTCCTGGGCATCCAGGCGGGTAGAACCGAAGCGCCCACGGTCGGACACATGAATTTGCCGGATCGGCTCGGCGCGGCGCTCGATGGCCTGCCACAGGCCCAGTTGCTGGTAGATTTGCCGGGTACCGAACGACAGCGCCGACGAACGCGCGTCGTAGCTGGGCTGGAAGCTGTCGCCGGGGGCGAACGGCTCGATCAGCAGGATTTTCCAGCCCCGCGCCTTGGCCCCGGCCTGCAGGGCCAGGGCCAGGCTGGCACCGACCAGGCCGCCACCGATGATCGCCAGGTTCACCCGGTTCATGCCGCGTCCTGGCGCGCGGCCTGCATCAGCGCCTCGATCTCGGCGACCGTGCGCGGCACGCCCGAGGTGAGGATTTCACAGCCTTGCCTGGTCACTATCACGTCGTCCTCGATCCTTACCCCAATGCCGCGCCACTTTTTGGCCACGGCCTGATTGTCGGCGCCTATGTAGATACCCGGTTCGACGGTCAGCGCCATGCCGGGCTCAAGCACCCGCCACTCGCCGCCCACCTTGTATTCGCCGACATCGTGCACATCCATCCCCAGCCAGTGCCCCGCGCGGTGCATGTAGAAGGCCCGATAGGCCTCACTGTCGATCAGCGCCTGCACCTCGCCTGTCAGCAGGCCCAGTTCCACCAGGCCCTTGGTAATCACCCGCACGGTGGCCTCGTGAGCATGGTTCCAGTGCTTGCCGGGGGCTATCTCGGCAAAAGCTGCCGCCTGGGCCTTGAGCACCAACTCGTAGATGGCCTTCTGCTCGGGCGAAAACCGCCCGCTGACCGGGAAGGTCCGGGTGATATCGCTGGCGTAGCAGTCGATCTCGCAGCCGGCGTCAATCAGCACCAGGTCGCCATCCTTGAGCGGGGCGTCGTTCTGCTGATAGTGCAAAATGCAGCCATTGCGCCCGGCGGCGACGATCGAGCCGTAGGCCGGCATCTTCGCCCCGCCCTTGCGGAATTCGTAGTCCAGCTCGGCTTCCAGGCTGTATTCGTGCAGCCCCGGCCGGCAGGCCTGCATGGCCCGTACATGGGCCCGCGCCGAAATTTCGGCGGCCACGCGCATCACTTTCACTTCCGCCGCCGATTTATACAGGCGCATGTCGTGCAGCAGATGATCCAGCGCAACGAACTCGTTCGGCGGCTGGGCGCCCAGGCGGGCCTTGGAACGGATCACGTTGATCCAGTCCATCAACCGGCGGTCGAACTCGGGGTTGCTGCCCATGTTGCTGTAGACCCGCTCGCGGCCTTCGATCAGCCCCGGCAGGATCTCGTCGATGTCGGTGATGGGGAAGGCATCGTCGGCGCCGAAATCGCGCACCGCGCCTTCCTGGCCGGCGCGCAGGCCGTCCCACAGCTCGCGCTCGGGGTTGCGTTCGCGGCAGAACAGCACGTATTCACCATGCTCGCGCCCGGGGATAAGGGCAATCACCGCCTCCGGCTCGGGGAAGCCGCTGAGGTACTGGAAATCGCTGTCCTGGCGGTACACATGCTCGACGTCGCGGTTGCGGATGGCAACGGCGGCGGCGGGCAGAATGGCGATGCTGTTGGGGACCATCTGCGCCATCAGCGCCTTGCGCCGACGGGCATACTCGGCCTTGGGAATGTGGCTCATGGGCAGACTACCCCCGGTTGATCAGTGCAGCGATGGCTTGGGCGCGGGGGCGGCCGGCCTGGCCAGCTCGGAGAACAGCAGCAGGGGCGCCACACGCAGGTATTCCATGACTTCCATGTAGTCGCTCTCGCCATCTTCGGACTCCTCGAGGGCTTCCTGAACCTGGGAAATGGCCACCAGGTCCTGCAGCACTTCCTTGGCCTCGTCGGACAGCTCCTTGCCACCGGCGTTCAGGCCGAAACCGGTAATGAAGCCCTGGCACCACTGGCCCAGCGCGGTGGCGCGGTCGTTCAGTGCGGCATCGTCGGAAGGCAGCAGCAGGACGATCGCCATGTCGTCGCTGGTCAGCTCGCCTTTGACCATTTCCTGCAAGCCGACCAAGGCATTGCGAACGCTGTCACCGGGTTCGGTTTCCAGCAGCTGGGCGGCATCGGCCAGCCAGCCGTCGGCGTCGAAGCCGGCACCGGCGCAGCTGCGGCCGATCAGCAGGCCGTGCAGTTCGGCCGGGGTGACAGGATGGCCATTGCTGGACAGAAGCATGGCGAAGGCGATGTAGGGCGATTGGGTATTGGGCATGGGCAGCTAGGCGCCAGACGGCGCAATGACTAGAATGGAGACCTTGTATCCTAGCACCGGCAGGCGCGCCAAGACCATCGGCACTGGCTGTCGCCGCCCGGCGGGAGGCATCATCGCCAGGTGACTCAACGACGGAGCGAATCGAGTGCAACCCACGCAAGAGAACGACCTGCAGGCACTGATGAGCCGATTCGAATTGCTGATCGAACGTGTCGAGCAACTAAAACGGCAAAATGCACTCCTAGTAGCTCAGGAAAAATCCTGGCGCGAGGAGCGCGCCCACCTCATCGAAAAGAACGAGATCGCCAAGCGCAAGGTCGAGTCGATGATTTTACGCCTCAAGGCCCTGGAGCAAGACTCATGAGTTCAAGCAATAGCGTCACCGTGCAGATCCTCGACAAGGAATATTCGATCATCTGCCCGCCGGAAGAGCGCAACAACCTGGTCAGCGCGGCGCGCTACCTGGACAGCAAGATGCGCGAAATCCGTAGCAGCGGCAAGGTGATCGGCGCCGACCGCATCGCGGTCATGGCCGCATTGAACATCACCCACGAGATGCTGCATCGCCAGGAAGACCGCAACGCAGCCCCGGCAGGCGGCACCACCCGCGAACAGGTGCGCGACCTGCTGGATCGGGTCGATCAGGCACTGTCCGACGACGCGGATACCAAAATCGGCTGAGATTGGTATACTGGCGCCACTCCCTGGGGGATGCGCCAGTCGGTTATGTCCCTGAGCCGATACGCACAACCACGGGGGTTGCACGCTGGGGCCGGTGTGCATGTCCGCCCGACGGAAAGCCTTAACGCCCCCTGCAATCTCCACCTTGAACTTTCGGGTTCAAGGGCTACACCGATAGCGGTCTTGTCGGGGAGCCTGAATTCTCTTGCCCGCCCTTTCCGGCGGGCAACTCGTTTTGGCCGAGCGCTCGGCCAGCACACCTGGGATCGCCCGTGCCATGACCGACACCGCGCCGCTCACCCGCCCCCAGTTGCGTCGCCTGCTTCGCAATGCCCGCCGCGCCCTTACCCCTGCCCAACAACGCCAGGCCACCCTGGGGCTGTACCGCCAGCTGGCGCAACACCCGCTGTTCCGCCGCGCCAGGCACATCGCGCTGTACCTGCCCAACGACGGTGAAATCGACCCTCGCCTGTTGCTGCGCGAAGCCCAGCGCCGCGGCAAACGCACCTACCTGCCGGTGCTGCATGCCTGGCCGCGCACGCGCATGGTGTTCCAGCGTTTCGAGCAAGGTGAAAAACTCAAGCCCAACCGCTTCCGCATTCCCGAACCCGTTACCGACCGCAAGCGCCAGCGGCCGATCTGGGCGCTGGACCTGATCCTGCTGCCGCTGGTCGGCTTCGACGAGGTGGGCGGTCGATTGGGGATGGGCGGCGGCTTCTATGACCGCAGCCTGGCGTATCAGGCGCGTCGGCAGACCTGGAAAAAGCCTTTGCTGCTGGGGCTGGCACATGAATGCCAGAAGGTCGAGCGGCTGGCGCAGGCCAGTTGGGACGTACCGCTGCAAGGCACGGTCTCGGACCGTGGCTGGTACCTGGCGCCGCGCTGAGCGGCGCCGGCGGGGGCATCAACGTTGTGGCTGGCTGGCGTCGACCGGCATCTGATAGGCATTGTCCAGCTTGCGCTCCCAGAACCCTTGCGCATAACCGGTAGTGACCACACCCAGGCCAAAAATGAACACCAGAATCCACAGCAGATCCGGCTTTTTACGTTGATTCATCGAAGATTGCCCCCCAAGCAAACTGTCCAGGCTCGGCGGTTTTCTGCGAACCACCGGAGCATCGTGCTTTAAACGGGGCGCATTTTCCGACAACCTGCGTCTACACGCAAACCTTGACGTCAACCGGCTGTCGGTTTCGTGCAACAGGTTATTTCAAACCTTTTCAGGAGCAGCCCCCATGGCCTACTGGCTGATGAAATCCGAGCCCGACGAGCTCTCCATCGAAGCCCTCGGCCGCCTCGGCGAAGCGCGCTGGGACGGCGTGCGCAACTATCAGGCCCGCAATTTCCTGCGCGCCATGAACGTTGGCGACGAATTTTTCTTCTACCACTCCAGCTGCCCGCAACCGGGCATCGCCGGCATTGCCAGAATCACCCGCGCCGCTTACCCGGACCCGACCGCGCTGGACCCACAAAGCCACTACTACGATGCCAAGGCCACAGCCGACAAGAACCCTTGGAGCGCGGTGGATGTAGCCCATGTGCAGACGCTGCCACGGGTGCTGGAACTGGGGTGGCTGAAACAGCAGGCCGGCCTGGCCGAACTGCCACTGGTGCAAAAGGGCAGCCGCCTGTCGGTGATGCCGGTGACACCCGAGCAATGGGCGGTGATCGTCGCGTTGCGCTGAAACGGCGCAGTTTCAAGCGCTGGCCCCACCCCTGCGGGAGCGGGCGTGCCCGCGAACACGGGCGAAGCCCGTGCCATCCACCGCGTCGCCTGCTTCGCGGGCTTGCCCGCTCCCACAGGCACCGGGGTAGCACACAGCCCGGCGCGGCTTACTGCACGATCAGGTTGTTGAACAGCAGGTCTTCGACGATCGGCTTGCCCTCTTCCGCTTCCATTACCTGCTGCACCTGTTTCAGCGCTTCCTGGCGAAGATGCTCCTTGGCCTCGACGTTGCTCATGCTGTCCACCGACTGCTGAGTGAACAGTGCCACCAGCTGGTTGCGGATCAGCGGCTCGTGGTGCTTCACCGCCTTGGCGGCTTCGTCGCCGGTCACGCGCAGGGCCACATCGGCCTTGTACACGCGCAGCCGCGGGGTGCCGTCGAGGGCATAGTTGCCGACAAAGGGCGGGCTCAGGCTGATGTAGGCGACCTTGGGCGCCCCTTCCTTGGCTTCCTCGGCCATGGCCGCAGCCGGCAGCAACAGCGCCAGCACCATCAAGATCCACGCTTTCACGAATTTGCTCCTCAATACAGTTGGCGCCAGCTTACCCAGCATGCCGCTTAAACCCAAGCGCGGGCTTGTGCCGGCACTTATGCCTGCACTTATGCCTGCACATCAGGGCGGGCCATGCTCGTTGACCGGGCAGGCGGCCCTCCTACACTTATCGGCCACTACCCGCAAAGGAATAGCCCCGATGAAAGCTGTGTTGTGCAAAACCCTGGGTCCGGCGCGCAACCTGGTGCTGGAAGAGGTGGCCAGCCCGGTGCCGAAGAAAAACGAGATCCTGCTGGACGTGCAGGCCGCCGGGGTCAACTTCCCCGACACCCTGATCATCGAAGGCAAGTACCAGTTCCAGCCACCGTTGCCGTTCTCCCCCGGCGGCGAAGCCGCGGGCGTGGTGGCCGCAATCGGGGAAAAGGCCGGCGCGTTCAAGGTCGGCGACCGGGTCATGGCGCTCACCGGCTGGGGGGCGTTCGCCGAGCAGGTGGCGGTGCCGTTCTACAACGTGCTGCCGATCCCGGCGAGCATGGACTTCACCACAGCTGCCGCCTTCGGCATGACCTACGGCACCTCGATGCACGCCTTGCGCCAGCGCGGCCGGTTGCAGGCGGGCGAGACCTTGTTGGTGCTGGGAGCATCCGGCGGGGTCGGCCTGGCGGCGGTGGAAATCGGCAAGGCCATGGGCGCAAGGGTGATCGCGGCCGCCAGCAGTGCGGAAAAACTGGCCGTGGCCAAGGCCGCCGGGGCGGATGAACTGATCGACTACAGCCAGGCCAGCCTGCGCGAGGAGATCAAGCGCCTGACGGGCGGCCAGGGTGTCGATGTGATCTACGACCCGGTGGGTGGCGAGCTGTTCGAGCAGGCGGTGCGCGGGCTGGCCTGGAATGGCCGGTTGTTGGTGGTCGGCTTTGCCAGCGGGACCATCCCGCAACTGGCGGCCAACCTGGTGTTGCTCAAGGGCGCAGCGGTGCTCGGGGTATTCTGGGGGGCGTTTGCCCAGCGCCAGCCGGAGGACAATGCGGCCAACTTCCGGCAGCTGTTTGCCTGGCACGCGGAAGGTAAGTTGAAGCCGCTGGTGTCGCAGACTTATCCACTGGCTGAGGCGGGGGCGGCCATCGAAAAGTTGGGGCAGCGGCAGGCTGTGGGTAAGTTGGTGGTGCTGGCCAGGTAAGACAGTTCTGGCTTCTTCGCGGGCATGCCCGCTCCCACAGGGATGGCGCCCGGACCTGTGGGAGCGGGCGTGCCCGCGAAGAGGCCGGCACAGAGATTGATCAAACTTCGCGCAGGTTATGGCACCGACGGAACCGCGCCTCCAGGTTGCGATCGGGCATCTGGTGGCTGCGCAGGGCCTGCAAGGTCTGCTCGACATAATCACGCGTAGTGCCATAGCGGCCTTTGGCACTGGCCAGGATCTGGCTGAGCAGGGTGTCCGGCAGGTTCCCGGCATAACACGGCAAATGCCGCTCCAGCACGAAACCCAGCGCCTGCACCTTGCTGCCATCGTCCAGCCGGCAATTGAGCCAGTGCGGCCGGTACGCCGGGTAAGGCATCTCGCGTTGCCACAAGGCCATCAGCGAGTCGTCCAGGTTGCTTTCATCCAGCCGGTAGGCAAACCCGCTGCAGGAACCACCCCGATCCAGGCCGAACACCAGGCCGGGGGTTTCCGGGGTGCCGCGATGTTCGTGCGACCACAGGTACAAGCCACGGTGATAACCATGCACGCGCGCGCGTTGGCGCTCCACCGAGTTGCACTCCGGCCGCCAGATCAACGAACCATAGGCAAACAGCCACACCGGCCCGCCCTGATGGCGAGACATGGTGGTCTTCATGGAGTTGAACAACTGTTCGCGAGTATGTTGCTGACCGAAGTCGAGTGCCGGAGGATATGCAACTTCCCAGGACATACTTTCAAGTGCCGACATAGGCTGCCGCCATTATCCCTGTGAACTACCGATATAGCGAGATTCGATTACGATACGGCCTCAGGCCTTTGTGCCAAGGGCGCTTGCAGTAACCATAGGACAGAAACACAGGAATACTCAAGCCCTGCGCCGAGGGTTTCATGCGCAGTTCCGACGACTGGGAAGTACTGTTTCGGCAACGGTGAAAGTTATTGGCCAAGGCGGTAACAATTACCGCCTTATACCCTCGCTTGCAAACTTCGGTTATTAACCGCGGGGAGCGTAGGCAAATACATCGGCGCGCATGCGGTGCGCATCCATACCGGCCTCGACCAGGGCGTCCAGGGTGGCATAGATCATGTTCGGCGAGCCGCTGGCATACACATGCACGGTGTTGAGGTCGGTGATGTCTTCGCAGACCGCCTCATGCAGCATGCCGCAACGGCCTTCCCAGCCGCACAGGTCACTGACCACCTGGTGCAGGAACAGGTTGGGCAGGCGCTGCCATTCGTCCCAGTGCTCGATCTGGTAGAAGTCCTCGGGCCGGCGCACGCCCCAATACAGGTGTACCGGGTGCTTGAAGCCCTGGGCCCGGCAATGCTCGACCAGGCTGTGCATCTGGCCCATGCCCGTGCCGGCCGCGATCAGCACCAGCGGCCCGTCGGGCAGTTCAGCCAGATGGGTGTCACCGAACGGCATTTCGATGCGCGCCAGGCGCTCACGCTGCAGTTGCGCGATCAGTTGCAGGGCGCTCGGTTCACGCGCCAGTACGTGCAGCTCCAGTTCTCGCCCGGCATGAGGGGCGGAAGCCAGCGAAAACGCCGCCTGCTTGCCACCGTCGCGCTCGATCATCAGGTACTGCCCGGCGTGGTAGCGCAGCGGCTTGCCTGCCGGCGCGCGCAACCGCACGCGCCAGACGTCGCCACCGACCTCGACGCACTCACTGACACTGCACGCCAGCTTGCGCACCGGCAGCTCGCCCAGGGCGAGCACACCATCCCAGAGCAACACACAGTCCTCCAGCGGTTCGGCAATGCAGGTAAACAACTCGCCATGGTCACGCACTACGCCGTCCTGGCGTACCCGGCCTTCGACCAACAATGCGGCGCAGACATGGCAATTGCCATTGCGGCAGCTGTTCGGGCAGTCATAGCCCAGCCGCCGCGCTCCATCGAGGATCCGTTCCCCGGGTTCGAGCGCCAGCACCGCCCCGGACGGCTGCAACGTTACCTGCATCAATCTATTCCCAACTGATCCCACAGCTCATCGATACGGCGGGTGACGGCTTCGTCCTTGACGATGACCCGTCCCCATTCGCGTGTAGTTTCGCCCGGCCACTTGTGCGTGGCATCCAGGCCCATCTTCGATCCCAGCCCCGATACCGGCGATGCGAAGTCCAGGTAATCGATCGGGGTGTTGTCGATCATCACCGTATCACGCTTGGGGTCCATGCGCGTGGTGATCGCCCAGATCACATCGTTCCAGTCGCGAGCGTTGATATCGTCGTCGGTGACAATAACGAACTTGGTGTACATGAACTGTCGCAGGAACGACCACACACCCAGCATCACGCGCTTGGCGTGGCCCGGGTACTGCTTTTTCATGGTCACCACCGCCATGCGGTACGAGCAGCCTTCCGGCGGCAGGTAGAAGTCGACGATTTCCGGGAACTGCTTTTGCAGGATCGGCACGAACACTTCGTTCAGCGCCACGCCGAGAATGGCCGGCTCATCTGGCGGGCGGCCGGTGTAGGTGCTGTGGTAGATCGGTTTTTGCCGGTGCGTGATGCGCTCGACGGTGAACACCGGGAAGCTGTCCACTTCGTTGTAGTAGCCGGTGTGGTCGCCGTAGGGGCCTTCCGGGGCCATCTCGCCCGGGTGGATCACGCCTTCGAGGATGATTTCGGCGGTGGCCGGCACCTGCAGGTTGCTGCCGCGGCACTTGACCAGCTCGGTGCGGTTGCCCCGCAGCAGGCCGGCGAAGGCGTATTCGGAGAGGGTGTCCGGCACCGGCGTCACCGCACCGAGGATGGTGGCCGGGTCAGCGCCCAGGGCCACGGCGACCGGGAACGGCTGGCCCGGGTTCTTCTCGCACCATTCGCGATAGTCCAGCGCGCCGCCACGGTGGCTGAGCCAGCGCATGATGACCTTGTTACGGCCGATCACCTGCTGGCGGTAGATGCCCAGGTTCTGGCGGTCCTTGTTCGGCCCGCGGGTGACGGTGAGGCCCCAGGTGATCAGCGGCGCCACATCGCCAGGCCAGCAGTGCTGGATCGGCAGCGCCCCGAGGTCGACATCGTCACCCTCGACCAGCACTTCCTGGCACACCGCGTCCTTGACCACTTTCGGCGCCATCGACACGACCTTCTTGAAGATCGGCAGCTTGGACCAGGCATCTTTCAGGCCTTTCGGCGGCTCGGGCTCCTTGAGGAACGCCAGCAGCTTGCCGATTTCGCGCAGTTCGTCGACCGATTCGGCGCCCATGCCCATGGCCACCCGCTCCGGGGTGCCAAACAGGTTGCCGAGTACCGGGATGTCGAAGCCGGTGGGCTTTTCGAACAGCAACGCCGGGCCTTTGGCACGCAGGGTGCGGTCGCAGACCTCGGTCATTTCCAGAACGGGAGAGATCGGAACCTGGATGCGCTTGAGCTCGCCGCGCTGTTCCAGGCCGCGGATGAAGTCGCGCAAGTCGCGATACTGCATGCAGGAGCCTCGTGTTGGCCGTATCGGTCGGGGTGCAGAGTGTAGCGCCGTTCGGTGTCCAATGGCCAAGAATGACTTGGGGCGCGAAGCGGCCCCAATCAATTCCGGCCCGAAGTGCTTACTTGCGCTTCATCGACAGGAAGAACTCGTCGTTGGTCTTGGTCTGCTTGAGCTTGTCGACCAGGAACTCGATGGCGGCGATTTCGTCCATCGGGTGCAGCAGCTTGCGCAGGATCCACATGCGCTGCAGTTCGTCGTCGGCGGTCAGCAGCTCTTCGCGGCGAGTACCGGAACGGTTGATGTTGATGGCCGGGAATACGCGCTTCTCGGCGATACGGCGGTCCAGCGGCAGCTCCATGTTGCCGGTACCCTTGAACTCTTCGTAGATCACTTCGTCCATCTTCGAGCCGGTTTCGACCAGCGCGGTGGCGATGATGGTCAGCGAACCGCCTTCCTCGATGTTACGCGCAGCACCGAAGAAACGCTTCGGCTTCTCCAGGGCGTGGGCGTCGACACCACCGGTCAGTACCTTGCCGGAGCTCGGGATGACGGTGTTGTAGGCACGCGCCAGACGGGTGATGGAGTCCAGCAGGATGACCACATCCTTCTTGTGCTCGACCAGGCGCTTGGCCTTCTCGATCACCATTTCGGCAACCTGCACGTGGCGGGTTGGCGGCTCGTCGAAGGTCGAGGCAACCACTTCGCCGCGCACGGTGCGCTGCATTTCGGTCACTTCTTCCGGGCGCTCGTCGATCAGCAGGACAATCAGGTGGCACTCGGGGTTGTTGCGGGTGATGTTGGCCGCGATGTTCTGCAGCATGATCGTCTTGCCCGCTTTCGGCGGAGCAACGATCAGGCCACGCTGGCCTTTGCCGATCGGGGCGCACAGGTCGATGACGCGGCCGGTCAAGTCTTCGGTGGAGCCGTTACCGGCTTCCATCTTCAGGCGCTTGTTCGGGAACAGCGGCGTCAGGTTTTCGAACAGGATCTTGTTCTTCGCGTTTTCCGGGCGGTCGAAGTTGATGGTGTCGACCTTCAGCAGGGCGAAGTAACGCTCCCCTTCCTTCGGCGGGCGGATCTTGCCGACGATGGTGTCGCCGGTACGCAGGTTGAAGCGACGGATCTGGCTGGGCGAGACGTAGATATCGTCGGGGCCGGCCAGGTAGGACGCATCAGCCGAACGCAGGAAACCGAAACCATCCTGGAGAATCTCCAGCACGCCGTCACCCGAGATCTCTTCGCCGCTTTTCGCGTGCTTTTTCAGCAGGGCGAAAATCACGTCCTGTTTGCGCGAACGGGCCATGTTTTCGATGCCCATCTGTTCGGCCATTTCCAAAAGATCGGTAATCGGCTTTTGCTTGAGTTCAGTCAGGTTCATAAGGGGAATGACGTAATCATGTAAGAAGGGAGAATTAAGCTTCTGGCTTAATGAAGCCGCGCCGCTAGATGGCGACAGGATCGCGTACTGATTCGAATTAGGGATGCTTCGGCGACGGCATGTAGAGGGCACTGGAGAAGCAGTGCGAGGCCGAATGTAACACTTGCTTTTTTCGACGTCTAGTGGTTTTGACGGGGTAAATCGTTCCACCGCAGCCCCTTCGGGGCAAAAAAAACCCCGCATTCGCGGGGCTTTCCGGTATCACAGGTGGGCGTCGAGGAACGCCGCCAGCTGCGATTTCGACAGTGCGCCGACCTTGGTGGCCTCGACGTTGCCGTTCTTGAACAGCATCAGCGTCGGGATACCACGCACGCCGTGCTTGGCCGGGGTTTCCTGGTTCTCGTCGATGTTCAGCTTGGCGACGGTCAGTTTGCCTTCGTAGGTGGCAGCGATGTCGTCCAGAACCGGAGCGATCATCTTGCATGGGCCGCACCACTCAGCCCAGTAGTCGACCAGCACCGGGCCTTGAGCCTGCAGTACTTCGGCTTCGAAGCTGGCGTCGGTGACGTGTTTGATTTTGTCGCTCATGGAAATCTCCAAGGTCGTAAGCCATAAAAAACGTTGCCCATCATAGCCGCACCCGTCTCCTACAGGAAGCCACGGACGATTGAGTGTAACTATAGTTGTGCAAGACGCCGCGAATCGAAACTGTCACGCAAGTGTCATAGCATCGAACGGCCCATTGCCTTGCATCAAGGCCAGCTCAACGGCTGAGTGCCACGCGTTGGCGACAGCCTGCTATCGTGGCACGATTGCCGGGTTAACGACCGAGAACAACCAGATCATGCCGCATACCATCGCGAAGAACCTGTCCCTGATCGCCGCCATCGACCTTGGCTCCAACAGCTTTCACATGGTCGTGGCCAAGGCCCACCATACCGAAATCCGTATTCTCGAGCGGCTCGGCGAGAAGGTTCAGCTGGCCGCCGGCATCGACGAAGACCGCCTGCTCAGCGAAGAAGCCATGGAACGAGGCCTGGACTGCCTCAAGCGCTTTTCCCAACTGATCAACGGCATGCCGGCAGGCTCGGTGCGCATCGTCGGCACCAACGCCCTGCGTGAAGCGCGCAACCGCAACGAATTCATCCAGCGCGCCGAAGCCATCCTCGGCCACCCGGTGGAAGTGATTTCCGGCCGTGAAGAAGCGCGCCTGATCTACCTGGGCGTGTCGCATACCCTGGCCGATACCCCCGGCAAACGCCTGGTCGCCGACATCGGCGGCGGCAGTACCGAGTTCATCATCGGCCAGCGCTTCGAGCCGCTGCTGCGCGAAAGCCTGCAGATGGGCTGCGTGAGCTTCACCCAGCGCTACTTCCGCGACGGCAAGATCACCCCGGCGCGCTACGCCCAGGCCTACACCGCCGCGCGCCTGGAGCTGATGAGCATCGAAAACGCCCTGCACCGCCTGACCTGGGACGAAGCCATCGGCTCGTCCGGTACCATCCGTGCCATCGGCGCCGCCATCAAGGCCGGCGGCCTGGGCAATGGCGAGGTCAACGCCGAAGGCCTGGCCTGGGTAAAACGCAAACTGTTCAAGCTGGGTGAGGCCGACAAGATCGACTTCGACGGCGTCAAGCCAGACCGCCGCACCATCTTCCCGGCGGGCCTGGCGATTCTCGAAGCGATCTTCGATGCCCTGGAACTGCAGCGCATGGACCATTGCGACGGCGCCCTGCGCGAAGGTGTGCTGTTCGACCTGCTGGGCCGCCACCACCACGAAGACGTGCGCGAACGCACCCTCAACTCACTGATGGAGCGCTACCACGTCGACCAGGGCCAGGCCGCGCGCGTCGAGCGCAAGGCGCTGCATGCCTTCGACCAAGTGGCCGACGCCTGGGGGCTGAAAGATGGCAACTGGCGCGATCTGCTGGGTTGGGCGGCGAAAGTGCACGAAATCGGTCTCGACATCGCGCATTATCACTACCACAAGCACGGCGCCTACCTGATCGAGCACTCCGACCTGTCCGGGTTCTCCCGCGAGGACCAGCAGATGATGGCCCTGCTGGTACGCGGCCACCGCCGCAACATTCCCAAGGACAAGATCGCCGAGCTGGGCGAGGAAGGCGTCAAGCTGCTGCGCCTGTGCGTGCTGCTGCGCTTCGCCATCCTGTTCCACCACATCCGTGGCAACCAGCAGATGCCCAAGGTAGAGCTGAAGGCTGGCGAGAGCAGCCTGGATGTGGTGTTCCCCGCCGGCTGGCTGGAACAGAACCAGCTGACCCAGGCCGACTTCGCCAACGAGGCGGAGTGGCTGGCCCGGGTCGGCTTCGTCCTCAGCGTACGTTGAGGACCGGGTTGCTCAGGCGTTCCAGCAGGGTCGCCTGGGCACTGCGCGGGTTCTGGTTGCCGGTCGGCGTGCTGCGCACGTAGCGCCCGTCCGGCTGCAAGGTCCAGGCGTGGGTGTTGTCGGTCAGGTAGCCTTCCAGCTCCTTCTTCACCCGCAGCAACAGCTTCTTGCCTTCCACCGGGAAGCAGGTCTCGACGCGCTTGTCGAGGTTGCGCTCCATCCAGTCGGCACTGGACAGGTAGATTTGCTCTTCGCCGCCATTGAGGAAGTAGAACACCCGCGTGTGCTCGAGGAAGCGGCCGATGATCGAGCGCACCTGGATATTGTGCGAAACCCCCGGAATACCTGGGCGCAGGCAGCACATGCCACGCACCACCAGGTCGATTTTCACGCCCGACTGGCTGGCCTTGTACAGCGCCTTGATGACCTTGGCGTCGGTCAGCGAGTTGAACTTGGCGATGATATGCGCAGGCTTGCCTTCGAGGGCGAACTGGGTTTCCCGCGCGATCATGTCGAGCATGCCCTTCTTCAGGGTGAACGGCGCGTGCAGCAGCTTCTTCATGCGCAGGGTCTTGCCCATGCCGATCAGCTGGCTGAACAGTTTGCCGACGTCCTCGGTCAGCGCGTCGTCGGAGGTCAGCAGGCTGTAGTCGGTGTACAGGCGGGCGTTGCCAGCGTGGTAGTTGCCGGTACCCAGGTGCGCATAACGCACGATCTCGCCCTGCTCCCGGCGCAGGATCAGCATCATCTTGGCGTGGGTCTTGAAGCCGACCACGCCGTAGATCACCACCGCACCGGCGGCCTGCAGGCGGCTGGCCATCTGCAGGTTGGACTCTTCATCGAAGCGCGCACGCAGCTCGATCACCGCAGTGACCTCCTTGCCGTTGCGCGCGGCGTCGACCAGGGCGTCGACGATTTCCGAATTGGCCCCGGAACGGTACAGGGTCTGGCGCACGGCGAGCACGTGCGGGTCCTTGGCGGCCTGGCGCAGCAGGTCGATCACCGGGGTGAAGGACTCGAACGGGTGCATCAGCAGGATGTCCTGCTTGCCGATCACGCTGAAGATGTTGTCGGCGTTGACCAGCAGCTTGGGGATCGCCGGGGTGAACGGCGTGTATTGCAGCTCGGGGTGGCTGTCCAGGCCGGTGATGCTGAACAGCCGGGTAAGGTTGACCGGGCCGTTGACCTGGTACAGCTCGCTTTCGCTGAGGCTGAACTGCTTGAGCAGGTAGTCCGACAGGTGTTTCGGGCAGGTATCGGCCACTTCCAGGCGCACCGCGTCACCGTACCGGCGCGAGAACAGTTCGCCGCGCAGGGCGCGGGCCAGGTCGTCGACCTCTTCGGAATCCAGCGCCAGGTCGGCGTTACGGGTCAGGCGGAACTGGTAACAGCCCTTTACCTTCATGCCCTGGAACAGGTCATCGGCGTGGGCGTGGATCATCGACGACAGGAACACGTAGTTGGCACCCGGGCCACCGACTTCTTCCGGCACGCGAATGACCCGCGGCAGCAGGCGCGGGGCCGGGATGATCGCCAGGCCCGAATCGCGGCCGAAGGCGTCGACCCCCTCGAGCTCGACGATGAAGTTGAGGCTCTTGTTCACCAGCAGCGGGAACGGGTGAGTCGGGTCGAGGCCGATCGGGGTGATGATCGGGGCAATTTCGTCGCGGAAGTAGCGGCGCACCCAGGTCTTGAGCTTGGGCGTCCAGTAACGGCGGCGGATGAAGCGGATCTGGTGCTTTTCCAGCTCGGGCAGCAGTACGTCGTTGAGGATCGCGTACTGGCGCTCCACTTCACTGTGTACCAGTTCGCTGATGCGCGCCAAGGCCTGGTGCGGTTGCAGGCCATCGGCGCCGGCCTGCTCACGGGCGAAGTTGATCTGCTTCTTCAAGCCGGCGACGCGGATCTCGAAGAACTCGTCGAGGTTGCTGGAGAAGATCAACAGGAACTTGAGGCGTTCGAGCAGCGGATAGCTCTCGTCCAGTGCCTGCTCCAGCACGCGGATATTGAACTGCAGCTGCGAGAGTTCGCGATGAATGTACAGGCTGCTGTCGTCCAGGCCGGGGACGGCGATCGCCGGGGCTGGCGCAGGCGCCGGCACCACGGGCTCGGCCACCGCTTCCACTGCGGGCTGGGGGGCCGGCGGCAGGTCTGGCGGGGTCTGCACCATCTCCTCGGGGAGTTCCTGAGCATCCTTGATCGCGACAGGGGTTAGCACTTCATTATTCATCTGGCGTTCCTGAGGACGTTAACGCCCTATCATCTATTGAGCGGCAAGATAAGCGCCCATTATGACGCCTGTGTTACACACCAGGGCAAGCCATGACGCGTGGCTTGCGGCATTCTTTGAGCGGGAAATGTTCATGTCGAGACACATTTGGACACTTTCACGAACGCGCGCGAAGGGGTAGGCTTCGCGTTCATTTCGCCAGCACCTCAGAAAATGCTTCAACAATTCCTGCAGGATTTCGGCTACTTCGCCCTTTTTCTAGGCACCTTCTTCGAAGGCGAGACCATTCTGGTGCTTGCGGGATTCCTTGCGTTCCGCGGTTACATGGACATCAACCTGGTGTGCCTGGTGGCGTTCTTCGGCAGCTATGCCGGCGACCAGCTGTGGTATTTCATGGGCCGTCGCCACGGGCGCCGGATCCTGGCCCGCAAGCCGCGCTGGCAGGCGATGGGTGATCGGGCGCTGGACCACATCCGCCGCCACCCTGACATCTGGGTGCTGAGTTTCCGCTTCGTCTATGGCCTGCGCACGGTGATGCCGGTGGCCATTGGCCTGTCCGGCTACCCGCCGCGCCGTTACCTGCTGCTCAACGGTATCGGCGCGGCCATCTGGGCGGTGGCCCTGGGCGCGGCCGCGTACCACTTCGGCGCCATCCTCGAAAGCCTGCTGGGTAACGTGAAGCGCTACGAGCTATGGGTGCTCGGCGGCCTGTTGGCGCTGGGCGGCCTGCTGTGGCTGCGCCGGCGCTTTCGCACCTTGCGTGCAGAGCGCAAGGCGGCGGACGAGGCCCAGGCCGCAGAGGCTGAACAGGCTGTACGCCAGCAGCAGAAACCAGGCCAGCCGCACGACCACCGCTAGGCCCAGTGTGCCGGCCAGGTACAGTGCCGGCGCATTCCTCACCCAGCCGAGTACTTCTTCGAAGATGCCGAACAGGCGGTCCCAGAGAATGAACACGCCGCCGTAGTTGCGATCCAAATAAGCGACATCTGCCAAACTAGAAGACATTTGGTGCCTCGACAATGGAGTACAGAGCATGACAAAAAAAGTGGCGGTGGTTCTTTCCGGCTGTGGCGTATATGACGGCGCCGAAATCCACGAAAGCGTGATCACCCTGCTGCGCCTCGACCAGCGTGGGGCGCAGGTGCAGTGCTTTGCGCCGAACATTGCGCAGATGCACGTGATCAACCACCTGACCGGCGAGGAAATGCCCGAGTCGCGCAACGTTCTGGTGGAGTCGGCGCGCATTGCACGCGGCGAGGTCAAGGACATCCGCGAGGCCAAGGCCGAAGACTTCGATGCGCTGATCGTGCCGGGCGGGTTCGGCGCGGCGAAGAACTTGTCCAACTTTGCCGTGGAGGGCGCCAATTGCAGCGTCCACCCGGACGTACTGGCCCTGGCCGAAGCCTTCGCCGCGGCGTGCAAGCCGGTTGGCCTGATCTGCATCTCGCCGGCGCTGGCAGCGAAGATCTACGGGCCGGGTGTGGTCTGCACCATCGGTAGCGACGCGGGCACTGCGGCGGCCGTGACGAAGATGGGCGCTACCCATGAAGAATGCGATGTGCACGACATTGTCGAAGACACCCAGCGCAAACTGGTCACCACCCCGGCGTACATGGAGGCCAAGTCGATCAGCGAGGCGGCGGGCGGCATCTACAAGCTGGTGGACCGGGTGCTTGAGCTGACGCACGAGGGTGACCAGTAAATCCTTGGGCCCGCTGCGCGGGCCATCGCCGGCAAGCCAGCTCCCACAGGGATAGCGCACGGCTTTGGTCAATTTCTAAAAGCTGGCGCGATACCGTGGCCGCGAACACCGGCGCAGCCGGTGCCATCCACCGCGTCGCCTGCTTCGCGGGCTTGCCCGCTCCCACAGGGGAATGCGTATGCCACAGGTCACGCTGCACCTGTGGCCCCGCTTCAGGGCTTGGACAACCGGGCGATGATCCGGTCCAGCGCATTGGCAAACGCCTGCTTCTCACGTTCGCCATAAGGCGCCTGGCCGCCCCCCACCTGGCCCTGCTCACGCAGTTCGGTGAACAGGTTGCGCGCCGCCAACCGATCACCCATGTTGCGCTCGTCGAATTCGCGTCCACGCGGGTCCAGCGCCGCCACGCCCTTTTTCACCAGGCGGTCGGCCAGCGGCACATCACTGCAAATCACCAGTTCGCCAGGCACGGCGTGTTCCACCAGGTAATCGTCGGCCGCGTCCATGCCGCTGGGCACCACGATCAGGCGCACCAGCGCGAACGCCGGTTTGGCCACCGCCTGGCCCGCCACCATCACCACCTCGAACTTGCGCTTGAGGGCGAACTTGACGATCAGATCCTTGGCCGCCTTGGGGCAGGCGTCGGCATCGATCCACACACGCATCGGAAAACCTCATAATCAGCTCAAGGCGCCCATCATGCCTCATGTGCAGGGAAAGCTGGAGCAAGCGCAGCCGCGCTGGGAAAATGGCGTCAATAGCAAATTGCCGCTTATCCGCCCCTGCCACTCAGGCTAAACTCGCCACAGCCCCACTGGCCTGCCCGAGTGCGCAATGAACCACCCCCACGAAATCCGCCCCGACCTGGACGAAGGGATCGACCGCAAGGTCCTGGCGACGTTGCGTGCGCGCTTTCTGCAACTCAACCAGGGCCGCCTGCAGCGGGCACTGGAGGGCCTGTCGACGCGCCAGCAACAGGTGTTGACGCTGCTGCCGCTGCTGTTTCATGTGAACCATCCGCTGCTGCCGGGGTATGTCTCCGGCGCCACTCCCGCCGGCGTATCAGGTTACGAGCCAGGCGCCGAGCTGCTGGTCGAGGCGCAGCGTCTGGCCCGCTCGTTCACCTACAAGGCGCGCCATGGCAACCCGCCACGCCCGATCCATGGCCTGTTCCTGATGGGCAGCCTGGGCTCGCTGGCCCAGGCCGATGACAGCGACATGGACCTGTGGGTGTGCCATGCGCCCGGCCTGGCCGACGAGCTGCTGGGCGAACTGCGCCGCAAATGCCAGCTGCTGGAGGCGTGGGCGGAAAGCCTGGGGGCCGAGGCGCACTTCTTTCTGATCGACACCCACGGTTTCGCCCAGGGCCAGCGCGACGGCCAGCTCGGCTCCGACGACTGCGGCACCACCCAGCACTACCTGCTGCTGGACGAGTTCTACCGCACCACCATCTGGCTGGCCGGGCGCACGCCGCTGTGGTGGCTGGTACCGGTCTACCAGGAAAACCAGTACCACACCTACACCCAGACCCTGCTGTCCAAGCGTTTCATCCGCAGCCAGGACGCCCTCGACCTCGGCAACCTGGCGCACATTCCACCCGGCGAGTTCGTCGGTGCCGGCTTGTGGCAGCTGTTCAAAGGCATCGATTCGCCGTACAAGTCGCTGCTAAAGCTGCTGCTGACCGAAGCCTATGCCAGCGAACACCCGGCCGTACGCTGTCTGAGCCTGGACTACAAGCAGGCCGTGTTCGCCAACCAGCTCGACCTCGACGAGCTGGACCCCTACGTGATGGTGTACCGGCGCATCGAGCGCTACCTGCTGCAGCGTGGCGAGGCCGCACGCCTGGAGCTGGTGCGCCGCAGCCTGTACCTGAAGGTGAACAAGAAGCTCAGCGATGCGGCCCGGGCCAATGGCTGGCAACGCCGGCTATTGCAGCGCCTGGCCAAGGAATGGGGCTGGGACGAGCGTCAGCTGGCCCTGCTGGACAGCCGCAGCCAATGGAAGGTGCAACAAGTGGCCGTCGAACGCCGCGAGCTGGTGGCCGAGCTCAACCACAGCTACCGCTTCCTCAGCCAGTTCGCGCGCACCCAGAACGCCAGCAGCCGCGCCGACCAGCGCGACCTCAACGTGCTGGGCCGGCGCCTGTACGCGGCCTTCGAGCGCCGCGCCGGCAAGGTCGAAGTGATCAACCCGGGCATCGCCCCCGACCTTGCCGAAGGCACCCTGACGCTGGTCCAGGCGCCCAACCGCAAGGAGCCCGGCAGCCACCACTGGGAGCTCTACACCGGCAACCTGAGCACCCACGAAGTCGAGCACTTCAGCCCGCTCAAGCGCTGCCGCGAGCTGCTTGAACTGCTGACCTGGGCCCACCGCAACGGGGTGATCGACAGCAGTACGCGCCTGGCGCTGCACCCGGGGGTCAGCGATCTCAGCGAATACGAGCTGTTCAACCTGGTGGGCTGCCTGCAGCAGAGCATTCCCCTGCCCCTGCCGGCCGTCAGCGAAGTGCGCCTGCTGCAACCCAGCGTTGCCGACGAGGTGCTGCTGCTGGTCAACGTCGCCATCGACCCGCTGCGCCATCACCGTGACCTGAACATCCTGATGACCACCGAGCGCACCGACTCGCTGAGCTATGCGGGGGTGCGCGAGAACCTGGTACTGACCCTCGACCAGGTCACCCTCAACAGCTGGAACGAGGTACTGGTCCAGCGCTATGACGGCGAACACGCGCTGGTACGCTGCCTGCGCGATTTCCTCAACAGCCCTGCGCCACGCGGCCATCGCCCGCGCGTGCGGGTGCGCTGTTTCTGCCAGAGCCGCGCCCAGGCCATCGGCCAGCGCGTGGAAGAAATTCTCGACACCGTGCAGTTGCTGCTGGACCAGGGCCTGAACCACCGTTACCTGCTGCAGGTTGCCCAGCACACCCATGTGCTGGAGCTGCTGCCCGGGCACGTCGGCCTGACCACCGTCGGCGAGCATCAGGCGCTGCTGGAGCACCTGGGCGAAGCGCGCAGCGCCTACAGCCCGCTGTACCTGGATGCCCATGCGCTGCAGGACCACGACCTGCGCCTGGTGCTGGAGCAAGGCCGGCCGGCCTGTATCCAGGTGTTCTACCGCCTGCTCGGCGGCTGGGCCGAGCTGTACGTGCTGGACGAATACAATGCCCTGTGGCAGCAACGCTTGCCCCTGCACGACGAAGCCCACCTGTTGCTGCCGCTGCAGCGCTTTCTGCGTTCGGTGGTGATGCGCCGGGATGCCCGGTTACCGCTGGATAGCCTGCGGCCGGCTTCGCTGGATATCCACTACGCGCAACTGCTGCCCTCCGGCCCCGGCAAGGCGCGCAGCATCGAGCCGCGCCTGGTGCCGGTCGAGGGCAGCGATCAGCCTTACTACGAGGTGCAGGCCATCATCCAGGCCGGGGTGGCGGGCGCGGCGCATGTGACGCTGTATTGCGACCAGCAGGAATTTTCCGAGCTGGAGCATGGTGAGCAGCTGTATGCGGTGGTGGCCCGGCAGATCATCGGCCAGCGCCGCAGTGCCGGCCATTACCGGTGCTACATCACCGACCTGGACTTGTCCGAGTTGCTGGACGACCAGTTGGGCTCGACGCAGGTGTACCTGCGCTACAAGCGGGAGCTGGAACAGGCGTTGAACGAGGGGTTGGAGCAGGTTTTCAGTGAATGACCGGGGCTGCCTTGCAGCCCTTCGCCGGGGGGGGGGCCGCCCCCCCCGGGGGGGGGGGGGGCCCCCCGGGGGGGGGGGGGGCCCCCCCCGGGGGGGGGGGGGCGCCCCCCGGGGGGGAAGCGC
>NZ_PUQD01000064.1 GCF_003331055.1 Pseudomonas sp. AFG_SD02_1510_Pfu_092 | reverse complement strand
TACTTTGGGCGCGCCCCCCCCCCCCCCGCCCCACCCCCCCCCCCCCCCCCCCCCCCCCCGCCCCCCCCCCCCCCCCCCCCGGGGGGGGGGGGCCCCCCCCGCGAAGAGGCCGAGCCTGCCCACACAAATGGTTTAGCATGAACACCTGCCCCGGAGTTTCCATGCCTGACGCCATTCGCCACCTGACCCTCGCCAACGGCCTGCAACTGACCCTGCGCCACGCCCCGCGCCTCAAGCGCTCGGCAGCGGCGCTGCGGGTGCATGCGGGCAGCCACGACGCGCCGGGCAAATGGCCCGGCCTGGCCCACTTCCTGGAGCACCTGTTCTTCCTCGGCACCCCGCGCTTTCCGCTGGAACACGGCCTGATGCGCTACGTGCAGGCGTTCGGCGGCCAGGTCAATGCCAGCACCCGCGAACGCACCACCGACTTTTTCTTCGAGGTCCCCCCCAGCGCTCTGGCCGGGGGGCTCGAGCGCCTGTGCCAGATGCTCGCCGAGCCGGACCTGGGCATCGAGCGCCAACGCCGCGAACGCGAAGTGATCCATGCCGAGTTCATCGCCTGGTCGCGCAACCCGCAGGCTCGGCAGCAGTTCGCCTTGTTGCAGGCAGCGGCGCCCGGCCACCCACTAAGCGCTTTTCATGCCGGTAACCGGCATACCCTGGCCTTGCAGGACCCGGCCTTTCAGCAAGCGCTCGTTGGTTTTCACCAGCGTTTCTACCACGGTGGCCAGGTCAGCTTGAGCCTGTGCGGCCCGCAGCCGCTGGATGAGCTGGAAGCGCTGGGCCGCCAACATGCCGCATTGTTCGCAACGGGTGAACGCTCGCCGCAGGCGCTGCCGCCGCCATTGTCGGCGAGCGAAACGCGTCTGCTCTTCACCCACGAAAACCTCCCGGCAGGTGCCGAGCAGGCCCTTGAGTTACTGATCGCCTGTCTTGGTGACAGCCGCCCAGGCACCTGGCTGGACGCGCTTCGCCAGCGTGGCTGGCTACAAGGTTTCAAGGCCGAGGCGCTGTATGCCTTCGCCGGGCAGCTGCTGTGGCACATCGACCTGAAGCTCGGCGCGGATGCCTGCCCGGAGCAAGTCGATGCGCTGTTGCAGGGCTGGTTCGGCTTCATTCGCCAGGCCGAACCTGAACGCTTGAACGCCGACTTCGCGCTGCTGCAGCAAAGCCGCGAACGCAGCGCCAGCGCGCTTGAGCTGGCGCGCCGGGACAGTGCCGGCCAGCCATACGCTGGCCTGGATACACAAGGTTTGCGAGCCCTGCGCGCCCTGTTGGATGGCCTGCCGGCCCGCGAGTATGGGCATTGGCAACTGCCCCCTGTCGACGCTTTGCTGCTCGCCGATCTGCCTGCTGCCGAGCCGCAGCCACTGCCTGCGGCCCTGACGGTCAGCGACCAGTTGCCGGGCACTCGGCAGTACGCGGCGCTGTACCTGCGCTGGCAGGTTCCTTCGCCCTTGCGCCAGCACCTTCAGCCGGTACTCGAACGGGCCTTGCTTCCTCTACAAGAGCGCGCCGAGCGTGTTGCGGTGCAAGTGCAGTTCAGTAGCGCTGGCGAGCACTGGCAATTGCGCTGCGCCGGGTTGCCGGCAGCGGTGTTGCGCACGGTGCAACAGGCGTTGGCGCTGATGCGCCAGCCGCCATCCGGCAGCTGGCTACCTGCCGCGGCAGCAACCCCGGCGCTGATACCCATCAGGGCCCTGCTCCAGCAACTGCCCGATGCGCTACTGGGCGCCAGCCCTGGGCCTGCGACAGCCTGCACGCCGGCTCAGGCGCAGCTCGACAGCCTGTGGCAACACGCGCGCTGGCATGGCATGGCCGCAGGCTTCGATGATGCCGCCTTGGGCGCGTTGGGCAACGCGCTGCAGCACTGCCCCGGCCAGGGCGCAACGCCTGGCGCGGTGCCCGCCTGGGCCGGCCACCGCTGGCAACATGTCGATGTGCCCGGCAGCGAACATGCCCTGTTGCTGTTCTGTCCGGTGCCGGCCGCCTTGCAAGCCGCTGGCCGCCTGCTCGCTCATCTGTTGCAAGGGCCGGTTTACCAACGCCTGCGGGTAGAGCTGCAACTCGGCTATGCGGTATTCAGTGCCTTTCGTCAGGTCGAGGGGGTCGGCGGCCTGCTGTTCGGGGTGCAGTCGCCGCATGCCAGCCAGGCGCAGATTCTCGAGCACTTGCTGACCTTGCTGCGCCAGGGCGTGCCCCTCGACCCTGCCGCGCGCCAGGCACTGGCCGGGCAATTCGACGAACCGGCGATGGGTAACGCCGAAGTTGCCGAATGGGCATGGCAGACATGCCTGGCTACACAACCCGGCGGTCTGGATATGCTGCGCAGGTCTATCCTGCATACGCGGCAGACGGATCTGGACCACCTGCTGAGCCAGCTGCTCGATTCAGGTTCCACCTGGTTATGCCTGGCCAACGCTGCGGCGCCAGATGCTTCCTGGCTGCGCGAAGGCCCATGATTGTTACGAAAACCGCAAGGGACTTTTCAAATAATTAACCTTTCGGTACAAATTTTTCTTGTAAGATAGCGCAATCCCAGCCGTGGGAACCTCCAGCGCGTGGCGGTACCCAAGTAGTAGCTGACAAACCAAACCCTCATCCGGAAGGAGTAATTCCATGTGGACCAAACCTGCATACACTGATTTGCGCATCGGCTTCGAAGTCACCATGTACTTCGCCAACCGCTAAGCCGGGCTTACGGTTCAACGCCTCGGCCTGCCGGGGCGTTTTCGTTTTTTCGCTACGGTTTCTGCATAGAGAGCAGCCATGTACATCCAGGTTCTTGGTTCCGCCGCCGGTGGCGGGTTCCCCCAGTGGAACTGCAACTGCGTCAACTGCAAGGGCTTCCGTGACGGCACCCTGCGCGCCACGGCGCGTACCCAGTCGTCCATCGCCCTGTCCGACGACGGCGTGCACTGGGTGCTGTGCAATGCCTCGCCCGACATCCGCGCCCAGCTCCAGGCGTTTGCCCCGATGCAGCCGGCCCGGGCCCTGCGCGACACCGGCATCAACGCCATCGTGCTGCTGGACAGCCAGATCGATCACACCACCGGCCTGCTCAGCCTGCGCGAAGGTTGCCCGCACCAGGTGTGGTGCACCGACATGGTCCACCAGGACCTGACCAGCGGTTTCCCGCTGTTCAACATGCTCAGCCACTGGAATGGTGGCCTGCAGTGGAACCGCATCGAGCTGCAAGGCAGCTTCGTGATCGACGCCTGCCCCAACCTGCGCTTCACACCGTTCCCGCTGCGCAGCGCCGCACCGCCGTACTCGCCGCACCGCTTCGACCCGCATCCGGGCGACAACCTTGGCCTGCTGGTCGAGGACACCCGCACCGGTGGCAAGCTGTTCTATGCCCCGGGCCTGGGCCAGGTGGACGAGAAACTGCTGGCGATGATGGAAGGCGCCGACTGCCTGCTGGTCGACGGCACGCTGTGGGAAGACGATGAAATGCAGCGTCGTGGCGTGGGCACCCGTACCGGCCGTGAAATGGGCCATCTGGCGCAGAACGGCCCGGGTGGCATGCTGGAAGTGCTCGATGGCTTCCCGCGCCAGCGCAAGGTACTTATCCACATCAACAATACCAACCCGATTCTCGACGAAGACTCGCCGGAGCGCGCCGAAGTGCTGCGCCGGGGCGTGGAAGTGGCCTTCGATGGCATGAGTATCGAGTTGTAACAGCCAGATCGCACAAGCAACACAGGCCCTGTGGGAGCGGGTTCACCCGCGAAGAATCCCACACAGTGTATGGCACCGGCTTCGCCGGTGTTCGCGGGTAAACCCGCTCCCACAGGGATCGAGCCGAGACTCAGCTATACAGGAGCCAGCCGAATGAGCGACGCACTGCCAATGTCCCCTGCCGAATTCGAGCAGGCCCTGCGCGCCAAGGGCGCCTACTACCACATCCATCACCCGTACCACGTGGCGATGTACCAGGGCCGCGCCACGCGCGAGCAGATCCAGGGCTGGGTGGCCAACCGCTTCTATTACCAGGTCAACATCCCGATGAAGGATGCCGCGATCCTGGCCAACTGCCCGGACCGCGAAGTACGCCGAGAGTGGATCCAGCGCCTGCTCGACCACGACGGCGCGCCCGGCGAAGACGGCGGTATCGAAGCCTGGCTGCGCCTGGGCCAGGCCGTGGGCCTGGACCCTGACCAGCTGCGTTCCCAAGAGCTGGTGCTGCCCGGTGTGCGCTTTGCCGTGGACGCCTACGTCAACTTTGCTCGCAGGGCCAGCTGGCAGGAGGCCGCCAGCAGTTCGCTGACCGAGCTGTTCGCCCCGCAGATCCACCAGTCGCGCCTGGACAGCTGGCCGCAGCACTACCCGTGGATCGACCCGGCCGGCTACGAATACTTCCGCACCCGCCTGGGCCAGGCCCGGCGTGACGTGGAGCACGGCTTGGCGATTACCCTGCAGCACTACACCACCCGTGCCGGCCAGGAGCGTATGCTGGAAATACTGCAGTTCAAGCTGGATATCCTCTGGAGCATGCTCGACGCCATGAGCATGGCCTACGAGCTGAACCGCCCGCCCTATCACTCCGTCACCCAGGAACGGGTGTGGCACAAGGGGATCACCCTATGAGTTTCGACCGTAATCAAGTGCCAAACTGGCGCCCTGGCTACCGCTTCCAGTATGAGCCGGCGCAGAAGGGCCATGTGCTGCTGTACCCCGAAGGCATGATCAAGCTCAACGACAGCGCGGCCCTGATCGGTGGCCTGATCGACGGGCAACGCGACGTCGCCGCGATCATAGGCGAACTCGAACAACAGTTCCCCGGTGTCGCGCAAGTGGCCGACGACATCGAGCAGTTCATGGAGGTGGCCCGTGCCGAACACTGGATCGTCCTCGCCTGAGTTACCGCCAGCGCCCGCAGTCGGCTTGCCGCTGTGGCTGCTGGCCGAGCTGACCTACCGCTGCCCGCTGCAGTGCCCCTACTGCTCCAACCCGCTGGACTTCGCTGCCCAGGGCCAGGAGCTGAGCACCGCGCAGTGGTTCAAGGTGATGGCCGAAGCGCGGCAAATGGGCGCGGCGCAAATCGGCTTTTCCGGCGGCGAACCGCTGGTGCGCCAGGACCTTGCCGAACTGATCGGCGAGGCCCGCCGGCTGGGTTACTACACCAACCTGATCACCTCGGGCATTGGCCTGACCGAGGCGCGCATCGCCGACTTCAAGAAGGCCGGGCTGGACCATATCCAGATCAGCTTCCAGGCCAGCGATGAGCAGGTGAACAACCTGCTGGCCGGCTCGAAAAAGGCCTTCGCGCAAAAGCTGGAAATGGCCCGTGCGGTGAAGGCCCATGGCTACCCGATGGTGCTCAACTTCGTCACCCACCGGCACAATATCGACAAGATCGACCGCATCATCGAGCTGTGCATCGCCCTGGAGGCCGACTTCGTCGAGCTTGCCACCTGCCAGTTCTACGGCTGGGCCCACCTCAACCGCCTGGGCCTGCTGCCGACGCGCGCCCAGCTCGAGCGGGCCGAACGCATTACCAACGAATACCGCGACAAGCTCAAGGCCGAGGGCAACCCGTGCAAGCTGATCTTCGTCACCCCGGACTACTACGAAGAGCGGCCCAAGGCCTGCATGAACGGCTGGGGCAGCCTGTTCCTCACCATCACGCCGGACGGCACTGCGCTGCCCTGCCATGGCGCGCGCCAGTTGCCGGTGCAGTTCCCCAACGTGCGCGACCACGACTTGCAACACATCTGGTACGACTCGTTCGGCTTCAACCGCTTCCGTGGCTATGCGTGGATGCCCGAGCCGTGTCGCTCCTGCGACGAGAAGGAAAAGGACTTCGGCGGCTGTCGCTGCCAGGCCTTCATGTTGACCGGCGATGCCAGCAACGCCGACCCGGTGTGCGCCAAGTCGGCCGACCACGGCATCATCCTCAAGGCCCGCGAGGAGGCGGAAAGCGCCCAGCTCGCCATTGAACAGATGACTTTCCGCAATGAACGAAACTCCCGTGTCATCGCCCGCGGCTGAGTTCAGCGCAGCCCAGGCAGTTGCCGCCGGCACCGACTTTGCCGAACTCAAGGCCAGTGCCGACGGGCTGTTCTGGCTTGAATTCCGCCCCGCCGATGGCGCTTGTCGCATCTGGCACTGGCTGCACTACCAGGCCCGCTGCCTGACGCCGGATGGTTTCAGCGTGCGCAGCCGGGTTTACGAATATGGCGGCGGCAGTTTCTGCCTGGGTGGTGACGGGCTGGTGTTCGTCAACGAAAAGGACCAGCAGGTCTACACCCAGCCGCTGGACGCTGTGCCGCCGCGCGCGCTGACCCAGGATGCCCAGTGCCGTTACGGCGATGTGCAATGGCACGACGGCCTGCTGCTGGCCGTCGAGGAACGCCATGCCGATCAGGTCGAGCATCGCCTGGTCGCTTTGCGCGAGGGTAGCCGCGAAATACTCGCCGAGGGCGCCGACTTCTATGCCTCGCCCACAGTAAGTGCCGATGGCCAGCGCCTGGCGTGGGTCGAATGGGACCGCCCGGCCCAACCCTGGACCGTGACCCGGTTGATGTGCCGTACGCGGGACGCCAGCGGCCAGTGGGGGCCGGCGCACTGTGTGGCCGGCGTTGACGAATCACTGCAACAGCCGCGTTTCGATGCCGATGGCCTGTTGTATTGCCTGTCCGACCGCAATGGCTTCTGGCAACCCTGGGGCGAAATCGATGGGCAGTGGCAGGCACTGCCAGCGGCGCCTGCGGACCACGCCGCCGCGCCTTGGCAACTGGGTACCTGCACCTGGCTGCCGCTGGGGCCGCAAAGCTATCTGGCCAGCTGGTCCGAAGAAGGCTTCGGCCAGCTTGGCCTGCTGGGCAGCGACGGCCGCATGGCGCGTTTCGCCAGTGCCTACACGCGCTTTCGCAGCCTGGCCATGGACAGCGAACAGCTCTACGCCATCGCCGCTTCGCCGATCAGCCCGCCGGCGGTGATTGCCATCGACCGCAGCAACCACCAGGTCAGCGTGCTGGCCGGGGGTGCCGAGATGCTGCCGGCAGGGCAGATCAGCCAGCCGCAGTCGATTCACTACGGCAGCAACGGCGAACGGGCGCATGGCTTCTTCTATCCGCCAGCACGCGCGCAAGGGGCTGCGCCGCTGGTGGTGTTCATCCATGGCGGGCCGACCTCGGCCTGTTATCCGGTGCTCGACCCGCGCATCCAGTACTGGACCCAGCGCGGCTTCGCCGTTGCCGACCTCAACTACCGGGGCAGCACCGGCTATGGCCGGGAGTACCGCCAGGCGCTGCACCTGCGCTGGGGTGAAAGCGATGTGGCTGACGCTTGCGCGGCGGTCGAGCACCTGGCGGCACGCGGCCTGGTCGACCGCCACAAAGCGTTCATCCGCGGGGGAAGCGCGGGCGGCTACACCACCCTGTGCGCCCTGGCGTTCCATGACGTGTTCCGCGCCGGTGCCAGTCTTTACGGGGTCAGCGACCCGCTTGCCCTGGGCCGCGCCACGCACAAGTTCGAAGGGGATTACCTGGACTGGCTGATCGGTGACCCGCTGACAGACGCCGAGCGCTATCGCCAGCGCACACCGCTGCTGCATGCCGGGCAGATCAAGGTGCCGGTGATTTTCTTCCAGGGCGAACTGGATGCGGTAGTGGTGCCGGAGCAGACGCGGTCGATGCTGGAGGCGCTGCAGGCCAACGGGATCGAGGCTGAAGGGCACTTCTATGCAGGGGAACGGCATGGGTTCCGCAAGGCGCAGAACCTGGCGCATGCGCTGGAAGAGGAATGGAAGTTCTATTGCCGGGTGTTGGGGGGCTGAGCATCTGGGGCTGCGTTGCAGCCCAATCGCCGGCAAGCCAGCTCCCACAGGTATTTACACAGGCCTTGAGCGCTGCGCAGTCCTGTGGGAGCCTGAGGCCCTGAAAGGCTAGCGCTTGGCGATGATATACACCGCATGCACGATCCCTGGAATGTACCCCAGCAAGGTCAGCAGAATATTCAACCAGAACGCCCCGCCGAACCCGACCTGCAGGAACACGCCCAGTGGCGGCAGGATGATGGCGATGATGATGCGGATAAAGTCCATGCGAGTCTCTCCTGAAGGGGTTACATCACAGACTAGCCGCCCGTCGCAGAGGTTCCACAGGCAAAAAAAAACGCCCCGGGCCGAATGAAACGGGCCAAGGGCGATGCGCAGAAACGCCAGACGGTTCGTAGAATTCTCGGTTTCGCCAGCCCGTCAGGCCGGCATTTCGCGGCGGGCCTGCTGCCGGGCATGCAGGCGGGCAAAGGCACGGGCCAGGCGCAACAGCATTTCCTCGATGTTGCCCTTGCTCACGGTCAGCGCCGGTGAAAAGCGCACCACATCCGCCTGCGGTGCGTTGAGCAGCAGGCCTTCGTGCAGGGCTGCGGCCACCAGGTCACGGGCCAGGTTCTCTTTCAGTTGCAGGGCCCACAGCAGGCCTTGCCCGCGCACTTCACCCTGGCCATAACGCCCGGCCAGGCGGCTCAGGCCTTCGCGCAGGTGGCGGCCGTTGTCCTGCACCTGTGCGAAGAAGCCAGGCTCCAGCACGGTATCCAGCACGGCCAGGCCGGCGGCGCACATCAGCGCGTTGCCATGGTGGCTGCCTTGCAGCTCGCCAGGTTCGGCGCAGCACGCCGTGCCGCGGGCCAGCAGGGCCGCCAGCGGCACACCAGCGCCCAGGCCCTTGCCCAAGGTGATGATGTCGGCGCGCACGCCGTAGGTCTGTTCGGCCAGCAGCGCGCCACAGCGGCCGATGCCCGTCTGCACTTCATCGAGGATCAGCAGAATGCCCAGTTCGCGGCACAGCGTTTCCACGCCCTTGAGGTATTCCCGCGTGGCCGGGATGACACCCGCCTCGCCCTGAATCGGCTCGAGCATGATCGCCACGGTGCGCGAGTTCACCTCGGCGTGCAGCGCCGCCAGATCGTTGAACGGCACCTTGCTGAAGCCCGGCAGGCCCGGTTCGCAGCGGTTGCACGGCAGCGGGTCGGACGCCGACAACGCGCCCAGGCTGCGGCCGTGGCAGGCCTGGCTGGCGGTGATGATGTGATAGGCGCCATTGCGGTGCAGCTGGCCCCACTTGCGCGCCAGCTTGATCGCGCCTTCGCAGGCCTCGGCGCCGCTGTTGAGCAAGTAGGCCTGGTCGCTGCCGGTGCTCTGGCACAGGCGCTCGACCAGCCCCAGCAAGCCACGGCTGTGAAAGCCCGAGCCGGGGTTGATCAGCGCCTGGGCCTGGTTGCTCAGCGCTTTCACCAGCACGCTGGGGCTGTGGCCCAGGCTATTGACGGCGCCACCCTGGGTGAAGTCCAGGTAGGCATGCCCTTCGTTGTCCCACAGCCAGGAACCCTGACCACGCACGAACACCTGCGCTGCACGTTCGCTGCCGGGCATCAGGCGCTCAGGCGACAGCTGCGACGCTTGCGGCACGACCGGCGCGCGCTTGGGCTCGGCGATGGCGGCAGGGGCCGGGCGGCGCAGGTTGAACAGGTTCATCAGGGCTCCAACCAGTCAGGGTGAGGGCGGCCACGGTGCGGTCTGGACGCCGCCACTCGATATTTTGCCTTGCCTATCAAAAGTCTTTTTCATGCAGGGTAACAATCGACCGTTTCATCGCTGTAACCCTTTGGAATACGGCGATAGACTAGGCCTGACCGGGGGTTTCGACCATTTCGTTTTTCCAGCATTTTCGATAAGCGCTACTTATGGATTTCCGCCAACTGCGTTATTTCGTCGCGGTGTATGAAGAAGGCCACGTGGGCCGTGCCGCCGAACGCCTGTCGCTGTCCCAGCCGGCGCTTTCCCAGCAGATCCGCCAGCTGGAACACAGCCTCGACCTGAGCCTGTTCGAGCGCAGCAACAAGCGCCTGTTGCCTACGCTGGCCGCGCATACCCTGTACAACCACGCCTTGCCGCTGCTCGATGGCTTGCAGCGCGCGCACGAGGCCATGCGCAACTTCAAGGGCCAGTCGCTGCGCACCCTGGCCATCGGCGTGCTGCAAACCGTGCGGCCAAGCCTGGTGCCGCAGCTGCTCGAACGCCTACGTAGGGCTCAGCCGCACCTTGTAGTGCAGATCTATGAGTTGTCGGGGCTGGAAATCGAACGGCGCCTGCTCAACGGCAGCCTGGACATCGGCATCAGTTACCTGCCGCCACGCCAGCCAGGGCTGCATGGCCTGCTGTTGTACGAAGATGAGCTGCAACTGGTGATACCGGCTACCCACCCGTTGAAGGACTTCAAGAAAGTGTCCATCCGCCAGGCCGCCGAGCTGCCAATGCTGATGCTCGGCGAAGAGTTCCAGATCCGCCAGATCTGGCAGGCGCAGCTGGCCAGCCAAGGGCGTCGGCCGCAGGTGCAGGCCGAGATGAACAACATGGCCGGGATTCTCGACAGCCTGGCCCATACGGCGCTGGCCACCATCCTGCCGGGGCGGGCCAAGGAGGCCGCCGAAGATGATCAGGGGCTGCTGTGGAAGCCGTTGAGCGAGCCGCGGGTGCCGCTGAAAGTTGGCCTGGTGTTCCGTGACGCCCAGCGCCAGCAGGCCTCTGTGGAGCTGCTGCGCACGCTGCTGGAAGAAGAAACGGACGCCCGCCTGTCGGGGGCCTCACCGCTGGATGTGCTCAGCTGAAAAACACGCGCACAAAGAAAACCCCGCCGAAGCGGGGTTTTCCAGACTGTTTCCCTGTGACATCCGTATCGCCCCACCATCCTGGCAGGTGTCCTTCGTCGTCATCCTTGATCTGTCCTTTGCGCTTCCTGCGCAACGTCCATGGGTTAAAGATTAACCGTGGATCCAATCTGACACCAGTGGCGAAATATCACCACGTCGTGTAGGAAAAAGCTTACAAAAGCGAGCCGTTTCCAGATGGACCCAAATGGGGGCCGCTTGGCAGCCCCAAAATTCTTCAGAATTGCTCGGCATCCAGCAGGTACAGCGATTCACTCCCCGCCTTCACCGAAGCCACCAACGAATCCACCCGTGGCAACAGCCGCGCGAAATAGAACCGCGCCGTACCCAGCTTGGCTGCGTAGAACGCCTGGTCGCCGTCACCCGCCTTGGCCGCGCGCGCCATCAGCGCCCACATATAGCCGTAAGCCACGTAACCGAACGCCTGCAGGTATTCGACCGAAGCCGCGCCGATTTCATTCGGGTTGCCCTTGGCCTGCTCCAGCACCCACTCGGTCAGCCCGTCGAGCTGATCGAGAGAGGCGCCCAATGGCTTGGCAAACTCGTCCAGCTCGCTACCGGCACTGGCAATGAACTGGCGAATCTCGTCGGAGAACAGCCGGTAGTAAGCGCCTCCACTGGCCACCACCTTGCGCCCCATCAGGTCGAGCGCCTGAATGCCGTTGGTGCCTTCGTAGATCTGCGTAATGCGCACATCGCGCACCAGCTGCTCCTGGCCCCACTCACGAATGTAGCCATGCCCGCCGAACACCTGCTGGCCGTGCACCGTGCACTCCAGGCCCAGGTCGGTAAGGAAGGCCTTGGCCACCGGCGTCAGCAGTGCCACCAGCTCTTCGCTGCGCTTGCGCACGTTGGCGTCTTCGCTGTACTTGGCGCTGTCCAGTTGCATGGCGACATAGCTGGAGAACGCACGGCCACCTTCGATCAGCGCCTTCATGGTCAACAGCATGCGCCGAACATCCGGGTGGACGATGATCGGGTCGGCGGCTTTGTCCTTGGCTTGCGGCCCGCTCGGGGCGCGGCTCTGCAGGCGGTCGCGGGCGTATTCCACGGCGTTCTGGTAGGAGCGTTCGGCCGAAGCCAGGCCCTGGATGCCGACGCCAAGGCGTTCGTAGTTCATCATGGTGAACATGGCCGCCAGGCCCTTGTTCGGTTCACCGACGATATAACCGACCGCCTCGTCGAAGTTCATCACACAGGTGGCCGAAGCCTGGATGCCCATCTTGTGCTCGATCGAACCGCAGGTGGCCGGGTTGCGCGCACCCAGGCTGCCATCTTCGTTGACCAGGAACTTCGGCACCAGGAACAGCGAGATGCCTTTCGGCCCCGCCGGCGCGTCCGGCAGCTTGGCCAGCACCAGGTGGATGATGTTCTCGGTCAGGTCGTGCTCGCCACCGGTGATGAAAATCTTCGTGCCGCTGACCTTGTAGCTGCCGTCGGCCTGAGGCTCGGCTTTGGTGCGGATGATGCCCAGGTCGGTGCCGGCGTGCGGCTCGGTCAGGCACATGGAACCGGCCCACACACCGGCGTACATGTTCGGCAGGTACTTTTCCTTCAGTGCTTCACTGGCGTGGGCATTGATCGACAGGCAGGCGCCGGCGGTCAGCATCGGGTACAGGCCGAAGGACAGGCTGGAGGCGTTGACCATTTCCTCCACCTGGGCCGAGATGACCTTGGGCATGCCCATGCCGCCGAACAGCGGATCACCGCCCACGCCTACCCAACCGCCTTCGGCATAGGTGTTGTAGGCCTCGATGAAACCGGCCGGTGTACGCACCGCGCCGTTGTCCCAGTGGCAGCCCTCTTCATCGGCAGCACGGCTGAGCGGCGCGATGGACCGCGCCGTGACCTTGCCGGCCTCTTCCAGCACCGCCATGGCCGTGTCGGCATCGACAACCTCGGCCAGCCCGGGCAGTTGCGCCCACTGCTCGGCCACGTTGAAGACTTCATTCAGTACGAAGCGCATGTCGCGCAGGGGCGCTTTATATTCAGCCATGACAACCTCTCGCTAGTCGGGTCGGGGCGGTCTCGGGGAACCGCGACACTGGGTTGCAGCCAGTGTAACCGAACAACTTTTACGAGACATAGGGTCATCAACAGACCGTATAGTCTTTTTCGGTCACGCCATTCGCACGGCGCCACGCTGCGATTGTTGCCCATGCACCATGACGCAATTGCGCCCCGCCCCCTTGGCGCTGTACAGCGCCTGGTCGGCGGATTTCAGTACCGCTTCAGGGTTGCGATGATCGGCCTGGCGCTCGGCGACGCCGATGCTGATGGTGACCGACACCGTGCCGCCACTGCTGCCTGCCCGTCGCTGGCGGCCGGCGGTATCGTCCTGCGGGCGGCTTTGCGGGTCGCGCAGGTGCATCACGTAATTGGCGATCACTTCACGCACGGCTTCCACGTGTGGCACGCACTCTTCGGCGGTCTTGCCGGCAAACACCAGGGCGAATTCTTCACCGCCATAGCGGTAGGCGCGGCCGCCGCCACTGACCTTGGACAGCCGGCTGGCAACCAGGCGCAGCACCTGGTCGCCGACATCGTGACCATGGGTGTCGTTGAATTTCTTGAAGTGGTCGACATCGGTCATGGCGATCACATAGTTGCGCCCCAGGCGCTGCATGCGTTCGTTCAGCGCGCGACGCCCCGGCAGGCCGGTCAGCTCGTCGCGGAAGGCCATCTGGTAGGCCTCGTGCGCCACTGCCGCAGCGATCATCAGCATCACCTGGCTGCACATGATGTTCAGGGTGAACGGCAGGATGAAGGTTTGCGGCAACATCCAGAAAATGCCCAGCAGGCCAGTGATCAACGCCGCGTGCAGCGGCCGCGGTGCGCGCAGGTATTGCACCACCAGCAGAATGAACACGCCGAGGAACAGCGGATAGACCAACTGGATCAGGGTCATCCACCGGCCATGCAGCGCCGGCCAGCGAATTTCCGCCAGCCAGGTCAGCAGTGCCTCGGGGTAACTTTGCTCGAGGGCCACTGCCACGCTGCCGATGGCGAACAGCACGGCGCCACGGGCGAGCAGGTCCTGCAGCAGGTGCGTGCGCTCCTGCCAGGCACCGTACAGGCCGAACAGCGCCGGTAGCAGCAGGCAGACCAGGTGGAAAGTCACCGCGGCATCCTCGCGGACGCGGCCATGGTCCCGGTAGAAGTCGGTCTGGGTGTCGAGCAGGTAGTAGGCGACGTACACCGTGAGCATCAGGAACAGCTCGCGCTGACGGCGATACACCGCGCAATAGGCGCCGCCAAGCAGCAGGACCAGCGTGGGCAGTACGTTGAACAGCGATGTGAAAAAGACACTGAGGTCTCTCACGTAAGCCGCGGCGAGGCCTGCCAGCAACAGAATCAGCGAAGGCAGGAAGTGGCTCGCGCGAACAGCGTCAAGACGAAACAAGGGTAATCTCCGACCCGGCAGATCAATAATGGCATTGTGCCCTTACTTCATCGGCAGTGCACATGAACAGTTGAATATGCGGATGGAATGAACAGGAAATTCCGGCGCACCCGATTATTGCGGGAGCGGCCTTGCGTCGCGAAAGGGGCGCGAAGCGGCCCCAGCTTTTTGCATCACAGCCGAAATTGCCGGGGTTGCTACGCAACCGTTTCGCGCCGCAAGGCCGCTCCCACAGGGGATAGCGTTCAGCTTTCCAGAATGTAAAAACCCGCCTGCCGGTGAAGGCAGACGGGTTTTGGCTACAACCGTTGAATCAGTACGACAGGCCGAAGTGCTCTTCGTCCATCGCCATCAGGTTGTTGGCACCGGACAGCATGGCTGCCACGTGGGTACGGGTACGCGGCAGAATGCGCTGGAAGTAGAAGCGCGCGGTCTGCAGCTTGGCGGTGTAGAACGCCTCTTCGCTGGTGCCGGCAGCCAGTTTCTCGGCGGCCAGGCGGGCGATGTCGGCCCAGAAGTAGGCCAGGCAGGCGTAACCGGAATACATCAGGTAATCGACCGAGGCCGCGCCGACTTCTTCGCGGTCCTTCATGGCGGCCATGCCCACTTTCATGGTCAGCTCGCCCCATTCCTTGTTGATCGCCGCCAGCGGTTCGACGAATTCCTTGACCGCTTCGTTACCTTCCTGCGCCTGGCAGAACTTGTGCACGATCTTGGTGAAGCCCTTCAGCGCTTCGCCCTGGGTCATCAGCACCTTGCGGCCGAGCAGGTCGAGGGCCTGGATGCCGGTGGTGCCTTCATACAGCATGGAAATACGGCTGTCGCGCACGTTCTGCTCCATGCCCCACTCGGCGATGAAACCGTGGCCGCCGTAGATCTGCACACCGTGGTTGGCAGCTTCGAAGCCGACTTCGGTCATGAACGCCTTGGCGATCGGGGTCAGGAACGCCAGCAGGGCATCGGCCTTCTTGCGCTCCTCTTCATCCTGGCTGTACTTGACGATGTCCACCTGCTTGGCGGTGAAGTAGACCATTGCGCGGTTGCCTTCGGCGAAGGCCTTCATGGTCAGCAGCATGCGCCGTACGTCCGGGTGGACGATGATCGGGTCAGCAGCCTTGTCCGGTGCTTTCGGGCCGGTCAGGGAACGCATCTGCAGGCGTTCACGGGCGTACTTCAGGCCACCCTGGAAGGCCACTTCGGCGTGGGCCAGGCCTTGCAGCGCGGTGCCCAGGCGAGCGGTGTTCATGAAGGTGAACATGCAGTTCAGGCCTTTGTTGGCCGGGCCGATCAGGTAGCCGGTGGCGCCGTCGAAGTTCATCACGCAGGTGGCGTTGCCGTGGATGCCCATCTTGTGTTCGATCGAGCCGCAGCTCACGCCGTTGCGCTCGCCCACACCGCCTTCGGCGTTGGGCAGGAACTTCGGCACGATGAACAGCGAAATGCCCTTGGTGCCGGCCGGTGCGTCCGGCAGGCGGGCCAGGACGATATGGACGATGTTGTCGGCCATGTCGTGCTCACCGGCCGAGATGAAGATCTTGGTGCCCGACACCCTGTAGCTGCCGTCGGCCTGTGGTTCGGCCTTGGTGCGCAGCATGCCCAGGTCGGTACCGCAGTGAGGCTCGGTCAGGCACATGGTGCCGGTCCACTCGCCAGACACCAGTTTGGTCAGGTAGGTGTGCTGCTGCTCGGCGGTGCCGTGTGCGGAAATGGTGTTCATCGCGCCGTGCGACAGGCCCGGGTACATGCCCCACGACCAGTTCGAACCACCGACCATTTCGCTCAGGGCCAGGCCCAGCGACTCCGGCAGGCCCTGGCCGCCGTGCTCGACATCATGCGCCAGGCTCGGCCAGCCACCCTCGACGAACTGCTGGTAGGCTTCCTTGAAACCGGTCGGGGTTTTTACGCCCGATTCGCTCCAGGTGCAGCCTTCCTGATCACCTACGCGGTTCAGCGGCGACAGCACCTGCTCACAGAACTTCGCGCCTTCTTCAAGGATCGCGTCGACCATGTCCGGCGTGGCGTCCTGGCAACCCGGCAGGCTCTGATAGTGCGCCTCATAGCCGAGCAGTTCGTCGCGAACGAAGCGGATATCACGCAAGGGGGCTTTGTAATCAGGCATTGCGATGAACCTCTAGGTGAGTTCTGTGGGGGTGACACGCACTTGGCGGCGGTCGATCAAACAGTTGTTTGAAACTTACGTTTAGCTCTGCCTTATGTCAAGGTGGGACCATGGTGTCATTTATGTCACGAAAAACGGCAAACCCGCCAAAGCATGGCGCGTTACTTGTGGGAGCGGGTTCACCCGCGAAGAGGCCGGCCCGGAAAACAAAGTTGTCTGGGCTGACGTATTCGCGGGTAAACCCGCTCCCACAGGTTGAGGGCGCTGATATTGGGAAGACGGCAAAGATCAGGCGTAGGTATCGATGAACCGCCCGAGCATTTCGTCGGAAGCCTTGGCGACGTTCGCGCCAAGCTGGACTTCGTGTTTGCCCACGGCCAGTTGCACGGTGCTGGTGGCCAGGTCCATCTGCTGGCTGCGATCGACCGCGCGCAGGCGTTCGGCCTGGAAATCGCTGGACTGGCTGGTGGCACTGCGTTCGGCAGTGGTGTTGGCGATCTGGCTGGCCGCCTGATCGACGCGGTTCTGGCCGGTGTGGATTGCGCTCAGGCCCGCGTAATAGGCGGAGCTACCGGTGATTTCCATGTCAGGGCTCCATTGACGCTGGATGACGAACAGGACTCATTAAAGCAGCCAAAAGGCAAAAAGGCCCGTTTAAATCGCTAATGGCCCGGTGCCAGTTGATAGGCCCTGGGTATTCCTGCCCGCCTAATCCAGCAGATCCAGCTGCAAATGCTCAGCCACCATGTCGGCGCTGGCCTGCTTGAGCTTGGGCACCCGCCCCAGGCAAGGCGCCGGCAAGCGCTCGGCCAGGCTGGCGAGGTTCTCTTCCAGGCGCGAAGTACGCGGTTCGATGATGTTCGCCACCCAGCCCGCCAGCTGCAGCCCGTCACGGGCAATCGCCTCGGCGCTGAGCAAGGCATGGCTGATGCAACCCAGGCGCACGCCCACCACCAGGATCACCGGCAACTTCAGGGCGATGGCCAGGTCGGACAGGTTGGCTTGCCCCGACAACGGCACGCGCCAGCCACCGGCGCCCTCGATCAGGGTGAAGTCGGCGTTTTGTTGCAACACATTGCGCATCGCCGCCAGCAGCTCCGACACGGCAAGTGTCACCCCCGCCTCGCGCGCCGCCACATGCGGTGCAATCGCCGGTTCGAAGGCATACGGGTTGACCTGCTCATAGGGCAACTTGATCGTGCTTTCATCGATCAGCGCCTGGGCATCGCTGTTGCGCAGCCCTTTGCCGGTCATCGTGCAGCCGGAGGCCACCGGCTTCGCCCCCAGCGTGCTCATGCCCTGCGAACGCGCCGCATGCAGCAGCCCGGCAGCGATGGTGGTCTTGCCGACATCGGTATCGGTCCCGGCAATGAAATACGCCTGGCTCATCTCGCTCCCCTTACGCCTGTGGCTTGCGCAACACACCATAGACCACCTGATAGGTGGCTGGCAGCCCAGCGGGCTGGCGGAATGCCTCGTAAGCCTGCAACAGGCCCTGCATGCGCGCCCGGCCGGTAAGCCCGGAAGGCCGCCCGGGGTTCAGGTTGTGGGCGCCGAGGGCTTTCAGTTCATGGGTGAGGCTGCGCACATCCGGGTAATGCAGCACATGCGGGCAGCGCTGCAGCCCGAGCTGTTCGAAACCGCTGCCGGCGCACAGGCGCTGATAATCCTCGAAACGGCGGAAGCGGTTCACATGCACCAGGCCATCCACCGCCTGCCAGCTGGCGCGCAGTTCGTCGAGGGTGCCCACGCACAGGCTGCTGAATGCCAGCACACCGCCCGGGCGCAGGACACGCAAGGCTTCCGCCAGCACGCTGGCAAACTGGTCGCACCACTGCACGGCAAGGCTGGAAAACACCAGATCGACACTGGCATCGCGCAACGGCAAGCGCTCGGCATCGCCGGCCACGTGATAATGCGCGCCGCCCTGTTCGTTGCGGGCATGGCGCAGCATGCCCTCGGCGATATCCACCGCCACGCCGCCAGACTGCGGAAAACGCTCGGCCAGCGCCCGGCTGAAATGGCCGGTGCCGCTGCCAAGGTCCAGCCAGCGGGACGGCAGCAGGCCACCCGGCAACTGCTCGAGCAGGTGCAAACCCACCGCACGCTGCAAGGCCGCCACGCTGTCGTAACTGGCCGCAGCGCGGGAGAACGAGGCCGCCACCTGGCGCTTGTCGGGCAGCGCGCCGGGCAGGGTCGGACGGGAAAGGTCAGTCATCGCCACTCTCATGCAGAAAACTCTTGATGCCCGCTGCCAGCTCCTGCGGATACTCCAGCAGGAAGGCGTGGGAACTGTCTTCGACCAGGCCTACTTCCACATCGGGCAGCAGCTCGCTCAGTGCTTTCGCCGCTTCTGCCGGCACCAGCGCATCGCTGCCGGCAAACAGATGCAGCTGCGGGCCGGCATAGGCCTGCAGGGCTTCGCGGGTATCCAGCCTGGCCAGCACTTCAAGGCCGGTGGCGAGGTACAGCGGGTCGGTGTCGGGCACGCCGATACCCAGCTGGCGCAGCAGCGTGCGCGGTTGCTGGGCGCCGTCGCTGCATAACGTACGGAAGCGCTTGAGGGTGACCTGGGTATGGCTGCGGCAGCCGTCGAGGAAGGTGCCGAAGGTGTCTTCGGCCATGCCGTGCGGCCAGTCCGGGCGGACGACGAAACTGGGGTTGCTGGCCAGGGTCAGCAGGCCGCAGCAGTGGTCGCCGCGCTTGTGCGCCAGCGCGCTGGCCAGCATGCCACCGAACGACCAGCCGCCCAGCCAGACGTCGCTCGGCAGCTTGCGGTCAAGGTGCTCGACCCAGACCTGCACATCGCTGTGGGGCAGCTCTGGCAGGGGCATCAGCTCTACGTGCAAGCGGGCATCCTGGGCGCGCAGGCTGGCGGCCAGCGGCTCCAGGGAAGCGGTACCCAGCCCCCAGCCGGGCAACAGAACAAGGCGATTACGCATCGGCGCTCTCCAACTGTGGATAACACTCGGCCAACGCATTCAACAATAGCTGCACCTGCGCCTCGCTGTGGGCGGCGCTCAATGTCACCCGCAGGCGCGCGCTGCCTGCCGGCACGGTAGGTGGGCGGATGGCCGTCACCAGCAGGCCGCGTTCGCGCAGCAGGCGTGACAGGCGCAGGGCCTGCGCACTGTCGCCGATGACGATCGGCTGGATCGCTGTCGGGCTGTCCATCAATTGCAGGCCGATCTGCCCTGCGCCTTCGCGGAACTGGCGGATCAGCGCCGCCAGGTGCTCGCGGCGCCAGGTCTCGCGGCGCAGCAGTTGCAGGCTCTTGAGCGTGGCGCAGGCCAGCGCCGGTGGCTGGCTGGTGGTGTAGATGTACGGGCGGGCGAACTGCACCAGCGCCTCGATCAGGTCTTCGCTGCCGGCCACAAAAGCACCGGCGGTGCCACAGGCTTTGCCCAGCGTGCCGACCAGCACCGGCACATCCTCCACGCCCAGGCCAAAATGCTCGACGATACCGCCGCCCAGGGTGCCAAGGGTGCCCAGGCCATGGGCATCATCGACCATCAGCCAGGCACCGCGGGCGCGGGCGACAGCGGCCAACGCCGGCAGGTCGGCCAGGTCGCCGTCCATGCTGAACACGCCGTCGGTCACCACCAGGGTATTGCCCACGGCCTTGTCCAGGCGGCTGGCCAGGCTGGCCGGGTCGTTGTGCAGGTAGCGGTTGAAGCGGGCGCCGCTGAGCAGCCCGCCATCCAGCAGCGAAGCGTGGTTCAGGCGGTCCTGCAGCACCGTATCGCCCTGCCCCACCAGCGCGGTGATGGCGCCCAGGTTGGCCATGTAGCCGGTGGAGAACAGCAACGCGCGCGGGCGCCCGGTGAGTTCGGCCAAGGCCTCCTCCACCTGGTGGTGCGGCGTGCTGTGGCCGATCACCAGGTGCGAGGCACCGCCACCGACACCCCAACGCTCGGCGCCGGCCTGCCAGGCGGCAATCACCTCAGGGTGGTTGGCCAGGCCCAGGTAATCGTTGCTGCAGAAGGCCAGCAGACGCTGGCCATCGACCACCACTTCCGGCCCCTGCGGGCTTTCGAGCAATGGCCGCTGCCGATACAGGTCTGCGCCGCGCCGTTCGGCCAGGCGCGCCGCCAGGTCAAAGGCCATCTCAGGCCGTCGCGGCGTTGTAGAACATCTCGCTGCTGCGCTGCTCGACCAGCGCCTGCTCGATGGCCGCCTGGTGCACTTCGTCGGCGTGCTCTTCACGCGCTTCGGGCTTGATGCCCAGGCGTGCGAACAGCTGCATGTCCTTGTCGGCCTGCGGGTTGGCGGTGGTCAGCAGTTTTTCGCCATAGAAGATCGAGTTGGCGCCGGCCATGAAGGCCAGGGCCTGCATCTGCTCGTTCATTTGCTCGCGGCCGGCGGACAGGCGCACGTGCGACTTGGGCATGAGAATGCGCGCTACCGCCAGCATGCGAATGAAGTCGAACGGGTCGACGTCTTCTTCCTCGGCCAGCGGCGTGCCGGCCACCTTGACCAGCATGTTGATCGGCACCGATTCCGGGTGCTCGGGCAGGTTGGCCAGCTGGATCAGCAGGCCGGCGCGGTCGTCCAGCGACTCGCCCATGCCAAGGATGCCACCGGAGCAGATCTTCATCCCGGCATCGCGCACGTAGGCCAGGGTCTGCAAGCGCTCGCTGTAGGTGCGGGTGGTGATGATGCTGCCGTAGAACTCTGGCGAGGTATCGAGGTTGTGGTTGTAGTAGTCCAGGCCGGCCTGGGCCAGGGCCTGGGTCTGCTCCTGGTCGAGCTTGCCGAGGGTCATGCAGGTTTCCAGGCCCATGGCCTTGACCCCTTTGACCATCTCCAGCACGTACGGCATGTCTTTGGCCGATGGGTGCTTCCACGCCGCACCCATGCAGAAGCGGGTAGAGCCGATGGCTTTGGCGCGGGCGGCCTCTTCGAGCACCTTCTGCACTTCCATCAGCTTTTGTTTTTCCAGCCCGGTGTTGTAGTGACCGGACTGTGGACAATATTTGCAATCTTCCGGGCAGGCGCCGGTCTTGATCGACAGCAGGGTCGAAACCTGCACGCGGTTCGGGTCGAAATGCGCGCGGTGCACGGTCTGCGCCTGGAACAGCAAGTCATTGAACGGTTGCTGGAACAGCGCCTTGACCTCGGCCAGGGACCAGTCGTGACGTGTTGTTGCAGTTGTGCTGGCGCTCATCGGCGTTTCCTTGTTTAGGCTGTAGCTGGCGCCGGGACAGGAAAGCCCACCAGCGCATCACGGATAGCTCGCATAGTCATGGAAGGCCTATGAACTGTCAACCGCACTGGAAACGACTGGTTTACAACTGCTCACTTATTGAGCAATCGTGTTTATTGTGCGATGCGCCTGCCGGGCAGGCCTACCCACTGTGCGTCGCCTGCGAACAGGAGCTGCCCTGGCTGGGTGATCAATGCCTACGCTGCGCCCTGCCGTTGCCGATGGCCGGCCTCACCTGCGCTCCCTGCTGTCGGCGCGCTCCGGCCTTCGAGCAGGTCGTCGCCCTGTGGCATTTCGGTTTCCCGGTAGACACCCTGATCAGCCGGTTCAAGCACAACCGCCAATGGCCGCTGGGGCGGTTGATGGCCGAGTTGCTCGGGTACGGCCTGCTGCACCGCTTCGGCGAAGGGTTGCCACGCCCTGACCTGCTGTTGCCCGTGCCGCTGGCCAGGCGTCGCCTGCGCGAACGGGGGTTCAACCAGGCTGGCATGCTCGGGCGCTGGCTTTCGTCGCCTGTGCGCATAGCTTGCGACGAGCGCTTGCTGATACGCACCCGCGAAACATCGGCGCAGCAGCACCTGGACGCCAAGGCCAGGCGGCGCAATTTGCGACAGGCGTTTGCGGTGACGGGCGAGCTGACCGGCAAGCATGTCGCCATCGTCGATGATGTGCTGACCACCGGCGCAACCGCGCAAGCTGTCGCCCAGGTGCTGCGCCAGGCCGGCGCGCGACGGGTCGATGTGTATTGCCTGGCGCGCACGCCCAAGCCGGGTCATGTATAACCTTGCACACCGCCGACCTCAGGCCTCATGCCAGCGAATGCCCATGCCGCTACCCGCTCTCCTCACCCAGCACATCGCCCGCCGCCCGCAGCGCATCGCGCTGCTGCAGCACATTGCCGAGCAAGGCTCGATCACCCGCGCCGCCAAGGCCGCCGGCATCAGCTACAAGGCGGCCTGGGATGCCATCGATGAGCTCAATAACCTGGCCAGCCAGCCGCTGGTCGAGCGCAGCACTGGCGGCCGCGGCGGTGGTGGCGCGCGTTTGTCCGCAGAAGGCGAGCGGGTGCTGCGCCTGTACCAGAAGCTGCAGGCCTTGCAGGCACAAATCCTTGAAGCGGCCGAAGAGTCCAGCGACCTCGACCTGCTCGGCCGCTTGATGCTGCGCACCAGCGCGCGCAACCAGCTGCAGGGCCAGGTCAGCGGGCTGCGCCGGGAAGGCCGCCATGACCGCGTCAGCCTGGCCTTGGGTGGCGGGCTGGAGATCGACGCGCTGATTACCCACGACAGTACTGCACGGCTGGAATTGACCCTGGGGACGATGGTGGTGGCGCTGCTCAAGGCCGGGTGGGTGCAGTTGCTGGCGGAGGGGGACGAAGCCGAAGCGGGCAGCAATTGCCTGCGGGCAACGGTGGAGGAAGTGCTGGCCGAGGCCGATGGGCCCTGTGAAGTCAGGTTGGCGCTAGGGAATGGGCAGACGTTGTGTGCGATTGCCGAGGCGGATTGGCTGGCTGGGCAGCGGGTGAACAGTGGCAGCGGGGTGCGGGTGCAGTTTCATCCGTCTTATGTGTTGATCGGAATACCGGCTTAGCCTGGCCGCGCTTCGCGCGGTTCGCGGGTAAACCCGCTCCCACAGGGATAGCGCACAATCTTAAGCCTGCGCTGTACCGGTGGGAGCGGGTTCACCCGCGAAGAGGCCGGCACCGGCATAACGCGGTACCATGGCCGCATGCCGCTTACCCTCGGAGCCTCCATGTCCCACCCCTTCGACACCCTTACCCCCGACCTGGTCCTGGACGCCGTGGAAAACCTGGGCTTTCTCAGTGATGCCCGGGTGCTGGCGCTGAACAGCTACGAAAACCGCGTCTACCAGGTGGGCATCGAGGGCGCGCAGCCGCTGATCGCCAAGTTCTACCGCCCTGGCCGCTGGAGCGATGCGGCAATCGTCGAAGAACACGGCTTCACCGCCGAACTGGCCGACTGCGAAGTCCCGGTGGTCGCGCCGTTGCAACACGACGGCCGCAGCTTGTTCGAACACCAGGGCTTCCGCTTCGCCCTGTTCCCCCGTCGCGGTGGCCACGCCCCGGAACCCGGCAACCTCGATCAGCTCTACCGCCTCGGCCAGTTGCTCGGCCGCCTGCACGCCGTGGGCGCCAGCAAGCCGTTCGAGCACCGCGAAGCGCTGGCTGTGGACAACTTCGGCCACGCCTCGCTGAATACCCTGCTGGAAGGCAATTTTGTTCCGCGTGAGCTGCTCCCTGCCTTCGAATCGGTGGCCCGCGACCTGCTCAAGCGGGTGGAGCAGATCTACGCCAGTACCCCACACCAGCTCATCCGCCTGCACGGTGACCTGCACCCGGGCAACCTGATGCACCGGGACGAGGTTTACCACGTGGTCGATCTCGACGACTGCCGCATGGGCCCGGCGGTACAGGACCTGTGGATGATGCTGGCCGGCAGCCGCGAGGAACGCCTGGGGCAACTGGCCGAACTGATCGACGGCTACAACGAGTTTCACGATTTCGACCCGCGCGAACTGGCCCTGATCGAACCGTTGCGGGCCCTGCGCCAATTGCACTACAGCGCCTGGCTGGCACGGCGCTGGGACGACCCGGCGTTTCCACCCAGCTTCCCCTGGTTTGGCCAACCACGCTACTGGGGTGATCAGATCCTCGCTTTGCGCGAGCAGATGGCCGCACTGGATGAAGCGCCACTGAAATTGTTCTAGGAGCACGCCCGTCTCTGTCTACAATAGGCGTCGCGTTATTTAGCTACCTAAGCAAGGATTCTGCATGCACGCCGCAAACCCGCGTCGCGGGTACCTACTGGGCCTTGGCGCCTACATCATCTGGGGCCTGTTCCCTCTGTACTTCAAGGCGATCCAGAGCGTCCCGGCGGTGGAGATCATCGTCCACCGCGTGCTCTGGTCAGCGCTGTTCGGCTCGCTATTGCTGCTGGTCTGGAAACACCCCGGCTGGTGGCGCGAACTGCGTGACAACCCGCGCCGGCTGGCCATTCTGGCGCTGAGCGGGGCGCTGATCGCCGCCAACTGGCTGACCTACGTGTGGTCGGTGAACAACGGGCGCATGCTCGAGGCCAGCCTGGGCTACTACATCAACCCGTTGATCAACGTGCTGCTGGGCATGCTGATACTTGGCGAGCGCCTGCGCCGCCTGCAGTGGCTGGCCGTGGCCATGGCCGCTGCGGGTGTGGCCCAACAGGTGTGGCAAGTGGGCAGCCTGCCCTGGGTGTCGCTGGCGCTGGCGCTGAGCTTCGGTTTCTATGGGCTGATCCGCAAGCAGGCACCGGTGGCGGCACTGCCGGGGCTGGTGGTGGAAACCTGGATGCTGGTACCGCTGGCCCTTGGCTGGCTGTTGCTGCACCCGGCGGCGTCCAGCGCACAAGCTGAGTTCTATGGCAGCAGCGAGGCGTTGTGGCTGATGGCTGCGGGGCCGGTGACGCTGGTGCCGCTGGTGTGCTTCAACGCGGCGGCGCGGCACCTGCCCTACACCACGCTGGGCTTCCTGCAGTACCTGGCGCCGACCCTGGTGCTGCTGCAAGCGGTGCTGCTGTTCGACGAGCATTTGTCGTCCAGTACCCTGGTGGCGTTCATGTTCATCTGGGCGGGGTTGGCGATCTACAGCGTCGATGCCTGGTTGAGTTTGCGCAAGCGCGTCTGATCAAAAAATGACCGAAACTCTGCAGGCCTTGTGGTTCGTGGCCTGCAGAGACATCTCCAAAGGTTATCCACACCCTCGTCCCCGTGCTTTGTGCACAAGCTGCTGATTATTGGGCGTTTTTTGAGCAAAGCCTAGCAGGGCTTGAATTGCCTGGGCTGGAGAGGTGAGCCCCCAGGTTATCCACAGGGCCTTCCCCGTGATATCGGGATAACCTCAGGGGGCCGCTTCGCGCCCCATCGCCGGCAAGCCAGCTCCCACATTGATCGCGCTAGCCTCAAGGCTTTATGCAGCACCTGTGGGAGCTGGCTTGCCTGCGATGGGGCGCGAAGCGGCCCCGGCAATCTCGGCTCACTCCTCCGCCCGCAGCTTCAACTCGACCATCAAGTCATCCGCCAGGCTCTCCAGCTTCTGCTGCAAATCCTCCAGCGACAGGGTCAACGGCAATGCCAGCAAAGCATCGGCATGAAACAGCGGCTCGCTGCTCATGGGTGCCGGCCGCACCTCAGTCGTAAACCGCTCAAGGTTCACCCCCAGGTCCGCCAACAAGCGGGTGATGTCACGCACGATCCCCGGCCGGTCATTGCCCACCAGCTCCATGGCAATCGGCTTCCAGCTACACGACGGCTCGATCCCGCTCTCGGCGATCAGCACGCGAATGTCATAGCGGGCCAGGCCCTGCAACGAGGTCACCAGCTCTGCGTAATTCTCCGCCGGCACCGCCACCCGCAGGATCCCGGCGAATTGCCCGGCCATGCGCGACATGCGGCTTTCCAGCCAGTTGCCACTGTGATCGGCGATGCACTGGGCAATGCGCTCGACCTGGCCGGCCTTGTCAGGGGCAATCACAGTCAGTACAAGATGATCCACAAGCCCTTCCTCGTGTCGGACCGCGCCGAGCGGCAGAAAATCGACGGATCGACTCAGTATAGGCAAGGCGCGGCAACCTGCCGCAGGGCAATCCACATGATGAATCGTGTACTGTTTCAAGATTTATCTGGAACAATCCACCTGTTTTTTGCGAACATACTCACTCCCAGCGTGACCATACGCGACCAACGGGTCGCATAACGGCGCTTTTAGTCTGATTTTGCCCCGTGTACTGCTTCATGTAGTATCCCGTGGCGCGGACTACAAAACGTCGTTTGGATGTCTGCCAAGGCGCCTGTGAAAATACGCACACTGTCTGCCAGCCCGTCTGACAGGCCGCACCCAGCCGCGCTCGGGGTTTTACCCGGGGGCATGCACTGGTGCCGTGTTTAGAGAAGCGCTACAGGCTTAATACAGAAGAGCGAAATAGCTGAGCAGAGTGAGGCAAGCAATGACTGGATACGTTCAAGTCGGTGGCCTTCAGGTCGCCAAGGTCCTGTACGACTTCGTGAACAACGAAGCCATCCCAGGGACCGGCATCGTCGCCGAGCAGTTCTGGGCCGGTGCAGAGAAGATCATCAATGACCTCGCTCCAAAGAACAAAGCCCTGCTCGCCAAGCGCGACGAGCTGCAAGCCAAGATCGACGCCTGGCACCAGGCACGCAAAGGCCAGGCCCATGACGCCGTAGCCTACAAGGCATTCCTCCAGGAAATCGGCTACCTGCTGCCACAAGCCGACGATTTCCAGGCCACCACCCAGAACGTGGACGAAGAAATCGCCCACATGGCCGGCCCGCAGCTGGTCGTACCGGTGATGAACGCCCGTTTCGCCCTGAACGCCGCCAACGCCCGTTGGGGTTCGCTGTACGACGCACTGTATGGCACCGATGCCATCAGCGATGAAGGCGGCGCCGAGAAAGGCCAGGGCTACAACAAGCTGCGTGGCGACAAGGTCATCGCTTTCGCCCGCGCCTTCCTCGACGAAGCCGCGCCACTGGCGGCCGGCTCGCACGTCGACTCCACCGGTTATCGCATCGAAGCCGGCAAGCTGATCGTCGCCCTGAAAGGCGGCAGCAACAGCGGCCTGCGTGACGACGCCCAACTCATCGGCTTCCACGGCGACGCCGCCGCGCCGACTGCCGTGCTGCTCAAGCACAACGGCCTGCACTTCGAAATCCAGGTCGATGCCAGCACCCCGGTCGGTAGCACCGACGCCGCTGGTGTGAAGGACATCCTGATGGAATCGGCGCTGACCACCATCATGGACTGCGAAGACTCGGTTGCCGCCGTCGATGCCGACGACAAGGTCGTCGTCTACCGCAACTGGCTGGGCCTGATGAAAGGCGACCTGGCCGAGAGCGTGAGCAAGGGCGGCAAGACCTTCACCCGCACCATGAACCCGGACCGCGAGTACGCCGCGCCCAACGGCGGCAGCGTGACCCTGCACGGCCGTTCGCTGCTGTTCGTGCGCAACGTGGGTCACCTGATGACCAACCCGGCGATCCTCGACGCCCAGGGCAACGAAATCCCTGAAGGCATCCAGGACGGCCTGTTCACCAACCTGATCGCGCTGCACAACCTCAACGGCAACACCAGCCGCAAGAACACCCGCACCGGCAGCGTGTACATCGTAAAGCCGAAGATGCACGGCCCGGAAGAAGTCGCCTTCGCCGCCGAAATCTTCAGCCGGGTCGAAGACCTGCTGGGCATGAAGCGCAACACCGTCAAGGTCGGCATCATGGACGAGGAGCGCCGTACCACGGTCAACCTCAAGTCGTGCATCAAGGCCGCAGCCGAGCGCGTGGTGTTCATCAACACCGGCTTCCTCGACCGCACCGGCGACGAAATCCACACCTCGATGGAAGCCGGCGCCGTGGTGCGCAAGGGCGCCATGAAGAACGAGAAGTGGATCGGCGCCTACGAGAACAACAACGTCGATGTCGGCCTGGCCACCGGCCTGCAAGGCCGTGCGCAGATCGGTAAAGGCATGTGGGCCATGCCCGACCTGATGGCAGCCATGCTCGAGCAGAAGATCGCTCACCCGCTGGCCGGTGCCAACACCGCCTGGGTACCCTCGCCGACCGCCGCCACCCTGCACGCCCTGCACTACCACAAGGTGGACGTCCAGGCGCGTCAGCGTGAACTGGCTTCGCGCACCCCGGCGTCGGTGGACGATATCCTGGCCATCCCGCTGGCCGCCGACACCAACTGGTCGGCCGAAGAGATCCGCAACGAACTGGACAACAACGCCCAGGGCATCCTCGGCTACGTGGTGCGCTGGATTGACCAGGGAGTGGGTTGCTCGAAAGTGCCGGACATCAACAACGTCGGCCTGATGGAAGACCGCGCCACCCTGCGTATCTCGGCCCAGCTGCTGGCCAACTGGCTGCGCCATGGCGTGGTCAGCCAGGACCAGGTGCTGGAAAGCCTCAAGCGCATGGCGGTGGTGGTTGACCAGCAGAACGCCGGTGATGCCCTGTATCGCCCGATGGCGCCGAACTTCGACGACAACGTCGCGTTCCAGGCGGCCGTTGAGCTGGTGGTGGAAGGTGGCAAGCAGCCGAACGGTTATACCGAGCCGGTACTGCACCGCCGTCGCCGCGAGTTCAAGGCGCGTAACGGGTTGTAAGCGACATCGGCGACAGGGGGCCGCCTTGCGGCCCTTTCGCGACACAAGGCCGCTCCCACAGGTACCACGGTATATTTTTTGGGTGGGGGGTAGCGGTGGGGGGGGGGGGGGGGGGGGCCCGGGGGGCAAGGAGCCCCCGGGCGGGGGAGCTGGGGTTTT
>NZ_PUQD01000063.1 GCF_003331055.1 Pseudomonas sp. AFG_SD02_1510_Pfu_092 | reverse complement strand
TATCAGTCCGTACTCACAAGCACCCACACGAATTGCTTGATTCGATTTGTTAAAGAGCGGTTGGTTAAGAGCTTTTCATCTCAACCGAGGCGCGCATTCTACGCCTTCCTCATTTGCTGTCAAGCGTTTGTTTTGAAGTTTTTTGCGAGAAACTCGTTTAGCTTCAAACACTTGACTCAACAGGTAGCTGGCTTTGCTTCGCTACCGCGTTGGAGTGGTGCGCATTATAGGGACATATTCGAGGCGGTCAAGCTTTAGTTTCAATAATTTAGCCTGCCTGCGAAAAGGCCGCCTCCGGAGCCAGCTGTGTCAGCACCAGGCCGCGAAATAACCCCGGCAAGCACCTTGCCCCTCGCCCGCGTAATTGCGCACTATATTGCTCACCCTACCCCGTTCAAGGATTGCCGCACAGAAATGAACACCCAGCCCCGCAGCCTGGCCGCTACCCTTTTCCCGATCGGCCTGCTGCTCATCGCCATGGCATCGATACAGTCCGGTGCCTCCCTGGCCAAAAGCATGTTTCCCATCGTCGGCGCCCAAGGCACGACCACCCTGCGTCTGATCTTCGCCAGCATCATCATGCTGTTGATACTGCGCCCCTGGCGTGTACGCATGACCGCCAACACCCTGCGCAACGTGATCATCTATGGCATGGCCCTGGGCGGCATGAACTTCCTCTTCTATATGGCCCTGCAAACCGTGCCTATCGGCATTGCCGTGGCACTGGAGTTCACCGGCCCGCTGGCCGTGGCGATAGTCTCCTCGCGCCGACCGATCGACTTCCTGTGGATTGCCCTGGCCATCGCCGGCCTGCTGCTGTTGCTGCCTGCCGGCCATGGCGGGCAGGCACTGGACCCGGTCGGCGCCGCCTATGCCCTGGGCGCCGGGGTGTGCTGGGCTCTGTACATCCTGTTCGGGCAACGTGCCGGGGCCGAACACGGCATCCAGAGCGCGGCGCTTGGCGTGGTGGTCGCAGCGCTGTTCGTCGCGCCGATCGGCATCGCCCACGCCGGCAGCGCACTGCTCAACCCCGCCCTGATCCCCATGGCCCTGGGTGTCGCGGTACTGTCCACCGCCCTGCCCTACAGCCTGGAGATGGTCGCGCTCACACGCATCCCGGCGCGCACCTTCGGCACCCTGATGAGCATCGAACCGGCGTTCGGCGCATTGTCCGGCCTGCTGTTCCTCGGCGAGGTGCTGACGCTCACCCAATGGCTGGCGATCCTGGCGATCATCACCGCGTCGGTCGGCACCACGTTGTCCATGCGCAATACACCCAGCCCGGCGGTGGCCGCAGACTGATGTGAGAAATACTTTCATTTGAGGCAGGATTAGTGATTGTAGCGACCCGCCTCGCTGATTAAGCTGTCACGGAATCATCATCTTTGCGCTATCTACTGGACCGAACACGGACGCTGGGGAATTTTCAGGAAGAACCAAAGCGATAACGACAGGGTCAGACGACTGATCGGCCCTGCATTTAAGGACAGGAATGAAACGTATTTTGCTCATCCTGGCCATCTTGGCTATTGCTGGATGTGCCGCCACGGCCAAGACCGAGGTCAAAAAGGGCAAGAAGGGCCTGCATATCAATTGTTCCGGCCTTTCTTCCTCGTGGGACAACTGCTACAGCAAGGCCGCAAGCTCCTGCAGCACGCGCGGCTACCGGGTGATTGCACGCTCGGGCGATAGCGACGAAGAACCCGGTGACTACTTGTTCGGCATCAACCCGGCGGGTTACACCAGCCGCAGCATGATCGTCATCTGCAAGTAGAAAAAAGGGCAGCTCGCGAGCTGCCCTTTTCATTGGCCTTACACCGGCGCGGTCCGCGCCTCCAGCCAGGTCAGCGCGTCGCCCTTGAGCAACGGCGCCAGGCGCTCGCGTACCTCGGCGTGATAGCCGTTCAACCAGTCCCGCTCTTGCGCGGTCAGCGCCTCTGGCAGCAGGCAACGGGTGTCGATCGGGCACAGCGTCAGCGTCTCGAAGTTCAGGAAGTCGCCGAATGCACTGCTGCCGGCCTCGCGGTTGACCACCAGGTTTTCGATGCGCACGCCCCATTGCCCCGGGCGGTAGGTGCCCGGCTCGATCGAGCTGATCATGCCCGCCTGCATCGCAGTCTGCGGCGTAGGCGCCGCCTGGTAGGCAATCACTTGCGGCCCCTCGTGGACGTTCATGAAGTAGCCCACCCCATGCCCGGTACCATGGCCGTAATCCACCTGGTCGGCCCAGATCGGCGCGCGGGCGATGGCGTCGAGCAACGGCGACAACACGCCACGCGGAAAGGACGCACGCGACAGGGCGATCATGCCCTTGAGCACGCGCGTGCAATCCTGCTTCTGCTGCAGGCTGGGGTTGCCCACCGGCACCATGCGGGTGATGTCGGTGGTGCCGCCCAGGTACTGCCCACCCGAATCGATCAACAACAGACCGTCGCCCTCGATGACCGCATGCGACTGTTCGGTGGCACGGTAATGCGGCATCGCCCCGTTGCCATTGAACGCGGCGATGGTTGCAAAGCTCAACGACACGAAGCCCGGGCGCCGGGCGCGCGCGGCACTCAGCTGTTCGTCGACCGTCAGCTCGGTGATCACCTCTCGGCCAAGGTTGGCCTCGAACCAGGCGAAGAACTCGCACAGCGCCGCGCCGTCCTGCTCCATCACCTGGCGGATGTGCACCAGGTCGTCATCGCCTTTGCGCGACTTGCTCAAGGTGCTCGGGTTGAGCCCCTCGACCAGTTCTACCCCGGCCGGCAGGTTGCCCAGCAGGCCACAGGTAACCCGGGCCGGGTCGACCAGCAAGCGGCTGCTGGCCGGCAGGGCGCCAAGGGCGTCGCCGGCTTCGGTATAGTCGCGCACCTCGATGCCGTCGACCGCCAGTACCTGGCGCAGGTGTTGATCGAGCTTGTCCTGACCAACGAACAGAATGGCCTGCTGCTGGCTGATCAGGGCAAAGGCCAGGAACACCGGGTTGTAGGAGACATCGCTACCGCGCAGGTTGAACAGCCAGGCGATGTCGTCGAGGGTGGCGATGAAGTGCCAGTCGGCCCCTTTGCCCTGGACGCTCTGGCGCACCTGCTTGAGCTTTTCCGCCCGGCTGACCGTGGCGTGCGGTGGCAGATGCTGGTACACCGGGTTACTGGGTAGCGCCGGGCGCCCCTGCCAGACCTGGCTCAGCAGGTCCTTGTCCGTCAGCAGTCGCGCGCCGCGCGCCTGCAACCGCTCGCCCAGCTGGCGCGCCGAAGCCAGGGCCATGACCGCACCGTCCACCGCCACGCTGCCGTTGGCCTCGACATGCTCGCCCAGCCATTCCAGCGCGCCAGGTTTGCCTGGCAGCAGCTTCATCAGCTCGATGCCACTGCCTGCCAGTTCGTGCTCGGCCTGTTCCCAGTAGCGGCTGTCGACCCACAACCCGGCAAAGCCAGCCGTGACCACCAGCGTGCCGACCGAGCCGTGAAAGCCGGACAGCCACTGGCGCCCCTGCCAGTAACCGGGCAGGTATTCCGAAAGATGGGGGTCGGCCGAGGGTACCAGCAAGGCATCGATGCCCTCTGCGGCCATGGCCTGGCGCACCTGCGCCAGGCGCTGCGGCACGCTTTGCCCAAGGGTGGTCTGAACGTTCATGCGCTCTCCTGCGGCTACATCACGGTTGATCCAGTTGCCGATAATGAAACAGCCACCGGCGCCCTGCAATCGCAGCGACCGACCCACGGCATGCTTTGCCCGCGACGTCCTGCGTAAACCGGACAGTTCCTACAGCAGAGCCAGGACCACCGATCAAGTGCCGCTGAACTTCCCCGAGGGAGTGGCTTCACACACTGTACATTCATTGCACACAGGCAAATGACCATGCCCAATGCCTGCGCCCCTAAAAACGGCGTCGTGCTGCTCGATACTCGCGCGCACACCCCTGACCACGAGCATGCCGTGCATCTGAAGCTTGCCGATGGCCTGGCCCGCCTGCTGGGCTGCCCGCACATACAACCCGGCCAGCCACCAGGCGCCAGCGATGGCTACTACTACCTGCCCACCGAAACCCTGGTCGGTCCCAAGCGCCACGCCGCCTTGGGCATCCGCAGCGAGCAGGACCTGTTCGGCGGCCTGGTCGCCCACCCCTACATGGCGACCAAGGCCATCTCCCACCCGCTGCCGGCGGGCGCCACTTTCCCGCCGGGCTGGACCGATGCCTTTGCCCGCCAGGCCAGCGACGCCCTGCTGCGCGGCTATACGGTATTCAGCAAGGCCGACGCGCGCACCGCGGCCCAGCTGCTGCTGATCGACGGCCCGTTGCGGGTCAAGCCGGTACTGGCCTGTGCAGGCCGTGGGCAACAGGTCATCAGCACCGTGGAAGCACTCGAACCCTTGCTGGCCGGCATGGACGACCCGGACCTGGCACTGTGGGGGCTGGTGCTCGAAGAAGACCTGAGCGAGGTCGAAACCTTCAGCGTCGGCCAAGTGCGCGTCGCCGGCCTGACCTGCAGCTATTATGGCACCCAGCAACTGACCCGCGACCACCAGGGCACGGAGGTCTACGGCGGCTCCGACCTGGTGGTGGTGCGCGGCGACTATCAGGCGCTGCTGCAACTGCCGCTGGACGACCCGCTGCGCCTGGCGATCAACCAGGCGATGGCCTACGAACAGGCCGCCGAGCAGCATTTTCCCGGGTTCATCGCCTCACGACGCAATTACGACATCGCCCGCGGCATCAACCCCCAAGGCCATCTGCGCAGCGGTGTACTCGAACAGTCCTGGCGTCTTGGCGGTGCCAGCAGTGCCGAGCTGCTGGCCTTGCAGGCATTCGCCGACGACCCGGCATTGCAGCGGGTGCGTGCCTCCACCCACGAAGTGTTCGGCACCCCGGAGCTGCCCGCTGACGCCACCCTCTTCTACCAAGGAAACGACAGTGAACTCGGACAACTCAGCAAATTCGCGCGGATTCGCGAACATGACCATTCAGAGTGAAACCATCGAACTGCAGGTCGAGAATGACCGCATCGCCGGTACGCTGGTCAGCCCCGGCAGCAAGATGCCGGGCATCCTCTTCGTCCACGGCTGGGGCGGCAGCCAGCAACGCGACCTGGCGCGTGCCCGGCACATCACCGGGCTGGGCTGCGTGTGCATGACCTTCGACCTGCGCGGCCACGAAAAGACCGAAAGCCAACGGCTGACGGTCACCCGCGAACAGAACCTGACTGACCTGCTGGTGGCCTACGACCGTCTGGTCAGCCACCCGGCGGTCGACAGCAATGCCATCGCCATCATCGGCAGCAGTTATGGCGGCTACCTAGCCACCCTGCTGACCCGCGAGCGGCCCGTCAAATGGTTGGCCCTGCGGGTACCGGCCATGTACTGGGACGACGAATGGAACCTGCCCAAGCAAACCCTCGACCGGCAACGGTTGAATGCCTATCGCCAGCGCCCGCTCGGCCCGGCCGACAACCGCGCCCTGGCGGCCTGCGCCGAGTTCGCGGGCGATGTCTTGCTGGTGGAGTCCGAGCAGGACGACTACGTGCCGCACAGCACGCTGATGAGCTACCGCTCGGCATTCATCAGCGCCCATTCGCTCACCCACCGCATCGTCGACGGTGCCGACCACGCGTTGTCCAGCGAAGAGAGCCAGAAGGCCTACAGCTCGATCCTCACCGCCTGGGTCAGCGAAATGGTGATCGGCGCCCGCCTGGACCGTTACCCGCATTACGCGCCCTGGTACGCCTGAGCGTCACCGACCTGGCAATGCAGCTCGCCATCGGTACCGCGCACCAGGCTGCGCAGGGTCTGGTACGCGGCAAAGTTGACGCCACGCGCCTGATGCAGGCCAAGCAGTTCGAGGAACGGCTCTTCGACGAAATACACCGCCGCTGCCGCCCACGCCTGGCGGGACTGCCACTGCAGATACTGCAACACCCGGCTGCCGTCGTCGCTGGCCTGGATACTCACCCCCTGCAACCCTTCGCAGCGCGCAGCCAGCTCTTCGCTACGCGCGACCAGCGCCTGGGCCAGCGCCTGCTGGTACAGGCCGGGCACTTCGTATTCGATCATCTGGGTGAACCACAAGGCATGGCGTGTGGCGGTCATGAACGCTCTCCTGGCGACGGGCGCATACAGCGCGATGCCGGGCAGGGTAAAACCTCAAGTAAAGTCAAGGTCAAGCAGTTTCCGCCTTGCGAACCAAGGGTCTAAGCCGAGACGGCGAAGCGCCGCCGATAATCACTCGGTGTCAGCCCGGTAATGCGCTGGAACACTTTGCGAAACGCGCCCGGGTCCTGGTAACCGACGCCCCAGGCGATCTGCTCGACCGTGCGCCGGGTGAACTCCAGCAAGCGGCACGCCCGGCCCACCCTTACCTGCTGACAATACTCGGTCGGGCGCAGCCCGGTGGCAGCGCGGAAACGCCGCAGGAAGGTGCGCGCCTCCAACCCCGCATAGGCCGCCATGCCAGGCAGGTCGGCATCCTGCCCACCGCTCCCTTGCAACCAGTGCTGCACTTTCAATACCGCCTCGTCGCCATGGTCCAGACGCGGGTTGAACACGGCGCCGGGCAACGGCGCCGCCACCGGGTCGACGGCCAGGTAACGCGCCGTTTCCCGCGCCACGGTCGCGCCCATGAAGCGCTCCAGCAAGCGCAGGCCCAGACTGGTCCAGGCCATCAACCCGGCAGACGTGACGATATCTCCGTCATCCAGCAACGGCTGCTGGGCCTCGACGCGTACTTTCGGAAAACGCTGGGAAAGTGCATGCACGTAGTTCCAGTGGGTACAGGCCGGGCGGCCATCCAGCAAGCCACTGGCGGCGACGAAGAACACCCCGATACACACCGACGCCAGCACCGTGCCACGCCCGTGCAGCTGGCATAACGCTGCGCGGTGACGCTCGAGCAGTTGCGCCTGCGGTGCCGATTCCAGGCTGGGGGGAATGATCAGCACGCGCAACTCTGCCGGGCTGGCGGGCGCCCCTTCGGGGCCAGGCTGCAACTGCCCCGCTTCGTCGATCTGCCAGAAGCTGACACGCACCGGCGGCAACTCGACGGCGCCCAGTTCGTTCGCCACCCGGTTGGCCACCAGGAACAGGTCGGCCAGCCCATGCAATGCAGCACGCTGCGCGCCGGGGTACAGCAGCAGGCCGATGTCCAGGCTGGCGGGGTTGTCAGTTTTTGCCCGCATAGTGTCGTTCGCGCCAATCCTCAGGTCAGTGCGCACAGCCTATAACTATCGTCATCCAACGACTACTGCCACAGGAGGCAGCATGAGCAAGCAGGCACTGATCATCATCGACATCCAGAACGACTATTTCCCGGGCGGCAAATGGGCCCTCGAGGGTGCCGACCAAGCGGCTGACAATGCCGCCCGCCTGCTGGCGGCGGCGCGTCAGCAGGGTGACCTGGTGGTGCATGTACGGCATGAGTTCGACAGTGCCGACGCACCGTTCTTCGCGCCGGGTACGCCAGGCGCGGCGATCCACAGCAAGGTCGAGCCGCTGGCGGGCGAACCGGTGGTGCTCAAGCACAAGGTCAACGCCTTCCTCGGTACCGATCTCGAACGCACGCTGGACCAGCATGGCGTCGAAGCCCTGACCATCGTCGGCAGCATGAGCCACATGTGCATCGACGCCGCCACCCGTGCCGCAGCCGACCTGGGTTATGCGGTGACGGTGGCGCACGATGCCTGCGCTACCCTGCCGCTGGAGTTCGACGGCAAGCAGGTGGCGGCGGCGCAGGTGCACGGATCGGCGATGGCGGCGCTGGCGTTTGCCTATGCCAAGGTGGTGAAGACCGATGAGCTGCTGAAAGGCTGATCGGCTCGAAGATTCCCGGGCTTACGCTGAACCTGTGGGAGCGGCCGCGGCCGCGAACACCGGCGCAGCCGGTGCCAGCCACCGCGCCGCCTGCTTCGCGGGCCTGCCCGCTCCCACCGGTACCGCGCTGGCTGGGAGTTCACATTTACCTGGGGCCTTGTGTCGCGACGGGACGCAAGGCAGCTCCCAAACCTGCAAACTCAGATCACGACATTGCGCACGAAGCGCACCGCCACTGCGCCATCGTTGCGATAGGCATACCGGCAATTACTGGCAAATACATGGAACTGCCCCACCCGCAGGCAGTGTTCAATGCCTTCGATGATCAGCGTCAGTTGCCCCTCGGCCACATAGATCTGCTCGCTCCAGCCCTCGGCATCCGCCTCGCTGGCATAGCACTCGCCGGGCGCCAGGGTCCACTCCCACAGCTCCACTTCACGGCTTGCCGCACTGCTGCCCAACAGCACCGCCCGACTCTGCGGGTGCTCACCGGCCCAGGCCAGTTCCTCGATGCGCCCGGGGTCGTGCTGCTCAGGTGCCTGGATCAATGTACTGAAGGCCACCCCCAGGGCTTCGGCAATCAGGTCGAGGGTGGTCAGGCTGACATTCTTTTCGCCCGCCTCGATCGCCACCAGCATGCGCCGGCTCACCCCGGAGCGCTCGGCCAGGGCTGTCTGGCTGATGCCGGCGGCGTTGCGCAGGCTGCGCACATTGAGGCTGACATGCTGCAGCACCGATGCCCGATGCGAAGAATCTTTGTGCACTATATTGCTCACCGTCCGATATTGCGCAGTATACTGCCCACTTTGCGGCGATTGTGCGCCGCCCCCTTCGAGTGCGCAAGACCATGAGCCAGCCCAGCAGCAAGCCGACCGCCGCCATCACCTTTCGCCTGAGCAAGGCCGAACTGGTGCTGGTGTTCATCACCATGCTATGGGGCGGCACCTTCCTGCTGGTGCACAACGTCATGACCGTCAGCGGCCCGATGTTCTTCGTCGGCCTGCGCTTCGCCGCCGCCGCGCTGTTCGTCGGTGTGGTCTCGGCGCGGGCGCTGCCGGGGCTGACCTTCACCGAACTCAAGGCGGGCATGCTGATCGGGGTGTCGATCATGCTCGGCTACGGCCTGCAGACCATGGGCCTGCAAACCATCAGCAGCAGCCAGTCGGCGTTCATCACCGCACTGTACGTGCCGTTCGTGCCGTTGCTGCAGTGGCTGGTACTCGGCCGCCGGCCCGGCCTGATGCCCAGCCTCGGCATCGGCCTGGCGTTCATCGGCCTGATGCTGCTGGCCGGGCCGGAAGGCGGCAGCCTGCATTTCAGCGAGGGCGAGCTGGTGACCTTGGTCAGCGCCGTGGCCATCGCGGCTGAAATCATCCTGATCAGCCGCTACGCCGGCCAGGTCGATGTGCGCCGGGTGACCGTGGTGCAACTGGCGACCGCCTCGCTGCTGGCGTTTCTGATGATCGTGCCGACCCAGGAGCGTATCCCTGACTTTTCCTGGCTGCTGCTGGTCAGCGCGGTGGGCCTGGGCGCCATGAGCGCGGTGATCCAGGTGGCCATGAACTGGGCGCAGAAATCGGTCTCGCCCACCCGCGCCACGCTGATCTATGCCGGCGAGCCGGTGTGGGCCGGCATCGTCGGGCGCCTGGCCGGTGAGCGCCTGCCGGGCGTGGCATTGCTCGGTGGCCTGCTGATCGTGATTGCGGTAGTGGTCAGCGAACTCAAGGTACGCCGTGCCGGCGCAACCGAGGCAGCGCTGGAAGCACAGAGTGAACGCTAGCAACACGCCCCTCTCTAAACCTGCGGCTATGCTTTGTAAGAATCTGTTATAAAAAATCAGCTGGTCACAGCCTGTTTGTAGGATTCTGCGACAGCTTGCGTGTTGGTGATCAATTCCCCGGCACGTATGATCCCTTGCAAACTTCTCCAGAATAGGCCGCTATGTCATTGATAGTGCTATTGCTTCTGCCGTTCGTGGGCAGTTGCCTGGCAGCTGTGCTGCCGCACAACGCACGTAACGCCGAGTCCATTCTCGCCGGGCTCGTGGCCCTGGTCGGCACTGTCCAGGTAGCACTGCTGTACCCTCAGGTCGCCCACGGTGGGGTGATTCGCGAAGAGTTCCTCTGGCTGCCCAGCCTGGGGCTCAACCTGGTACTGCGCATGGACGGCTTCGCCTGGCTGTTCTCGCTGCTGGTGCTGGGCATCGGCGCGCTGGTGTCGCTGTATGCCCGCTACTACATGTCGCCACAAGACCCGGTACCGCGCTTCTTCGCCTTCTTCCTCGCTTTCATGGGCGCCATGCTCGGCCTGGTGATCTCCGGCAACCTGATCCAGCTGGTGTTCTTCTGGGAGCTCACCAGCCTGTTCTCGTTCCTGCTGATCGGCTATTGGCACCACCGCGCCGACGCCCGCCGCGGTGCCTACATGGCGCTGATGGTCACTGGCGCAGGCGGTTTGTGCCTGCTGGTAGGGGCCCTGCTGCTCGGCCATGTGGTCGGCAGCTACGACCTGGACAAGGTCCTGGCTGCCGGCGACCTCATTCGCCAACATGCGTTGTACCCGGTGCTGCTGCCGCTGATCCTCATCGGGGCGCTGAGCAAGAGCGCACAGTTCCCTTTCCAGTTCTGGCTGCCCCACGCCATGGCAGCGCCCACCCCGGTCTCGGCTTATCTGCATTCGGCAACCATGGTCAAGGCCGGGGTGTTTCTGCTGGCGCGCCTGTGGCCGGTGCTGTCGGGCAGCGAAGAGTGGTTCTGGATCGTCGGCGGTGCCGGTGCCCTTACCCTGCTGCTCGGCGCCTTCGCCGCCATGTTCCAGAACGACCTCAAGGGCCTGCTGGCCTATTCGACCATCAGCCACCTGGGCCTGATTACCCTGCTGCTGGGTCTGAACAGCCCGCTGGCCGCCGTCGCGGCCGTGTTCCACATTCTCAACCATGCCACCTTCAAGGCGTCGCTGTTCATGGCCGCCGGCATCATCGACCACGAAAGCGGCACCCGTGACATTCGCCGTCTCAGCGGCCTGATCCGCCTGGTGCCGTACACCGCGACGCTGGCCATGGTCGCCAGCGCCTCGATGGCCGGGGTGCCCCTGATGAACGGCTTCCTGTCCAAGGAAATGTTCTTCGCCGAAACGGTGTTCATCAGTTCCACCGCCTGGGTCGAGGCCACGCTGCCGGTAATCGCCACCCTGGCCGGCACCTTCAGCGTCGCCTATGCCCTGCGCTTCACCGTCGATGTGTTCTTCGGCCCGACGGCCCAGGACCTGCCGCATACCCCGCACGAGCCGCCGCGCTGGATGCGCGCCCCGGTCGAGCTGCTGGTACTCACCTGCCTGGTGGTGGGCATCTTCCCCGCCCAGTCGGTGGGCCCGCTGCTGGCCGCCGCCGCGCTGCCAGTGGTAGGTGGCACCCTGCCGGAATACAGCCTGGCCATCTGGCATGGCTGGAATGCGCCACTGATCATGAGCCTGGTGGCCATGAGCGGCGGCATCGTGCTGTACCTGTTGCTGCGCAAGCAGCTGCGCCTGGGCCGCTTCCCTTACCCGCCGCTGATCGAGCGCTTCAACGGCAAGCGCCTGTTCGAGCATGGCCAGGTGCAGCTGATGCTGCTGGCACGGCGCATCGAGCGCCTGCTGACCACTCGCCGCCTGCAATCGCAGCTGTTCATGCTGGTGCTCGCCGCCTTCCTCGCCGGCCTCACACCGATGCTCTACAGCGGCCTGAGCTGGGGCGAGCGGCCGAAAATTCCGGGCTCGGGGGTATTCGTCGCGCTGTGGCTGGTGGCCATTGCCTGCGCCATCGGTGCCGCCTACCAGGCCAAGTACCACCGCCTGGCGGCGTTGATCATGGTCAGCGTCTGCGGCCTGATGACCTGCATCACCTTCGTCTGGTTCTCTGCCCCCGACCTGGCCCTGACCCAGCTGGTCGTGGAAGTGGTCACCACCGTGCTGATCCTGCTCGGCCTGCGCTGGCTGCCGCGACGCATCGAAGGCGTATCGCCGCTGCCGGGCAGCGTGGAGCGCGCGCGCATGCGCCGCCTGCGCGACTTGCTGCTGGCAGTACTGGTAGGCGCTGGCATGGCGGTGCTGTCCTACGCGATGCTGACCCGGCCGACGCCCAACGACATTTCCTCGTTCTACCTGAGCCGGGCACTGCCCCAGGGCGGTGGCACCAACGTGGTGAATGTCATGCTGGTCGACTTCCGTGGCTTCGATACCCTCGGTGAAATCACCGTGCTGGTGGCCGTGGCGCTGACCGTGTTCGCCCTGCTGCGGCGCTTCCGCCCACCGAAGGAAAGCATGCAGCTGCCGGCGCAGCAGCGTCAGCTGGCACCGGACGTAGTCACCGACCTGATCAACCCGCGGCATGCCACCGACACCGCCCTGGGCTTCATGATGGTGCCTGCGGTGCTGGTGCGCCTGCTGCTGCCGATCGCCCTGCTGGTGTCGATGTACCTGTTCATGCGTGGCCACAACCAGCCCGGTGGCGGCTTTGTCGCCGGCCTGGTGATGTCGGTGGCGTTCATCCTGCAGTACATGGTGGCCGGTACCCAGTGGGTCGAGGCGCAGATGAGCCTGCGCCCGCTGCGCTGGATGGGCACCGGCCTGCTGTGCGCGACCCTGACCGGGGGCGGCGCGATGCTGCTGGGCTACCCGTTCCTCACCACCCACACCGCCCATTTGCACCTGCCAGTGCTGGGTGATGTGCACGTGGCCAGCGCGCTGTTCTTCGATGTCGGCGTGTTTACCGTGGTGGTCGGCTCGACCCTGCTGATCCTCACCGCCCTGGCGCACCAGTCGGTGCGCGCCTACCGCCCGGGCAACCCGGCCAAAACCAGCCAAGCAGGAGCCGCCTGATGGAAGAAGTGATTGCAGTCGCCATCGGCGTCCTCGCGGCCTCGGGGGTGTGGCTGATCCTGCGCCCCCGTACCTACCAGGTGATCATGGGCCTGTGCCTGCTGTCGTACGGGGTCAACCTGTTCATCTTCAGCATGGGCAGCCTGTTCATCGGCAAGGAACCGATCATCAAGGACGGCGTGACGCAGGACCTGCTGCACTACACCGACCCGCTGCCACAGGCGCTGGTGCTTACCGCCATCGTCATCAGCTTCGCCATGACCGCGCTGTTTCTGGTGGTGTTGCTGGCCTCGCGCGGCCTGACCGGTACCGACCACGTGGATGGCCGGGAGCGTGACGAATGAGTGGCATGAGCCAACTGATCATCGCGCCCATCCTGCTGCCGTTGGTGACGGCAGCGGTAATGTTGCTGCTGGGCGAGAAACACCGGCAAATCAAGGCCCGGCTGAACCTGCTGTCGACCTTCGCCGGCCTGGCCGTCGCGGTCAGCCTGCTGCTGTGGGTGCGCACCCAGGGCCAGGCGGAATCGATCGGGGTCTACCTGCCAGGCAACTGGCCAGCGCCGTTCGGCATCGTGCTGGTGGTCGACCACCTTTCGGCCCTGCTGCTGACGCTCACCGGTGTCATCGGTTTCAGCGCCCTGCTGTTTGCCCGCGCCCGCTGGGACAGTGCCGGGGCCAGCTTCCACGCGCTGTTCCAGATTCAGCTGATGGGCCTGTACGGCGCGTTCCTCACCGCCGACCTGTTCAACCTGTTCGTGTTCTTCGAAGTGCTGCTGGCCGCCTCTTACGGCCTGCTGCTGCATGGCTCGGGCCGTGCCCGGGTACGTGCCGGCCTGCACTACATCGCCATCAACCTGTTCGCCTCGTCGCTGTTCCTGATCGGTGCTGCGATGCTGTATGGCGTGACCGGCACCCTGAACATGGCCGACCTGGCCCTGAAGATTCCGCTGGTGGCAGAAGCCGACCGCGGCCTGTTGCACGCCGGCGCGGCGATCCTGGCCATGGCCTTCCTGGTCAAGGCCGGCATCTGGCCGCTGAACTTCTGGCTGGTGCCGGCCTATGCCTCGGCCAGCGCGCCGGTGGCGGCGCTGTTCGCCATCATGACCAAGGTCGGGCTGTACGCGGTATTGCGCCTGTGGACGCTGCTGTTCTCCGGGCAGGCCGGGGCTTCGGCACACTTCGGTGGTGAATGGCTGGTGTACGGCGGCCTGGTGACGCTGGCGGTGGCGGCGCTGTCGATTCTCGCCGCGCAACGCCTGGAACGCATGGCCGCGCTCAGCATCCTGGTCTCGGCCGGCACCTTGCTCGGCGCCGTCGGTTTTGCCCAGGCGGCGCTGACCGGGGCGGCATTGTTCTATCTGGTCAACTCGAGCCTGGCGCTGTGCGCACTGTTCCTGCTCGCCGAGCTGGTCGAGCGCTCACGCTCGGCCAACGAAGCACCGCTGGACGAAGAAGAAGACGCCATGCCGCCCCCGCTGGAATCGCTGCACCCGCCCAAGGGCATCAACCTCGACGATGAGCAAAAGGTGGTGATCGGCCAGATCATCCCGTGGACCATGGCCTTCCTCGGCCTCAGCTTCATCGCCTGCGCCCTGCTGATCATCGGCATGCCGCCGCTGTCGGGGTTTGTCGGCAAGCTCAACCTGATCAGCGCGCTGTTCAACCCGCAGGGGCTGGGCGTACCCCCCGAGCAACCGCTGGGCATGGCGGGCTGGGGCCTGGTGGCATTGCTGATTCTCTCCGGCATGGCCTCGCTGATAGCCTTCGGGCGCGTTGGCATCCAGCGCTTCTGGAAGCCCGAGGAGCGGCCGTCGCCGGTGCTGCGCCGCTATGAATGCCTACCCATCGTCATCCTGCTCGGCCTGTGCATCATCCTTAGCCTCAAGGCCGAACCGTTGCTGCGCTACACCCAGGACACTGCCGCCAGCCTGCAGGCGCCGGAAGCCTATATCGAAGCCGTGATGGCCGCCCGGCCGGTCCCTGGCCCCACCTCGCTCGACGTACAGGTGCAGCCATGAATCGACTGTTCCCCGCCCCGCTGCTGTCGGTTTCCCTGTTCGGCCTGTGGCTGCTGCTGAACCTCTCGGTCAGCCCCGGCAACCTGCTGCTGGCGGCCGCGCTTGCCGTGCTGGCGCCACTGCTGATGGCCCCGCTGCGCCCGCAGCATGCCCATGTACGGCGGCCACTGGTCATCGCCCGGCTGATTGGCCGGGTCGGCCTCGATGTGATCCTGTCCAACCTGTTGGTGGCCCGTGGCGTGCTGCGTGCCGGCAAGCAGCCGCCACGCTCGGCGTTCGTGCACATTCCGCTGGCCCTGCGCGATGCGCATGGCCTGGCGGCGCTGTCGATGATTACCACGGTGGTGCCGGGTACGGTGTGGTCCGAACTTGCGCTGGACCGCAGCGTATTGCTGCTGCACGTGTTCGACCTGGAGGATGAAGCCGCCTTCATCGAGCACTTCAAGGACACTTACGAACGCCCGCTGATGGAGATATTCCAATGACAGGCCTGCTTGCCAACGCCGTCCTCGCCAGCCTGTTCATCTTCGCCCTGGCCATGGCCCTGGCGCTGATCCGTCTGTTCCGCGGCCCGTCCGCCCAGGACCGGGTGCTGGCGCTGGACTACCTGTACATCCTGGCCATGCTGACCATGTTGGTGCTGGGCATCCGCTATGCCAGCGACACCTACTTCGAAGGTGCGCTGCTGATTGCGCTGTTCGGTTTCGTGGGTTCTTTTGCCCTGGCCAAGTTCCTGCTGCGCGGTGAGGTAATCGAATGACCGAAACCCTTCAACTCCCGTTCTGGCTGGAGCTGGTCACCGCCGTGCTGCTGCTGACCGGCAGCCTGTTCGCTTTGATCGGTGCCGTGGGCCTGCTGCGTCTGCAGGACTATTTCCAGCGCATGCACCCGCCGGCACTGGCCTCGACCATTGGTGCGTGGTGCGTGGCGCTGGCCTCGATCATCTACTTTTCCTGGCTCAAGGATGCGCCGGTGCTGCACGCCTGGCTGATCCCGATCTTGCTGTCGATCACCGTACCGGTGACCACCTTGTTGCTGGCCCGGGCGGCGTTGTTCCGCAAGCGCATGGCCAAGGAACCGGTACCTGAAGAGGTCAGCAGTGGCCGTGATCGCGGCAACTGAAACGTAGTCGCCTCACCCTTGGCTGAGGCGCTGCAACTCGCGCCGGACCATCGCCGCATAAGGCGGTGGGCCGAGGCGGTACAATTCGCCTGCAACCCAGTTCAACCAGGCGCCTTGCAGTTCCTCGCGCCTGGCCAGCAGGCGCTGGGCCTCGGCTACGGCATCGGCGTGGTGCTGCCGGTGAAACCCGGCACGCGTGGCAGGCGTGTCGTCAGCGTCGCTCATTCACTGGCCTTGAAGGTCGTCAGCTCACCTTTGCGCCACTTGGCAACCTTGCCGGTCACCGCCTTGAGCAACTTGCCCAGGCCTTCCTGCACTTGCTGCTGCGCGGCAAACACCAGCATCACACCGTGGCCTTCACGGAACACGATGCCTTCGCCTTCGGGCACCGAAACGAAGGCGTAATCGCCGACGCCATAGACGTTCAGCTTGATTTCGCGAAAGCGCATTTCCAGTTTGCCGCCTTCGCGGCTGGGCAGCACGGCAGCGCGAAAATGGTCACCGACCTTCAATTCCAGGCGTTGCTTGTCATCGACTACCAATGCACTTTCGGTGTCGATTTCGGCCATGTACAGGCCTTCGGGATTCTGTTCGGTGACATAGACAAAGCGGCCCTGGAACAGCTGGGCCAATTTACCGCGCAAGTCGCCCAGGGCGAACAACGCATGGGTATCAAGAGTACTGACTGCCAATGAAGTGATCCTCAATCGGTTACAACCCGCCCTCACCCAAGCTCGGGGAGGCACGGCCATTTCTTGTCGATAGGCGAAAAGAGTAATAAAGCGCTATGCGAAATGTCTGTGCCCGCTGGCGATGCAGCGCGCAGGATTCTTTACTCTGGCTTGCCAGATTCGCCTTCAACGGAAGGCGTTTGGCACGTTCCCGGTCCGGGAAGCGTAATGTGTGACATCACCTGCCAGTAAAAATGCAATTCAGGAGTGAGCTTGCAAGAAAACAAGCCCTGGCATCCACTCGCGCATTACTGTTAGGGGAATATGCCCGAAAACACCGAAACCCGTCGAGAGGCAATAAACATTTATCAAGCGGCGAGGCCTTTGTTCAACGGCTGCAACCAGGCCGCCTGGCATTCCAGCGCCTATTGTTGCGTGGTGAATACCGCTGCCGCCAAGAAACGCAAAAAGCCCCAGGGATCGCTCCGTGGGGCTTGGCGCACCGCGCGGTTTACACCTGGCGCTGGTGGCGGTCGAGCTGCTCGTGGCGCTCTTGCGCTTCGATGCAGTACTTGGTGGTCGGGCTGATCAGCAGGCGCTTCAGGCCGATCGGCTCACCGCTGTCATCGCACCAGCCGAAGCTTTCGTCGGCAATACGGTCGAGGGCCATTTCCAGCTGCGGCAGCAGGCGCTGATCGCGGTCGATGGCGTTCACCAGCCAGCTACGCTCTTCTTCGACCGAGGCCACGTCGGCAGGGTCCGACGGGGTGTCCAGGCCTTCGATGGTGGCACGGCTCAGCTCGATGCGTTCATGGGTTTCGACTTTCATCGCCTGCAGCAGGCCAGCGAAGAAAGCCAGCTGGTCAGCGTTCATGTAGTCATCGGCCGACATGGCCAGCAACTGTTCCTTGGTCATCGAATTCTCTATGAAAAAATGTGCATTTGGGCGATTCGGGTGCCGCCGATGTCTTGACATCGGCAGCGGAATTCTTCAAGCGCCAACCGGCACTCTTTTACAGGGGGCGGCAGTCTAAGGCGCCGCGTCGCGTGGGGCAACTGCAAATGGGTGGGAATTTGCTTCGATTGCGTACAATCCGCTGGTCGGTGCCTTCGGTGCAATGCGATATCTCCCACCATACTATTGTTCCGGCACGCACTCCGGCTCAGCTGCGACGCAGCTGTTGCTGTTGCTGTTGCTCTTGCTGTTGCTCTTGCCGTTGATCTTGATCTTGATCTTGATCTTCGCGACTTCAGGAGGCCGAACGCAGGCCTTGCGGAGGGAGGTGACGGGCATGGATGCCCGTCAAGCGCTGAGGCCCCAGGATGGGGCCTTCGGCGCGGTCCTCTCGGGAGCAAGGCCGGAGTGAGGGAACCCCGGAGCGCAGCGTAGGGGCCGGATGATGGAGCGCAGTGTACGGGTCACCCACATGGGTTACATAAAAGTTCACTCACATAGGTGACACTTTCAGCGTCACATAGCCATCAATGGCATCACGCACATCGATCCTACCGAGGACGATTGGACCGAAAATAACATCCCAGAGCCCGTCTCCAATTTGCTCCAGCCCAATGGTCTGATGCTTCAGCACGTAACCTACATAGATCCTCAAGCCACGGCGGCTGACGATGCCGCAACCGTCAATTGGCAAGCTCTCGATATGGCTGGGATAAGTCATCTCAGGTAGCTTTTCAGGGAATGGGCGCGGTGATGGGTGATAACAGGACGCCGGCGTTCTTTGTTTCAAGGCTTCGTGCAACCGTTCGTAATTATAATGCTGCCGAAACCGATCAAAGTGCCGTTGTTGAGCCTCCCATGCCACTGCTGGTGGCGATGGAAGCGTGCTCTTGAGTGTCCGATGCATGCGTTCATGCCGGCCATTCTGCTCAGGTCTGCCAGGTGCGATGCGCTCGGGAATGATGCCCAGACGCAGCCACCAGATCGACAGTTGGGAAAGACCTGCGCGTCCTTTGCTGGCGAACGGTACGCCGTTGTCGGTTCGGATACGCTCAGGCAGCCCATTTTCACGGAACACATTGGTAAATACCGCCTGCGTTTCCAGGAAGTTCGTGTTTGCCATGCTGTGGCAGGCAAGCAAGAAGCGACTGGCGTGATCCATGATCGTCAACGGATAGCACCAGACGCCTGCCCCTGTGAGGAACTGGCCCTTGTAGTCCGCACTGAACAGCTGATTGGGCGACTCCGCTTTTTCCAGTGGCTTGGGATAAATGGCCACACGCTGACGTAGACGCCGCGGCTTGATCAGTTCCGCTTTCTTGAGGATGTTGTAGATCGCGGTCTTTGAAGGTGGCGCCTGATCAGGAAAGCGCTCCTGCAACGCTGCCTGGATTTTTTTGGGCCCTGGCACCGTCTCCCCCTGAGCGCGCAGTTCCACAATGGCCTCGCGGACCGCGACGGGTACAACCCAGTCCTGCGTCAACCGGCGTCGGCTGCGCTCCTCCAAGCCTGCCGGGCCCTCTTTCTCGTATCGCTCGATCCATTTGTAGCCGGTCTTTCGACTGATCTCGTAGGCCTCACACAGGGCGGTGAAGCTAGGCGGCCCCTGCAGGTAGTCCGCGATGAAAAGCATTTTCAGGTCCATAGGTGTTAGCTCTCGCCACGGCATGGTCAGATCCTCGAAAACCGACCTTGCCAGTTAAAGACTGTTACCTATGTGCGTGAACTGATTTGTAACCCATGTGGGTGAGTCATACCCGCAGCGTTTTTTGGTTACTTTTTGCCGCGTTTGGCAAAAAGTGACTCGCCGTAAGGGCGAAAAGGTGAGTATGCGTCGCCATCGCAAACGGACTGTTCGCTATATCGAAACCGTCGCTTAAGTTTTTTGGCTTTTTGGCTTTTTGGCTTTTGGATGTCGGCATTCACATCGAGTAGACATTCATTCTCGACGGTGGCGCCAAGTCACCTTTCCGCCCTTACGGCGGGTCCCTTTTTGTCGTGGCAAAAAGGAACCAAAAACCGTCCGCTCCCATCATCCGGCCCCTACGCTTCGCTCCGGGGTTCCCTCACTACGGGCCTGCTCCCGGGAGTACGCGCTGCAGGCCCCATCCATGGGGCCTCAGCGCTTGACGGGCATCCATGCCCGTCACCTCCCTCCGCAGTCCCTTCGCTCGGCCTCCTGAAGTCGCAATCTGCGGCGCCTGAACTACCGCGCACTTAGAAGCAAGAGCAAGAGCAAGGATTCAGCGTGGTTCGCCGCGCGGCAGGCTCTGCGGCGAACCACGCGGGCGCAGCGCGGTCTGCATGACCGAAGCGCAGCTTCATACCTTCGCAGGTGGGTTTGCCCCCGCGCTTGTGTCATCATGCTCCGACCGCCGGTGAGTCTTTCTAAAGCCTTCTATGAACAAACCATACGCACTGCTGCTTGCCTTCGCCCTGCTCCAGGGCTGCCAGAGCCTGGCCCCGCAAAAGGCCGAGCCTCCCGTCGCCGAGGCCGACAAGCGCGAGGCGGAAAAACCCGTGGTGTATGGCTCGTTCACCCAGGACACCCTTTATAGCCTGCTGGTGGCGGAGCTGGCCGGCCAGCGCAACCGCTTCGACATCGCCCTGGCCAACTACACCGACCAGGCAGCCAAAACCCAGGACCCGGAAGTTTCCGAACGCGCCTACCGCATCGCCGAATACCTCGGCGCCGACGAACCAGCGCTGGACAACGCCCTGGTCTGGGCCCGCAACGACCCGCAGAACCTCGACGCCCAGCGCGCCGCCGCCATTCAGCTGGCCCGCGCCGGGCGCTACGACGACGCCATGACATACATGGAAAAGGTCCTGCAGGGCCAGGGCGACACCCATTTCGACTTCCTCGCCCTGTCCGCTGCCGAAACCGACCAGAGCACACGCGACGGCCTGCTGCACAGCTTCGAACGCCTGTTGCTGAAATACCCGGAAAACAGCCAGCTGGTGTTCGGCAAGGCCCTGCTGCTGAACCAGGACGGCAAGGCCGAAGAAGCCCTCGAGCTGCTCGAATCGCACCCGCCGCAAAATGGCGAAATCGCACCGGTGCTGCTGCGCGCCCGCCTGCTGCAAGCCCTGGACCGAGGCCCCGAAGCCCTGCCACTGCTGCGCGGGGCGATTCGCGACAACCCGGACGACAAGCGCCTGCGCCTGACCTACGCCCGCACCCTGGTCGAACAGGACCGCATCGCCGATGCCAAGGGCGAGTTCCTCAGCCTGGTCCAGCAATACCCCGAAGACGACGAACTGCGCTACTCGCTTGCCCTGGTCTGCCTGGAAAACAAAGACTGGGATGAAGCCGAGGGCTACCTGCAGGAGCTGATCGAGCGCGACAGCAACGTCGACGCCGCACACCTGAACCTGGGCCGCATCCGCGAGGAACGCCACGACCCGGCCGGCGCCCTGCGTGAATACGCCCTCGTCGGCCCCGGCCCCGACTACCTCCCGGCGCAGCTGCGCCAGGCCGACATCCTGGTGGCCAACGGCCGCGCCAGCGAGGCCTCGCGCCTGCTCGCCGAAGCCCGCGAAGCTCAGCCGGACTATGCCATCCAGCTGTTCCTGATCGAATCGGAAAGCTACAGCAACAACAACAAGGACGCCCAGGCTGGCCAGGTACTGCAGCAAGCCATCCAGCGCTACCCGGACGACCTCAACCTGCTGTACACCCGCGCCATGCTGGCCGAAAAACGTGACGACCTGGGGCAGATGGAAAAAGACCTGCGCGCCATCATCGCGCGCGAGCCGGAAAACGCCATGGCCCTGAACGCCCTCGGCTACACCCTGGCCGACCGCACCACCCGCTACAGCGAAGCCAAGGCACTGATCGACAAAGCCCACCAGCTGACCCCGGACGACCCGGCGGTGCTCGACAGCATGGGCTGGGTCAACTACCGCCTGGGCAACCTCGACGAGGCCGAAACCTACCTGCGCCGCGCCTTCGCCACTTTCCCCGACCATGAGGTGGCCGCCCACCTGGGTGAAGTGTTGTGGGCCAACGGCAAGCGCCGCGAAGCCCGCCAGGTCTGGGCCAAGGGCTTCGACGCCCAGGCCGACAGCCCTATCCTGCGCAAGACCCTCCTGCGCCTGACCGGATCCGAGACTCTTTAACGCCATGTTCCTGCGCCATTGCATCACCTTCACCCTGATCGCCCTGCTGGCCGGCTGTGCCGGCTTCGGTAGCCGCGAGGCCCTTCAGGGCCACGGCGACCCGCAGCATTGGCGTGCCCATAAAGAGCAGCTGAGCAGCCTCGATGGCTGGCAGATCAACGGCAAGGTCGGCATCCGTGCCCCACGCGATTCCGGCAGCGGCACGCTGTTCTGGCTGCAACGCCAGGACTACTACGACATTCGCCTGGCCGGCCCGCTGGGCCGTGGCGCCGCACGCCTGACCGGGCGCCCCGGCGGCGTGGTGCTGGAAGTGGCCAACCAGGGCCGCTACGAGGCGCCCAGCCCCGAAGCGCTGCTGGAAGAACAGCTGGGTTGGCAACTGCCGGTCTCGCACCTGGTCTGGTGGGTGCGCGGCCTGCCCGCCCCCGACAGCAAGAGCAAGCTGACCCTGGACGGCAACAGCCGCCTGGCCAGCCTCGACCAGGATGGCTGGCAGGTGGAATACCTGAGCTACACCGAGCAGAACGGCTACTGGCTGCCGGAGCGCCTGAAGCTGCACGGCAAGGACCTGGATGTGACCCTGGTGGTCAAGGACTGGCAGCCGCGCCAGCTGGGGCACTGAGCCATGCACACCCTGACCCTGCCCGCCCCGGCCAAGCTGAACCTGTGGCTGCACATCATCGGCCGCCGCGCGGACGGCTATCACGAGCTGGAAACCGTGTTCCAGTTTCTCGATCACGGCGATGAGCTGCGCTTCGCCGTGCGTGACGATGGCGTGATCCACCTGCACAGCGAAATCGAGGCAGTGCCGCACGACAGCAACCTGATCGTGCGTGCCGCGCGCAAGCTGCAGCAACAATCCGCCACGAGCTTGGGCGCCGACATCTGGCTGGACAAGGTGCTGCCCATGGGCGGCGGCATCGGCGGTGGCAGTTCGGATGCCGCCACGACCTTGCTGGGCCTCGCCCACCTGTGGCAACTGGACTGGGACGAAGACCGCCTGGCCGCACTGGGCCTGAGCCTGGGCGCCGACGTACCGGTGTTCGTGCGCGGCCACGCGGCATTCGCCCAGGGTGTGGGCGAGCAACTGACCCCGGTCGACCCGGAGGAACCCTGGTATGTCGTGCTGGTGCCGCAAGTGTCTGTCAGCACAGCAGAAATTTTTTCACATCCACAGTTGACACGTGATTCGCTCCCCCTTAAGATGCGCCCCGTTCCCGAGGGAAACAGTCGAAATGACTGCCAACCGGTGGTAGAGCAGAATTATCCAGAAGTTCGCAATGCGTTGAATTCACTGGGTAAATTCACTGAGGCTCGGCTAACCGGAACTGGAAGTTGTGTGTTTGGGGCCTTCCCAAGCAAAGCCGAAGCTGATAAAGTTCTGGCCCTTCTTTCAGCGACCCAAACAGGGTTTGTGGCGAAAGGAAGCAATGTTTCGATGTTGCATCGCAAGCTGCAAAGTCTGGTCAAGAAGTCGAGCGCATAAGCGTTCGCAGCAACAGATACAGGGGCGTCGCCAAGCGGTAAGGCAGCAGGTTTTGATCCTGCCATGCGTTGGTTCGAATCCAGCCGCCCCTGCCATTTTCCTTATACTCATCCAGGTATACCCTCAGCCTTCAGGTACTGCGCGTGTCCAAGATGATGGTCTTTACGGGGAACGCTAACCCCGATCTGGCTCGGCGTGTCGTACGTCAGCTGCATATCCCTCTCGGTGACGTCTCTGTCGGTAAGTTCTCCGACGGTGAGATCAGTACTGAGATCAATGAAAATGTTCGCGGTAAAGACGTTTTCATTATTCAGCCGACCTGCGCCCCGACCAACGATAACCTGATGGAACTGGTAGTGATGGCCGACGCCTTCCGCCGCTCCTCAGCATCCCGAATCACCGCCGTGATTCCTTACTTCGGATACGCCCGCCAGGACCGCCGTCCGCGTTCGGCACGTGTAGCCATCAGCGCCAAAGTCGTCGCTGACATGCTCACTGTCGTAGGTATCGACCGTGTACTCACCGTCGACCTGCACGCTGACCAGATCCAGGGTTTCTTCGATATCCCGGTCGACAACATCTACGGCTCGCCCGTACTGGTCGACGATATCGAAGACCAGCGTTTCGAGAACCTGATGATCGTCTCCCCGGACATTGGTGGTGTCGTGCGCGCACGTGCCGTTGCCAAGTCCCTGGGCGTCGACCTGGGTATCATCGACAAACGCCGTGAAAAGGCCAACCACTCCGAGGTCATGCACATCATCGGCGACGTCGAAGGGCGCACCTGCATCCTGGTAGACGACATGGTCGACACCGCCGGCACCCTGTGCCACGCGGCCAAAGCCCTGAAAGAACACGGCGCTGCCAAGGTTTACGCCTACTGCACGCACCCTGTACTGTCGGGCCGCGCGATCGAGAACATCGAGAAGTCGGTACTGGACGAGCTGGTGGTGACCAACACCGTTCCGCTGTCCGCCGCTGCTCAAGCCTGTGACCGTATCCGCCAGCTGGATATCGCACCGGTTGTCGCTGAAGCGGTCCGCCGCATCAGCAACGAAGAATCGATCAGCGCGATGTTCCGCTAAGCGGAACACACGCTGACGAAAAGCGCCCCGCCCCAACACTGGTTGTTGGGGCGGGGCTTTTTTGCCATCCCCGTTGGCGCTGGTCGCAAACGCCACGGGGGGCTATTTTGGAGAAACAAAATGACCGAATTCACTCTGAACGCCCAAGCGCGTACTGACCTGGGGAAAGGTGCGAGCCGCCGCCTGCGTCACTCCGCGAACATCCCAGCCGTTGTCTACGGTGGTAACCAGGAAGCTCAGTCGCTGACCATCCTGGCCAAGGAAATCACCAAGCTGTTCGAAAACGAAGCTGCCTTCAGCCACGTAATCGAGCTGAACGTTGACGGCGTCAAGCAGAACGTCATCATCAAGGCCATGCAGCGTCACCCAGCCAAGCAGTTCATCATGCACGCCGACTTCATTCGCGTCGTTGCTGGCCAGAAACTGACCGCCAAGGTACCGGTTCACTTCATCAACGAAGAAGCCCCGGTCAAGAAAGGCGGCGAGATCTCCCACGTAGAAGCCGAGATCGAAGTTTCCTGCGAAGCCAAAGACCTGCCTGAGTTCATCGAAGTCGACCTGGCCAAGGCTGAAATCGGCACCATTATCCACCTGTCGGACCTGAAAGCTCCGAAAGGCGTAGAGTTCGTAGCTCTGGCCCACGGTGATGACAAAGCTGTTGCCAACGTTCACGCTCCACGCGTTGCTCCAGAAGCAGAAGGCGCTGCCGAGTAATCCACTCGCACGCCGGCGTTGATCGGGTTACAGTGCCGCGCGCACTGTAACCTACCAACTCCAAGGAAGAGCCCCTGACGTGACCGCCATCCAGTTGATCGTCGGCCTGGGTAACCCCGGCCCCGAATACGAACAGACCCGGCATAACGCAGGGGCTCTTTTCGTTGAACGCATTGCCAGCGCCCAGCGCGTTTCGCTGACCGCTGACAAAAAGTATTTCGGCCTGACGGCTAAATTCAGCCATCAGGGCAACGACGTTCGTTTGTTGATCCCCACCACCTACATGAACCGCAGCGGCCAGGCCGTGGCGGCGTTGGCCAATTTCTTCCGCATCAAGCCGGAAGCGATCCTGGTGGCACACGACGAACTCGACCTGCCTCCGGGCGTCGCCAAGCTCAAGCGCGGCGGTGGCCATGGTGGGCACAACGGCCTGCGCGACATCATCGCGCAGCTCGGCAACCAGAACGACTTCCACCGCCTGCGGCTTGGCATCGGCCACCCGGGCGACGCCAAACTGGTCTCCAACTTCGTCCTGGGCCGCGCGCCGCGCGCCGAGCAGGAGAAGCTCGACGCCAGCATCGATTTTGCCCTCGGCGTGCTGCCGGACGTGCTTGCCGGCGACTTCGCCAAGGCGATGCGCGAGCTGCACAGCCAGAAGGCCTGATTTCCTTTAGAGAGGGGAATACCCATGGGTTTCAATTGCGGCATCGTCGGCCTGCCCAACGTCGGCAAGTCCACCCTGTTCAACGCCCTGACCAAGTCTGGCATCGCGGCGGAGAACTTCCCCTTCTGCACCATCGAGCCGAACAGCGGCATCGTGCCGATGCCCGATGCGCGCCTGAATGCGCTGGCTGAAATCGTCAAGCCCAACCGCATCCTGCCGACCACCATGGAATTCGTCGACATCGCCGGCCTGGTTGCCGGTGCCTCGAAGGGCGAAGGCCTGGGCAACAAGTTCCTCGCCAACATCCGCGAGACCGACGCCATTGCCCACGTGGTGCGCTGCTTCGAAGACGAGAACGTGATCCACGTTTCCAACAGCGTCGACCCCAAGCGTGACATCGAGATCATTGACCTCGAGCTGATCTTCGCCGACCTCGACAGCTGCGAAAAGCAGCTGCAGAAAGTGGCGCGCAACGCCAAGGGTGGCGACAAGGAAGCCCTGGCGCAGAAAGCCATTCTCGAGCAGCTGATCCCGCACTTCACCGAAGGCAAGCCAGCGCGCAGCCTGATGAAGAACATGAGCGCCGAAGACAAGGCGGTCATCCGCGGCTTCCACCTGCTGACCAGCAAGCCGGTGATGTACATCGCCAACGTCGCCGAAGACGGCTTCGAAAACAACCCGCACCTGGATGTGGTCAAGGCCATTGCCGAGGAAGAAGGCGCGGTGGTGGTGCCGGTGTGCAACAAGATCGAAGCGGAAATCGCCGAGCTGGACGACGGTGAAGAGAAGGACATGTTCCTCGAGGCCCTGGGCCTGGAAGAGCCTGGCCTGAACCGCGTGATCCGTGCCGGCTACGAGTTGCTCAACCTGCAGACCTACTTCACTGCCGGCGTGCAGGAAGTACGCGCCTGGACAGTGCGCGTCGGCGCCACTGCCCCGCAGGCGGCCGGGGTGATCCACACCGACTTCGAAAAAGGCTTCATCCGCGCTGAAGTGGTGGCCTATGACGACTTCATCCAGTTCAAGGGTGAAAGCGGTGCCAAGGAAGCCGGTAAATGGCGCCTGGAAGGCAAGGATTACATCGTCAAGGACGGTGACGTGATGCACTTCCGCTTCAACGTCTAAGCGCCAGCCTGCAGTACCCACCAACCCCTTGAGGCCAACGCCTCAAGGGGTTTTGTTTTTTCTGGCATTCGCCAGCGCGCGTGCCCCCTGTGGGAGCGGCTTTAGCCGCGAAGAATCCAACGCAGTGCATGGCACCGGCTGCGCCGGTGTTCGCGGGCATGCCCGCTCCCACAGGTACCGCGCATTTTCTGGACCTCGCATCAAACATGTAGGAACGGCCTTGTGTCGCGAAAGGGCCGCAAAGCGGCCCCGGAATTCAGCATCTAAGCTGTGATTCAGCACCCTCGCCCGGACGCACGCCCCATGCCTGAAAAAACCCGCCTCGACTGGCAACGCTGGCTCCCGGGCCTGGCCACCCTGCTCCACTATCAACCCGCCTGGCTCGCCAAGGACATCGCCGCCGGCCTGGTGCTTACCACCATGCTGGTGCCCGTGGGCATCGCCTATGCCGAAGCCTCCGGCGTGCCCGGCATCTACGGCCTGTACGCCACCATCATCCCGCTGCTGGCCTATGCCCTGTTCGGCCCCAGCCGCATCCTCGTACTGGGCCCGGACTCGGCATTGGCCGCGCCGATCCTGGCGGTGGTGGTGCAATACGCCGCCAGCGATCCGCAACGGGCAATCGCCATCGCCAGCATGATGGCCCTGGTCGCAGGGGCGTTCTGCGTGATTGCCGGCCTGCTGCGCCTGGGCTTCATCACCGAACTGCTGTCCAAGCCGATCCGCTATGGCTACATGAACGGCATTGCCCTCACGGTGCTGATCAGCCAGTTGCCGAAACTGTTCGGCCTGTCGGTCGACAGCCAGGGCCCGCTGCGTGATACCTGGAACCTGATCCAGGCCCTGCTCGCCGGCCAGGGCCACTGGCCAAGCTTCGTAGTCGGTGGCGGCAGCCTGGCCCTGATCCTGCTGCTCAAGCCATTCAAACGCTTGCCGGGCATTCTCATCGCGGTGGTGCTGGCCACGCTGGCGGTGAGCCTGCTGGGGCTCGACCTGCAAGGCGTGAAAGTGCTCGGCGAATTGCCCCAGGGGCTGCCCAGCCTGGTCTTCCCCTGGGTCAGTGACATCGACCTGGTGGAAGTGCTGCTCGGCGGTATTGCGGTGGCGCTGGTGTCGTTCGCCGACACCAGTGTGCTGTCCCGCTCCTACGCCGCGCGGATGAAGATGCCGGTCAACCCGAACCAGGAAATGTTCGGCCTGGGTGTGGCCAACCTGGCCTCGGGGCTGTTCCAGGGCATCCCGATCAGCAGCAGCTCGTCACGCACGCCGGTGGCTGAAGCGGCCGGTTCGCAGACCCAGCTCACCGGCATCATCGGCGCGCTGGCGGTGACGCTGTTGCTGCTGGTGGCGCCCAACCTGATGCAACATCTGCCCAACAGCGCCCTGGCTGCGGTGGTGATTGCCGCAGCGCTGGGCCTGTTCGAGTTCGCCGACCTCAAGCGCATCTTCCGCATGCAGCAATGGGAGTTCTGGCTGTCGTTCACCTGCTTTGTCGGGGTGGCGGTGTTCGGCGCCATTCCGGGCATCTGCATTGCCGTGGCGGTGTCGGTGATCGAGTTCCTGTGGGATGGTTGGCGGCCGCATCATGCGGTGCTGGGCCGGGTTGAGGGCACCCGGGGCTACCATGATGTGCAGCGTTATCCACAGGCCCGGCGCATTCCCGGGCTGGTGCTGCTGCGTTGGGACGCGCCGCTGTTCTTTGCCAATGCCGAGCAGTTTCAGAACACGGTGATGGCGGCGGTGGACGCATCGCCTACCCCGGTGCAACGGCTGGTGATCGCGGCGGAGCCGGTGACCAGCATCGATATCACCTCGGCAGACATGCTCGCCGAACTGGACCGGGCGCTGGAGGCACGGGGGGTGGAGTTGCAGTTCGCCGAGATGAAGGACCCGGTGAAGGACAAGATGCGGCGCTTCGAGTTGTTCGAGCATATGGGCGAGAGGGCGTTTCATCCCACTGTTGGTGCGGCGGTGGATGCCTACCTGGAAGACAGCGGGGTTGACTGGAAGCCCTAGGTTTTACTGTACCGGCCTCTTCGCGCGGGCCCCCCCCCCCCCCCCGGCCCCCCCCAACCCGGGGGGGGGGGGGGGGCCCCCCAACCGGCCCCCAAAAAAAAAAAAAAAAGCCCCCCCCCCCCCCCC
>NZ_PUQD01000062.1 GCF_003331055.1 Pseudomonas sp. AFG_SD02_1510_Pfu_092 | reverse complement strand
GGTCCTACCCCCCCCCCCCCCCGGGGGGCCCCGGGGCCCCCCCGCCCCCACCCCCCCCCCCCCCCCTTGCCACCCCTAAAATTTTGGGGGGGGGGGCCCCCCGGGGGGGGGGGGGGGGGCCCCGCGAAGGGCTGCAAAGCAGCCCCAGTCCTGCCTCAATCGATTTTTAATTCTTTCTTCACCAGCTCCAGCAGCCTGTCCAGGTCCACCGGCTTCAACAGAAAGTCCACCACCCCCAGGTGCATCGCCCCCACCGCCTCTTCCACATCGGTGTCGCCCGACACCACGATGATCGACAACGCCGCCCGCTCCGACTCGCGCACCTTGCGGATCAGCTCCAGCCCATCCTCCGGCTGCATGCGCAAATCGGTGATCATCAGGCCGATCCGCTGCTGGTAATGCAGGTACAGCCTGGCTTCCTCGGCCCCGTCCGCGCCTACGCAGTCGATGCCCCGGCTTTTCAGGTACAGGGTCAACGCCTCACGGTTGACCGCGTCGTCATCCACCACCAACACCAACGGCTTGGCGGGCACAGGCGCACTCACGACGGCCAGGGCCTCGCGCTCGGCGTCGCTCAGGATGTCGTGTTGCTCAGGCATGGTCATCTCGTCAAAAAATTTCCGCTTCAGCATTAGGACCGCAGAACTTGCCTAACCCGGCTCGCCTTTCGTCGGGACTTTGACAGGTGCGCTCATAGACTTACGTCCAATGGGCACCACCCCGCCGCAAGCCGACCATGGAGGCAGAGAACAACATGGCCGGCACCTATATATATAGATATATAGTTCGGCATAGCGATACGGTCAGTTTCATGAGCAAAAAGGACGCATACAGCCAGGCGGGCAGGACGGCAGTGCTGCAGAACATTCAGGGAACCCTGCAGTTCCTGCAGCGTTTTCCGCCGTTCAATCAGATGGAACACAGCCATCTGGCCTACCTGGTCGAACAATGCCAGCTGCGCTTCTATGCCAGCGGCGAAAGCATCGTCAAGCCTGCCGACGGGCCGGTCGAGCACTTCTACATCGTCAAGCAGGGCCGTGTGGTCGGCGAACGCCAGCACCTGGTCAAGCCCGGTGTGGAGACCACGTTCGAAATCACCAGCGGCGAGTGCTTCCCGCTGGCGGCGCTGCTCGGCGAGCGGGCGACCCGCACCGAGCACCTGGCCGGTGAGGACACGTTCTGCCTGCAGCTGAACAAGGCCGCGTTCATCCGCGTGTTTTCGATGTCCGAGGTGTTCCGGGACTTCGCCCTGCGCGGGGTCAGCAGCCTGCTCGACCAGGTCAACCAGCAGGTACGCCAGCGCGCAGTGGAAACCCTCGGCACCCAGTATTCGCTGAATACGCCGCTGGGCGAACTGGCCATGCGCCACCCGGTGGTCTGCAGCGCCGACACGCCGCTGCGCGATGCCGTGCGCCTGATGCATGAGCAGCAGGTCGGCAGCATCGTGGTGGTCGACCCGCAGCGCTACCCCACCGGCATCTTCACCCTGCGCGACCTGCGCCAGGTGGTGGCGGCGGCGGATGCCGACCTGGGCGCGCCGATCGAGCGGCACATGACCGCCCGGCCGTTTTATCTCAGCCCCCAGGCCAGCGCCTTCGACGCCGCCATGGCCATGACCGAGCGGCATATCGCCCACGTCTGCCTGGTGGAAAACCGGCGCTTGTGCGGGGTGGTCTCGGAGCGCGACCTGTTCTCCCTGCAACGGGTCGACCTGGTGCACCTGGCGCGCACCATCCGCCATGCGCCACGTCTAGATACCTTGGTGGCGCTGCGCGGCGAGATCGGCCAGCTGGTCGAGCGCATGCTGGCCCATGGCGCGTCTTCCACGCAGATCACCCAGATCATCACCCTGCTCAACGACCACACCGTATGCCGGGTGATCGAACTGGCGCTGGCCGAGCGCGGCGACCCGGGCGTGCCGTTCAGCTGGTTGTGCTTCGGCAGCGAAGGGCGCCGTGAGCAGACCCTGCACACCGACCAGGACAACGGCATCCTCTTCGAAGCAGCCGACAGCAGCGAGGCCGAAACCATCCGCGCCCGCCTGCTGCCGCTGGCGCAATACATCAACCAGTGCCTGGCCCAGTGCGGCTTCACCCTGTGCCAGGGCAACGTCATGGCCGGCAACCCCGAGCTGTGCCTGTCGCGTAGCGAGTGGGCGCGGCGCTTTGCCGGCTTTGTCCGCGAAGCCAGCCCGGAAAACCTGCTGGGTTCGAGCATCTATTTCGACCTGCGCGTGGTGTGGGGCGACGAGCAGGGCTGCGAGCAGCTGCGCCAGGGCCTGCTCGAACAAGTGGCCGACAACCGCATCTTCCAGCGCATGATGGCCGACAACGCGCTGCGCCAACGCCCACCGGTGGGCCGCCTGCGCGAATTCGTGCTGACCCGCCAGGGCAACGACAAGGCCGCCACCCTCGACCTCAAGGTGCAGGGCCTGACGCCCTTCGTCGATGGTGCCCGCCTGCTGGCGCTGGCCAACGGCATCGGCGCCTGCAATACCCTGGAGCGGCTGCGCCAGCTGGTGGCCAAGGGCGTGATCGAGGCGCTGGACGGCGCGGCGTATGAAGAGGCCTACCACTTCATCCAGCAAACCCGCATGCAGCAGCACCAGCGCCAGACCCGCGATAACCTGCCCTACTCCAACCGCCTGGACCCGGACAGCCTCAACCACCTGGACCGGCGCATCCTGCGCGAGTCGCTGCGCCAGGCCCAGCGCCTGCAAAGCAGCCTGGCCTTGCGGTACCAGTTATGAGCCTGTTCGCCTGGCTGCGCCCCAGCGCCCCCGAACTGGACCCGGCGATGCGCCAACGCCTGGCCCGCCTGCCCAAACCCGCGCCGCCAGGGGTATGCACCCTGCGGGAGCAGCGCTGGGTTGTGCTGGACCTGGAAACCAGCGGCCTGAACCCAAGCCGAGACCAAGTGCTGTCGATCGGCGCCGTGGCCATCGAAGACGGCGCCATCGACTTTGCCCAGCAGTTCGAACGCACGCTGCACAGGCCTTTGCAGAAGACCAACGCCAGCGTGCTGATTCATGGCCTGGGGCCGAGTGCCCTGGCTGCCGGGTGCGACCCGGCCGAGGCCTTGCTCGACTTTCTCGACTTCATCGGCAATAGCCCGGTGCTGGCGTTTCACGCGCCGTTCGACCAGCGCATGCTGGCTCGGGCGCTAAAGGAAAGCCTGGGTTACCGCTTGCAGGCGCCGTTCCTGGACGTTGCCGAGCTGGCGCCGATGCTCAACCCCGACACGGTGCTGCGCGAGGCCGGGCTGGATGATTGGGTGGCGCGGTTTGGCCTGCAGGTGGAGGAACGTCACCATGCCAGTGCCGATGCCCTGGTTACCGCCGAGCTGGCATTGATCCTGTTCAGTCAGGCCCGACGCCAGCAGCTCGACAGCCCGCTGCAGCTGGAGCAGCGGTTGCGCGGCTGGCGGCGGCGCAAGGTGCAGAGTCACGGCCTGTAGCCTTGCATTGGCCTTGCCGGCCTCTTCCATGATGGCCATCCGATAAGCGTCCATTGCACCCACCCCCTGCCCTCTGCCACAATCGCGAATAATTATCGTTAGTTAATACATCCGTTCCGGGGGGACGCCGCTTTGTCTTCTGCACAGAGCCCACACGCCGATCTGGTCGGTGCGCTGTACCGCGACCATCGTGGCTGGCTGCTCGCCTGGCTGCAACGCAGCATGGCCTGCCGCCAGCGTGCTGAAGACCTGAGCCAGGACACCTTCGTGCGCCTGCTCGGCCGCGAGCAGCTGGATACCCCCCGCGAACCCCGCGCCTTCCTCGCCGCCGTGGCCAAGGGCCTGATGTTCGACCACTTCCGCCGCGCCGCGCTGGAGCAGGCCTACCTGACCGAGCTGGCCCTGATGCCGGAAGCCGAACAACCTTCGCCAGAAATGCAGCACCTGATTCTCGAAGACCTCAAGGCCATCGACCGTCTGCTCGGCAAGCTGTCGAGCAAGGCCCGCGCAGCGTTCCTGCACAACCGTCTGGACGGCATGGGCCATGCCGAAATCGCCGAGCACCTGGGGGTTTCGGTGTCGCGGGTACGTCAGTACATCGCCCAGGGTATGCGCCAGTGCTACGTGGCCCTGTACGGGGAGCCGACATGAGCCGTGCACCGGTTTCATCGCGTGTGCTGGAAGCCGCCATCGCCTGGAAGCTGAGCCTCGAGGGCGGCAGCGGTACCGCCGACGAACGTAGCGAATTCAGGCGTTGGCATGCCGCCAGCGAAGAACACGCACGTGCCTGGCGCCAGCTCGGTGCCCTCGACCAACGCGTCATCGCCGCAGCCGGCCCGGCCCGTCAGGCCCTGCTGCAATCGCGCGTCAGCCTGCGCCGGCGTATCGGCAAGGTCGGCGGCGGGCTGGCCGGCATGTTCCTGCTGGGTTCGCTGCTGGCCTGGGTCGGTGCACCGTCGCTGGCGCCCAGCTACTGGCTGGCCGAACACCGCACCGCCACCGGCGAGTTGCGTACCCTGCGCCTGGAAGACGGCACGTTGCTCAGCCTGAACAGCCATACCGCCGTGGATATCGACTACGCCGGCGAGCAACGGGTGATCGTGCTTCAGCAGGGCGAGATCTCGATCGAAACCGGCCACCACGACCCGCGCCCGCTGCTGGTGCGCACCGAAGATGGCCGCCTGCGCCCGTTGGGCACGCGCTTCCTGGTACGCCGGGAAGACCACGGCACGCGCCTGGAGGTGTTGCAGGCCTCGGTCGCCGCCAAGCCGCTGAACAGTGGTGACGAACAGGTGCTGCGCGAAGGCCAGCAGGTGCTGATGAACGCCAACGGCCTCGGCCGGGTCGGCACGGTGCCCGCCGGCGCCGACGCCTGGACCCGCGGCATGCTGGTGGTGGACAACATGCGCCTGGCCGACTTGCTGGCCGCGCTAGGCCAATACCGCAGCGGCTACCTCGGGGTGGATGACCAGGTCGCCGACCTGCGCGTAACCGGCAGTTTCCCGCTGACCGACACCGACCTGGCCCTGGCGTCGCTGGTGCCGGCACTGCCGGTGAAGGTGGAGCGGCATACCCGGTGGTGGGTGACCGTCGGTCCCAAGTGAACCTGCACCGGCATCTTCGCGGGTAAACCCGCTCCCACAGGTATTCCACAGCCCTTGAAAGCTGTGCGGTACCTGTGGGAGCGGGTTTACCCGCGAAAGGGCCGGCACAGACAAAAACCAGCTTCAAATAATTCTCGATATTTTTCAGATTCGCCCTGTCACTTTTCCAATCTCGCTCGGCAAGGAAGCAGTAAGCACTTATCCGTCGAGGAGCCGCTGCATGTCCCGTGCTGTTGATCGTATCCTGCGCCCAAGCCTGATGGCCCTGGCTATCGCCGTGGCCGCGCCACTGGCCAGCCCCCTGTTCGCCGCCGAGCAACCCGCCCCGCGCGCCTACGACCTGCCCGGCGCCCCGCTGGCCACCACCCTCAACCAGATCGCCAGCCAGGCCGGTATCGCCCTGGCCATCGACCCGGCGCTGGTCAGCGGCCGCACTTCGGCCCCGGTCAGCGGGCAATATGACGGTGTTGGCGCCCTGCAGGCCGCGCTGCGCGGCACCGGCCTGCAGTTGCAGCAAAGCAGCGTGGGCAGCTACAGCCTGGTGGCCGTCCCGGACGGTACCCTCGCACTGCCGGAGACCACCGTGGAAGCTGCCAGCATCAGCGAAAGCGCCTGGGGCCCGGGCGAAGGCTACGTGGCCAAGCGCACCGCCGCTGGCACCAAGACCGATACCGCACTGGTGGAAGTGCCGCGCTCGATCTCCGTTGCCACCCGCGAGCAGATGAAAGACCGTGGCGTGCACAGCCTCGACGATGCCGTGCGCTACATGCCCGGCATCGTGTCCGCCAGCTTTGGCAGCGACACGCGCTATGACTGGATGCGCGTGCGTGGCTTCGAGCCGACCCAGTTCCTCGATGGCTTGCCGCTGCCGCGTGGCGTGTATGCCAACCCGAAAGCCGAAACCTGGAACCTCGACCGCCTCGCCCTGTTGCGCGGCCCGGCGTCCTCGATCTATGGCCAGACCCCACCCGGCGGCCTGCTCGACATGGTCAGCCGCCGCCCGCAGGCCGAAAGCGCCCACGAGATCGAGCTTCAATATGGCAGCGACAACCATCGCCAGATCAACTTCGCCAGCACCGGCAAGATCGACGCCGAAGGCCGCCTGCTGTATGGCGTCAGCGGTGTCATCCGCGACAGCGGCACCCAGATCGACCACATCGACAACAAGCGCTACAACATCGCCCCGAGCCTGACCTGGAACATCGACGAGGACACCTCGTTGACCTTCCTCAGCCAGTTCACCCGCGACGATACCGGCGCCACCAGCCAGTTCCGGCCGATTCAGGGCACCAAGATCGACATGCCGTTCGGCAAGATTTCCCACCACAAGAACCTCGGCGACCCGGATTACGAGTTCTACGACCGCACCTATTACGCGCTGGGATACGCTTTCGAGCACCGCATCAACGACGTCTGGCAGTTCCGTCAGAACCTGCGCTACACCAAGTCGGATCTGGCGTTCCAGACCATCACGCCCGCCAGTTACAACCCCGACTCCCCTCCGGTACAAGACGACGGCACTGTCCGCCGCATGTCCACCAACACCGACGAAGACATCAGCCAGTTCGCGGTGGACAACAATTTCCAGGCCGACTTCGCCACCGGTGATGTTACCCACACCTTGCTGATCGGCCTCGACCACCAGCGCACCAACAACAACTACCTGTCGATCTTCGGTTTCAACGTGCCGGACAGCAACGTCAACGACCCGGTTTACGGGCTGCCGATCACCCGCCCGGATCGCTCGACGGCGTTCTACGACTACAACCAGAAAACCCGCCAGACCGGCGTGTACATTCAGGACCAGATGGCGCTTGGCAACTGGCGCCTGACCTTGGGCGGGCGTGAGGACTGGGTCCATACCGGCACCAGGTTCCTCAACCAAGGCGATGCCACCAGCACCCAGCGCGACAAGAAGTTCAGTGGCAACGCAGCCATCAGCTACGTGTTCGATTCCGGCTTCGTGCCCTACCTGTCGTACGCCGAGTCGTTCCAGCCGAGCAGCAATGCCAATGTGTCCGCGACGCAGTCGTTCAAGCCCACCGAAGGCGAGCAGTGGGAGCTGGGTGTGAAGTATCAGCCCCCAGGTTCCAACACCTTGCTATCGGCGGCTGTGTATGACCTGACCCAGAAAAACGTCTCGGTCACCGACACTGTGGGTGGCGTGACCATCACCAGCCAGACCGGAGAAGTGAAAGTTCGTGGCCTGGAACTTGAAGCGGTTTCCGACGTGACCGAAAACCTGAAGGTGATTGCCGCCTACACCCTGGCCAAATCCGAAGTGCAGGATGGCGACTTCAAAGGCAACCGCCTGCAGCTGATGCCAAACCAGCAGGCGTCGGTGTGGGGCGACTACACCTGGCACTCGGGTGTGCTCGACGGCTTCGGCATTGGCCTGGGCGCGCGCTATACCGGCAATACCTATGGCGACCAGGCCAATACCTACCTGGGCAAGGCCAATGCCTATACGGTGTTCGATGCGGCAGTGCATTACGACCTGGGCCGCCTGAGCACCAGCCTCAAGGGCGCGTCGGTCGCGGTCAACGCCACCAACTTGCTGAACAAGGAATACCTCTCAACGTGTGACTCGTACTACTGCTATTACGGCGACGAGCGCAGCGTTGTGGCCAGCGCCACCTACAAGTTCTGAGTGAGCTGGGGGCTGCTTCGCAGCCCAATCGCTGGCAAGCCGGCTCCCACAGATTCAGCGCATTGCCCGAGGCCTGCGCTGTACTTGTGGGAGCTGGCTTGCCGGCGATTGGGCCGCACTGCGGCCCCAGGTTCCACAGGCCAACACCGGTACCGTGATGAAAAGCCCAACCATTCGCCGCTGGTCCACGATTCACACCTGGAGCAGCCTGGTCTGCACCCTGTTCATGCTGTTGCTGGCGCTCACCGGCCTGCCGCTGATCTTCCACCACGAAATCGAACACCTGCTCGGTGACGCCCCCGAACTGCGCGAGATGCCGGCAGGCACGCCACACCTCGACCTGCAGCAACTGGTACTCAAGGCCGAACAGCACCGCCCCGGTGAAGTCGTTCAATACTTGGGCTACGAGCAAGACCAACCCAACGGTGTGCTCGCCATCACCGCCGCCACCGCTGGCACCGACCCCAACCTGTCGCACACCTTCATGCTCGACGCCCGCACCGGCGAAGCCGTGGCCATGCCGGCGGCCAACGGCGGTTTCATGATGCTCATGCTGCGCCTGCATGTGGACCTGTTCGCCGGCCTGCCCGGCAAGCTGCTGCTGGCCTTCATGGGTGTGCTGTTCATCGTCGCGATCGTGTCCGGCACCGTGCTCTACGCACCGTTCATGCGCCGGCTGGACTTCGCCACCGTCCGCCACGACAAATCCCGCCGCCTGCGCTGGCTCGACCTGCACAACCTGATCGGCGTGGTCACCCTGGCCTGGGCGTTGACGGTGGGCGTGACCGGCGTGATCAGTGCCCTGTCCGACCTGGTCATCGCCGCCTGGCGCAACGACAGCCTGGCAACCATGGTAGCGCCTTACCGCGACGCCCCGCCGCTGACCGACCGTGCCCCGGCCACACGCCTGCTGGACATCGCCGAACAGGCCGCCCCCGGCATGCGCCCGGACTTCATCGCTTTCCCCGGCACGCGCTTTTCCAGCGAGCACCACTATGCAGTGTTCATGAACGGCGCCACGCACCTGAGTTCGCACCTGTTCACCCCGGTGCTGATCGACGCGCGCACCCTGGCGCTGACCGCGGTCGGTGAACGCCCTTGGTACATGGACGCCATGGGCCTGTCGCAACCGCTGCACTTCGGCGATTACGGCGGGCGGCCGATGCAAATTCTGTGGGCAGTGCTCGATGTGCTGACCATCATCGTGCTCGGCAGCGGCCTGTACCTGTGGTGGGGAAAACAGCGCAAAACCAGACAGGAGCGGACATGAGCCACAAGTCGCAAACAACCCCGCGCATCTTTGCCTGGCCCGGGCTGATCGGCGCCCTGAGCATCGGCGGGCTGTTCGCCGCGTTGCTGGGCGATGGCCTCTGGGACAGCCTCGCGTGGCTCGGTCTAGGGCTCTCGGCGCTACTGGGCGTGAGCGGTTTCTGGCCGCGACGCCGACGATAACCGGCTACCACAAGCACGTCGGCCCCTCTGCACATGCTCGGCTTCTTTTTGCCAAGGAGCCACAGCATGACCCCCCTGCAACGTCTTGAAGCCCTGGACACCCGCATCGCAGACCTGCAACAGGGCCAACCCGAGCTGGATACCGGGCTCGCGCCAGCGGCGCGGCGCCAACGTTTTTTCAGTGACCTGGCGCTGTTCTGGCGCCAGCCTGGCGAGAATCGCCAAAGCCGGCTGCAGCGCCTGCAGCAGCTGCGCCGCGAGCAATTGCTGGCAGAACTGGAGCTACGCCTTGCCGACCGGACCCTCGGCGACGACCACATCGTGCTGCTGCGCACCTGCCTGGAGTTGCCACTGCCCTGGCAGCGGCAGCACCTGCCTGCCGAGCACCGGACCCAGCTCTATCGCCCGGTGTTCAGCAGCCTCAGCCCGCACCGCCGCCTGGCGCTGCCCGGCGCACTGGTGCTGGTTGCCGATGGCCCGCCCGGCACGGATGCCCTACCCGGTGTCAGCAGCGGCAAAGCCCTGCTGTGCAGCGTCTCGCACGGCATCGAAGCGTTCAGCAACCTGGCTGAATTGCACGTCGAACTCTGCGAGCGGCTGGATGATCCGTTGCAAAGCGAGCCATTGCTGCAGCTGCTGCCGCGCGCTGAGGACCGCCAGTTGATCCAGCGTGCCGACCGTTTGCGCTATGAATGGTTTGTCGAGGATATGCTCGGCCAGCAGGCGAGCGACCTGGTCAATGCCCAGCACGAGCGCCTGACGCTCGCCTGGCACACCGCCTGGCAGCAGGGCCAGGCGCCCGATACCGACGCCTTCAAGCAGATACTGACCGCGCAACAGCAACTGCTTGGCCTGATGGGCAGCCAGCGCGCGTTGGCCACCCGCTACGCACTGCTGCTGGAAAAGCACCTGCCAGGCTGGCTACGCAAGGCCCCCGTGCACGGCCTTGCGCACATCATGCAAACCCTGCAGGAGCTTGCAGGTGCCGTTACCCAGGCCTCGGCACCCGGCATCCTTACCCTGCAGCAGTTCAACGACCGCAACCACCTTTTGGCTTGGGTGCGTACCCGCCTGGGCGAAACACTGCGGCGGGAATTCGGCATCCAGAGGCCTGCCGAAACCATCCGCATCCATGTCACCCTGGCCCGGCGGCGAGGCCCGCTGGTGAACCCGCTGTCGCCTTCGAGCTATATCGCGGCGGCCAGCCGCCCGCAGGTTGGCGATACCGTCGAAATGGTAGCGGTCAGCTACCGCCTCGACGAACTGGCCCTGCTCAATATCGCCTGGTTCGACGTGGACTACTGGCTGACCGCCCGGGTGCAGGACGAGGACGGCAACGCCCTGCCCAACCTGACACCCCAACAGGTCAAACAACTGGTGCGATCACTCGACGCCGGGGGCAGCTATATCCGCTACCTGCAGCAGCACCTGATCGACTCCGCCGCCGGGCGCTGGCGCATGGAGGCACATGGCAACATCAACCGCGCCCGCATGCGCGCCGAGGCGGCCAAGGCGCGTTACGCCGGGCACTTTCTGAACGACCCTGGGGAACTGGGCTATCGCTGGGTCAAGGCCGTCACCGATTACCCGGACAGCAATTGGCGCCCTACCATCGAAGGGCACCGCATCGTGGTCCGCCAACTGCTCATCGACGGCAATACCCTGCAAGGCGTGCTGTTGCTCAACGCCGAAGCCGCCAGCGTCAATGCGCTGGTGCTGTACACCCCCGACGCCCCTGATCGCCGCGCCTGGCGCGGTTTCCGCAATACCCGCGAGCTGCTGCGGGCCTTGCGCAGCACGCCGGCATTGCGCCAATACCTGATTCAGCGTGCGCCTCACGCCAATGCCGAACGCCTCGAAAAACTGCTGAGCAAAGGTCGCCTGGGGCCATATGTGCAAAGGCCGTTCATCAACGGCGATCTTTACGCAGCCTGTTACCGGGCAGAAGTGCAGGCGCTGATGGCCGAGGCCGATGCCAACAGCCGCAGCAACCAGGAAGTGCTGGGCGAATTCGGCCTGACCACCTTGCGCCTGATCCTCGACCTGGTCAGCCTGGTGCTGCCTGCGCCCGCCATGTCGGCGCTGGCGTTCGGGCGGATGGCCATTTCCATCTGGGACGGCCTGGAAGCGATGCAAAGCAATGACCTCGAAGCAGCCTTGCACCATGCCATCGCCGCGCTCAGCCACACCACCGACGGGCTCAACAGCTTCGCCGGCTCGACGCTGATGCGCAGGGCCTTGCGCGGCCTGCCACCGCAGCCGCCGCGGCCGTTGCCGCAAACCCAGGCAGTGGCCATCGACACCAGCAAACTGCGTTACCGTATCGATGGCGTTCATGGCGAGGAGGTCTACGAACAGGTCGGCGCCACAACCGGCCCGGACCGCTACTTCATCAAAGACCGCGACGGGCGGGTATACACCGTCAACTTCGATGGCCTGCGCTGGCGAGCGCTGGACCCAAGACAACCAGATGCCTACGTGCAGCTGCCGCTCAAACGCCTGCGCGATGGCACCTGGGTGGTCGACTCACCGGTGCTCTGGCACGACGGCCTGCCTGACTTGCCCCAGCTGTTTGCGGATTGCCGCCTGCAACCGGCACTTGACGGGGTACCAGTGGCAGCGGAGCAAGGTATTCACGATGCCGACGGCCAGCTCTATCTGCTGCTGGCGGGCGAACAGCTACCGGTGCGTCGGCACCTGCTGCCGGGCCATTACCACCTGATCATGGCCGAACACGCCCTGGGCGCGGTACACGCCTGGGCAGTGCTGCGCCGTCAGGACAACCAGTGGCGCATTCGCGTACGCCAGCCGGGCCGCAGCAGCGACTGGCTGGCGCTGCCCGCAGGTTACTCGGAAAGCCGTGGCAGCAGCCGGTCCAGCCGCTGATGCAAGGCACTGTCACTCGGCCAGTTGCGCAACAGGCGCGCCCGATCACGGGCGTAGGCCGGGGCGAAACTAAGCTGGGTGGCATGCTGGCACATGGCGTCAAGGTCGATCAGCGACCATTGGCCGTTGTCCCAGAACAGGTTGTGGCCCTTGAAGTCGCCGTGGCTGATGCGCTCGCGAATCAGCTGCTGCATCACCTGCACCAGCGCATCCACCTGCTCCTCGGGGGCATCGCCATTGTCCACGTACGGGGCAAAGCACTCGGTCAGGTCCGGACCATCGATATACTCGGTGACCAGGTAGGCACGGCTGCGCAGGCCCATCACCCGCTGCTCCAGCACCGCGAGTGGACGCGGCGTGGCAATGTCGAGAAACGCCAGGCGATGCCCTTCGATCCACGAATGCCAGGCCCGGCTCGGGCGCCAGAAGCGCTTGAACCAGTGCGCGGTGTTCTTGATGTTGTAGCGCTTGAGCACCAGCGTGCGGCCGCCAACCTCGATGCGTGCCACGCTGGCCGCACCCCCGGTCTTGTACAGGTGGCCCTGGTCGATCAGCGCGTCGGCCTGCTCCAGCACCGGCAGCAGCGCTGCGACCTCGTTGCGGCGGATTGCCCGCAAGCCGGACAGGCTGCGCTCGACACTGAACAGGCTGCATTCGCGGCCGGCCTTTTCCAGGTAGTCCTTCTGGCGCCAGCTACGCACCTTGTCCACCTGCTTCTGCAACGCTTCCAGCGGTAGCGCATGCTCGGCATTGGCCAGCAGGTAGTGCACCAGCAATTCTTCGATGAACGGTTCCAGGCGCTTGGGCAACTGGGCGAAGAATACCCCGAGGTTTTCCAGCACACGCGGGCGCGACAACTGCTGGCCCGGGGTTTCGGCCTTGATCCCGGCACCGTCGATCAGGTACAGCTTGCCGCCGTGGCGCAGCAGGTTGTCCAGGTGCAGGTCTTCCTGCCACAGGCCTTGGGCGTGCATGTGCGCGACAGCGGTAAGCGCCTCGCCCAGCACCAGGTGCTGCTCGTCGGCCAGCACCGGCAGGTTTTCCACTGCCGCCCAGGCATCGGCCAGGCTTTCGGCGCCGTCGAGGAATTCGAACAGCAGCCAGCCGCCCTCGCCTTCCTTGAGGCCATCGGCCAGCAGCTTGGGCGTGGTCAGGCCCTGCTCGGCCAGCAGCTTCACGCCGTGCAACTCGCGCTGGAAATGCCGCGCGGCGTTGCCACCGACCAGCAGCTTGGCCAGCACCGGGGTGCCGCGCCACACGCCAGCGCCCACATAGCGCTGGCCTGGCAGCACGCGCAGCAGGCTGAGCAGTTGCAGGTCAGCCGCGCCGGCGGCATCGGCCAGGGTAATGCTCAGGGGCAACGAAGGGCTGCGCCCGGCCTCTTTCAATTCAGACAAACGCATCAGCGGGCCTCTTTTTCACGACGGCGTTGCGTCAGGCGTTGCAGCCAGGTATCGACCAGCGTGCCATCGGCCGGCTGCGCCAGGTAGCTGGCCAGCAATGTACGCACATCCTGCTCGCCCCAGACCGGGGCGCGGCGCAGCAGCGGTTCCAGGTCCTTGAGGCGGTCACGCATGCCGAACAGCAAGGGTCGGGTCTTTTCCAGGTCGATCAGTTGCGCGTCCCAGCCATCGCGACGCTGGCGCAAAAAGATGTGCTTGGGGTAGAAGCAGCCATGCACCTGGCCGGCACTGTGCAGGGTACGCGCCAGCTGGCCGCAGGCCTGCAATATGTTATTGCGTGCAGCATCGCCCAGTTGTGGCCACCGCGCCAGCAGGCTGTCGAGGTCGGCCCAGTCGTCCAGGGCGCGGGTCATCAGAATCGCGCGATGCTGGCCGCCTTGCTTGCGCTCACCGTAGAACACCGCCTGCATGGCCGGAATGTGCAGCTTCTGGTAACGGCTGATGTTGCGGAATTCGCGGGCGAAGGTCGGTTCGCCGAACGGCCGGTGCAGGGTACGGGTCAGGTAGTCGCTCTGGCGCTTGAGGTAGTAGCCCTTGCCTTCGAGTTCCAGGCGGAACACGCTGCTCCAGCCGCCACGGCCGGTGTTCGGCTCATCCACGGCATCCAGTTGCAGCGCCCACAGCGCCTCGAAGTCGTCCAGGCCATGGCGTTTGAGCAGCGCGAGGTCGGCGCTGGCCAGGTAGTCGGTCATTCCCTTCCCTCGAAAAAGCCCAGCACCTGGCGAATGCGCTTCTTGTCGCGCACATTCAGCCGGTCGCGGCCACGGTATTGCAGGTAGAAGCGCAGGCGCTGGGTCGCCGACAGGTGGTATTTGGCCACCTTGTCCAGGCACGCCAGGTCCTTGATCATCCGGTGCCGCCACATGAAGCCGCGCCAGAAGTCGCCAGTGGGGCAGTCGATAAAGAACAGCGTGACCTGGTCGTCGACCAGCAGGTTGCGCCATTTCAAATCATTATGGGCAAAGCGGTGCTGGTGCATGACCCGGGTGTGGCGCGCCAGCTGGCTGCTGACATGCCCGACCCAGGCGCGATCGGCCAGCCGCGCATCGTTGCGCTCGGCCAGCGCCGACAGGTCTTCGGTGTTCGGCAACTCACGGGTAATCATCGCGCCACGGCCGAAGGCCAGGCCATTGCGCTCCAGGCCCCAGGCCACCACTTCGGCGGTGGGGATGCCCCACTTGGCGAACTGCTTGAGGTTCTGCCACTCGGCCTTGATCCGCGGCCGGCCCAGGTAGCGGCGCATGTGCTTGCCGGCCCCGGTGTAGCGCTTGACGTAGTAGTTCACCCCGTCCCGCGTGATACGCACCACTTCGCTGAGCGGGTCGCGGGTCAGGCGCTCGCCTTGCAGGGCAAACACCGCCTCCAGGCTGCCGAAATCCGCCGCCAGGTGCTCGTAGCCCGGCGCCAGGGTCCAGGCCGCCATCAGAGTGCATCCCCGTAACGTTGCTTGCGGTCGTAGAGTTTCTGCGCCTTGCGCTCCAGCCAGGCGAGCAGTGCGGCTTCATCCTGGAGAATCTGCCGCAGCGGGCGCTGGAAGTAACCGCGCAGGAAACGCAGCTTGTCGCGTTGGGTCAGGCCGATGTCCAGAGCCGAGAAGTACAGCGCGGCCAGGTCCTTGTCACGCCAGCGGCGGCTGATTTTCGCCCGGGTTTGCGCACGGTGCAGGTCGATTACCGACAGCCTGAAGTCGTCTGCCGTCACCGGCCGGTCGGTGTGCAGCAGGAAGTGACAGATGTAGCAGTCGCGGTGGTTGACCCCGGCGCGGTGCATGCCGCCGGTCATCTTCGCCACTTCGGCGATAAGCGCGCGCTTCAGGCGCGGTTCGGGCGGCTGCCTGACCCAGTCGATGCTGAAGTCTTCCAGGCTGATGGTCGGCGCCAGCTCTTCGGTGATGATGAACGAATGCTGCGCCGCCGGGTTGCTGCCACGCTCGCCGTAGGCCACCGCAGTCATGGTCGGCACATTCGCTTCATGCAGGCGCTGGATGGCCTGCCATTCCTGGCCGGCACCAAGCACCGGCAGCTTGGCGGTAAACAGGTTCTTGAAGATCTCGCCCCAGCCGATGCCACGGTGGATCTTGACGAAGAAGCCCTCGCCCGCGACCTCGGTGCGCAGCGTGCGGCGCCCCTCCAGCTCGCGGTACACCTCGCCTTGCAGCGCTTCCACGGCGTCGAAGGCATCACGCCCGGCCCACAGGCGCTTGAACGGTTCGGCCAGTATCAGCTTCATGCGCACTCCTGCCCCAGGATCACATCGGCAGCGTGCTGCGGCATGCTGTACAGGTCGGCGGTCTCGGCAAACGCCAGGCCGTTGCGCGACCAGCTGGCACGGGCCTGCGGGTCTTCGAGCATGCGTTGCAGGTAGCGGCTGAGCTGTTCCTGCTCGAACGGCTCGTCCAGCACCAGGCCGCAATCGGCCTCGGCAATGTAGTGGGCGTAGCCACACACCTTGGACACCAGCACCGGCAGGCCGGCCACCAGCGCTTCGAGCAGCACCGTGCCGGTGTTCTCGTTGTACGCTGGATGAATCAGCAGGTCGGCACCCAGCAGGAAGCGCGGAATGTCGCTGCGGCCCTTGAGGAACTGCACCTGCTCGCCCAGGCCCAAGGTAGCGCTTTGCAGCTGGAACACCTTGGGGTCGTCCTGGCCGATCACCATCAACCGGGTGCGCTTGCGCAGCGCCGAAGGCAGCGCGGCCAGAGCCTTGAGGCTGCGGTCCACACCCTTGGTCTTGAAGCCCGAACCAATCTGTACCAGCAACAGGTCGTCAGCGCCCAGGTTGAATTCCTTGCGGAACTCGGCGCGGATCTCGGCGGCGTTGGCCGGCGCGCGGCGGTCCTGGGAAATACCCGGCGGCAGCAGGTGGAAGCGTTCCACCGGGGTGCCGTAGTGCTTGATGAACAGCGGCTGCTGCACTTCGGAAATCATCAGCACTTCGGTGTGCGCATCCTTGGCGAACACGGCACGTTCGTACTCGGCGAAGTGCCGGTAACGGCCCCAGCGGCGGTACAGGCCGCCACGCAGGGTCTGGGCCTTGTCTTCGAAGCAGCCGTCGGCGGCGTAGTACACGTCGAGCCCCGGCATCTTGTTGAAACCGATCAGGCGATCGACCGGGCGCCTGGCCAGGTCGGCAGCCATCCAGGCGCTGAGCTTCTCGTTGCGGCGGTGGTTGAAAATCGCTTTCACCGGTGCCACCAGCACTTCGAAGCCCGGCGGAATGTCGCCCTCCCAGATCAGCGTGTACACGCGGATCTGATGGCCCCGCTTCTGGCATTCCAGGGCAATGCGCATGAAATCGCGCTGCAGCCCGCCGAAGGGGAAATATTTGTAAAGCACGAAAGCCAGTTGCATCAACGGACATCCTCAGCCAGCAGCAACGCGCTCAAGCGGCTCGCCACATGCTCGGGATTCAGGCGAGTGAAGCACAGCGGCCACTCGCGTTTCAGATCGAACCGGCGCAGGTCATCGGCGCTCGGTTTGTAGGTGCATTTCTTCTGCAGGCAGGGCGCGCAGGGCCAGTCACTGGCCTGGTGAATCTGGGTCCGTCCGTAGGCGCCGGTCAGGCCCGGGTTGGTCGGGCCGAACAGCGAAATGGTGGGCACATCGAGTGCCGCCGCCAGGTGGCCGAGGCCGGTATCGACCGCTACGCAGGCTTTTGCCGCCGCCAACACGCGAGCGACGCCGGCAAGGTTCAATTTGGGGAGCACCTGGCAATTGTTCAAGCCCTGGGCGATGCGCTCTGCCCGCGCCTTTTCCGCCGGGTTGCCCCACGGCAGACGCACTTCCAGCTTGCGCCGGCCCATGCGCTCGGCCAGTTCGCGCCAGTAGGCTTCCGGCCAGTGCTTGGTCGCCCAGGTGGTGCCATGCAGGAACACCACGTATGGCGCGGCCGGCGGCAGTTGCAGGCGCTCCAGGTCGAGACCGTAGTTGCCGATGCCTTCCGGCAGGTCGTAGGCCAGGGCCATGGCGAACAGTTGGCGCACCCGCTCCACCGCGTGCTGGCCGGTGGCGACCGACAGGCGTCGGTCATAGAAGCGGCTGGCCCAGCCTTCGCGGGCCGAATAGCGGTCCAGGCCGGCCACCGGCGCTTTCACGTAGCGGGTCAGCCAGGCCGACTTGACCAGGCCCTGGGCGTCGATCACCAAGTCGTACTGGTTCTGCCGCAAACGCTGCTTGAAGGCCTTCCACTCGCCGCTCTTGAGGGTTTGCCAGAGGTTCTTGCGCCAGCGGCGGATGGCCACCGGGATCACCTGGTCGACCGCCGGGTGCCAGCTGGGGATTTCGGCAAAGCCTTCTTCCACCACCCAGTCGAAACGGATACCCGGGATGGCGTGGGCGGCATCGGTAAGCGCCGGCAAGGTGTGGATCACATCACCCAGCGACGAAGTCTTGATGATCAGTACCCGCACTTAGTCGACCTCGGCCACGGCATCGATCAGGTCCGGCCCGCTCAGGCTGTGCAGGGCGGCGATGACCTTGCCCGGTTCCAGCAGGCGCAGGCAGTTGTAGTGGCCGAAGCGGCAGGTGCGGTCGAAGCACGGGCTGCACTCGATACCGGTGCGCACCACTTCCACCTGCTCGGCCAGCGGCGGGGTGAAACCCGGCGAGGTAGAGCCGTACACCGCCACCAGCGGGCGGTTCAGCGCGGCGGCCACGTGCATCAGGCCAGAGTCGTTGGACACCACCGCCTGGGCGCAGGACATCAGGTCGATGGCCTCGGCCAGCGAGGTTTCGCCGGCCAGGTTGGACGATTCTTCACGCAGGCCGGGGATCAGCCGCTCGCGGATCTGCTCGCCGACCGGGTGGTCGTTCTTCGAGCCGAACAGCCACACCTGCCAGCCCTGGCGGATCATCGCGTCGGCGACGCTGGCGTAGTGCTCGGCCGGCCAGCGCTTGGCCTCGCCGAATTCGGCACCGGGGCACAGCGCCAGCACCGGGCGGTCCAGCTCCAGGCCGAACTTGGCCAGGGCGGCGTCGCGGCTTTGCGCTTCGATCTGCAGGCTGGGGCGCGGGTACGGATGCGGCAGCTCGCTGCCCGGCGCGTAGGCCAGAGCCATGAAGCGCTCGATCATCAGTGGGTAGCGGGCCTTGTCCAGCTTGCGCACATCGTTGAGCAGGCCGAAGCGCATTTCGCCGCGCCAGCCGGTGCGCTTGGTGATACCGGCGAAGAACGGTACCAGCGCCGATTTCAGCGAATTGGGCAGCAGGATGGCCTGGTCGTACTGGCCGGCCAGGGACTTGCCGATGCGCCGCCGCGTGGCCAGCTCCAGCGCACCGTGACCGAGCGGGAAGCTCAGCGCCTGGCGTACCTCGGGCATGCGTTCGAGGATCGGCCGGCTCCACTCGGGGGCCAGCACATCGATCACGCAGTCGGGGTGCTGCTGTTTCAGGCACTGGAACAAGGTCTGCGCCATTACCATGTCGCCGACCCAGCTGGGGCCAATGATCAGTATTCTCATGCTTAGTCCAGAAACGCTCGGGGAGGCTACAGGCTGCGGTACAGCCTGGCCTCCCCTCTTTATATTCAGGCTATGTGGCGGAGAGTGTACCACTCGGGCCTGTGGGAGCGGGTTTACCCGCGAACACCGGCGAAGCCGGTGCCACGCATCGCGCCGCTTTCTTCGCGGGTAAACCCGCTCCCACAGGGCCAGCGCAGGGCTTCAAGTCAGGCCCAATTCACCCCAGATCCGCCGCACCTCACGGCGTTCATCGGCAAACTGCGCCGCATCGATCACCCCGGCCTGCTTCTGCAAGGCCTGGCGGTGCGAGGCCGAGCGGAACGCCTTGTACACTTCACGCAACAGCACCGCGTCACTGGCCGGCATCAACCCTGCCTGCTCCAGCTCTTCCAGAATGCGGATGTTATCGGTCCATCGGAGTATGGCCGGGTGGTCATGGGACCAGGCCAAAGCGGCGTATTGCACCATAAATTCGATATCGACGATACCACCGGCATCCTGCTTGATATCGAACGGCACCCCGGCCTCGAAAGCATTGGCTGCGGTACCTGCAGCCGTGGCCTTGGTGCCCAGGTTGTCGCGCATCTTGGCGCGCATTTCGCTCACTTCGCTGCGCAGTTTCTGCAGGTCGCGGGGCTGGCCCAGCACCTGCGCGCGCACGCCTTCGAACGCCGCGCCCACCTGCTTGCAGCCCACCAGCACCCGGGCCCGCACCAGGGCCTGATGCTCCCAGGTCCAGGCTTCGTTCTGCTGGTAGCGCTCGAACGCGCCCAGCGAACTCACCAGCAGGCCCGAGGCCCCGGACGGGCGCAGGCGCATGTCCACGTCATACAGCTGGCCCGAGTTGGTCTGGGTAGCCAGCAAGTGGATGATGCGCTGGCCCAGGCGGGTGAAGAACTGCGCGCCATCGATCGGCTTGGCGCCGTCGGTTTCCGCCTGCGGGTCGCCGTCATGGATGAACACCAGGTCCAGGTCCGAGCCGTGGCCCAGCTCCAGGCCGCCGACCTTGCCGTAACCAATGATGATGAAGCCCGGGTCACACAGGCTGCCGTCGCTGCGCCGGGGCTGGCCATGGCGGGCCACGGTCTGGCGCCAGGCCAGGGCCAGCACCTGGTCGAGGATGGCTTCGGCCAGCCAGGTCAGGTAGTCGCTGACTTTCATCAACGGCAGGTTGCCGCTGATCTCCGAGGCCGCGACCCGCAGGCTGTGCGCCAGCTTGAAGTGCCGCAGCGCCTCCATCTGCTGCTCCAGGTCGTCCTCGGGGATGCGCGTCAGGCGCTCGCGCAGCTCGCTGGCCAGCTCCGGCGCCAGTGGCGGGCTGAACAGCCGGCCTTCGTTGAGCAGCTCGTCGAGCAGCAGCGGGTAGCGGGCGATCTGCTCGGCAATCCACGGGCTGCCCGCGCACAAGGTCAGCAGCCGGCGCAAGGCACCCGGGTTTTCGGTCAGCAGCACCAGGTAGGCAGAACGCCGCGCCACCGCCTCGACCAGCGGCAATACGCGCTCGAGCACCAGGTCGGGGTTGTCATGCTCCACCGCCTGGGCCAGCAAGCGCGGGATGAAAGCATCCAGGCGCTCGCGACCAATGCGCTGCATCGAGCGCAGTTGCGGGCTGGAGCGCAACGCAGCCAGGCGCCGCAGGGCTTCGCCGGGCTGCTGGAAACCAGCCTCTTGCAGCTGGCGGCAGGCCGCTTCTTCGTCCTGTGCCTGTTCCCACAGCGGCGACCATTCACCGCCCACCACCAGCTCGCCTTCACCGTCTTCATCATCCGGGTCGGCGATCACCTGGCGGAAGTGCCAGTCGATGCGGCCACGCCAGTACGTCAGCTGTTCCTGGAAGCGCTGCCAGTCGGCAAAACCAAGCATGTACGCCACCCGTGCCTGGTCGGCTTCGCTTTCGGGCAGCATCTGCGTCTGCCGGTCGGCAATCGCCTGAATCGCGTGCTCGGTATAACGCAGGAACTCATAACCCTCGCGCAGCTCGGCAACCACTGCCGGCGGCAGGTAGCCCTGGCCTTCGAGGGTGGCCAGCACTTTCAGCAGCGGCCGCTGTTGCAGGCTGAGATCGCGGCCACCGTGGATCAGCTGGAAGGCCTGGGCGATGAACTCCACCTCGCGGATGCCGCCGGCACCCAGCTTGATGTTGTCGGCCATGCCCTTGCGCCGCACTTCCTGCTGGATCAGCTGCTTCATGGTGCGCAGCGCTTCGATCGCGGAAAAGTCCAGGTAACGGCGGTAGACGAATGGTCGCAGCATTTCCTGCAGCTGCGCGCCGGCAGCCTGGTCACCGGCCACCACCCGCGCCTTGATCATTGCATAGCGTTCCCAGTCTCGGCCCTGGTCCTGGTAGTACTGCTCCAGGGCATTGAAGCTGAGCACCAGCGCACCCGCCGAACCATAGGGGCGCAGGCGCATGTCGACACGGAACACGAAGCCATCGACGGTGACCGGGTCCAGCGCCTTGATCAGCCGCTGGCCCAGGCGGGTGAAGAACTCCTGGTTATCCAGCGAGCGCTTCACCCCCTCGGTTTCGCCGCCTTCGGGGAAGGCGAAGATCAGGTCGATGTCCGACGACAGGTTCAGCTCCACCGCGCCCAGCTTGCCCATGCCCAGCACCACCATGTGCTGCGGCTGGCCGCTGCGGTTGCCGATCGGCGTACCGAACTGCTGGCAGTGGCGCGGGTACAGCCACTGGTAGGCTTCGTCGATGGCGGCATCGGCCAGGTCGGACAGGTCGCGGCAGGTTTCGCCCAGCTCGGCCTGGCGGGTGATGTCGCGCCAGATGATGCGCAACTGCTGGCGGTTGCGTTCGCGGCGCAGGTTGCGCGCCAGCTCGTCTTCGCTCTGCGCCGCCTGGGCCGTGGCGGCGATGTGCGCGCGCAGTTCACCGGCAGCGTAGCGCCGGTCCAGCTCGCCGCTGGCCAGCAGGCCGAACAGCATGGCCGGCTCGCGGCGGGCCAGGCCGAGAACGAAGTCGCTGGCCGCGGCCACCTGGTCGAACTGTTGCCGATGCAGCGGGCTCCAGGTGTGCAGGTCGAGTTCCGGGTGGGCAGCCACGGCGTCGCTGAGGAATTGCAGGTTGCGAATGATCAGCGGCTGCAAGGTGGCGGGCAGATCGGACGGCAAAGGTAGGCGCATGGTCTATCCTTGATCGGCGTGAAAGAGAGGGGAACAAGCGGCCAAGGGGAAGCCGGACCACGGTTGGACTGTCGTACAAAAGTTGGAAATAGCTGAAAGAAACGTAAATTTGGTAGAAAACATCAAGAATTACCCGCTCGCGACACAACGCCAACCAACATGAACGTTTTTCCTCACAAGCCAGCATGCGACGAAACGTCGCACAAATGTAGTTTTACTACTACTCGTGTCGTGTAAAAGCATGAAATGCGAAAGCAAATGTAGTAAAACTACACGGCGCCGGAGGACACCCCGGTAATCCAAGAATTCACGACGTCTGCCCATAAGGCCAGTCGCAACTTCAGGCAATCGATTCTGGTTGCCTTTCCGCCCTGGAGCAAGCCATGCAAGACCTCGATCCAATCGAAACCCAGGAATGGCTGGATGCCCTGGAGTCGGTCCTCGACAAAGAAGGCGAAGACCGCGCTCATTACCTGATGACCCGTATGGGCGAGCTGGCCACCCGCAGTGGCTCCCAGCTGCCGTATGCGATCACCACGCCATACCGCAACACCATCCCTGTCACCCACGAAGCACGCATGCCTGGCGACCTGTTCATGGAACGCCGCATTCGCTCGATGGTGCGTTGGAACGCCCTGGCCATGGTCATGCGTACCAACCTGAAAGACTCGGACCTGGGCGGACACATCTCCAGCTTCGCCTCCAGCGCCACCCTGTACGACATCGGCTTCAACTACTTCTTCCAGGCCCCGACCGAAGAACACGGCGGCGACCTGATCTTCTTCCAGGGCCACGCTTCGCCAGGCGTCTACGCCCGTGCCTTCATGGAAGGGCGCATCAACGAAGAGCAGATGAACAACTTCCGTCAGGAAGTGGACGGCAAAGGCCTGTCTTCGTACCCGCACCCATGGCTGATGCCTGACTTCTGGCAGTTCCCGACCGTATCGATGGGTCTGGGCCCGATCCAGGCCATCTACCAGGCACGCTTCATGAAGTACCTGGAAGCCCGTGGCTTCATCCCGGCCGGCAAGCAGAAGGTCTGGTGCTTCATGGGCGACGGCGAGTGCGACGAGCCGGAATCCCTGGGCGCAATCGCCCTGGCCGGCCGCGAGAAGCTGGACAACCTGATCTTCGTCATCAACTGCAACCTGCAGCGCCTCGACGGCCCGGTTCGCGGCAACGGCAAGATCATCCAGGAACTCGAAGGCGTGTTCCGTGGCGGTGGCTGGAACGTCAACAAGGTCGTCTGGGGCCGCTTCTGGGACCCACTGTTCGCCAAGGACACCAACGGTGCCCTGCAGCGCCGCATGGACGAAGTCATCGACGGCGAATACCAGAACTACAAAGCCAAAGACGGCGCGTACGTTCGCGAGAACTTCTTCAACACCCCAGAACTCAAGGCCATGGTCGAAGACCTGTCCGACGAAGAGATCTGGAAGCTCAACCGTGGCGGCCATGACCCGTACAAGGTCTACGCGGCGTACCACCAGGCGGTCAACCACAAGGACCAGCCTACCGTCATCCTGGCCAAGACCATCAAGGGTTACGGTACCGGTGCCGGCGAAGCCAAGAACACCGCGCACAACACCAAGAAGGTCGACGTCGACAGCCTGCGTCACTTCCGTGACCGCTTCGACATCCCGGTCAAGGATGCGGACCTGGAGAACCTGCCGTTCTTCAAGCCGGAAGAAGGTTCTGCCGAAGCCAAGTACCTGGCCGAGCGTCGTGCTGCCCTGGGCGGTTTCGTACCTCAGCGCCGTGCCAAGAGCTTCAGCGTGCCGACCCCGCCACTGGAAACGCTGAAAGCGATCCTGGACGGCTCGGGCGACCGCGAAATTTCCACCACCATGGCCTTCGTGCGGATTCTGGCGCAGCTGGTCAAGGACAAGGAAATCGGCCAGCGCATCGTCCCGATCATCCCGGACGAAGCCCGTACCTTCGGTATGGAAGGCATGTTCCGCCAGCTGGGCATCTACTCGTCGGTCGGCCAGCTCTACGAGCCAGTCGATAAAGACCAGGTGATGTTCTACCGCGAAGACAAGAAGGGCCAGATCCTCGAGGAAGGCATCAACGAAGCCGGCGCCATGTCGTCGTTCATCGCTGCCGGTACCTCGTACAGCTGCCACAACCAGCCGATGCTGCCGTTCTACATCTTCTACTCGATGTTCGGCTTCCAGCGCATTGGCGACCTGGCCTGGGCCGCTGGCGACAGCCGCACCCGTGGCTTCCTGATCGGCGGTACCGCCGGCCGTACCACCCTCAACGGTGAAGGCCTGCAGCACGAAGACGGTCACAGCCACATGATGGCGGGCACCATCCCGAACTGCCGCACCTACGATCCAACCTACGGCTACGAGCTGGCGGTGATCATCCAGGACGGCATGAAGAAGATGACCGAAGAGCAACAGGACATCTTCTACTACATCACCGTGATGAACGAATCCTACCAGCAGCCAGCCATGCCGGCTGGTGTCGAGGAAGGCATCATCAAGGGCATGTACCTGCTGGAAGAAGACACCCGCGAAGCCGCGCACCACGTACAGCTGATGGGCTCCGGCACCATCCTGCGCGAAGTCCGCGAAGCGGCGAAGATCCTGCGTGAAGAGTTCAACGTCGGTGCCGACGTGTGGAGCGTCACCAGCTTCAACGAACTGCGTCGCGACGGCCTGGCCGTGGAACGCGCCAACCGCCTGAAGCCTGGCCAGAAGCCACAGCAGACCTACGTCGAGCAGTGCCTGAACGGTCGCAAAGGCCCGGTCATCGCCTCCACCGACTACATGAAGCTGTTCGCCGAGCAGATTCGCCAGTGGGTACCGAGCAAAGAGTTCAAGGTCCTGGGTACCGACGGTTACGGTCGCAGCGACAGCCGCAAGAAGCTGCGTCACTTCTTCGAAGTCGACCGCCACTTCGTGGTGCTGGCTGCCCTGGAAGCCCTGGCTGACCGCGGCGAGATCGAACCAAAGGTTGTTGCAGACGCTATCGTCAAGTTCGGTATCGACCCGGACAAGCGCAACCCACTGGACTGCTGAGGAGTATTTTTAAGTGAGCGAACTCATTCGCGTACCTGACATCGGCAGCGGTGAAGGTGAAATCATCGAGCTGTTCGTCAAGGTCGGTGATCGTATCGAGGCTGACCAGAGCCTGCTGACCCTGGAGTCCGACAAGGCCTCCATGGAGATCCCGGCGCCGAAAGCCGGCGTCATCAAGGAACTGAAGGTCAAGCTGGGCGACCGCCTGAAAGAAGGCGACGAGCTGCTGGTGCTGGAAGCCGAGGGCGCCGCTGCTGCGGCCCCTGAGGCGCCTGCCGCTGCCCCGGCCCAGGCTGCTGCGCCGGCTGCGGCCGCCGAAGCCGCTGCGGCCCCTGCTGCGGCCGCAGCCCCGGCTGCTGCCAGTGTGCAGGACATCCACGTGCCGGACATCGGCTCGTCGGGCAAGGCCAAGATCATCGAAGTGCTGGTCAAGGTCGGCGACACCGTCGAAGCCGACCAGTCGCTGATTACCCTGGAGTCCGACAAGGCTTCCATGGAAATCCCGTCGCCGGCTGCCGGCGTGGTCGAAGAAGTACTGTGCAAACTGGAAGACGAAGTCGGCACTGGCGACCTGATCTTCAAGCTCAAGGTTGCTGGCGCGGCGCCTGCTGCGGCACCGGCTCCGGCCGCCGCAGCTGCCCCGGCCAAGGCTGAAGCTGCCCCGGCCGCCGCGCCTGCCGCTGCCGCCCCGGCTGCTGCCCCTGCTCCGGTCGCCAGCGCACCGGCTGCCGGCAGCAACGCTAAGGTTCACGCAGGCCCGGCGGTTCGCCAGCTGGCCCGTGAATTCGGTGTCGAGCTGGGCGCAGTTGCCGCCACCGGCCCGCACGGTCGCATCCTGAAAGAAGACGTGCAGGTCTACGTCAAGGCGATGATGCAGAAGGCCAAGGAAGCTCCAGCCGCTGCTGGTGCAACCGGCGGCGCCGGCATCCCGCCGATCCCTGCCGTGGACTTCAGCAAGTTCGGTGAAGTGGAAGAAGTGGCCCTGACCCGCCTGATGCAGGTCGGTGCCGCCAACCTGCACCGCAGCTGGTTGAACGTGCCGCACGTGACCCAGTTCGACTCCGCCGACATCACCGAGCTGGAAGCCTTCCGCGTTGCGCAGAAGGCCGTGGCCGAGAAGGCTGGCGTGAAGCTGACCGTGCTGCCACTGCTGCTCAAGGCCTGCGCCTTCCTGCTCAAGGAACTGCCGGACTTCAACAGCTCGCTGGCGCCAAGCGGCAAGGCCATCATTCGCAAGAAGTACGTGCACATCGGCTTTGCCGTGGACACCCCGGACGGCCTGCTGGTCCCTGTGATCAAGAACGTCGACCAGAAGAGCCTGCTGCAACTGGCTGCCGAAGCGGCTGCGCTGGCCGAAAAAGCCCGCACCAAGAAGCTCTCGGCCGACGAGATGCAAGGCGCCTGCTTCACCATCTCCAGCCTCGGCCACATTGGCGGCACCGGCTTCACGCCGATCGTCAACGCGCCGGAAGTGGCTATCCTGGGCGTCTCCAAGGCGACCATGCAGCCGGTCTGGGACGGCAAGGCGTTCCAACCAAAGCTGATGCTGCCGCTGTCGCTGTCGTACGACCACCGTGTCATCAACGGCGCTGCCGCCGCGCGCTTCACCAAGCGCCTGGGCGACGTGCTGGGCGATATTCGCACCATGCTGCTGTAAGGCAGCACACTGCCCCTCCTTGCGAGGGGCAGTCCCCTTTTCGAGCTGCCACGCTCGTACCTCAACCCCGTCGATTGGCGGGGCTTTTTTTTGCCTTGAGAAAGCCCGCCACACAAGGCCCCACAGGATTGCACAAGGCCCACAGGCCACACCAATCTTATGGAAACCAGCATGCCCGCGAAGCAGGCGGCGCGGTGGATGGCACCGACTGCGCCGGTGTTCGCGGGCGCGCCCGCTCCCACAGAGTTGGCGCCAATGTTGCAAAAATTGAGCAAGACAGTTGCTCCCACAAGGTACCGCGATCACCTGTGGGAGCGGCCTTGCGTCGCGAAAGGGCCGTAAGGCGGCCCCAATATTCCCGGCCCGACTACAGAATCTTGCCCACCGGCCGATAACCCGTATACAGCATCACGCATGGCCGCTTGCCAGCCTCCAGGACATGATGCAACCTTGCCAGATCCGCCGCCCCAAGGCCGCGTTCCTTCTTCAAGCGAGTCTTCGATGAAAAGCCAACCCGATGCCGCCAGCCGTGTGGCGGCCGAGGTCGTCACGCAGTTACCCGTGCCCTCGCGGCTCGGCATGCTGCGTTTCGAAAGGCTCAACGAAGCCACCTGGACCATGCTCTACCTCGACCCGGCCTGCGAGCGCCAGTTCGGCCTGCACGCGGGCGAACTGTGTGCCCTGGTAGACGCGCCCTACGCCAGCCTGATGGAACCCGAGGCGCGCTACCGGCTGCACGACGACATTCAGCTGCAACTGGCCCAGCGCGGCTATTACCGCGTGCGCTACACCTTGCACACGCCCAGCGCATCCCTGCGCCTGCTGGAAGCCGGTGAAGCCTACAAGCAGCACAACCGACAGCTGTTGCGCGGTTTCCTGAGCGTGCTCGACGACCACGCCGACGACAGCGGCGAGACCAGCGCCAGCGACCTGGAATCACGCAACAATCGCCTGCAACTGGCCCTGCAACTGAACCAGCGTGCGCAGCAGGAACAACTCCATCACCTGGAACGGGTACGCGGCCAGCAAGACCTGATCCTGCGTCTGGCCCGCCAACGCTACAGCGGCGGCAACTCGCTGGTGGAAGCCGCCCAACTGATCACCCAGAGCGCCTGCGAGATCTACAAGGTCGACAGCGCCAGCATCTGGCACCTGGACGGGCAGCGCCTGGAGCCGATCACTGCCTGGTATCGGGACGCCCAGGAACACCGCCAGCCGGAAGCCATCGATGCCAGCCACTTTCCCGACTACCTCGACGCGCTGCATGCCAGCCGCGCCATCGACGCCCACAATGCCGGTCACGACCCGCGCACCCGGGCTCTGGCGCAAAGCCTGCACCCGGAAAACAAGGCCATGCTCGATGCCAGTATCCGCGTCGATGGCCAGGTGGTCGGCGTGCTGTGCCTGGAGCAGACCGGCCAGGCACGCGCCTGGCAGTCCGACGAAATCGCCTTTGCCGGCGAGCTGGCCGACCAGTTCGCCCAGGTCATTACCAACCACAACCGGCGCACCGCGGCCAGCGCCCTGCACCTGTTCCAGCGTGCGGTCGAACAGAGCGCCAGCGCCTTTCTGCTGGTCAACCGCGACGGTGTGGTGGAGTACGTCAACCCCAGCTTCACCGCCATCACCCAGTACAGCACCGAAGAAGTACAAGGCCGCCACCTGGGCGAGCTGCCGGCGCTGGAAAACCTCAGCGAACTGCTGTTCGACTCGCCGTCGAGCCTGGCCATGGGCAACAGCTGGCAGGGCGAATTCAAGAGCCGGCGCAAGAACCTCGAGCCCTACTGGGGGCAGCTGTCGATCTCCAAGGTGTATGGCGACAACCGTGAACTGACCCATTACATCGGCATCTACGAAGACGTCACCCAGACCAAGCTGGCCCAGCAGCGTATCGAACGCCTGGCCTACACCGACAACCTGACCAACCTCGGCAACCGCCCAGCGTTCATCCGCAGCCTGGACGAACGCTTTGCCCGCGATGGCGAGAACTCGATGTGCCTGCTGCTGGTGGACATCGACAACTTCAAGCGCATCAACGACAGCCTCGGCCACCAGACCGGCGACAAGCTGCTGATCAGCCTGGCCCGGCGCCTGCGCAACAGCCTGCACACCGGCGGCATCCTGGCACGCTTCGCCAGCAACGAGTTCGCCGTGCTGCTCGACGACACCAGCCTGGAAGATGGCCAGGGCGTCGCCCAGCAATTGCTGCGCACCCTCGACAAGCCGATGTTCGTCGATAACCAGTTGATCAACGTGACCGCCTCGGTGGGCCTGGCCTGCGCGCCGCTGCACGGTGCCGACCCGGCCAGCCTGATGAAAAACGCCGGCCTGGCGTTGCACAAGGCCAAGGCCAACGGCAAGCACCAGGTGCAGGTGTTCACCGAAGTGCTCAATGCCGAGGCCAGCTACAAGCTGTTCGTCGAGAACAACCTGCGCCGCGCCCTGACCCAGAACGAGCTGGAGGTGTTCTACCAGCCCAAGCTGTGCCTGCGCAGTGGCCGCCTGCTGGGGCTGGAGGCGCTGCTGCGCTGGAACCACCCCGAGCGCGGCATGATTCGCCCGGACCAGTTCATCAGCGTGGCGGAAGAAACCGGCCTGATCATTCCGATCGGCAAATGGGTGGTACGCCAGTCCTGCCGCATGAGCCAGCAGCTGCGCGCGGCCGGCATGGGCAACCTGCATGTGGCCATCAACCTGTCGCCCAAGCAGTTCTCCGACCCAGACCTGGTGGCATCGATCAGCAGCATCCTCAAGGAAGAAGCCCTGCCCCCGCACCTGCTGGAACTGGAGTTGACCGAAGGCCTGCTGCTGGAAGCCAGCGAAGACACCCACCGCCAGCTGGATGAGCTGAAGGCCCTGGGCCTGACCCTGGCCATGGATGACTTCGGCACTGGTTATTCGTCGCTGAGCTACCTGAAGAAGTTTCCGATCGACATCCTCAAGATCGACCGCAGCTTCATCAATGAAATCCCCGATAACCAGGACGACATGGAAATCACCTCGGCGGTGGTGGCCATGGCCCACAACCTCAAGCTGAAGGTGGTGGCCGAGGGTATCGAGACGCCCGAGCAACTGGCCTTCCTGCGCCGGCACCGTTGCGACGTGGGCCAGGGCTACCTGTTCGACCGGCCGATACCGGGGCGCGAGCTGGCCGAACGGCTGAAGCGCTATCCGCGTGGGCCGCTGGCCTGACAGCCGGGTAAACCTCGGGCACTATAGAACCCATACGGGCCCCTTCGCGGGTAAACCCGCTCCCACAGGTACACCACAATATTCGAAATCTGTGGGGTACCTGTGGGAGCGGGTTTACCCGCGAATGCCCCAGCACCTATTCAACTGACATTCAGAGGAACGGCCATGGTCCTGCGTTCGGAAATCCTGGTGAACAAAAACGTCATGCCTACTGCGGAGCAGGCCCTGCCTGGCCGCGAAACGCCAATGAAGCTGCCCGAGTTCCATTACGTGTTCAAGGACACGCCGCTGCTCGGCCCGTTCTTCGAAGGCGACATCGACTTCGCCATCTTCGGCCTGGGTTGCTTCTGGGGCGCCGAGCGCCGCTTCTGGCAGCGTGAAGGCGTGGTCAGCACCGTGGTCGGCTACGCCGGCGGTTTCACCCCGCACCCCACCTACGAAGAAGTCTGCTCGGGCCTGACCGGCCACACCGAAGTGGTGCTGGTGGTGTTCGACAAGAACCAGGTCAGCTACCGCGAGCTGCTGGCGATGTTCTGGGAACTGCACAACCCGACCCAGGGCATGCGCCAGGGCAACGACATCGGCACCCAGTACCGCTCGGCCATCTACTGCACCAGCCCGGAGCAGCTGGAACAGGCCAAGGCCAGCCGTGACGCCTTCCAGGCCGAACTGAGCAAGGCCGGCTTCGGTGAGATCACCACCGAAATCGACCAGGCGCCGACCGTGTACTTCGCCGAGGCCTACCACCAGCAATACCTGGCCAAGAACCCGGACGGCTACTGCGGCATCGGCGGCACCGGCGTGTGCCTGCCACCCAGCCTGCAGGGTAACTGACACATGAGCACGATGACCCTGTTCCACTCGCCCTTGTCGCCGTTCGTGCGCAAGGTCATGGTGGTGCTGCACGAGACTGGCCAGCTGGAGCGCGTGCAGCTGCAGCCGGTGACCATCAGCCCGGTGAGCGGCGACCCGCAGCTCAACCAGGACAACCCGATCGGCAAGATCCCGGCCCTGCGCCTGGCGGACGGCACTGTGTTGCACGACAGCCGGGTGATCTGCGAGTACCTCGACCAGCAACACGTCGGCCTGCCGCTGCTGCCGCGCGAAGGCTCGGCGCGCTGGCGGCGCATGACCCTGGCTTCGCAGGCCGATGCGATCATGGATGCGGCGGTGTCGAGCCGCTACGAGAGCTTCCTGCGCCCGGAGGAAAAGCGCTGGGAGGGTTGGCTGCAGGCGCAGGGCGACAAGATCCGCCGTAGCCTGGCCAACCTGGAACAGGAGCGCCTGGCCGAGCTGGTGTCCGGCTTCGACCTGGCGGCGATTGGTGTGGCCTGTGCGCTGGGGTATCTGGATTTGCGCCAGCCCGAGTTTGGCTGGCGCGAGCAGCAGCCTGGGTTGGCGGCGTGGTATGCCGAGGTGGTCAAGCGGCCTTCGATGGTTGCCACAGCGCCGGCAGCCTGAAGGGCCTCTTCGCGGGCACGCCCGCTCCCACAGGGGATGCGCCGTACCTGTGGGACCGGGCGTGCCCCCAGACGGCCGCGTGCGATAAACAGCCCCGCATGCCCGCGGGATAATTAATAGCCGGGTTGG
>NZ_PUQD01000061.1 GCF_003331055.1 Pseudomonas sp. AFG_SD02_1510_Pfu_092 | reverse complement strand
GGGCGCCTCTCGCTGCGGCTCCCTCCCCCCCCCCCCCCCCCCGTCGTGTTGTTTTTTGGGGGGTGGTGGTTTCCCCCCGGCCCCTCGGCCAGGCCTGCAGACATCACTGCTGGATAAACCTGCCCAGCCGCTGCCTCAGCATGTTGTTCTCGCTGCGCAACTGCTGCACTTCCTGCAGCAACTCCAGCGCCAGCGCCACCCCTTCCCACTCCAGCTCCAGTTCATCGTGCAGCTTCACCGCGCGCTTGGCCAGTAACGGCGCCTGATCGTCGAACAGCCAGTCCTCCGGCGTTCGCCCGGAAGGCTCGACAATGCCGTGCTCGACGATTTCGATCACGCAGTCCGCCGTCACATCGGCTTCCTGACACAAGGTACGCATGTCCAGTTGAACGATCAGGGTGCTGCTCATGATCACTTACTCCATTGTGTCCTCGGGTTGAACGCCGCCTTCTCGGAAAGCTTTGTCCACAGTTCGCGGGCAGACTCGTCGGATGCCGGTGGCATGACCACTTTCAGTTGCGCGTACAGGTTGCCGCGCTCGCCGCTCTTGTTGGCCAGGCCCATGCCCGGCACGCGCAGGCGCTGGCCGCTCTGGCTGTCGGGGCGGATGGTCAGGTTGATCTTGCCGGTCAGGGTCGGCACCGCGACCTTGGTGCCCAGCGCAGCCTCCCACGGCGCCAGCGGCACGGTGATGATCAGGTCGTGACCTTCGACATCGAACAGCGGGTGCGGTGCCATGCGAATGGTCAGGAACAGGTCGCCATTGGCGCCACCACCACTGCCCGGCGCGCCCTGGCCCTTGAGGCGGATACGCTCGCCGTCGGTTACCCCGGCCGGAATCTTCACGTTCAGGGTCTTGGTGGTGAAGCCGGTGCGCTGGCCCATGGCATTGGTCTGCGGCACCTGGAAGCTGATCTGCTTGGACTCCTTGCTCAGGGTTTCTTCAAGGAATACCGCCAGTTCAAGTTCCACGTCCTGCCCCCGCCTGCCGGCGCTGCGTTGCTGCTGCCGGGCGCCACCAAAGGGGTTGCCACCGCGGTTACCGAAGATCGAGCTGAAGAAGTCGGAGAAATCGCCGCCCTCGAAGCCGCCGCCACCGCCACGGTTTTCCCAGCCCGGTGGGGCCTGGAACGGCCGGCCATGCTGGCCGCCGTATTTGCGGATTTCGTCGAACTCGGCACGTTTCTGCGCGTCGCCCAGCACCTCGTAGGCCTCGTTGGCCTCCTTGAACTTTTCCTCGGCGTCGCGCTCCTTGCTGACGTCGGGGTGATACTTGCGCGCCAGCTTGCGGTACGCGGCCTTGATCGCCTTGTCGTCCGCCGTGGGCTCTACGCCGAGTATCTTGTAATAGTCTTTGAAGTCCATTTATGGATCACCAATGTGAAAGTACGTGTTGCAACTGAAGATAGGGGTCAAGCATAGCCTTTCAAGACTGCCTTGGGTTTGCTCCATGGCAGACGACCGGTCTTGATTCTGTAGCCAACTGGCATAAACTGCGCGGCCGTTTTGCCTCCGGAAGTTCATTTCCCATGTCCGACGTATCCCCGGCCCGCGCCCTGGGCATCGACTTTGGCACCTCCAACTCCACGGTCGGCTGGCACCGCCCCGGTGTCGAGTCGCTGATCGCCCTGGAAGACGGCAAGATCACCTTGCCCTCGGTGGTGTTCTTCAACATCGAGGAACGTCGCCCGGTGTATGGCCGCCTGGCGCTGCACGAGTACCTGGAAGGCTACGAAGGCCGCCTGATGCGCTCGCTGAAGAGCCTGCTGGGTTCCAAGCTGATCAAGCACGACACCAGCGTGCTGGGCAGCGCCCTGCCGTTCAAGGACCTGTTGGGCATGTTCATCGGCGAGCTGAAAAAGCGTGCCGAAGCGGCTGCCGGTCGCGAATTCGACCAGGTGGTGCTGGGCCGCCCGGTCTTCTTCGTCGACGAAGACCCGGCCGCCGACCAGGAGGCCGAGGACACCTTGGCCGAGGTGGCGCGCAAGATCGGCTTCAAGGATGTGTCGTTCCAGTACGAGCCGATTGCCGCAGCGTTCGACTACGAGTCGGGCATCAGCCGCGAAGAACTGGTGCTGATCGTCGACATCGGCGGCGGGACCTCGGACTTTACCCTGATCCGCCTGTCGCCCGAGCGCCACTTGGTGGCCGAGCGCCAGAGCGACATCCTCGCCACCGGTGGCGTGCACATCGGCGGGACCGACTTCGACAAGCAGCTGAGCCTGCAGGGCGTGATGCCGCTGTTCGGCTACGGCAGCCGCATGAAGAGCGGCGCGCTGATGCCCACCAGCTATCACCTCAACCTGGCCACCTGGCACACCATCAACGCGCTGTATTCGCAGAAGTCGCAGCTGGCCTTGGGCAGCATGCGCTACGACATCGAGGACAGCTTCGGTATCGACCGCCTGTTCAAGCTGATCGAGCAGCGCGCCGGGCACTGGCTGGCGATGGAAGTGGAAGCCAGCAAGATCGAGCTGACCGAACAGGACAGCCGCAGCATCGACCTGCGGCGGGTCGAGCCCGAACTGACTGCGCAACTGACCCGCGCGCTGTTCGAAGAGGCGATCGAAGGCTTGCTGGAGCGAGTGCGCGGCAGCGTGACCGATCTGCTGGCCAAGGCAGGCGTCAGCGAAGGGCAGGTGGACACGGTGTTCTTCACCGGCGGTTCCAGCGGTATTCCTGCGCTGCGCAACAGCGTGTCGGCAATGCTGCCGAATGCGCGGCATGTGGAAGGCAACATCTTCGGCAGCATTGGCAGTGGGCTGGCCATCGAGGCACGCAAGCGGTACGGCGCGGCCTAATCGTTTAACCTGCACTGGCCCTTTCGCGGGTGAACCCGCTCCCACAGGTACTACTCAGGTTTCGAGTCTGTGCTTTACCTGTGGGAGCGGGTTTACCCGCGAAGAGGCCGGAACAATTCACCCGATGATCAGACCAGCTCCGCCCGCTTCAGCTCACTCTTGAGGTAGGCATAGTAGATCGGCCCCGCCACCACCCCAGGCAACCCGAACGCCGCCTCGAACACCAGCATCGCCAGCAGCAGTTCCCACGACTTGGCACTGATCTGCCCGCCCACGATCCGCGCATTGAGGAAGTACTCGACCTTGTGGATGACGATCAGGTAACCCAGCGCCGCCGCCGCCACCCAGATCGACAGCGACAGGCCGACGATGGTGATCAGGGTATTGGACATCAGGTTGCCGATCACCGGCAGCAGGCCGAGCAGGAAGGTCAGCACGATCAGCGTCTTGGTCAGCGGCAGGTGCACATCGAACATCGGCAGCACCACGGCCAGGAAGATGCCGGTGAAGGTGGTGTTGAGCAGCGAGATCTTGATCTGCGCGAAGACGATGTTGCGAAACGCCTTTACCAGCAGGCTCAGGCGCTCGAACAGTGCCGCCGCCAGCGGTTTGCGCCGGGAGATGTCGGGGATGCGCTGCAGCGCCACGATGGCGCCGAGGATCATGCCGATCAGCAGGGTGACGAACATGTGCGCCATGCCCTTGCCGACCAGTTGCAGGTCGCTCAGGTGGCTCTTGATCCAGTCGCCGATGGCCACCTTGAACTCTGCGGCGCTGGCCGGCAGGTAGCTTTCGATGGACGGCGGTAACTGCCCGCGGGCACGTTCCACCAGGGCCATGAACTTGTCCAGCGAGGCGCCGGGGTTTTCCGCCTCGTGCAGCAGGAAGCTGAAGGCACCGGCAAACAGCAGGGTCAGGGTGCTGACCACCAGCGTGCCGAGCAGCGCCACCGCCAGCCACCGCGCACGTTGCCCGGCAATCAGCGGCTGCAGCCGCGGCGTGAGCATGTTGACCAGCTCGAACACCAGCAGACCGGCCAGCAGGCTCGGCAGCAATTTCAGGGGCAAGGCCAGCAACAGGCCGGCAAACACGATGATCCAGCTGGCCAGGGTGACCTGGCGGGGGGTGAAGGTCATACAGCCTCAACGGCAGACAACAGGAAAGACCCGCAGTCTGCCAGCCTTACGCGTGCAGGCATAGGCGCAGGTCATTTCTTCTTCAGGCAGTCGCTCATGAACGCCTTGCGCTCGTCTCCCTTCAGGGCTTTGCCGGTGGCGTCGGCATTGCAGGTTTTCATCTTCTCCTGCTGGGTTTGCGGCACGTCCTTCTTCAGGCAGGTGCTCATGAAGGCTTTGCGTTCATCACCCTTGAGGGCCTTGGCGGTGGCGTCGGCATTGCAGGTTTTCATCTTTTCCTGCTGCGCGGTATTGGCGGCGAAGCCGTGGGCACTGAACAACACTGCCACTACCAGTAAGGGGATTTGCAGCACTTTCATGGAGTGTTCTCCTTGGCGCCGTGCCCGATGCACGGGTCTGGAGCTGAGTGTAGCCAAGAATTGCCTAGAGCCCTGCTGCCTTGAGCCGGGCAGCATGTTCGGTGAACAGCCGCAGCGGTTCGGCGCCCTTGCCGACCGCGCCCAGTGACTGGTTGACGATGTCCAGGTGGTCGAGCGGGTAATCGTCGCCGATCACCTGCCCCAGGTGCGAACTGAAGCGCCCGACCATGCCGTCGCACTGGCCCTTTTCCCGGGTGAAGGTGCGGGCGAACAGGCGACAGAAGCGGTTGCTGCCGTCGAAGCGGTTGCGCCCCTGGTCGGTCAGGCCGGGCTGCAAGGTGCCCGACCAAGAGTAATAGCGCACACCGTTGACTTCGTAGGCCCCCTCGCCACCCCAGGTGCCTGGCAGCCCCTGCGGATAGGCCTGGTTGAACAGGGCCACCCCGGCGCTGGTCAGCGATTGGTGCGAGGCGTGTACGTCCACTGGCAGCGAAGCGCGGCGCCAGCCGGTTTCCAGCCATACCAGCAGCAGCGCAACGCCATGCAGCAGCGCCTTGAGCATGCGCCCCTGGGGCGAGTCGCCCGGTGCCTTGCGGGCCAGGTAATCGGCCAGTTCCGAGCCATGGTTGGGCCCCGCCACCGAGGTGACCGAAGCCACCCGTTCGGGCCGCCGGGCGGCAGCGTAGCGCGCGCTGAGGGCGCCCTGGCTGTGGCCGATCAGGTTGACCTTGGGCGCGCCGGTGCGTAGGCAGATGTCTTCGATGATCGCCAGCAACTGCTCGCCGCGCACTTCGCTGGAATGCAGCGGCGATACCTGTACCGCAAACACCTGCGCCCCGCCCTTGCGCAACGCCGGCACGATGCCGAACCAGTAGGGGTAGAGCAGCAAGCGGACGAAACCGAGCATGCCCGGCACCAGCACCAACGGGTATCGCGTGGCCAATTCCTGCTGCATTGCCCCAGCCCTGTTCCGTGGACGAATGGCCAACACTACAGCGGCCTTGATGACCATCGCAATCGAACTCCTGGGCTGCGCTGCGGTTCCAAACCCAGACATACCCTTTGCAAGGAGCGGGACCATGTACAAGCAGACCCTGGCAATTCTTCTGGCAAGCGCCACCCTCGCCGCCTGCGGCAGCCGTCCGGAAAACCCGGTGGATTACGTCACCTACCGCGACGAGCCACTGGTCAAGCAGGTGGAAAACGGCATGACCATGCAGAAGGTCATCGCCATTGGCGGCAGCCCGTCCAACGTGAGCGACCTGCCCCACGGTGGCACCTGCAACGACTACATCCTCAACCACGACGGCCACCAGCAGCCCTACTACGTGCGCTTCGATGCCACCGGCCATGTCGATGCCAAAGGCTTCAAGACCTGCAAGCAACGCCAGGAAGACAGCGACGCCGCCCACGGCGCATAACACTCACAGGACCTCACAGGACATGCCATGACCACCCTGATGCTTTCGGAGATGAACATGAACGTGACTGAACTGACCGATGTGCAAACGCTTCGCGAACGTGCCCGCCAGCATGTCGAGAACGGCGCCGTGACCGAGGGTTACCACGCTGACCGCGAGCGCATCATCAGCCTGCTCAACGAAGCCCTGGCCACCGAACTGGTCTGCACATTGCGCTACAAACGCCACTACTTCATGGCCTCTGGGGTCAAGGCCAGCGTGGCGGCCGAGGAATTCCTCGAACATGCCAACCAGGAAGCCGAGCATGCCGACAGGCTGGCCGAGCGCATCGTCCAGCTGGGCGGCGAGCCGGACTTCAACCCGGATAACCTCAGCAAGAATTCCCACGCCCAGTACGTGGCGGGCAGTACGCTGAAAGAGATGGTGCTCGAGGACTTGGTGGCGGAGCGCATCGCCATCGACAGCTACCGCGAGATCATTCAGTACATCGGTGACAAGGACCCGACCACCCGGCGCATCTTCGAAGACATCCTGGCGCAGGAAGAAGAGCACGCCGACGATATGTCCGACCTGCTGCAAGGGTTGTAAGCGCAAGGGGCTGCCTTGCAGCCCCATCATTTCTTGCTTTTCACTTCCGCTGGCGCCTTGCCGGCTTGCATCTGCTGCAACAGCGGGGTGCACTGGTTCGGGTCATCTCCGCTGCTGGGCGCGATCAGCGCCAGCAGCCCCGCCGCCGGCCCGGCCACCACGCCCAGCGCTACCATCCCCGCCCCACGCAACGCCAGCGGCACCGCCTGCACCCCGGCACGGGGCTTGGCAAACGGGCCGCGCACATACAGCGGCGAGCGCAGCGAGAACAGCCGCAGCCCTTTCGATTCGGGGGTAATTTTCAGGTCCAGCTGTTCGCTGGCGAAATTGGCCGTGCCGTTGACGTAGATGATCGCGTTCTCGGTATCGAAGATGAACAGCCGCGTGGTCGCCAGGCCATCCTTGATGCCGACATCGGCGGCCGCGCAGTTGATCTTCACATCCTCATCGCCAAACAGCTTGCCGACCACGTAGTTGCCCACGTTCAGGCCGGCAATTTCCATCAGGCTGCGGCTGATGGCGCCATCGTTGATCAACATGCGCAAATCGCCATTGGCGGTGCCCAGCAAGGCAGCCACCGAATTGCCACGGCCACTGATGTCGGCATCGCCGTTCAACTCGCCGAAGCTGGTCTGCATCGGCGCAAAGCCAGGGAACAGCTGCTTGAGCTTGAAGCCACGCGCGGTCAGCCGGGCGCGCCCCTGCAACGGTACGTTGCGGCCATCCAGGCGGATCATGGAAGCCAGATTGCCACCGGCCACGCCGAAACGCAGGGGCTCCAGGCGCAGCAGGCCGTCGTCGAGGATCACGTGGGCCGACAGGTCGTTGAACGGCAGCTGCGCGCTGTGCACGATGCGCTTGCCGGCGAAGGTGACGTCGGCGTCCATCGCGCGCCAGCGTTCGGTACGGAACTCCTCCACCGGCAACACCTTGCCTGCCGGCTGCTTGCTGGCGCCGCCACGGGCCTTCTGCTCGGCGTTGGAGTCGGCACCGATCAGCGGCGCCAGGTCCTTGAACAGCAGCTGGTTGGACACCAGGTTGCCGGACAGCTTGGGCCGTGGCTGGCTGGCGACGAAGGTCAGGTCACCGTGAATATCGCTGTCGCCGATCTTGCCGTTGAAGCCCTGGTAATTGAAGGTCGCCCCTTGCGCGGCGTGCAGGTTGGCGCTGAGGTGGCCGTCAGTGGAATAGGCCGGGGTGTCGGGCAAGGTGACCCCGGTCAACGGATACAGGTTGCCCAGGCTGGCACCGGACAGGCGCAGGCGCAGGTCGAGGGCGCCGAGGTTGCGTGGGTCGGTGAGGGTACCGGCGAGCACCACGTGGGTGTCGGCGATACGCACATCAGCCTGCAGCGGGAACGGCTGGCTGGCGTCCTGCAACGCCAGCAGCCCGCCGATCTTGCCGGTGCCCGACACCGCCTGGCCTTTGTAGCGGCCCTGGGCCTTGAGCCCGAAGGCGTAGTCCTGCGCGGCCCCGGCCTTCTCGGCGCGGGCCTTGCCGACAATGTCACTGAACGGAATCGGCTTGCCCAGCGGGTCGATCTGCACCTTCATGCTGGTTTGCAGGGTCTGGTCGTCGAAACTGACATTGCCTTGGTCGAAGCCGATTGCGCCAATGTCCAGCTGCCATCTGGACGGCTCGGCGTTGTCATCCTTGGGGCCGAAGTCGAACGTCCAGTTGGCGCGGCCATCGGCCAGGCGGGTGAGGCTGGCGGTGGGCTTGGTCAGGTCGATGCGCGGAATGCTGATCTGCTGGAACAGCAGCGGCAGCGGCGCCAGGCGGAAGGCCACGCGCTCCAGGCCGACCATCTTCGGTTGCTTGAGCCACTGCGGGTTGCCCAGGGTCAGGTCCTCGGCAATGAAATGCGGCCAAGGCACCCACGCGCGCCAACCACCCTCTTCTGGCTCGGTACGCCACTCCACGGCCAGGTTGCCATTGATCGCGAACGGCCGCTGCAGGGCTTCGGAGACTTTTTCGTTGATCAGCGGTTTGACGCGGTTCCAGTCGAAGGTGGCGATCAGCACCACCAGGATCGCCAGCACGGTCAGCAGGCTGGTGAAGGTCCAGAGGAGGATTCTGGCGGGACGCGTCATTGCGTGATTCTCCTTGCGGTATGGCACAGAACAGGCGCAGCGGTGAGCACTCAGTAATTCCGACTCGGTAAAGCCCGTGGGGTTTTATCGATGCGGCCATGATAGCGAAGTTTTTCCTGGCCTTTCGCTCAGTAATTTGTCGCGCCGGGCTGCGCGTGTTACCCGCCAGCGGCGCTAGCACATAGCCACCAAGCCATCTGTAATGTGCTTTCCAGAGCCGTTGCAGCGCTCTATCAATGCGGTCGATTGTTACCATTACCCTTATGAACTTCTCTCTGGCGTTACCCGGCGTAGCATTGGCTCCGTACCCACTTTCCAGCCCCCGAGAGGAGCACCGAATCATGAAACGTCATCTGCTGACCCTGACCCTGTCCATCCTGGCCGCCAATGCTTTTGCCCTGCCGGCCGACGAGCAACACCTGACCGCCGAATCGCGCTCCAGCGCTGCCGAAATCGCCCAGCCGCTGAAGACCGTTGCCGAAGGTGGTGCCGAGCGCCTGATCGAACGCAGTGGCCGTGTTGCCGAAGGTGGCGCTGATCGCCTGATCGAACGCAGTGGCCGCGTTGCCGAAGGTGGCGCCGAGCGCCTGATCGGACGCAGTGGCCGCGTTGCCGAAGGTGGTTCTGATCGCCTGATCGAACGCAGTGGCCGTGTCGCCGAAGGTGGTTCTGATCGCCTGATCGAACGCAGTGGCCGTGTCGCCGAAGGTGGCTCTGATCGCCTGGTCGAAATCAGCCACGTGAGCTGAGCCCATGGCCGAAAAGAACAACCACTGTCACAACGCGTTGCCCCCTCCAGGCCCGGTCCATTGACCGGGCTTTGTTTTTTTAACTAGAGTGCCCAGCCTCACCGTCACAGAAGCCCGCACCATGTTGCCGCGCGCCGAACAGAAGCTACAGACCCGCCAGGCCCTGCTCGATGCCGCCTGCCTGCTGATGGAGAGCGGCCGTGGTTTCGGCAGCATCAGCCTGCGCGAAGTGGCGAAGACGGCCGGCATCGTGCCCACCGGTTTCTACCGGCACTTTTCCGACATGGACGCCTTGGGCCTGGCCCTGGTGGCCGAAGTAGACACCACCTTCCGCCAGACCATTCGCCTGGTGCGCCACAACGAATTCGAGCTTGGCGGCATCACCGATGCCTCGGTGCGCATCTTTCTCGATGTGGTCGCCGCCCACCGTGCGCAGTTCCTGTTCCTCGCCCGCGAGCAGTACGGCGGCTCGCAAGCCGTGCGCCAGGCCATTGCCCGCCTGCGCCAGGACATCAGCGACGACCTGGCCACCGACCTGGCGCGCATGCAGCGCTGGCAGCATCTGGACAGCGCGGCGCTGGCGGTGATGGCCGACCTGGTGGTGAAAACCGTGTTCGCGACCTTGCCCGAGCTCATCGACAGCCCGGAGCAAGGTTATCCACAGGCGCTGACGCCGCAGGAAAAGATCACCCAGCAGTTGCGCTTCATCTTTGTCGGGGCGCGCCATTGGCAAGGGCTGGGCAACCCAGGCTGAGCGCTGGCCTGTGCCGGCCTCTTCGCGGGCGCGCCCGCTTCCACATGAGGGCAGCGCAATACTTGTGGGAGCGGGCGCGCCCGCGAAGAGGCCGGCACAGGCTACCCGCAACCCATTCTGCTAACATGGCGCCCTGCCCGACAGCGACGAGCGCCGAAATGTCCGACCCCCGCCCCACCCTGCCCGAACTGGCCCGCTTCAACCAGCACTTCGCCGAACGCATCGTGCCGTTGTGGCAAGGCCCGGGCTGGAACGCCGACATGGCCCTGCCTTATGAGGCCCTGGACGCCCAGCACCAGCCATTGCCGGTGCAGCGCTACCGGGCCATGGCCTGCGCGCGCCAGCTGTACCTGTTCAGCAGCCGTATCGGCCAACCGGGCGCAGCCGAGCGTGCGGCCGCCTTGTTCCGCTCCCTGCAGAAGCACTTCCACGACGCCGAGCACGGCGGCTGGTTCTACAGCATCGACGCCCAGGGCAAGCCGCTGGACCGGCGCAAGGACCTGTACACCCACGCCTTCATCGTCTTTGCCTGCGCGCATTACTGGGGCAAGGTGCGGGAAAACCTGGTGGAGTCCACGCTGAATGCGGCGCTGGACATCATCGACCAGCAGTTCGCCCGCGACGATGGCCTGTACGAAGCCAGCCTTGGCGAAGACTGGGCAGACCTGGCCAGCGGCCCGCTGCAAAACCCGCAGATGCACCTGGCCGAGGCGTTCCTGCAAGTGCTGGCGGTGCGTGACGACGAACACACCCGGCAGTCGCTGCTGCAACTGTGCGCAGCCCTGCAGGCGTACTTCATCGAACCGGTCCATGGCCTGATGCTGGAAAAACCGCGCGGCGCTGTGGATAACTGGTTCGAGCCGGGGCACCAGTTCGAGTGGTTCTACCTGCTGCATACGTCGTCACTGCTGCGTGACACGCCACTGCATGCCTCCATCGACCGGGCGTTCGGCTTTGCCGAGCAATGCGGTGTGAGGGATGGCGCCGTGCTGTCGATGCTGGATGTGGATGGCCAGGTGCTGGATGCCACCCAGCGGGTCTGGGCACAGGCAGAGTACCTGCGGGCACTGGTATTGCGGTCGGGTGGCGAAGCGAAGCTGGCCGGGCAGTTGCAGGCGCTTGAGGTGCGGTTCCTGCGCGAGGCGGGCTGGTATGAGTGCCGCGATGGCGAAGGCAATGTGAGCCGGCATGACATGCCTTCGACTACGCCCTATCACCTGGCGACTTGCCTGGAAGGGTTGCAGCGCCTGAGCTGACCTCTTCGCGGGCACGCCCGCTCCCACAGCGATGCGCCGACCCTGTGGGAGCGGGCGTGCCCGCGAAGAAGCCTACAGATCAGCCCTTGACCGACCGGTCGATCGAGAACCCTGCCCAGTCCTGGCTCACCGGCATCAGCTCCAGGCTGTTGATGTTGATGTGCGCCGGCTGGTTGAGGATCCAGAAAATGGTCTCGGCAATGTCCTGCGGCTGGATCGGCTCGGCGCCTGCGTAAGTGGCGTCATACTTGGCCTGGTCACCGCCAAAGCGCACCAGCGAGAATTCGCTCTCGCACAGGCCCGGCTCGATGTTGCTCACCCGCACGCCGGTACCGCGCAGGTCGCAGCGCAGGCTCAGCGAGAACTGGCCGACGAAGGCCTTGGTACCGCCATACACGTTGCTGCCCGGGTACGGGTAGTTGCCCGCCACCGAACCGACGTTGAGGATCGACGCACCACGGCCGTGGGCGATCAGCCGTGGCAGCAGCAGGCGGGTGGTGTACATCAGGCCCTTGATGTTGGTGTCGACCATGGTTTCCCAGTCGTCCAGGCTGCAGTTCTGCGCAGCATCCACCCCCAGCGCCAGGCCAGCGTTGTTGACCAGGCCGCGCAGCTTGTCGAAGCCGGCCGGCAGGTTGCCGATGGCCTGCTCCATGGCCTTGCGGTCACGCACATCGAGCACCAGGCCGTGAACTTCGGTCTGGGCCGACAGTTCGGCGCACAGAGCGTCCAGGCGTTCCTTGCGCCGGCCAGTGAGCACCAGCTTCCAGCCGGCCTCGGCGAAGCGGCGTGCAGTGGCCTCACCGAAACCGGAAGTCGCGCCAGTGATGAATACGGTGGACGTCATGCTCTGTTCCTCGCTGTGGGTTGTCATCGGCAGTTTCGCAGCATGCCCGCGCCGGGCGTCGACAGCAACTGTTCATTTTTTGTTCATGTGCCGCAAAACCCCGTGGCAGACGGCTCGGCGAGAGGTATGCGCATGTTATCCACAAGGCTTTCCCCACAGATTGGGGGCAACTTGTCCATGGCGCGGAACCCTTTCAGCGGGTTGTGGTCGGTGGATATCTTCCCGGTGATGGCGCAAGGCTTTCAAGGGTGCCGCCTGTAGCAGTCTGTCCAACGTTTTTGCACAGAGTTATCCACAGGACTTTGTTGATTTACAAGTGCATGCAGGACGTTGAAAAGCTTGGAAAATTCATCCACAAGACGGGCGTGATCAAAAAATGATCACATCTCTGCAGGGCTTGATACCAAAGGGCTTGAGCGAGATGCCACCATGTTTTCCACAGGCGGTTCCACATTATCCGTGGAAAACATCGGGCCTGTGGAAACATGTGCAAGGAATGCAAGGGTGATGCGTGTGGAGACAGCTGAGCGATAAGTTGTCCACATTTGCGATGGGGCCGCAAAACGGCCCCGAATGCAGCTCAATGCCCGCCCAGGTAGGCGTTACGCACTTCTTCGTTGACCAACAGTTCCTGCCCCGTGCCGCTCATGCGAATCTGCCCGTTGACCATGACATAAGCCCGGTCCGACAGCTTCAGCGCATGGTTGGCGTTCTGCTCCACGAGGAAGATGGTCATCCCGGTCTTGGCCAGCTCGCGCAGGGTCGCGAAGATCTGCTTGACCACGATGGGCGCCAGCCCCAGCGATGGCTCGTCCAGCAGCAGCAACTTCGGCCGGCTCATCAACGCGCGGGCGATGGCCAGCATCTGCTGCTCACCGCCGGACATGGTCATGGCCCGCTGATTGCGTCGCTCCTTCAAGCGCGGAAACAGCTCGTACATGCGCTGCATGTCTTCATCGGCGTGCTTGTCGCCAATAGGGATGGTCCCCATCATCAGGTTCTCCTCGACGGTCATGTCGGGGAACACCCGGCGCCCTTCCGGCGACTGGGCGATACCGTTGGAGGCGATGTAGTGCGACGACTTGCGGGTGATGTCGGTGCCGCGGTACACGATATGCCCGGAAGCCGCGCGCGGCTGGCCGAAGATCGACATCAGCAGGGTCGACTTGCCGGCCCCGTTGGCACCGATCAGGCTGACCGTCTCGCCTTCGTTGATGTGCATCGACACCTTTTTCAGTGCCTGGATCGGCCCGTAGAACACGTCCAGTTCCTTCAGCTCCAGAATGGGTGCACTCATACCAGTTCCTCTTCGTCTGCACCCAGGTAGGCGGCGATCACCGTCGGGTTGTGGCGGATGTCCTGCGGCGCACCTTCGGCAATCACGTTGCCGTGGTCGAGCACCACGATATGGTCGGAAATGCTCATGACCATGCCCATGTCGTGCTCGATCAGCACCACGGTGATGTCGTGCTCATCGCGCAGCACGCGGATCATGCGGCTGAGGGCTTCGGTTTCCTGCGGGTTAAGGCCTGCCGCCGGTTCGTCCAGGCAGATGATCTTCGGCCGCGTGCACATCGCCCGGGCAATCTCCAGACGGCGCTGCTGGCCGTACGAAAGCTCACCGGCCAGGCGGTTGGCGCAATCGACCAGATCGACCACTTCCAGCCAGTAGAAGGCATGGTCCAGCGCGTCGCTCTCGGCCTTGCGGTAGGCCTTGGTGTTGAGCACCCCGGCCAGCAGGTTGCGGTTGACCCACATGTGCTGGGCCACCAGCAGGTTTTCCACCACCGACATTTCCTTGAACAGGCGAATGTTCTGGAAGGTGCGTGCCAGGCCGGCACGGTTGACCAGGTGGGTACCGCCGAACATTTTGTAGTACATGCGGTTGGCAAAGCGCGCCGGCGACAGGAAATCGGCCGCCTGGAAGCGCTCGCCGAGCAGCTGGATGACATTGGTGCGGCTGCCGCGCACGTTCAGTTCGATGTGCCCGCCACTGGCCTTGTAGAAGCCGGTCAGGCAGTTGAACACGGTGGTCTTGCCAGCGCCGTTGGGGCCGATCAGGGCGAAGATCTGGTTGCGTCGGACCTTCAGGCTGACATCGCTGAGCGCCTTGATGCCACCGAACTGCATCATCAGGTTGTCGACCGAGAGAATGATATCGTCGCTCATGGCGCCACTCCTTTACGCGGGGTCACACCGGTACGGCTGATGCGGATCAGCCCACGCGGTCGCCAGATCATCATCAGCACCATCAGCACACCGAACAGCAGCACCCGGTATTCGGAGAAGCTGCGCAGCAGCTCCGGCGCCACGGTCAGCACGAACGCCGCGATCACCACGCCCACGGTCGAGCCCATGCCGCCAAGCACGACGATGGCGAGGATCAGCGCCGATTCGAAGAAGGTGAACGACGACGGGTTGACGAAGCCCTGGTAGGTGGCGAAGAACACCCCGGCCAGGCCTGCGGTAGAGGCACCCAGGGTGAACGCCGAGAGCTTGACCAGCACGTGGTTAAGGCCCATCGAGCGGCAGGCGATCTCGTCTTCGCGCAGCGCTTCCCAGGCGCGGCCGACCGGCATGCGGGTCAGCCGGTGCTTGATGTACAGCACCGCCAGCACGACCATGAACAACACCGCGTAGATGAACACGAACTTGAGGTTGGCGTTGTAATCGAAGCCGAAGAACTCATGGATCGGCACCCCGCCGTCCTTGGCCCGGCGGCCGAATTCCAGGCCGAAGAAGGTGGGCGCCGGCGCCGGCATGCCGTTCGGGCCACCGGTGAACGACAGCCAGTTGTTCAGCACCAGGCGGATGATTTCACCGAAGCCCAGGGTGACGATCGCCAGGTAGTCGCCGTGCATGCGCAACACCGGGAAGCCGAGGATGCACCCCGCCAGCGCCGCCGCGATGGCCGCCAGCGGCAGCACGCTCCAGAAGCCCAGGCCGAGGTACTGGTAACCCAGCGCCAGGCCATAGGCGCCGATGGCGTAGAACGCCACGTAACCCAGGTCGAGCAGGCCGGCCAGGCCGACCACGATGTTCAGGCCCAGGCCCAGCAACACGTAGATCAGGCCGAGGATGACCACGGTCAGCAGGTACTTGTTGGCGAAGATCGGGAAGACGATGGCGATCACCACCAGCGCCGGGATGATGTAGCGCAGGCGCGACACGTAGTTCGGCGCGCGCACATGCACGCCCGAGCCGCCGTTGTCGAAGCCTTCGAGCATGCGCCGCCCGGCGGCGGTCTGCAGGTACAGGCTGAGCAGGAAGCGCCCCAGCATTACCCCGCCAACCAGCCACGCCACGCGCCGCGGCTCGGCATTGAAGGTGTAGCCGTCGAGCACCACGCCGACGACCGGGCCAAACACGATGAGTGCCAGCAGGCCGGCGACGATGGTCTCCAGCAGGCTGCGTTTAAGGTCGAAACCCTTGTTGGTTTCGCTTACAGCGGCAGTTTTGGCAATGGACATGTTCACACCTTAGCCACGAGCGGGCGACCCAGCAGGCCTTGTGGGCGGAAGATAAGGATCATCACCAGCAGCGAGAAGCTGAATACGTCCTTGTAGTCGGAGTTGATCAGGCCAGAGAACAGCGACTCGGAAATGCCCAGGATGATCCCGCCGAGCATGGCGCCAGGCAGCGAACCGATGCCGCCGAGTACCGCGGCGGTGAACGCCTTGATGCCGATGATGAAGCCTGCGTAGAAGTCGAAAGTGCCGTAGTTCATGGTGATCAGCACGCCGGCCAGCGCGGCCATCACCGCACCGATGACGAACACATAGGAGATCACCCGGTCGGTGTTGATACCCAGGATCGAGGCCATCTTGCGGTCTTGCTGGGTGGCGCGGCACATGCGGCCGAGCTTGGTGTACTTGATCACGTAGGTGAGCAGGGCCATGCCGACGAACGCTGCCACCAGGATGAAGATCTTGGTGTAGGTCAGTTGCACGAAGCCGGTGCCCACTTCGACGCGCCAGGCGCCTTCGAGCAGGGTCGGCACGCCTTGCTGGCGGGCGCCCTGGCTGATCTGCGCGTAGTTCTGCAGGATCAGCGAGATGCCGATGGCACTGATCAGCGGTGCCAGGCGGGTGGAGTTGCGCAGGGGTTTGTAGGCGATGCGCTCGATGGTGAAGCCGTACACGCCGGTGACGACGATGGTGAACAACAGGGTGCCCAGCATCAGCAGGGGGAACGACTCGATACCGAAGTAAGCCAGCAATGCCAGGCTGATCGCCGCGAGGTACGCGGAAATCATGTAAACCTCGCCGTGCGCGAAGTTGATCATGCCGATGATGCCATAGACCATTGTGTAGCCGATGGCGATCAGGCCATAGACCGACCCGAGGGTCAGGCCGTTGACCAGTTGCTGCAGGAAAATACCATCCATAACGCAATCTCACCTGATTGAGATTGCACGAGCGCCGACCACGGCGGGCCTGGGACAAGGCGGCCCTCGCAGCGCAGTACTGTGCAGATCTACGGATAAAGACAGGTACCGCGGGGCTTGGGCCCGGGGGCAGGCGCGCCCGGGCCGTGGGCCGTTGTTATTTTTGTTTTTCCAGCTGGTGGTACTTGCCTTGGGCATCCCACTGGTAGACCACATAGTCGGACACGGTCAGGTCGCCCTTCTTGTCCCACTTCTTCTCGCCCATGACGGTCTGCACCGGGTTGGCCTTGAGCCACTCGGCAGCGGCCTCGCCCTTGTTCGACTTGGCGCCGTTGAACGCGGCGGCCAGGGCTTGCAGCGAGGCGTAGGCGTACAGGGTGTAGCCTTCAGGTTCGGTACCGGCCTTGCGGAACTCCTCCACCACGGCCTTGCTGTCTGGTAACAGGCGCGGGTCGGCGCCGAAGGTCATGTACACACCATCGACGTACTGCGCGCCGCCGGCGGTGGACACCAGTTCGTCGGTAACGATGCCGTCATCGGACATGAACTTGACGTCCTTCAGGCCCTGCTCGCGCAGCTGGCGCACCAGTGGCCCGGCCTCCGGGTGCAGGCCGCCGAAGTAGACCACGTCGGCACCGGTGGAACGGATCTTGGTGACCACGGCACTGAAGTCTTTCTCGCCACGGGTCAGGCCTTCGTACAGCACCGGCTTGACGCCGCGCTTCTCCAGCTGCGCCTTGGTGGCGTCGGCCAGGCCCTGGCCATAGGTGTCCTTGTCGTGCAGTACCGCGACTTTCTTGCCCTTGAGCACATCGACGATGTAGTCGCCGGCAACGATGCCCTGCTGGTCGTCACGGCCGCACATGCGGAACATCGCGCCCAGGCCGCGTTCGGTGACCTGCGGGTTGGTGGAGCCCGGGGTGATGGCGATGACGCCAGCCTCGTCATACACCTCGGAGGCCGGGATGGTGTTGGAAGAACAGAAGTGGCCGACCACACCGATCACCTTGTCCTGATCGACCAGGCGGTTGGCCACGGCCACGGCCTGCTTCGGTTCGCAGGCGTCATCGCCTTTGACCAGGACGATTTTTTCGCCATTCACGCCACCGGCGGCGTTGATCTTGTCGGCCGCTGCCTGCGCACCTTTCATGTACTGCTCGCCAAACGCTGCGTTGGCTCCGGTCATCGGGCCTGCTACACCGATCTTGACGTCGGCCTGTACATACGAAGAAACACCCAGTGCCGTAGCTACGGCCAGAGCCAGGAAACCTTTCTTGTAAAACGTCTGCGACATGAGGTGGTGCTCCTAGAGTTTTTTTTGGTTGGCACTACAACTTCTCAGCCCTGTGCTCCGAGCAAGGGCCGTGCCACAGCATTTGTCCTCTGGAAAAACACACTGAATGGGCCGCCGGCAGGCGACCGACGGCCTTTTCTTTATTGAGCGTGCAACCGTCTGCCACGCGGCAGGCGCCACCACTGGTACAGACAAGGCGCAACCACCGGTGCCATCATTGCAACCGTGCGAAGTGTTTACGTGCAACCTGCCTGTAACAGCCGACGTCACCGAACTGCACACCCCTGGTGCGCGACTGCTACAGGCGGCACCGTTTCAAGGCTGGCGTGCGCTCGGAAAACCCCGCTGTTTTGGCAGTTCCGGCCTCTCCGCGGGCTCGCCCGCTCCCACAGGGACTGCACCGTTCTCGGGCTCAGCGGGGTCCCTGTGGGAGCGGGCAAGCCCGCGAAGAGGCCGGAACAGGCACAACAAGGTCAAAAAGGCTGGCACAATGTCCGCCACTCGCCGCTTCCGGAGCCCCCTTGATGAGCGAAAGCGCATTCGCCGAGCGCATCGTGCACAACCTGCTCGACACCGACTTCTACAAACTCACCATGATGCAGGGCGTGCTACACAACTACCCGGACGCCGACGTCGAATGGGAATTCCGCTGCCGCAACGGCGAGGACCTGCGCCCCTACCTCGGCGAGATCCGCAACCAGCTCGAACTGCTCAGCGACCTCACCCTGGATGATGGCCAGCTGGCCTTCCTCGAACGCATCAGCTTTCTCAAACCCGACTTCCTGCGCTTTTTGCGGCTGTTTCGCTTCAACCTGCGCTACGTGCGCATCGGTATCGAAAACGAGCAGCTGTTCCTGCGCCTGAAAGGCCCGTGGCTGCATGTGATCCTGTTCGAAGTGCCGTTACTGGCGATCATCAGCGAGGTGCGCAACCGCCACCTGCACCCGCGCATGCGCCTGGCCGAAGCACGCGACCAGCTGTACCGCAAGTTCGACTGGCTGCGTGCGCACGCCAGCGACGACGAACTGGCTGAGCTGCAGGTGGCCGACTTCGGCACCCGCCGACGCTTTTCCAGCCGCGTGCAGGAAGATGTGGTACGCGTGCTGCGCGACGACTTCCCGGGCCGCTTCGTTGGCACCAGCAACGTCGACCTGGCATGGAAACTGGATATCAAGCCGCTGGGCACCATGGCTCATGAATGGATCATGGCCCACCAGCAGCTCGGCCCGCGGCTGATCGACAGCCAGATCGCCGCGCTGGACTGCTGGGTGCGCGAGTACCGCGGCCTGCTCGGCATCGCCCTGACCGACTGCATCACCATGGATGCCTTCCTTGGCGATTTCGACCTGTACTTCGCCAAGCTGTTCGACGGCCTGCGCCACGACTCGGGCGAGCCGGTGGCGTGGGCGGAAAAGGCCATCGTCCATTACCAGAAACTGGGTATCGACCCGATGACCAAGACCCTGGTGTTTTCCGACGGTCTCAACCTGACCCGTTCGCTGGAAATCTTCCGTGCCCTGCGCGGTCGCATCAATGTCAGCTTCGGCATCGGTACCAACCTGACCTGCGACATCCCCGGCGTGGCGCCGATGAGCATCGTGCTTAAAATGACCGACTGCAACGGCGCGCCGGTGGCGAAGATTTCCGACGAAGCAGCCAAGACCCAATGCCGCGACGAAAACTTCGTCGCCTACATGCGCCATGTATTCAAAGTCCCCAGCAAGGAGTAACCCATGCAAGCGGTTCAGCAAGAGATTGCCCAGGCGCTGAAGGTCCAGCCGCCGTTCGCCGACGCTGCAGCGCTCGAGGCCGAAGTCGCCCGGCGCGTGGCGTTCATCAAGGATTGCCTGGCCAACGCCCGGCTCAAGACCCTGGTGCTGGGCATCAGCGGTGGTGTCGACTCGCTGACCGCCGCCCTGCTCGCCCAGCGCGCCATCAACGAGCTGCGCGCCGAAACCGGCGACAAGGCCTACACCTTCATCGCCGTGCGCCTGCCCTATCACGTTCAGCATGACGAGCACGACGCGCAGGCGTGCCTGGATGTGATCAAGGCCGATGAAGTGCACACCATCGACATCGCACCTGCGGTCAAGGCGCTTGCAGCCGAGACCGAAGCGCTCAAGGGCGGCTCGCCCAGCCTGGTCGATTTCGTGGTGGGTAACGTGAAGGCGCGCATGCGCATGGTCGCCCAGTACACCATTGCCGGCGCGCGCGCAGGCCTGGTGATCGGCACCGACCATGCCGCCGAGGCGGTGATGGGCTTTTACACGAAATTTGGCGATGGCGCTTGCGACCTGGCGCCGCTGAGCGGCCTGGTGAAGAACCAGGTGCGGGCAATTGCGCGCAGCTTCGGCGCGCCGGAGTCATTGGTGGAGAAGGTACCGACCGCAGACCTGGAAGACCTGGCACCCGGCAAGCCGGACGAAGCCTCGCATGGCATCAGCTATCAGCAGATCGATGCCTTCCTGCATGGGCAGCCGGTTGATCAGGAGGCGTTCGACATCATCGTCGCCACCTACCGCAAGACCCAGCACAAGCGGGAACTGCCGTTCGCCCCTTGATAAGGCTATGAAAGGACCTGTGGGAGCGGGTTCACCCGCGAATACGATGGTGAATCCACCGACGCATTCGCGGGTGAACCCGCTCCCACAGGGTTCACCGTCAGCCTTCGATTACTTGACGACAACCTTGCCCTTCATCATCGAGATGTGGCCCGGGAAGGTGCAGAAGAAGCTGTAGTCGCCGCCCGCTTCCAGTTTGGAAGTGTCCAGGGTGATGCTGGATTTTTCACCGGCACCGATCATTTTGGTGTGGCCAATGATCGCTGCGTTGTCAGCCTTGATGTAGTCCTTTTCCAGACCTTGCGTCATGCCTTCGGTGGCGATGGCCTGCATGTCGGCAGTCTTGCTGATCACCAGGTTGTGACCCATGACGTTCTTCGGCAGCTTGCCACCGTGGGTCAGTTCGATTTCAACGGTCTTGCAGCTCTTGTCGACCGTGAACTCTTTGGTGTTGAACGACATCTGGTCAGTCGAATCGACAGTGACTTTGCAGTCGGCGGCGAAGACAGAGGCGCTGGCGAGGGTCAGCAGGGATACCGCTACAGCTTTCGCAAACATCATGAATCTCCTTGGCAGGGTTTTATCAATTGCGAGACTGCCTGAAACCGTTCAGCCCCTTGCTGATATGAGTCAAAGGGATGGCAAGCGGCCAGCCAGTTGAATTGTTCAATCGATTGTATACAACCAAACTAAGAGCACATCATGCCCTTTTATTGGACGATGGGACAACCTCTCATTTAGGAGCAATACCAAATGCCCGTCTCCAGCTTCCTCAACAGCCTGCTCGCTGCCTACGCGCACGGCGCTACCGGAGCCCTCTGCGAGTTCTCCCGTCCGGAATGAAAGCGACTGGCCGAACACCTGACCTGTGGGGGCGGGTTCACCCGCGAATGCGATAGTGGCTTCACCGCCGCATTCGCGGGTAAACCCGCTCCTACAGGTCACATGCAGGCGCTCGATCAGCGCGGAATGACTGGCTGGCGCGGCTTCTTGTTGCCCTTGCCACCTTTGGCCGCTTCCTTGCGCTCCTTGGCCGCCTGCTGGTTGCGTGCAAACGCCTCGGCCTTGGCCTTCTCGCGCTTGTCCCACGGCTTGCTGCCGTCGCTGCCACGCGGCGGCAGGCCAGTGTGCTGGGTCAGGATCTTCTGCTCCTTGCCCACCTTGTGACTACCAGCCGGCGTCGAGTTCTTGCGGCGCGCGCTCTGGTAAGTGTCGCTCTGCGGCTGGTGCAGCGGGATCAGCTGGTGCTTGCCCGGCCCGATCAGGTCGGCGCGGCCCATGCGCTGCAGCGCTTCACGCAGCATCGGCCAGCCCTTCGGATCGTGGTAGCGCAGGAACGCCTTGTGCAGGCGGCGCTGCTCCTCGCTCTTGACGATTTCCACGCCTTCGCTCTTGTAGGTCACCTTGCGCAGCGGGTTCTTGCCCGAGTGATACATGGCCGTGGCCGAAGCCATCGGCGACGGGTAGAACGCCTGCACCTGGTCGGCACGGAAACCGTTGCCCTTCAGCCACAGGGCCAGGTTCATCATGTCTTCGTCGGTAGTGCCCGGGTGAGCGGCGATGAAGTACGGGATCAGGTACTGTTCCTTGCCCGCCTCTTTCGAGAACTTCTCGAACATGCGCTTGAAGCGGTCGTAGGTGCCGATGCCCGGCTTCATCATCTTGTCCAGCGGGCCGCGCTCGGTGTGCTCCGGGGCAATCTTCAGGTAGCCGCCAACATGGTGGGTGACCAGCTCCTTGACGTACTCGGGCGACTCCACCGCCAGGTCGTAACGCAGGCCCGAGGCGATCAGGATCTTCTTCACACCTGGCAAGGCACGGGCCTTGCGGTACAGTTCGATCAGCGAGCTGTGGTCGGTGTTGAGGTTTTCGCAGATGCCCGGGAACACGCACGACGGCTTGCGGCAGTGCTTCTCGATGTCGTGGCTCTTGCAGGCGATGCGGTACATGTTGGCGGTCGGGCCGCCAAGGTCGGAGACCACGCCGGTGAAGCCGGGGACCTTGTCACGCATCTCTTCGATTTCGTGCAGGATCGACTCGTGCGAGCGGTTCTGGATGATGCGGCCTTCGTGCTCGGTGATCGAGCAGAAGGTGCAGCCACCAAAGCAGCCACGCATGATGTTCACCGAGAAACGGATCATCTCGTAGGCCGGGATGCGTTCCTTGCCATAGGCCGGGTGCGGCACACGGGCGTAGGGCATGCCGAACACGTAGTCCATTTCCTCGGTGCTCATCGGGATGGGTGGCGGGTTGAACCACACATCCACTTCGCCGTGCTTCTGCACCAGCGCGCGTGCGTTGCCCGGGTTGGTTTCCAGGTGCAGCACGCGGTTGGCGTGGGCATACAGGACCGGGTCGTTACGCACCTTCTCGAACGACGGCAGGCGGATTACCGATTTTTCCCGGGTCACGCTCGGGCTGTCGAGAATCTGCACCACCTTGGCTTCGTTCGGGTCTTCCTGGTCGCCCTTGGCCTGCTCGATGGCGCAAGCCTGGGTGTCCTGGGTGTTCACGTACGGGTTGATGATCTTGTCGACGCGGCCCGGGCGGTCGATGCGGGTGGAGTCGATCTCGTACCAGCCTTGCGGCGTGTCACGGCGCACGAACGCAGTGCCGCGCACATCGGTGATGGTCTCGATGCGCTCGCCGTTGGACAGGCGCTGGGCCACCTCGACCACCGCGCGCTCGGCGTTGCCGAACAGCAGGATGTCGGCGCTGGCGTCGATCAGGATCGAATGACGGACCTTGTCCTGCCAGTAGTCGTAGTGGGCGATACGGCGCAGCGAGGCCTCGATGCCGCCAAGCACGATTGGCACATGCCGGTAGGCTTCCTTGCAGCGCTGGCTGTACACCAGGCTGGCACGGTCCGGGCGCTTGCCGGCCAGGCCGCCCGGGGTATAGGCATCGTCGGAACGGATCTTCTTGTCCGCGGTGTAGCGGTTGATCATCGAGTCCATGTTGCCGGCGGCCACGCCGAAGAACAGGTTCGGCTCGCCGAGCTTCATGAAGTCGTCTTTCGACTGCCAGTTCGGCTGGGCGATGATGCCTACGCGAAAGCCCTGGGCTTCCAGCAGGCGGCCGATGATGGCCATGCCGAACGACGGATGGTCGACGTAGGCATCACCGGTCACGATGATGATGTCGCAGGAATCCCAGCCAAGCAGATCCATCTCCTCCCTGCTCATCGGCAGGAAAGGTGCTGGCCCGAAGCATTCGGCCCAGTACTTGGGATAGTCGTAGAGTGGTTTGGCTGCTTGCATGTCAGTGACCGGTTCTGGTGTGCAGGGAAATCGCGGGCGCGGAATATAGCACAAATTTTGACCAAATCCGACGATGGTTGTCGGATTCATGGGAGGCCTGTACCGCCCTCATCGCCGGCAAGCCAGCCCCCACAGGGGCTCAACCGGCCTGAAAGGCAGTGATCTCCTGTGGGAGCTGGCTTGCCGGCGATGAGGGCAGTGGCTTATTCGTCGTCGTCGAAGTTGTACATGCCCGGCGCGAGGTTCTCGAAGCGGGTGTACTTGCCGATGAACGCCAGGCGCACGAAGCCGATAGGGCCGTTACGCTGTTTACCGATGATGATTTCCGCCACGCCCTTGTGCTCGGTCTCGGGGTGGTACACCTCGTCGCGGTACACGAACATGATCACGTCGGCGTCCTGCTCGATTGCACCGGATTCACGCAAGTCGGAGTTCACCGGGCGCTTGTTCGGGCGCTGTTCCAGCGAGCGGTTCAGCTGCGACAGGGCGATGACCGGGCAGTTGAACTCCTTGGCCAGGGCCTTGAGCGAGCGGGAGATCTCGGAAATTTCATTGGTACGGTTGTCACCGGCCGACCCCGGAATCTGCATGAGCTGCAGGTAGTCGACCATGATCATGGCGATTTCGCCATGCTCACGCGCCAGGCGGCGGGTACGCGCGCGCATTTCCGAGGGGCTGATACCGGCGGTATCGTCGATGAACAGCTTGCGGTCGTTGAGCAGGTTCACCGCCGAGGTCAGGCGCGGCCAGTCATCGTCGTCCAGCTGGCCGGAACGCACCTTGGTCTGGTCGATACGGCCCAGCGACGAAAGCATACGCATGATCAGCGATTCGCCTGGCATCTCGAGGGAGAACACCAGCACCGCCTTGTCGGTACGCAGCACCGCGTTTTCCACCAGGTTCATGGCGAAGGTGGTCTTGCCCATCGACGGGCGACCCGCGACGATGATCAGGTCGGCAGCCTGCAGGCCGCTGGTCTTCTCGTCCAGGTCGGTAAAGCCGGTGGACACGCCGGTGATATCGCTGTCGGAGTTGAACAGCGTGTCGATGCGGTCGATGGCCATGGTCAACAGTTCGTTGACCCCTACCGGGCCGCCGGTCTTGGGCCGGGCTTCGGCGATCTGGAAGATCTGCCGTTCGGCATCATCGAGAATTTCTGCGGCGTTGCGCCCTTGCGGGTTGAACGCGTTGTCGGCGATGTCGGTACTGATGCTGATCAGCTGACGCAACGTCGCCCGCTCGCGAATGATCGCGGCGTAGGCCTTGATGTTGGCCACCGACGGGGTGTTCTTGGCCAGCTCGGCCAGGTACGCCAGGCCACCGACTTGCGAGGACAGGCCTTCCTTGTCCAGTTGCTCGTGCAGGGTTACCACGTCGAATGGCTGGTTGGCGTCGGCCAACTTGTGCACGGCACGGAAGATCAGGCGATGGTCATGCCGGTAGAAGTCGCCATCCGATACCTGGTCCAGCACCCGCTCCCAGGCATTGTTGTCCAGCATCAGGCCACCGAGCACGGCCTGTTCGGCCTCGATGGAATGCGGCGGCACCTTCAGGGCTGCGGTTTGCAGGTCTAGCTGTTCGGAGGTGGTGATCTCGTTCATGGCCACGAAAGAATTCTGGAGGACGAAAAAGACAAAGGGCACGGCCTGTCGAAAACAGGACCGTGCCCGATGTTAACCGCCTGACCCGCAAGGAGCCAGACAGTCAGCGCAGCTTAGGCAGCTACGACGACCACACGTACGGTGGCTTCAACGTCGCTGTGCAGGTGCACGGCTACGTCGTATTCGCCAACCTGACGGATGGTGCCGTTCGGCAGACGAACTTCAGCCTTGGCCACTTCAACGCCGGAGGCGGTCAGGGCGTCAGCGATGTCGTGGGTGCCGATCGAACCGAACAGCTTGCCTTCGTCGCCAGCGGTGGCAGTGATGGTCACTTCCAGCTCGGCCAGTTGGGCAGCACGGCTTTCAGCCGAAGTTTTCTTGTCAGCGGCTGCTTTTTCCAGCTCGGCGCGACGCTCTTCGAACGCAGCCAGGTTGGCGGCGTTGGCAACGGTGGCCTTGCCGAATGGCAGCAGGAAGTTACGGCCGTAACCAGCCTTAACTTTTACTTTGTCGCCCAGGTTGCCCAGGTTAGCGACTTTTTCCAGCAGGATCAGTTCCATTTGGTAAAACCTCTTAACTTTTAACCTTCACCGTTCGCGGAGTCATTCCCCTTGGGGGACTTGCGACCGCGAAAATCAATCAGGCTGTCGACAATGGCCAAAACCACCAGCAACGGATAAATCAGCTGCATGATCAGCGGCAGCGTCACGTACATACCCACCAGCCAGAAACCGGCCAGTCGGCCCTGAGCCCCCAGCCCATGCATCAAGGCGATGCCGGCCAGCACCAGTACCAGGCTGGAAGCCGATGCCAGGATGATGAACTGCGGGCCGATAAACGGCGCCACCACCATCACTGCCACCAAGACCGCCATGGTCTGTTTCGGCAACTTCAGTTCGCGAAACTCGCGACCGAAGCCTCCAGGGTTGTACAACGCTGCCTGCCAATAGCGCGCCAGCATCAACGCCAGCACACTGAACAATTGCACCGTCACTGCTGTGGAAGCGACCAGCACAGGGCGGATCAGCTCACCGGAGAGCACCGGTTGCCCTTCGATTTTCGGCATGGCTTCGGCAAATGCCTTGGCCAGCACATCGAAGGTTTGCGCCAGCGCCAGATCAAGCACGAGGCTGAACGCCACGGCGAACACGGCACTGGTCAGCAACACCCGGCTCCAGGGATGCTCGGCACGCAACATGGCGGCCAGAGCCAAGGCACCCGCAATCACCAGAAAGGTGATGGGATCGCCCATGCCCCACACGGCCAGCCCGGCCAGCAGGCCGCCGGCGATGACCGATGTAGCATCCTTGAAGCCACGCCGCAGCAGCACAAGGCTGCTGGCAGCGGCACTCAACCAGAACAGCAGCGGCAGTACCGCGCTGATGACCACCACCAGGGTGGCCTGCACACGACCGCGCATGATGAAACTTGCTAACGCTCGCATGCTAATCCCTTACTGCTTGTCGACGACCCGGTCTCAGCGGCCGTGGCTGTCGGTGTAGGGCAGCAGGGCCAGGAAGCGGGCGCGCTTGATAGCGGTAGCCAGCTGACGCTGATAACGAGCTTTGGTACCGGTGATACGGCTTGGAACGATCTTGCCGGTTTCGGATACGTAAGCTTTCAGGGTGTTGAGATCTTTGAAGTCGATCTCTTTCACGTCTTCAGCAGTGAAGCGGCAGAATTTACGACGACGGAAGAAACGTGCCATTTAATAGGCTCCTCTAAAGGTCCGTGGATTACTCGTCAGCGTTATCGCTGGAGTCGCTGTCATTGCTGTCGTCGCCTTCGGCGGAGTCAGCATGCTCAGGACGCTCGCGACGCTCACGGCGCTCGCTGCGGTTCTCTTCAGCCTTCAGCATCTCGGACTGGCCGGTAACGGCTTCGTCGCGACGGATGACCAGGTTACGGATAACGGCATCGTTGTAGCGGAAGTTGTCTTCCAGCTCGGCCAGGGCCTTGCCGGTGCACTCAACGTTCAGCATCACGTAGTGAGCCTTGTGAACATTGTTGATTGCGTAGGCCAGTTGACGACGGCCCCAGTCTTCCAGGCGGTGGATCTTGCCACCATCTTCTTCGATCAGCTTGGTGTAACGCTCAACCATGCCGCCGACTTGTTCGCTCTGGTCCGGGTGAACCAGGAAGATGATTTCGTAATGACGCATGAATGCTCCTTACGGGTTAGTAGTCTGCCAGTGAATCTGGTCAGACAAGGAGTGAATGACACTGTATGTCTTGCACGGAGGGGAGGCACATGTGCGCCTGCCAGCTCGGCAAGGGGCGCAATTGTAGAGAAGGCGGGGCGCACAAGCAAGGTGATTGGCGAATATTTGAACAGCCTGAAACACATTACAGACTGCCGGCCCTTTCGCGGGTAAACCCGCTCCCACAGGGAATGCACAGGGCCAAGGCCTTGTGCACTTCCTGTGGGAGCGGGTTCACCCGCGAAGAGGCCGGAACAGGCTATCGATTAACGCTTGGCCTGACGCTGGCGCACCGCCTCGAACAGGCAGATACCGGTCGCCACCGACACGTTCAGGCTGCTGACGCTACCGCCCATCGGCAATTTCACCAGGAAATCGCAATGCTCGCGGGTCAGCCGGCGCATGCCCTTGCCTTCCGCGCCCATGATCATCACCAGCGGCCCGGTCAGGTCCTGCTGATAAATCTCCTGCTCGGCCTCGCCGGCAGTACCGACCACCCACAGGCCACGCTGCTGCAGTTTTTCCAGGGTGCGCGCGAGGTTGGTCACGGCTACCAGCGGGATCACCTCGGCCGCGCCGCAGGCCACCTTGCGCACCACCGGCGTCAGCGTCGCGGACTTGTCCTTGGGCACAATCACCGCCGTGGCACCGGCAGCATCGGCGGTACGCAGGCAGGCGCCAAGGTTGTGCGGGTCGGTCACACCATCCAGCACTAGAATCAGCGGCGGCGTTTCAGTGCGTTCGAGCAATTCCTCGAGCATCAGCTCGCCCCACACCTGGCTCGGGCTGACCTCGGCGACCACACCTTGGTGCACACCTTCGACCCAGGCATCCAGTTCGCGGCGCTCGGCCTGGCCGACCGCCACGCGGTTTTCTGCCGCCAGCGCCAGCAGCGCCTGGAGGCGCGGCTCGCTGCGCCCTTCCGACAACCAGATCTGCTTGACCCGCTTCGGATGGTGCTGCAGCAATGCCTGCACGGCATGCACGCCGTAGATCTTTTCCAGCTGACTCATGACTTGCTCTTGCTCTTGCGTGGTGCGCCGGACTTCGGCGGGCCTTTACGGTGCTTGGTCGGCTTGCCGGACGCGGAGGCCTTGCCACCTTTGTCCGGCTTGCTGCCGGCATGGCCGCCACTGCGCGCCTCGCTCATCAGCGCCTTCTTCATTTCGCGGCTTTTGCGCACCTCGGCGTTGCGCTGCACGGCGTCTTTCGGGAAATACGCCTCGGACGCTTCGCTCTTGCGGCTGCGCGGCTTCGGCGAGGCTTTCGCTTCGGTCACCGGCTGCTGCTGTTCAACCTTGTCGGCGGTTGGCGCAGCGCCACGCTGCTTGCGACCGATCGGCGCGGCCAGGGTCTTTTCCGACACTTCGAAGTCGATCTTGCGCTCGTCCAGGTCAACACGCATGACCTTGACTTCGATGGTGTCGCCCAGGCGGAAGCTGCGCCCGGTGCGCTCGCCGGACAGGCGATGGTGCACCGGGTCGAAGTGGTAGTAGTCCCCTGGCAGCGCACTGACGTGCACCAGGCCTTCGACATAGATGTCGGTCAGTTCGACGAACAGGCCGAAACCAGTCACCGCGGTGATCACGCCCGGGAAGGTCTCGCCGACGCGGTCCTTCATGAACTCGCACTTCAGCCAGTTGACCACGTCACGGGTGGCTTCGTCGGCCCGGCGCTCGGTCATCGAGCACTGTTCGCCGAGCTGCTCGAGGGTGTTTTCGTCGTACGGGTAGATACGCGCCTTGGGGATGCTCATGGCGCCGGCCCGCTTGACGTGCGGGGTATCCACCTTGGAGCGGATGATGCTGCGGATGGCGCGGTGCACCAGCAGGTCCGGGTAACGACGGATCGGCGAGGTGAAGTGGGTATACGCCTCGTAGTTCAGGCCGAAGTGGCCGTTGTTTTCGGTGCTGTACACCGCCTGGCTCAGCGAGCGCAGCATCACGGTCTGGATCAGGTGGAAGTCCGGGCGCCCGGCGATGCTCGCCAGCAGTGCCTGGTAGTCCTTCGGAGACGGGTCCTTGCCCTTGTGCAGGCTCAGGCCCAGCTCACCCAGGAAGGCGCGCAGTTTTTCCAGGCGCTCCGGCGGCGGGCCGTCGTGCACGCGGTACAACGCAGGCACGCCGTGCTTCTGCAGGAACTCGGCGGTGGCCACGTTGGCCGCCAGCATGCACTCCTCGATCAGCTTGTGGGCGTCGTTGCGCACGGTCGGGCGGATTTCCGCGATCTTGCGCTCGTCACCGAAGATGATGCGGGTTTCCTGGGTCTCGAAGTCGATGGCGCCACGGGTGTGACGGGCATCCACCAGCACCTTGTACAGGTTGTACAGGTTCTTCAGGTCCGGCACGACGGCCTTGTACTCTTCGCGCAGCGCCTTGCCTTCACGGGTGCGCGAATGCTCGAGCATGCTGCTGACCTTGTTGTAGGTCAGGCGGGCGTGGGAGTGGATGACGCCTTCATAGAACTGGTAGTCGACCATCTGGCCGGCCTTGTTCATGGTCATTTCGCAGACCATGGCCAGGCGATCGACATGCGGGTTCAGCGAGCACAGGCCGTTGGACAGCTCTTCGGGGAGCATCGGCACCACGCGCTCGGGGAAGTACACCGAGTTGCCGCGCTGCTGAGCCTCGACGTCCAGCGCCGAGCCCAGACGTACATAGCTGGATACGTCGGCGATGGCGACATAGAGGCGCCAGCCACCGGAGAACAGGCGCAGCTTGCCCAGCGGTTCGCAATAGACGGCGTCGTCGAAGTCGCGGGCGTCCTCGCCGTCGATGGTGACGAACGGCAGATGGCGCAGGTCGACGCGCTTCTCCTTGTCCTTCTCTTCGACTTCGGAGCGGAACTTGCGCGCTTCCTTGATCACATCCTTGGGCCAGACGTGCGGGATATCGTAGCTGCGCAGGGCAACGTCGATCTCCATGCCCGGCGCCATGTAGTTGCCGATGACTTCGACAACGTCGCCTTGCGGCTGGAAGCGCGGGGTTGGCCAGTGGGTGATCTTGATCTCGACGAACTGGCCGATCTTGGCACCGCCGTTACGCCCGGCGGTGACCAGGACTTCCTGCTGGATCTTCGGGTTGTCCGGGGTCACGTAGCCGATACCGCCTTCTTCGAAGTAACGGCCGACCACGCTTTCGTGGGCGCGGGAGATGACCTCGACCAGCACGCCTTCACGGCGGCCACGGCGGTCGACGCCGGAGACACGAGCCAGGCCGCGGTCACCGTCGAACACCAGGCGCATCTGCGACGGGCTGAGGAACAGGTCTTCGCTGCCGTCGTCCGGGATCAGGAAGCCGAAGCCGTCGCGGTGGCCGGAGACACGGCCGCAGATCAGGTCAAGCTTGTCTACCGGGGCATAAGTGCCGCGCCGGGTATAGATAAGCTGGCCGTCGCGCTCCATGGCACGCAGGCGGCGGCGCAGGGCTTCGATCTGGTCTTCGTCGTACAGACCGAACTCGGCCGCCAGTTCCTCGCGTGCGGCCGGTTCGCCACGGTCGGCAAGGCGCTGCAGGATCAGCTCACGGCTGGGGATGGGGTTGTCGTATTTTTCCGCTTCGCGAGCGGCCTCGGGATCGAGGGATTGCCAATCGGCCATCAGAAGGGGTTCACCTTGGGGTATATAGATATGAATTCTGGCATAGGCGTATTGAAACCGGAAATGTCAGCCTTGGACAGCCCCACCGGCGTCTCCGACGAGCAGGAATAGGCCTGCGGAATCAACAAGTTGAATTTTTTGAAAATTTTTTCGCCCAGGGGGTTTACAGCCCCTCGGACCGTCCGTATAGTGCGCACCACAACGACGGACAACCCCGAAGTTGTAGTAGAGATGAGCGACGCTGTAAAGCATCTTTTATCTCGAATGTGTGCCCAGGTGGCGGAATTGGTAGACGCGCTGGTTTCAGGTATCAGTGGCTTAACGGCCGTGGAAGTTCGAGTCTTCTCCTGGGCACCAAATATTTTCAAGTAACAGATGACCAAGGATCTGTTACTACTGTGTGAAAGCGAACGATAGTCGCCTTCTCCAGATGATGCAAAGCTTTGCCCAGGTGGCGGAATTGGTAGACGCGCTGGTTTCAGGTATCAGTGACTTAACGGTCGTGGAAGTTCGAGTCTTCTCCTGGGCACCATACAAAAACCCACTAGCTTGCTAGTGGGTTTTTTCTTGCCTGCGATTTTTGTATCCCTCCCCCCTTTCGGCCACAGGACAAACCTGTTCCGACCTCTTCGCGGCTAAAGCCCACAGGTATTGCACACGGCCCACAGGCCACACCAATCCTGTGGGAGATTCTATGGTTTTCAGCAAGCCAGTTTCCCGCCTTTGGTGACGTATTCGTCCTGATTTTTCATCAGGGC
>NZ_PUQD01000060.1 GCF_003331055.1 Pseudomonas sp. AFG_SD02_1510_Pfu_092 | reverse complement strand
TTGCTCGGTTGTTGTCTTGGTTTTTTTCCTTTCCCGGCGGGGGCCCGCCGCCCCCCGGGGGGGGCCCCCCCGCCCCCCCGGCGGGGGGGGGCCCCCCCCGGGGGGGGGGGGGCCCCCCCCCGCGAAGGGCCGCAAGGCGGCCCCAAGGTCTCAAAGGTCGAAATCGCCCGCCGCTTCCGGCTGATATTCCACTTCCAGCAGTTTCAGCTTGAGGGTCTTGCCGCCCGGTGCCGGCCAGTCGATCTGCTCGCCCACCGACAGCCCGAGCAAGGCACAACCGATGGGCGCCAGGACCGAGACATTGCCTTCCGGCCCGGCATCCTTCGGGTACACCAGGGTCAGGTGGTAGTCCTTGCCGCTGGCTTCCTCGCGGCAGTGCACGCGCGAGTTCATGGTCACCACCCCGGCCGGAACTTCCTCGTGACCGACCACCTGTTCGGCACGGTCCAGCTCATCCTGCAGGGCGAGCACACCCGGCGTACTCTCGTCGAGGCTGTCGATCAGACGCTCCAGACGCTGTACGTCCAATCGGGTGAGGATGAGGGAAGGCTTGGTGCTCATGATCCAGTCAGACTCCTTGAACGGGCGGTTTTCATCGTGCAGATAAAGCAAAACCCCGCCCAAGGGCGGGGTTTGTAATGGCTTTGGCGTCACCGACGCAGAACCCGACACTACCACAGCCGGGTAAATACTCAAGCCCCTGCGTTCAGTGTGCCTTAGCCTGCGCGCGCAGGGCCTGGGCTTCGCGGCAAATCTGCCGGCGCCGGTCGTCATCGGCCGAACGCCATTCACGGATGTGCTCCACATGCCGGTGGCAGCCCGTGCACACCCGTTGTTCGTCCAGCCGGCAAACGCTGATGCACGGCGACGGCACGGCGGGGCTGACATTGCTGTAGAGCGGCTTGGGTGGCCGGGCCTGGGGGCTGCTGCTCATGTCAGATCTCGTCGAAGTCCAGCTTCTCGCCGGCCCGCTCCCAGACGATGCGCTCGAGCATTTCGCCCAGCAGTTCATCGCTCTTCTCGCATACCCACTTGCCGCTGTCTTCGTCGTAGTCGAAGTGGAAACCGCCGGAACGGTCGGCCAGCCACAGCTGGCGCAGCGGCTCCTGGCGGCTGAAGATCAGCGTGCTGCCGTTGTCGAACTTGACGGTCAGAACGCCAGCGGAGTTCTCCATGTCCAGGTCCAGTTCGCTGTCGTCGAACAGGTCTTCCAGGGCCTGTTGGGTAGCGTCGACCAGGTCATGGAAACGCGCTTCACTCAAACTCATTGCAGGAACCTCGAAATTGGCTGCGTTACAGGCAAGCCCGGCAAGATACGGGCGCTTGCCACCGAATGCAAAGGTTTAGCCGTTGCCTTCACTGGCATGAACCCGGAGCCAGCGCAGTACTGTGGGAGCGGGCACGCCCGCGAAGCAGGCGGCGCGGTGGCTGGCACGGGCCCCGCCCGTGTTCGCGGGCACACCCGCTCCCACAGGTACCGCGCAAGGGCCTTTGCAGGCGGTAAGAATAGCCCGCCCGGCGGGCCGGCCCTCGCATAGGCAAGCCGCCGGTCGCTCGGTATACTCGGGCGCAATACTGCATATTTCTAAGGATTTCACCCATGAAGCGCCTGATTTCCTCCTTCGCGGCGCTGGTCGCTGTTGCCTGCCTCGTTTCGGCCTGCGGCCAGAAAGGCCCGCTGTATCTGCCTGAAGACGGCGATAACGGCAAAGCGCACAAGTCGCACCAGCACCAGCCAAAAGCCAAGCCGGCCCCGGTAGAGGAGCAGCAGCCCGAACTGCAGTCCGAGCCCGAGCAGTCGCCAGCGCAGTAAGGAAACCAGATGAACGCTTTCAACTACCGCGACGGCGAGCTGTTCGCGGAAGGCGTGGGCCTGTCGGCCATCGCCGAACGTTACGGCACCCCCACCTACGTGTATTCGCGCGCCCACATCGAGGCCCAGTACCGCAGCTATGCCGACGCCCTGCAAGGCACCGAGCACCTGGTGTGCTTCGCGGTAAAAGCCAACTCCAACCTGGGCGTGCTGAACGTGCTGGCACGCCTGGGCGCAGGCTTCGACATCGTTTCCGGCGGTGAGCTGGAGCGCGTGCTGGCCGCTGGCGGGCGCGCCGACCGCGTGGTGTTTTCCGGCGTCGGCAAGACCCGCGACGACATGCGCCGCGCTCTGGAAGTCGGCGTGCACTGCTTCAACGTCGAATCCACCGATGAACTGGAGCGCCTGCAAGTGGTGGCCGCCGAGATGGGCAAGGTTGCCCCGGTGTCGCTGCGGGTCAACCCGGACGTCGATGCCGGCACCCACCCGTACATCTCCACCGGCCTCAAAGAGAACAAGTTCGGCATCGCCATCGCCGACGCCGAGAGCATCTACGTGCGCGCCGCGCAGCTGCCGAACCTGGAAGTGGTCGGTGTCGACTGCCACATCGGTTCGCAGCTGACCAGCGTCGAACCGTTCCTCGATGCCCTCGATCGCCTGCTGGTGCTGGTCGATCGCCTGGCCGAGTGCGGCATCCACCTGCGCCACCTGGACCTGGGCGGTGGTGTCGGCGTGCGTTACCGCGATGAACAGCCGCCGCTGCTGGCCGATTACATCAAGGCCATCCGCGAGCGCGTCGGCGACCGCGACCTGGCCCTGGTGTTCGAGCCGGGCCGCTACATCGTGGCCAACGCCGGCGTGCTGCTGACCCGCGTGGAATACCTCAAGCACACCGAACACAAGGACTTCGCCATCGTCGACGCGGCGATGAACGACCTGATCCGCCCGGCCCTGTACCAGGCCTGGATGGGGGTCAGCGCGGTCAAGCCCCGCGCAGGCGAAGGCCGTGCCTACGACCTGGTCGGCCCGATCTGCGAAACCGGCGACTTCCTCGCCAAGGACCGCGTGCTGAACCTGGCCGAAGGTGATCTGCTGGCCGTTCAGTCCGCGGGCGCCTATGGTTTTGTCATGAGCTCCAACTACAACACCCGTGGCCGTTGCGCGGAAATCCTGGTCGACGGCGACCAGGCCTTCGAAGTCCGCCGCCGCGAGACCATCGCCGAATTGTACGCTGGCGAAAGCCTGCTGCCGGAGTAAGCCCATGCTGCTGCGTTTTACCAAGATGCATGGGCTGGGCAACGACTTCATGGTCCTCGACCTGGTCAGCCAGCACGCGCACATCCAGCCCAAGCACGCCAAGCAATGGGGTGACCGCCACACCGGCATCGGCTTCGACCAGCTGCTGATCGTCGAGGCGCCGAACAACCCGGAAGTGGACTTCCGCTATCGCATCTTCAACGCCGACGGTTCGGAGGTGGAGCAATGCGGCAACGGTGCGCGCTGCTTCGCCCGCTTCGTGCTGGACAAGCGCCTGACCGCGAAAAAGCGCATCCGCGTGGAAACCAAGAGCGGCATCATCGAACTGGACGTGCAGAACGACGGCCAGGTCCGTGTCGACATGGGCCCACCACGTTTCATCCCTGCCGAAATCCCCTTCATCGCCGACCAGCAGGCGCTGAGCTACCCACTGGAAGTCGACGGCGCGGTGCATGCGATTGCCGCCGTGTCCATGGGTAACCCGCATGCCGTGCTGCGTGTCGACGATGTGCATAGCGCCCCTGTGCATGAGCTGGGCCCGAAGATCGAGAACCACCCGCGCTTCCCGCAGCGGGTGAACGCCGGCTTCCTCCAGGTCATCGACCGCCACCGCGCCAACCTGCGCGTGTGGGAGCGCGGCGCCGGCGAAACCCAGGCCTGTGGCACCGGCGCCTGCGCCGCCGCCGTAGCGGCGATCAGCCAGGGCTGGATGGATTCCCCGGTGTCCCTCGACCTGCCCGGTGGCCGCCTGCACATCGAATGGGCCGGCCCCGGCAAGCCTGTGCTGATGACCGGCCCGGCCGTACGCGTCTACGAAGGACAGGTTCGTCTTTAAGCGAGTAACTGCCATGACCGATCAGCCCAAGGTTGTACCCCCGCAGTCCGCCGAGCTCGATGCCGAGGCGGTGGTCGCCTACTTGCGCGCCCACCCCACCTTTTTTGCCGAACACGACGAGCTGCTGGTCGAACAGCGCATTCCGCACCAGCGCGGCGACAGCGTGTCGCTGGTAGAGCGCCAGCTCAAGCTGCTGCGCGACCGCAACATCGAGATGCGCCACCGCCTGTCGCAACTGATGGATGTGGCCCGTGACAACGACCGGCTGTTCGACAAGACCCGCCGGCTCATCCTCGACCTGCTCGACGCCGGCAGCCTGGAAGAGGTGGTGATGGCGGTCGAAGACAGCCTGCGCCAGGAATTTCAGGTGCCCTTCGTCAGCCTGATCCTGTTCGGCGAAAACGTCGCGCCGGTCGGGCGCTGGGTCAGCAACGCCGAGGCCCAGCAGGCCATCGGCGCGCTGTTGGGCGGCGGCAAGACCGTCAGCGGTAACCTGCGCGAGCACGAGCTGGCCTTCCTGTTCGGCGAAGAACAGCGCCGGGAAGTGGGCTCCAGCGCCGTGGCCGCCCTGGAATACCAGGGCCTGCACGGCGTGCTGGCGATCGGCAGCCGCGACCCGCAACACTACAAGAGCAGCGTCGGTACCCTGTTCCTCGGCTACATCGCCGAAGTACTTGGCCGCGTTGTGCCACGGGTTACCCAGACCCTGCGCCCGGTACGCTGATGGAACGCCAGCTGGAGGCTTATTGCGCACACTTGCGCAACGAGCGCCAGGTGTCCGCGCACACCCTGCTGGGCTACCGTCGCGACCTGAACAAGGTCGTCGCCTACTGCAACGAACACGGCATCGCCGGCTGGCAGGCGCTGCAAATTCAGCAACTGCGGCAGCTGATCGCTCGCCAGCACCACCAGGGCCAGTCCTCGCGCAGCCTGGCGCGACTGCTGTCGGCGGTGCGCGGCCTGTACCGCTACCTCAACCGCGAAGGCCTGTGCCAGCACGACCCGGCCTGCGGCCTCAGCCCACCCAAGGGCGAACGCCGGCTGCCCAAGGTGCTCGACACCGACCGCGCCTTGCAACTGCTCGACGGCGGTGTCGATGACGACTTCATCGCCCGTCGTGACCAGGCCATTCTCGAACTGTTCTATTCGTCGGGCCTGCGCCTATCCGAGCTGACCAATCTCGACCTCGATCACCTCGACCTGGCCGCCGGCCTGGTGCAGGTGCTGGGCAAGGGCGGCAAGAGCCGTGTGCTGCCGGTCGGTCGCAAGGCGCGCGAGGCGTTGCAGGCCTGGTACCGCCTGCGCGGCATCGGCAACCCGCGCGACCGCGCAGTGTTCATCACCCGCCAGGGCAACCGCATCAGCCCGCGGGCCGTTCAGCAGCGGGTGAAGGTGGCCGGTGAGCGCGAGCTGGGCCAGCACCTGCACCCGCACATGCTTCGCCATTCCTTCGCCAGCCACGTGCTGGAATCGTCCCAGGACCTGCGCGCAGTTCAGGAGATGCTCGGCCATGCCGACATCGGCACCACGCAGATCTACACCCACCTGGACTTCCAGCACCTGGCCGCGGTGTACGACAGCGCCCACCCTCGGGCCAAACGCAGCAAAGGCACAGACTCATGAGCATCAAGCTGATCACCTTCGACCTCGACGACACCCTGTGGGACACCGCACCGGTGATTGCCAGCGCGGAAGTCGTGCTGCGCGACTGGCTCGAAGCCAATGCGCCGGTCCTTGGCGCTGTGCCGGTAGAACACCTGTTCGCCATCCGCGAGCGCCTGGTGCAGGCCGAGCCTGGCCTCAAGCACCGCATCAGCGCCCTGCGCCGACGGGTGCTGTTCCAGGCCCTGGAAGAAGTCGGTTACAGCGCGAAGCAGGCGCAGGAGCTGGCCAACGAAGGCTTCGAGGTGTTCCTGCATGCACGCCACCAGGTAGAGATTTTCCCGGAGGTGCAGCCGGTGCTGGAGATCCTGCGCCACCATTACACCCTGGGCGTGGTTACCAACGGCAATGCCGATGTGAGCCGGCTGGGGCTGGCGGACTATTTCCGCTTTGCCCTGTGCGCCGAAGACCTCGGGGTTGGCAAGCCGGACCCGGCGCCATTCCTCGAAGCCCTGCGCCGGGGTGAGGTGGAGGCCAGCGCGGCGGTGCACATTGGCGACCACCCCGGCGACGACATCGCCGGCGCCCAGCGCGCCGGGCTGCGTGCGGTGTGGTTCAACCCGCAGGGCAAGGCCTGGGCTGGGGAACAGGCACCGGATGCCGAGATCCAGCGCCTGTCGCAGCTGCCCGACATCCTCGCGCGCTGGCGCTGACAGGGGCCGCTGCGCAGCCCATTCGCGGGTGAACCCGCTCCCACAAAGACCGTGCAGGGCCTAAGGTCTGTGGTGAACCTGTGGGAGCGGGTTCACCCGCGAAGAGGGCAGCAAGGCCAACACAAAACCCACAAGCACAAAAAAGCCCGCAGCGACGGCGGGCTCTTTTCAAACAGCCACTCAGATAGGGCGGCTGCCGTACTTGTTGTCCGGCTTCTTGGGCGGGTCGGCGACCACGTTGGCCTCGACTTCCTGAACCTTGCCACCACGAGCGAGGAACTCTTCCATGGCCCGGGCCAGGGCGTCACGCTCTTTCTGCTTGGCTTCCAAGCTCGGCATCTCGTCTACCGAGACAGCCGCCTTGGATTTGCCCTTGGCCGTGGGCGCCGGGCTGCTGTCATCATCGCCGGCATCTTCGGCGACATCATCAGCAGCGGCTTCGAGGCCCTCATCAGCCTCGTCTTCGTCACCTACTTCGAGGTCATCATTTTCCAGATCGTCGTCGCTCATGTTCTACCTCATGACTTGCGAAAAGCAGGTTAGTTATAGACCAGTGCAGCCGTAGACCGGCAGCCACCAGTGAAAATTCAACTGGCCGTGGGTTAGGCCACTGCCCCAGGCTTGGCGCTCCTGATGGGAGGCGGCACCCAGCAGGCCCTGCTCCTGGCAGGACCTGACAAAATCCATTCGCCCCTGCTGGCCACACGCTATTGGCAAGCCTAGCAAAGGCTGGCGAAGCGTGTGGACTACTCGTCAAACACCCTTCGGCGCGCATTCTAGCGCGCCAGCAGAAAAAGCAAAGCACCATGAATGCTCTACGTTTTGTAAGTTTTCTACCTACGTCACGAACGTGTCGGATAAACCGTTTGCCGTGCAGGAAATGCTAAAAAACTGGCAAAAAAAATGCCCGGCGAACCGGGCAAGTTTTTATCGCATCGCAGTTACAGGTTGTAGCCGCGCTCGTTGTGCTGAGCCAGGTCGAGGCCGACCGACTCTTCTTCTTCGTTGACCCGCAGGCCCATCACCACATCCAGCACCTTGAGGATCACGTAGGTGACGATGGCGGTGTAGACCACGGTGAAGATCACCCCTTTGGCCTGGACCCAGACCTGCATGCCGATGTCGGTGACGGTACCGAAGCCGCCCAGCGCCGGGGCTGCGAACACACCGGTAAGAATGGCGCCGATGATACCGCCGATGCCATGCACGCCGAAGGCGTCCAGCGAGTCGTCATAACCGAGCCGGCGCTTGAGGCTGGTGGCGCAGAAGTAGCAGATCACACCCGACGCCAGGCCGATCACCAGGGCGCCCATCGGGCCCACGGTACCGGCAGCCGGGGTAATCGCGACCAGGCCGGCGACCACACCCGAGGCAATGCCCAGGGCACTCGGTTTGCCATGGCCGATCCACTCGGCGAACATCCAGCCCAGGGCGGCGGCGGCAGTAGCGATCTGGGTGACCAGCATGGCCATGCCGGCGGTGCCGTTGGCGGCGGCGGCAGAACCTGCGTTGAAGCCGAACCAGCCGATCCACAGCATGGCCGCGCCCATCAGGGTGTAACCCAGGTTGTGCGGTGCCATCGGCGTGGTCGGGTAACCCTTGCGCTTGCCCAGCACCAGGCAGCAGACCAGGCCGGCGATACCGGCGTTGATGTGCACCACGGTGCCGCCAGCGAAGTCCAGCACACCCCAGTCCCACATCAGCGCACCGTCACCGCTCCAGACCATGTGCGCGATCGGCGCGTAGACCAGGGTGAACCAGATGCCCATGAACACCAGCATCGCGGAGAACTTCATGCGCTCGGCGAAGGCACCGACGATCAGCGCCGGGGTGATGATGGCGAAGGTCATCTGGAAGGTGATGAACACCGCTTCAGGGAACAGCGCGGTGGCCGAGGTCAGGTTCGAGGGCGTGACGCCGCTGAGAAACGCCTTGGAGAAGCCACCGACGAAGGAATTGAAGTTGAGCACGCCCTTTTCCATACCCGTGGTATCGAAGGCCATGCTGTAGCCGTACACGACCCAGAGGATGCTCATCAGGCCGGTGATTGCAAAGCACTGCATCATCACCGACAGCACGTTCTTCGAACGCACCATGCCGCCATAGAACAGGGCCAGGCCCGGAATGGTCATGAACAGCACCAGCGCCGTTGCGGTCAGCATCCAGGCGGTGTCGCCGGAATTCAGCGCTGGGGCAGCTTCCTCTGCCAGGGCAAGCCCGGGCATTACGAGGGACAATAGGGCTCCTAGCCCTGCGATCTTACGCAGAGTCATGTTGTTTTCTCCTGGGGCGTTGGGTTTGGTGAGGCTTTGTTGCTGCTTAGATCGCGTCGGTATCGGTTTCGCCGGTACGGATGCGGATCGCCTGCTCCAGATTCACCACGAAAATCTTGCCGTCACCGATCTTGCCGGTGTTGGCTGCCTTGGTGATGGCTTCGATTACCCGATCAAGGTCCTTGTCATCGATGGCGACATCGATCTTCACCTTGGGCAGGAAATCGACCACGTATTCAGCACCGCGATACAGCTCGGTGTGGCCCTTCTGCCGACCGAAGCCTTTGACTTCGGTGACGGTGATGCCCTGCACGCCGATTTCCGACAGCGACTCGCGCACGTCGTCCAGCTTGAACGGCTTGATGATGGCTGTGACTAGCTTCATGAAACTCTCTCCCGATTTGGTGGACTTGCCCCAGGAAAACAAACCCGTCTCAAGTCTAAGCGCAGCGGTTGGCTTTGTAACGCGTCGTCGGCATCCGGCTCCGCGTGCGCACTGCCTGGTCACAAAGAACTGCATCAGTGCATGGCTCGTACAGGTCTTTGCAGAAACCTTGCCAGTTCCGCCAACGCGCCGAAAAACAGCGGGTTATGCGATTTACTCAGGATTGGCCAGTCGCCAGCATGGGTAACACGCACAGTTTCGGTGCGCACCGGCCTGGCGCGTTGCTCGAAAAATGTGCAAATACCGTTGGCAACGCGCGCGCCCACCAGAGGTCGATGGCCAAGCCGGGGCCAGATTGGCCCGTGCTACACTGCCGGCCATTTCTCCGTTTCAGTGGACCACCTCATGCTCGCGCCAAAAGCCCTTCTCGATGCCCTGAGCGACCAGGCCTCGCGCCTGTTCAGCAGCGACACCGCCCAGCCTCGTGCCGAACTGGAAAGCCAGTTCAAGGTGCTGATGCAAGGTGCCTTCAGCAAGCTGGACCTGGTCAGCCGCGAAGAATTCGACAGCCAGATGGTCGTACTGGCGCGCACCCGTGCGCGCCTCGAAGCCCTGGAAAAACAGGTAGCGGAACTGGAAGCACGGCTGACCCCGAACGCACCGGAAACTAGCGCATAGCGGCATGTTTCGGTGGCAGCTCGCTGGCATGCAGGGTGCCGCGAAACAGCGCAGCGCCACACTGGGTGAACAGGTTCTTGACCCGGCTGCGTGAATTGAGGACCTCGGCCTGGATCTGCTCGATGGCCGCGTCGCCCGGCTGCAGGGTGGCTGCGCGCTTGACCCATTCGATGGCGGCAAAGCGGCTTTGCTTGCGGGTACCGCGCCCCTGCATCCAGGCCAGCCCCAGCTCGGCGCTGGCACGCCCGGCAATCCACGGCTCAGGGTGCTCGACCAGGCTCTGCAGGTAAGCCACCGCCTCGGGCTGCTCGTGCGGCTGACCAAACTGACGCAGCAGAATCCCCAGCTGCAACCGCGCGCGGGCATTGGTCTGCGCGTTGCCCAGCGCGTCGACCAGCAGGTGCCGCACCGCCAGCATGGCATTGCGTTCGCTGAGATCCTCATCGCCATCCATGCGCAAGCGGGCGAGCTTGTACTTGGCTTGCCGGCTGCCCGCCTCCACCGCACGCTGCAGCCAGTATTCGGCGGCTTCGTCATCCACATAGTGTTCCGGGGTGTTGTCGAGGCCGCCACGGTGCAACTCGTACAACGCAAGGGCAGCCCCCGCCAGGTTCAGCTCGGCACAGCGCTCATACAGGTAGCAGGCCACCTCGTGCCGGTTACCGGCCCAAAGCAACCGCGCCACCTCGAGCACTGCGAACCCCGGCGCCCGGCCAGCGCATTGGCGCTTTACCGCACGCTGCGCCCACGCCTTGGCCTGCTCGGCCGAGCGCGAAAAACCCCACAGGCCGAAACGGTGCGCGACGGCGCGCAACGCGCAAGCCGCAGCGTGCGAGTGGCCATCACACAAGCGTTCGACGGCGCGGCGCAACAGCTGCTGTTCATCCGTCGCGTCATGCAGCAGTACCATCTCGGCCAGGCAGCGAAAAGGCTCGCCCATGGCCGGGACAGCGCCATGATCGGCCTGGCACGCCAGGCTCGCGGCGAAGTCGTGCATGGCGCCGACCGGGTCCTGCAATGCATGGCCGCGCAATGCCCCGCGCCAAGCCAGCAGAACTGCATGCTCCCTGGGCCTTAGCGAGCGTTTCGACCAGGCCTCGAACACCTGCTGCCACGCGGCAACGGCCTGCGACTGAGCTGCATGTGGCAGCGTCAGCCGGTCTTCGACTGCCATCCAGCGCAGCGCATTACGCAGTGTTTCGTCCCACGCCTCACACAACGGGCCGGCGGCCAGCAACTCGATTGCATCTGGGCTGCCTTGCAGGTGCACGGCAAGGGCCTGGACCGCTTCGAAACAGCCGGGGCGTGCCGCCAGCGCATGGCGCAACCAGTAATAGCGAGGGTCCTCGGTTTCGTGCTCGCTCCGTTGGCCCAGGCACGCCGGCAATGCCTGCGGCAGTTCCGCCAGGGGCTGCAGCCCGTAACGCACCAGCAACGGCGCGGCGGCCTCCTGCACTTCGACATCGGCATGCGCGCTGGGCCTGAAGCGCGCCGGTTGACCGTGGAACAGTTCGCTCAACCAGCCAGGCTCACGGAACTGCGCACTGATACGCAGCATGCCAATGGCGGCGGCCACGGGCTTGGCGCTACGGCCCATGGCCTGCAACAAGTGCGCGGTCGCGGTTTCACAGATTTGCTCTACGGCCAGCCAGCGCGCCGCATCGCTCGCGCCACTGTTCTGCACCTGGCAGGCTCGGTGGAAGCAGTGCAAACCCATCACCAGCTGTGGGTGATAGGCCTTGGGGCAGGCGTCGATCCAGGCTTTGAGCACCTGGCTCAAGGCCTTGTCGCCCTGGCTGTCCGGGTCGACCAGCAGGTGCCCTTCGATGGCCGTCAGGTAGTCGGCAAACTCACCAGGCGGCGCTTGCCACCATTGCCTTTCGAGGCTGTGGAAAAAACGGTCGAGTTCAACGAATGCGCTGGCCTGCACCAGTTCGCGGATTACCTGACGCGTGCGGGTGAGCGTTTGCACGGAGCACTACCTCAAGTCCATTTGAAAGAAGCTGCGGTGCCATCCCATGGCAACCGCCTCTGCTCGACAACACTAAGCCATACCTGGCAGCCGCGCAAAGGCAATTGGATCCATTTCTCACCGAAAGCGAGCAAACACAGGGGAAATCCCTGCCCTGAAAAACCGCGACGCACACTTCTTGCGCTTGCTGTTGAGGTGTTGGCTATTCTTGCCGCAGCCGCAGGAAGCGGCCCATTTCAGCGACAACGGAGCGTCCATGTCCCTAGCCCTCGTCCACAGCCGCGCCCAAGTGGGCGTACAGGCACCGGCGGTCAGCGTCGAAACCCACCTGGCCAACGGCTTGCCCCATCTCACCCTCGTCGGCCTGCCGGAAACCACGGTCAAGGAAAGCAAGGACCGGGTTCGCAGCGCCATCGTCAACTCCGGGCTGAACTACCCGCAGCGGCGCATCACCCAGAACCTCGCCCCCGCCGACCTGCCCAAGGATGGCGGGCGCTATGACCTGGCCATCGCCCTGGGCATTCTGGCCGCCGATGGCCAGGTGCCAACGGCCATCCTTGGCGAAGTCGAATGCCTGGGCGAACTGGCGCTGTCCGGAACGTTGCGCCCGGTACAGGGCGTGTTGCCCGCAGCACTGGCAGCACGCGAAGCCGGGCGGGCGCTGGTGGTGCCACGGGAAAACGCCGAGGAAGCCAGCCTGGCCGGCGGCCTGGTGGTTTATGCGGTGGGGCATTTGCTGGAGCTGGTCGCCCACCTTAACGGCCAGGTGCCGCTGCCGCCGTACGCTGCCAATGGTTTGGTCCTGCAACAACGGCCTTACCCGGACATGAGCGAAGTGCAGGGCCAGCTGGCTGCCAAGCGCGCCCTGCTGCTGGCGGCGGCCGGGGCGCATAACCTGCTGTTCACCGGGCCGCCCGGTACCGGCAAGACCTTGCTCGCCAGCCGCCTGCCGGGCTTGCTGCCGCCGCTGGATGAGCACGAAGCGCTGGAAGTGGCGGCGATCCAGTCGGTCAGTGGGCATACACCGCTGAACAGCTGGCCGCAGCGGCCTTTTCGCCATCCTCACCACTCCGCATCCGGCCCGGCACTGGTGGGCGGCAGCAGCCGGCCGCAACCAGGCGAAATCACCCTGGCCCACCATGGCGTGCTGTTTCTCGACGAACTGCCGGAGTTCGAGCGGCGCGTGCTGGAGGTGCTGCGCGAGCCGCTGGAGTCGGGCGAAATCGTGATTGCCCGGGCCCGCGACAAGGTGCGCTTCCCGGCACGCTTCCAGCTGGTGGCGGCGATGAACCCGTGCCCTTGTGGCTACCTGGGCGACCCGACTGGGCGCTGCCGCTGCAGCACCGAGCAGATCGCGCGCTATCGCAACAAGCTGTCCGGGCCGCTGCTGGACCGCATCGACCTGCACCTGACCGTGGCCCGCGAGAGCACCACGTTGAACAACCAGCCCTGCGGCGAGAGCAGCGCCGATGTCGCGCTCAAGGTGGCCGAGGCGCGTGAACTGCAACAACGCCGGCAAGGCTGTGCGAATGCGTTTCTCGACCTGGAGGGGTTGCGCCGCCATTGTGGCCTGGCGACGGCGGACCAGGCCTGGCTGGAGGGCGCTTGTGAGCGCTTGACCCTGTCATTGCGCGCGGCGCACCGCTTGTTGAAAGTGGCGCGAACGCTGGCCGATCTGCAGGGCTGCGATGCGATTGGCCGGGCGCACCTGGCCGAAGCCCTGCAGTACCGGCCGGGCAGCCACTAGATACCGCCCTGTCGCATGCAAACTGCATTCGCAAGCGCCCCGCCTACCCGGTGGGAGCTTTAGCCGCGAACACCGGCAAATCCGGTGCCATGCAACGCGCCGTCTGCTTCGCGGGTGAACCCGCTCCCACAGGCACCACGCAGGCCTCGGGCTAACGCTGCACCTGTGGGAGCGGCTTTAGCCGCGAACACCGGCAAAGCCGGTGCCATCCTCCGCGTTGTCTGCTTCGCGGGCTTGCCCGCTCCCACAGGGAACGCAAGCCCGCGAAGGAGCCGGAACAGCCCGACCTCATTGATGGCCAGCCAAAGCCTCTTCAACCGCCCTCAGCAACACCTCTTCGGAAAACGGCTTGCCCAGGCAGGCCAGCGCCCCGCCGCCCATGGCCGCCTGCACCGCGCCATCGTCCCAGTGCGCCGACATGCAGATCACCGGCAGCGCCCATTGCCGCCGGGTCAGTTCACGCTGCACCTGCAGCCCGTTCATCCCCGGCATCCGCAGATCGAGCAGTACACAACCCGCCCGCCGCGCCCGCTCCGAGGCCAGAAACGCGTCGCCCGCCGCGAACGCCAAGCTCTCGAACCCGGCCGAGCGCAACAGGTTGGCCAGGCTTTTGCGCACTGAAGCATCGTCATCGACGATGCACACCGCTCTGCTCATGCGCCGCCCAGGCCCTCAGGTCGCGCCCCGATGACGTTGTGCATGGCCACCAGCTCCAGCAGCGAGCGGGACTGCATCTTGTTCATGATGTTTTTCTTGTGCACCTTGGTTGTGACCTCGCTGGTACCGATGTGCCTGGCGATCTGCTTGTGTGACAGCCCATCGACCACCAGCGAGAACACCTGCCGCTCACGCTGGGTCAGGCGCTGGTACTTTTCTTCGACCTGGCGCGCATGGCGCCACTTGCGCCCTTCAGCCACGGCGCGCGTGCGCACGGCCTGCAGCAGTGTCAGCAACTGGTCTTCGTCGAACGGCTTGGTCAGGAACTCGACCGCCCCGGCGCGCATGGCCTGCACGGTCATCGGGATGGTGCCGAAACCGGTCATGAACACCACAGGCCAGGGCAGTGCGAGCCGGCGCAGCGCGTCTTGCACTTCCAGGCCGCTGGTATCGGGCAGGTGCATATCCAGCAACAGGCAGGCGCAGGGGCTGTCCAGACGGGCCTCGAACAGCGCCTCGGCACTGGCGAACAAATGATGCGGGATGCCTTGCGAACGCAGCAGCCGGCCCAACGCCGTACGCACCGACGGGTCGTCATCCACCACCAGCACCGGCACGTTCAAGTGCTCGTCGAGCGGCGCGAGCGTGTCGGCCACGCTGCACAGCGGCGACGCACCCAACGCCTTGCCGGGCATGTCGAAGCAGATTTCCGCGGCCAGGCGATAGCCCCGGCGCGGCACGGTCTGAATCAGCCCACGGTCGCCGAAGGCCTTGCGCAGCAACGACACCTGCACCTGCAGGTTGTTGTCCTCGACCACCGTGCCGGCCCACACCTGGTTGAACAGCTCGTCCTTGCCGACCACCCGGCCCCTGGCCCTGATCAGCGTGGCCAGCACCTCGAAGGCACGCCCGCCCAACAGCACCGGCTTGCCATCGACAAAGGCTTCGCGCCGCTCCAGCGACACCTGGGCATTACCTATCCGGATCATGGCTTCCTCGCGGGCACGGGCGAATTCGCAGCCCAGGGCAGCCTAGGCCAGCGTACGCGTTCAGACAATTATCCCGAGGGATAGGTTGGTCCGAGGACTATACAAAAGCCCGCCAGCGCCCAGGGGACGATAACGGACAACAGTGTGCCCGTTCCTGCCAAGCAGGCTGCAGCCCGCATCGGCGCTGGGCTCGCTGCGTATACTCGCGCCTCAAGATGCTGTCAGCAGGGGTGCTTTATGCTCGATGATCGCCTTGCCCACAGGCCCATCGATTTCGACCAGTCGATCGACGAGGGCTGGCTGAACCGGTGCGACATCAGTGCGCTGGGTCAGGAAGGCGAGCTCAGCTACTTTCGCCTGCGCGACCCCGCCACCCACCAGGCCTGGATCGCCGTGCGCGCGCCGCGCGAGGCCCCTGTCGCCTGCCAGCGCCTGGAGCGTGACTACCGCCTGCAACTGGACCCGCAGTGGGCGGTGATGCCCTCGGCGTTCGTGCGATCGGCCGAAGGACCGTTGCTGGTGTACCCGGCCGGTCGTTCCATCGCCGACCTGATCGCCGAAGGCCCGGCGGCCCTGGCGCCGTTTCTCGACATCGCAGTAAACGCGGCCAACACCTTGGCCCTGGCCCACGAACGCAATGTGCTGCATGGCGCCCTGCAACCCGAGCATGTCTGCCTGTACGGCAACCAGCGGGTGCGGCTGGGCTGCTTTCGCGCCGACGCGGCGCAGCTGATCAGCGAACACGGCACACCGCTCGGCAACTGGGCCTACCTGGCGCCGGAACAGGTCTGCCCGCACGGCAGTAGCAGCGACCAGCGCAGCGACATCTATGCCCTGGGCGCGATCCTTTATCAGTTGCTGCTGGGCGAACTGCCGCTGGCCGGGCGCGACACCCAGCACTGGCGCCAGCTTCATGCCGGCGTGCAACCGCGGGCGGCCTGCGAGGTGGACAGCAATGTGCCGCTGCCACTCAGCCGGATCCTGGCCAAGGCCCTGGCCAAGGAACCGGACGCCCGCTACCAGAGCGCCCGCGCCCTGGCGGTGGACCTGGCGCACTGCCAGCGGCAATGGGCCGAGCGCAAGGCCATGGAACCCTTCGAGCCCGGCTGCGCCGACCCGGCCACCAGCCGCGCACGCCTGTATGGCCGCGCTGGCGAACAGAAGACCATCGCCCTGCTGCTGGAGGCCACGCGCCGCAACAGCGCAGCGCAAGCCCTGCTCATCAACGGCGCTGCCGGCATGGGCAAGTCGAGCCTGGTCGAGGCCGCGCTCAAGGCCAGCGCCAAGGGCTACTGGGCCGTCGGCAAATGCAACGGCCCGGCCCACGCCGTGCCCTACACCCCCTGGGTCGAAATCCTCGCTACGCTGACCACCCAACTGCTGGCCAAGAACAGCCAGGACCTCGACACCCTGCGCCGCGAAATCCTGCGCCGCATCAAGGGCCACGGCCGGCTGCTCGGCACCCTGGCGCCAGACCTGCAACTGGTCCTCGGCCCGCTGCCCGAACTGCCGGCCAAGCCCACCCGGCTGGCCCTGCAGAAGGAGCAGCGAGCGATCATCGAGCTCCTGAAGGTACTCAGCCGCCCCGGCCAGCCGCTGGTGTTGTTTTTCGATGACCTGCAGTGGCTCGACGACGCCTCCCGGCAACTGCTGACCCATCTGCTGGCGCATGTACCTGACAACCTGTTGCTGATCTTCGCCCGGCGCAATGACACGCCAGTCAGCAGCGCACCCATCGCCCTGCCCGCAACGTTGCGCAGTACCACACTGAACCTGCGTCCGCTGGCCGTTGACGCGGTAAGCCAGCTGATCGGCGAGCGCTTCCACATCAGCCCCGAAGACGCATTGCCGGTGGCCGAGCTGGTGCACGACAAGACCGCCGGCAACCCGTTCTTCATCAACCAGATACTCCGGGCCCTGGTCGAAGACCAGCTGTTCACCTTCGACACCCTGGCCATGCGCTGGTCGTGGAGCCTGCAGGCCGTGGCCCGCCACCGCTATGCCGACAATGTCGCCGAGCTGATGATCCAGCGCCTGGCACGCCTGCCAACGCCGCAGCGCGAACTGCTGCGGATCGCCGGCGCGGCGGGCAGCCGCTGCGATGAACAGCTGCTTCGTCAGGTGCTCGCCCAGCCACCCGGCGAACCGTTGAAAGCCCTGATTGGCGCGGGTTTCCTGCAAACCGGCACGAATGGCCTGAGCTTCGCTCACGACCGAGTGATGGAGGCCGCCTACGCCCTCACGCCCGTGGCCGAGCGCCCGGCGCTGCATGCGCGCATTGCGCTGGCCATGCGCCAGGCCTGGCATGGCAACTCGCACGAGATGCTGTTCGAGCTCGCCAACCAGCTGCAACACGCCAGCCCATGCGGGTTTGCCGTGGATGACCGCGAAGCGTTCCTGGCACTTTTACGCGAAGCTGCAGCACGCGCACGCGACAGCGGCAGCTTCGAACAAACCGCTGCCTACCTGCACACGGCCGAGCAGTTGCTGCAGCACGGCGCCACGCTGCAAAGCCACGCCACGCACGGCTTTGCCATCGCCTGCCTGGCCACGGAATGCGATATACAACTGGCGCGAACGCGCGCCGCCGAGGCGCGTCTCGCTGCATGCCAGCAACGCGCCCACTCAACCCTGGACCAGGCGCGGGTATGCCGGCTGGAGGCACTGTTGCACTCCTTGCGCGGCGACTATCAAGCCGCCATCGACAGCGCCGTCTGCGGCCTGGACTTGCTGGGTAGCAGCCCGGTGCGGGGCCTCGACTGGCAACAGGTCGAGGCCAGTCATGCCCATGTACAGGCGCTGATCGAGCAGCAAGGCCGGCATTGCCTGGAGTCGCTGCCGCGCACCGATTCGGAACACGTGACGGTGGCCATCAGCCTGCTGGCTACCCTGTCGTCCTCGTTTTTCGTCAAGGACGACATCTGCTTCCTGCACCTGGCCAAGCTCATGGAGCTGTCGCTGCAACACGGCGTCGCCCCGGGTAGCACCTACGGCATGGCCTGGTACGGGGTGATGATCGCCGAGCGTTTCGGCGCCTACCATGACGGCCACGCCTGCTGCCTGGCCGCGCTCAAGCTGATCGAGCGGCACGGCTTCGAGGCTGACCTGACCAGTGCACTGCTGGCGCTGGACCAGGTCAGCGCCTGGACCTCACCCATCGAGTTCGCCCGCCGTACCGCGCTGGATGCCGTTGACTCGGCGCGCCTGAGCGGCGACACGGCGATGAGCTGCTATGCCTGCAACCACCTGGTTTCCGACTCGCTGTTCATGGGCCGCTACCTGCCGGACGTTGCCGAAGAAGTGGCGCAAGGCCTGGCCACCGTGCGACGCCATGGCTACCGTGATGTCGAGCAGATCCTCCAGGCCCAGCACACGTTCGTCGCCGACCTGAGCGGCACGCAGGGGCCGACCCCTGCCAGCGCCTCGCACTCACCCACCACGCGCTTCTTCCAGTACCTGTTCGCCGGCATGGGCGCGTTCTACCTGGGCAATATTCCCCATGCCATGCGCAACCTGGCCTTGGCCGGCGACAATGCCTGGGCGGCACCGGCGCACATCAACCTGGCCGACTACCATTTGTTCCGCGGCCTGGCCCTGGGCAGCCCGGAGGCCCACGGCAGCCCTGCCGACAAGCTGCGCGAGCTGCGCGCCTTGCGCGAACGTTTCAGTCGCTGGGCGGGTTTCAACCCGGCCACCTTCCGCAACAAGCTGTTGCTGATCGAAGGGGTGATCGCCAAGCTTGAAGGCGACGGCCTGGCCGCGATCCGCTGTTTTGACCAGGCCCAGATCGCCGCGACGGCCGCCGGCTTCATTCACGAGCAGGCGCTGGCCCACGAGCAACTGGCCGAAGTGTGCATCCCCAGCGGCCTGATTTCCGGCGCCAACCTGCACCTGCGTATCGCCCGCGACTGCTTTCATATCTGGGGCGCGACCGGCAAGGTGCACCAGCTGGAGGCCTTGCACCCGTTCCTGCGCACCCAGCCGATCCAGGAAACCTACCGCGCCACCCAGCAGGCCAAACTCGACCTTGAGGCCGGTATCGAGGCCGCGCGGGCGCTGTCCGAGGAAGTGCTGCTCGAAGGCCTGATCGAAACCCTGATGGGCCACCTGACCCAGCACTCCGGTGCCGACCACGGCGCGCTGTTGATCGTCAGCGGCGCCGAATTCCAGATGGCTGCCCTTGCCTACATCGACGCCGCCGGGCTGCACGTGCGCATGGACGACTGCCAGAAGTTCATGACCCAGGCGCCGTTGTCGGTCATCAACGCCACCATGCGCACCAAGAAGGCGCTGGTGCTCAACGACGCCCAGAGCGATTGCCCCGAGGCATTTCGCCAGGAACTGCAGGCGCGCAAGGCCCGTTCGGTGCTGTGCCTGCCGCTGGTGATCCAGGGCGTACTGATCGGCCTGGTGTACCTGGAAAACCGCCTGGTGCCGAACCTGTTCGGCAGCCAGCGCCTGGCCATGCTGGAAATCCTCGCCTCGCAGGCAGCGGTGTCGCTGCAGACCGCCAAGTTCTACACCCGCCTGGCCGAGGACAACCAGGCCCGCGCGCAGATGGAAGCCGAGTTGCGCCGCTCCCGCGCGGAACTGGCGCGCACCGCACAGTTGCAGGTGATGAACGAGCTGTCGGCCTCCATCGCCCACGAGATCAGCCAGCCGCTGCTGGGTATCGCCTCCAACGCTGCGGCCAGCCTGCGCTGGCTGAAACGCGCCACGCCGGACCTGGAAGAAGCCATCGCAGGCCTGGAAGACATCCGCAACGACAGCGAGCGGGCCGCCAACATCGTGCGTGCACTGCGCTCGCTGGCCAAGCAGTCACCGATGCAACTGAAGGCGGTGAAGCTGGACGAACTGATCCGCGAAGTGCTGCGCCTGACCTCGGCAGATGCCGCCAAGGGCAAGGTGGACGTGCAGACGCAGTTGCATGCGCCAGTATGCGTGATGGCCGACCCGGTGCAGTTGCAGCAGCTGGTGTTCAACCTGATTACCAATGGCCTGGAAGCGCTGGCGGGGTATCGCAGCGAGGGCGTGTTGCGCATAGCGTCGGCTGTGGATGGGGACTGGCTGGAGGTCTGCGTAGATGACAACGGGCCGGGAATAGCTGCCGATGAGCGTGCGCGGGTATTCGACGCGTTTCATACCAGCAAGATCGGCGGCATGGGGATGGGCCTGGCGATCTGCAACTCGGTGGTGCAGGCCCATGGCGGGCAGCTGCAGGCGCTGGTGTCGGAGCTGGGCGGGTGTCGGATTCGCTTCACTTTGCCTGTGAATCCTTCTTGAGCCTGTACCGGCCCTTTCGCGGGTGAACCCGCTCCCACAGGGATTGTGCACAGCCTGAGAACTGCACGGTTTCTGTGGGAGCGGGGTTTACCCGCGAAGGGGCCGGTGCAGGCTTACATCAACGGGCGCTCAAGGCCGCGTAGCTGTTCATCAGGTTGCGATAGTTGGGAATCCGCTGCGACAGCAGGTTGCCCAGCCCTTCGATGTCGTTGCGCCAGTCGCGGTGCAGCTCACAGGCCACCGAGAACCAGTTCATCATCTGCGCACCCGCCTGGGTCATGCGCACCCAGGCCGCCTGCTGCACGGTTTCGTTGAAGGTGCCGGACGCATCGGTCACCACGAACACCTCGAAACCTTCCGCCAAGGCCGACAGGGTCGGGAACGCCACGCACACATCGGTGACCACACCGGCGATGATCAGCTGCTTGCGGCCGGTGGCCTTGATCGCCTTGACGAAGTCTTCGTTGTCCCAGGCATTGATCTGGCCAGGGCGGGCAATGTACGGCGCGTCCGGGAACATTTCTTTCAGCTCCGGCACCAGCGGGCCGTTCGGGCCTTGCTCGAAACTGGTGGTGAGGATGGTCGGCAGGCCGAAGAATTTGGCCAGGTCGCCCAAGGCCAGCACGTTGTTCTTGAACTCGTTGGGGGAGAAGTCCTGCACCAGCGAGATCAGGCCAGTCTGGTGATCGACCAGCAGCACCACGGCGTCGTCTTTGTTCAGGCGCTTGTAATCGGGTTGGCTCATGGGGTGACTCCTTGGGTTGGGAAAACGGGCCGGCACTGTGCGCAAGGGCTTATACCGGTGGGTAGCTTCGGTTTAAGAAAACACCTGCGCCTGGCGCCAGGCCTTGGGCGGCTGGCCGACCAGGCGGCTGAAGGCGCGGGTGAAATGGGCCTGGTCGCAGAAGCCGCATTCCAGGCTCACGTGGGTGATCGGCGCTTCGGTGGCGAGCAGGCGCTTGGCCTTTTCCATACGCGCCAGCAAGCGCCAGGCCTGGGGCGAAAGGCCGGTGTTGACCTTGAATGCACGGGAGAAATGGCTACGGGTGAGGTTGCACACGCCAGCGATTTCGATGATCGACAACGAGCTGTGCAGCATCAGTTCCTTGGCCCGACGCAACCGCGCGGGCGTCAGCGCGCCGGGGCTTTGCAGCGGCGCTTGGGGCGTCCCAGAGTGCATGGCGACTCTCCTCTTGAATGCCCAAAGTCTCGCCTTCGGCACATGACGAAGTCCTGCGGTAAACCTGAATTGTTGTTAAACCTGCACTGCTGGCCCTGGCTGTTTTGCCGATACCTTAAGATGCGTTTCGTATTCAGCTTCAGGCCGCTGCCAGCGGCCGGTATTCAAGGCGAAAGAGGCATGCAGGAAAAACCCGCCCACCGCACCGTGGCCATGGTGCTGTTCAATGATGTGTTGCTGCTGGATGTCACCGGCCCCATGGATGCGTTCGCCATCGCCAACCGCTTCCTGCCGGCCGACCGGCAATACCGGCTGCTGACCCTGGCCGAGGGGCAAGCGGCGGTACGCGGCTCATGCGGCCTGAAAGTGGTCGCCGACCTGCGCCTGGAAGACTTGCCGGAAGCCGTCGACCTGCTGCTGGTACCGGGTGGCCCGGGGGCCTATGACATTGCCCTGCCAGGCATCGAACGCTGGCTCCCGCAGGCCGTGCGCCGGGCGGCACGCTTCGGTGCCATCTGCACCGGGGTGTTTCTGCTGGGTCGCGCCGGGTTGCTGGATGGCTATCGCTGCACCACCCACTGGAACTATGTGGAACGCCTGGCACGGGCGTTCCCCGAAGCCAAGGTCGAAACGGAGCAGATCTACGTGATCGACCGCTGCCTGATCACCTCGGGCGGCATCACCGCAGGGATCGACCTGGCCCTGGCGGTAGTGGCCGAGGACCACGGCAAGGCGCTGGCCCTGGAAGTGGCCAAGGTGCTGCTGGTCGCTCGCCATCGCCAGGGCGGGCAGACGCCCTACGGGCCGCTGCTGGCGGCGGTGCCGAGGGATGATTCGCCGATTGCCCGGGTGCAGGCGTATATCGTCGACCATATCGAGCAAGCCTTCACCGTGCAGAAAATGGCAAGCCTGGTGGCCATGAGCGGGCGCAACTTTGCCCGGACGTTTCTGCGCGAGGTTGGAATCACGCCGCTGCAATACCTGCAGAATGCGCGCATCGACCGCGCGCGCAAACTGCTGGAAGGCACCGACCTGCCCTTGAAGGTAGTGGCGGCGCAGTGCGGGTTTGGTAGTGACCGGCATTTGCGCAAGGTGTTCTGCGAGCGGATTGGCATGACGCCGGCGCAGTATCGGGCGCAGTTTGGTGGTGGTGAATAGTCAGATCTGCGCTGCCTTCTTCGCGGGCACGCCCGCTCCCACAGAGATAACACCGGCCTCAGGAGCAGTGTTGTACCTGTGGGAGCGGGCGTGCCCGCGAAGAGGCCACCACAGGTTGTCACCTGTACAGGGACAATGTTTCTCCCCGAGAGCAGATTGTTGGACTCCATTTCAACCCCCACAATCGTCCGCCAAACTGATCTAACGCTGCCCCGGCAGCTCATGGAGTACGAGCCAATGCCACACGAAGGCAGCCTTCTGCAAACCGCGGTGATTTTCCTGCTCGCCGCTGTCCTCGCCGTCCCCCTGGCCAAGCGCCTGCAGCTGGGTGCCGTGCTCGGTTACCTGCTTGCCGGCGTGATCATCGGCCCGCAGGCGCTGGGCCTGATCCGCGACACCGAAAGCGTGGCGCACATTTCCGAGCTGGGCGTGGTCCTGCTGCTGTTCATCATCGGCCTTGAGCTGTCGCCCAAGCGCCTGTGGCTGATGCGCAAGTCCGTGTTCGGCGTCGGCAGCGCCCAGGTGCTGCTGACCGGCGCAGCCCTCGGCGCCATCGCCCTGTTCGGCTTCAGCCAGACCCTGCCGGCCGCCATCGTGCTCGGCCTCGGCCTGGCGCTGTCGTCCACCGCCCTTGGCCTGCAGAGCCTGGCCGAGAGCAAGCAGCTGAACGCGCCGCACGGCCGCCTGGCGTTCGCCATTCTGTTGTTCCAGGACATTGCCGCGATCCCGCTGATCGCCCTGGTCCCGCTGCTGGCCGCCAGCGGCCCGGACACCAGCCACGGCGATAGCCTGGGGCATGGCCTGAAAGTGTTCGCCAGCATCGCCGTGGTGATCATCGGCGGCCGCTACCTGCTGCGCCCGGTGTTCCGCACCGTGGCCCGCACCGGCCTGCCGGAAGTGTCCACCGCCACCGCGCTGCTGGTAGTGATCGGCACCGCCTGGCTGATGGAGCAGGCCGGCATTTCCATGGCCCTGGGCGCCTTCCTCGCCGGCCTGCTGCTGGCCGACTCGGAATACCGCCACGAACTGGAATCGCAGATCGAACCGTTCAAGGGCCTGCTGCTGGGGCTGTTCTTCATCAGCGTCGGCATGGGCGCCAATTTGCGCCTGCTGCTGGAAATGCCGCTGGTGGTGCTGGGCCTGACCCTGCTGCTGGTGGCGGTGAAACTGGTGTTGCTGGTCGGCGTCGGGCGCCTGGCCGGTGGCCTTGGCGGCGCCAGCGCGCTGCGCCTGGGCATGGTGCTGGCGGCCGGTGGCGAGTTCGCGTTCGTGGTGTTCAAGCTGGGCAAGGACCAGGGCCTGTTCGACACCCAGACCTACGACCTGCTGCTGCTGACCATTACCCTGTCGATGGCCATCACCCCGCTGCTGATGATTGGCTGCGCCCGCGCCCTCAAGCGCCCGCAACCGGCGCGCGAGGTGCCCGAGCAGTACAAGCAGATCCAGACGGACACGCCACGGGTGGTGATCGTCGGCATGGGCCGCATGGGCCAGATCGTCGCGCGCATCCTGCGGGCGCAGAAGGTTCCGTTCATTGCCCTGGAAACCTCGGTGGACGCCATCGAGATGACCCGCATGTTCGAACAGGTGCCGGTGTTCTACGGCGACCCACTGCGCCCCGAGGTGCTGCATGCGGCCAAGGTCGGTGAGGCGGAGTATTTCATCATCACCATCGACGACCCGGAAGCTGCCATCCACACCGCGGAACGGGTGAAACGCCTGTACCCGCACCTGAAAGTGCTGGCCCGCGCGCGTAACCGCCAGCACGTGCACAAGCTGGCTGATGTGGGTGCCGAGCCGATTCGCGAGACGTTCTACTCCAGCCTGGAGATGACCCGCCGCGCGCTGGTCGGGCTGGGCTTGAGTGACGAGCAGGCGGCGGACCGGATTGCCCGGTTTACCCAGCATGACGAAGAAGTGCTGGTGGCCCAGGGGCAGGTGCGCGATGACCGGGCCAAGGTGATGCAGACGGCCAAGGAGGCGCGGGTGGAGTTGGAGCGGTTGTTTGATTCGGATGCGGATTGAGCTATCGCCTGGGCCGGCCTCTTCGCGGGCTTGCCCGCTCCCACAGAAATATGCGCAAACCTGCCAGGCGGCGCAGTACCTGTGGGAGCGGGCGAGCCCGCGAAGGGCCGTGTAGCGGACCCAATGCACAAAAGTCTCAGCAGTATCCTACTTCGTCGCGAGCCAATTCCTACTCGGGCGCACTACCTGAAGAATTATCCTACGCACCGTGTCGACGCCCGTCTGATTGTCCGGGGAAAGCTTGCTCTCTAGGCTTGCCGGGTCGCTGTCGGTTCAGCGATCGGGTGTGGAAACCCGGCAGGTTATCGGAGCAGCTGTTGTCATGGCAGCTGTGCGCGGGAGGCCGAAAGGCCTGCCGGGGTTCCGATAGCCCGGCTTTCCACCCCGCGTGCAGCCGCCACCCTTCGCGTGGAAACGGATGGTGCCGGCCAACCTCTATCGGGGTTTGGCTATGAAAAAGATTGTCCCCAATCCACCCCTCCCCAGCACCACACAGCGCGCGTTCAGCCGCTGCGATGCCGGCCACCCACCCTTGTTCACAGTAAACCCAGGCGTCTGCGCCCATGACGCCCTGGTGCATGTCGCCCAGTACCTGCGCGGCGCCTACGACTGTGGCTACAAAGCCCTGGAACACCTGGATGAAACCGGCAAGAGCCTGTTCTGGAGCAACCTGAATGCAGTCGAAATGGCAGAGGGGTTGGTTGAGGCATTGCTGGAGGGGATTGAGTCGCAGCCCGTAAGTTAAAGCGCCTTGCATCTGCACGGAGCAGGCTGCGTTGACCGGCCTGCTCTGCCTCAATATAGGAAACGCCCTACAAGACGGGTCACCCCCCGTCTGATTGTTTGAGGAAACCCTTCTCCCTAGGCTCGCTTGGCCGCCATCGCATCAGCGATACTGATCGCAGCCAGGTATCTCATTGAGTCCCCACAACCCGACCGCGAAAATCGCCGAAAAGAAAGGCCAGAGTACGTGGCTAGACGAACAACTACCCGATCTCAGAACGCTTGCCCGTGAACTGCGCGTCCAGGCTATCGAAGAACTAGCTGCCGCCGACTCACATGACGCCGCAATCGAACTTGCTGCTCAGCATCTTGGTTTGAATAGTGAAGAAGGCGCAGCAGTAACCGTCAGAACGCCAATGGGCGACATCCGGATTCAACGCAGCTGTATCCATCACATCGTCGAGAAGCGACAAGACGCCCGGGAACGCTATGTAAAAGTAGCGCTGGATACGCTGGTCGGACCATTTGAGGTGTGGCGAGTCGCCTACACCAATGACACCTACAGGCTGGCCTTTATTGGCGTCTACGAAACCAAACGGCAGATGCTGGTTGTCGTGACGCTTGATAACGGCAAAATGCTGTGGAACTTCATGCAATGCGACGCCAAGGCACTGAACAAGCATCGCCATGGGAAGCTGCTCTACAAGCGGTACGCTTTTCTGTCCAGCAAAGAAAAGGGCCACTGTCACCAGTGGCCCTGTATTTGTGCTTGATATTCATATACACACCCTCAAGCCGGGGTGTGGAGGTCTCACCCGACGCTGATGATTCAGCCATCGACGGGGTTCCTACGCCAGCTGTTGCCGCTGAATGGCAGCTGGTTTCGCGCTCAGGTGAAACGCTAACAACACTCCTGGATCAAGTCAACGATGGCCCCTTGCGGAAGCCATCCATCAGGTTACTTGGCGTTACTTACTCGCAGTCAACGCGTTATAGCTGGTCATCAAATTCCGATAATCCGGAATGTGGTTGGAGCACAGCGCCGCCAGCCCTTCGATGTCGTTGCGCCAGTCGCGGTGCAGCTCACAGGCCACGCCGAACCAGGTCATCAGTTGCGCACCAGCCTGGCTCATGCGGTCGTGGGCGGCATCGCGGGTCATTTCGTTGAAGGTGCCGGAAGCGTCGGTGACCACGAACACATCGAATTCTTCTTCCAGGGCCGACAGCGCCGGGAACGCTACACACACCTCGGTCACCACACCGGCAATGATCAGCTGCTTCTTGCCAGTCGCCTTCACTGCCTTGACGAAGTCTTCGTTGTCCCAGGCGTTGATCTGGCCAGGGCGGGCGATGTATGGGGCGTCCGGGAACAGGGCTTTCAGCTCTGGCACCAGCGGGCCGTTCGGGCCTTGCTCGAAGCTGGTGGTGAGAATGGTCGGCAGGTTGAAGAACTTGGCCAGGTCGGCCAGGGCCAGCACGTTGTTCTTGAACTTGTCCGGCTCGATGTCGCGGACCAGCGACAGCAGGCCAGCCTGGTGGTCGACCAGCAGTACGGCGGCGTCGTCTTTGTTCAGGCGGTTGTAGGTGAATTTGCTCATGGTCGGTGCTCCTGAAGGTTATGAATTTTTCAGCAATTCGGGGTGTTTCGCGTTGATGGGCACAGATTAAAATCATCACCTTTGCGGCGGTAGATAGCAGAATCTGGCTTTAGCGTTCCGTTTTGTGAACGATGGATTGGTGCTGGATTTGCTGGCCTCTTCGCGGGCACGCCCGCTCCCACAGGAGGTGTGCATAACCTGGAAGTTGTGCGATCCCTGTGGGAGCGGGCATGCCCGCGAAAGGGCCGGTACATGCAACAGACACTCGGAGACCGATCATTGGAAGACCTCAACTCCCTCTACTACTTCACCCAGGTAGTCGAGCACGGTGGCTTCGCCCCGGCCGGGCGGGCGCTGGACATGCCTAAGTCGAAGCTCAGCCGGCGCATCGCCGACCTCGAGGACCGCCTCGGCGTGCGCCTGCTGCACCGCACCAGCCGCCACTGCTCACTCACCGAAATCGGCCAGGCCTACTACAACCGCTGCCTGGCCATGCGTGTCGAAGCCGAGGGCGCGGCGGAGATCATCGAACGCAACCGCAGCGAACCACGCGGGCTGGTACGCATCAGCTGCCCGACCACCCTGCTCAACTCCTGGGTCGGGCCGATGCTGACCCGCTACATGCTCAAGTACCCACAGGTGGAGCTGTTCATCGAAAGTACCAACCGCCGGGTCGACCTGTTGCACGAGGGCTTCGACGTCGCCCTGCGCGTACGCTTTCCGCCGCTGGAGAACACCGACATGGTGATGAAAGTGCTGAGCAACAGCACCCAGTGCCTGGTCGGCCAGCCGCAGTACCTGGAGCAGTTGCCCAAGGGCTTCGACCCGCGGTTGCTCGGCACACTGCCGAGCCTGCACTGGGGCAGCGCGCAGCGCGAGTACCAGTGGGAGCTGTTTCAGGGCGAGGACAACAGCCGCAGCATCGTCATCCCGCATACACCGCGCATGGTCACGGACGACCTGTTTGCCCTGCGCCATTTCGTGGTGGCGGGGGTGGGGATTGCACACTTGCCACGGGTGGCGGTGCGTGAAGACCTGGCGGCGGGGCGGCTGGTGGAGCTGATTCCGGACTGGCACCCGCGGTGTGGCATCGTGCATGCGATCTTCCCGTCGCGGCGCGGGCTGCTGCCATCGGTGCGGGCGCTGATCGACCATCTGGCCGAGGAGTTCGCCATCAGCGACATGGCTTGATTTGGTTTCAGCCTACTAGGGCCCTTTCGCGGGTAAACCCGCTCCCACAGAGTTCACCACAGGCCTGAATCCTGGGTAGTACCCGCGAAGAGGCCGGCACAAGCAATACAGATCCCCAGCACACCCTTACAAGACCCCTGACCTATCCTTGCTCCACAGTTTCGGATCATCCCCCTCGGAGCCCCCATGATCCGCGCCAACCCCGGACCAGGCCGCGCCCTGCTCGCCACCCTCGCCCTCTGCCCGGTACTCGGCCAGGCCGACGAACCCGGCTGGTCGCTGCTCAGCCGCAACTACTTCCTGCACAGCGACTTCCGCTCGCCCTCCGCCAGCGGCCAGAACTACCGCCAGGAATGGGCCCAGGGCTTCATCGGCGAAATCCGCTCCGGCTTCACCGAGGGCGCGCTCGGTGTCGGCATCGATGCCCATGGCTTTCTCGGCCTCAAGCTCGACGGCGGCCGTGGCCATGCCGGCACCGGCCTGCTGCCGCGCGACAGCGATGGCCGTGCCGAGACCGACTACTCCAGCGCCGGCGCCGCGCTCAAGCTGCGCGTGGGCAACAGCCAATTACGCTACGGCGAGATGATGGTGGAAACCCCGGTGTTCGACACCGGCGACAAGCGCCTGCACCCGGAATACGCCACCGGCTGGTTCGTCGAGAACAGCGACCTGCCCGACTGGCGCCTGCAGGCCGGGCGCTTCACCGCCTTCAACAACCAGGACAACAGCTCGAGCCACGACGACTTCAGCGGCTACGGCGCCAGCACCCACAACCGCGCCATCAGCCTGGCCGGCGCCACGTTCGCGCCCGCTGGCCCGTTCGGCGGCGCGCTGTATGCCGGGCAGTTGCAGGACACCTGGCGCCAGGCCTACCTGAACCTGAACCTGGCCGAGGGCAACTGGCGCCTGGACGGCAACCTGTACAGCACCCGCGACACTGGCAGCGCCAGCGCCGGGGCCATCGATACCCTTGCCTACAGCCTGCTCGGCAAGTACCGCTTCGGCGCCCAGGCGCTGAGCCTGGCCTACCAGAAAGTCGAGGGCGACACCCCGTTCGACTTCGTCGGCGGCGACGCCATCTACCTGGCCAACTCGATCAAGTATGCCGACTTCAACGGCCCCGGCGAGCGCTCGTGGCAACTGCGTTACGACCTCGACTTCGCCACCCTCGGCGCACCTGGGCTGAGCCTGATGGGCCGTTATGTCAGCGGCCGTGGCATCGACGGCAGCCATGCCCCGGCGGGCGGCGCTTATGTGAACCAGTACGGCGACGGCGGCAAGCACTGGGAGCGCGACATCGACCTGAAATACGTGGTGCAGTCGGGCACCGCCAAGGACTTGAGCCTGGCGCTTTCCCATGTCAGCCACCGCGCCAACCAGGCCCAGGCCGGCGATGACATCGACCGGATCTACCTGATCATCGAATACCCACTCAAAGGCAGCTTCTGAGACCTTTGCCAGTGATGTATCTGCTGGCTGGCGAAGAGGCCGGCACTGAAGATACAAAAAAGGGGCCCGATACTGGGCCCCCTTTTCTTCCTCTCAGCTCAGCCTAGAAAGCGAAGCAAGAGCAACCCAGCGCGCCCCAGAAGCCCTGGTAGTCATTCACGGGCACACTCGAATGCCGCGCCTTTTCATGGCTGTGCGCATGCACCCCACACGGGCCCGAGCACTGGTGCACGGCTGCCGCCAGCGACGGCGTACCCACGCGCCAGTGCCCCGGTACCTTGGCTACCGGCGACCACTCTGGCAGCACCGGCACCTGCGGTGGGCCAAGGCGATCGAATTCGCCAGCCGCGTACACGACCTTGCCGTCGACAATCGTCAGCACCGACTCGATGCCCTTGATCGCTTCTTCCTCGACACTGAAAAAGTCCAGCGACAGCGCCGCCAGGTCTGCCAGCTGGCCGACCTTGATCTGGCCCTTCTTGCCCTGCTCGCTGGAGAACCAGGCACTGCCCTGGGTGAACAGCTGCAGCGCGGTGTCGCGGCTGAGGCCTTCGGGGTACAGCTCCATGCCACCGACGGTCTTGCCGCTGACCAGCCAGTACAGCGAAGTCCACGGGTTGTAGCTGGACACACGGGTGGCGTCGGTACCCGCGCCTACTGGCACGCCCATGTCGAGCATGCGCTTGATCGGCGGGGTCTGCTCGGCAGCCTTGGCGCCGTAGCGGTCGACGAAGTATTCACCCTGGAAGGCCATGCGATCCTGGATGGCGATACCGCCGCCCAGCGCACGCACACGCTCGATGTTCTGCGGGGTGATGGTTTCGGCGTGGTCGAAGAACCACGGCAGGCCGTTGAACGGGATGTCGCGGTTGACCTTCTCGAACACGTCGAGCATGCGCGTGATCGATTCGTTGTAGGTGGCGTGCAGGCGGAACGGCCAGCGCTGCTCGACCAGGTGGCGTACCACTGGCTCCAGCTCTTGTTCCATGGTTTGCGGCAGGTCCGGGCGCGGCTCGAGGAAGTCCTCGAAGTCGGCGGCGGAGAACACCAGCATCTCGCCGGCGCCGTTGTGGCGCAGGAAGTCGGTGCCGCTGTGCAGCTTGACGCTGGAGGTCCACTTGCGGAAGTCGTCCAGCTCTTCCTTGGGCTTCTGGGTGAACAGGTTGTAGGCAATGCGCACGGTCAGCTGGTCGTTGTCGGCCAGCTCCTGAATCACCTGGTAGTCATCCGGGAAGTTCTGGTAGCCGCCGCCGGCATCGATGGCGCTGGTCAGGCCCAGGCGGTTCAGCTCGCGCATGAACTGGCGGGTGGAGTTGACCTGATATTCCAGCGGCAGCTTCGGCCCCTTGGCCAGGGTGGCGTAGAGGATCATCGCGTTGGGGCGGGCGATCAGCATGCCGGTCGGGTTGCCGAACTTGTCGCGCTGGATCTCGCCACCCGGCGGGTTCGGCGTGTCCTTGGTGTAGCCGACGGCCTTGAGCGCGGCGCGGTTGAGCAGCGCCCGATCATACAGGTGCAGCAGGAACACCGGGGTGTCAGGTGCAGCCTGGTTGATTTCTTCCAGGGTAGGCATGCGTTTTTCGGCGAACTGGAATTCGTTCCAGCCACCCACCACGCGCACCCACTGCGGGGTCGGCGTGCGCGCCGCCTGGTCCTTGAGCATGCGCAGGGCGTCGGCCACCGAAGGCACGCCTTCCCAGCGCAGTTCCAGGTTGTAGTTCAGGCCGCCACGGATCAGGTGCAGGTGCGAGTCGTTCAGGCCGGGGATGACCGTGCGCTGCTTGAGGTCGATGATTTGCGTGGTGGCGCCCTTGTGGGCCATGGCCTCGGCGTCGTTGCCCACGGCGAGGAAGCGGCCATCCTTGATGGCGACGGCGGTCGCGGTGGGCTTTTCACGATCAACGGTGTGCAGTTTGCCGTTGAACAGAATCAGGTCGGCGGTCATGGAACCTCCTTGGGTGGATGCGTGAGCGGAACCGGCGGCGCCGGTAAAGGGCAATGCGGACCAGAGCGCGCCGGCGGCACCGAGCACGGTGCTGGTGGCGAGGAACTGGCGACGGGTCTTGTCGTTGCGGTCCTGGGACATGGTGTTCTCCGTCTGGGTGCGGTAGCGGCAGGCGCAACTGCGGAGCATGCCGTTTGGTGGGGGCCAAGGCTTGGATGGATGTGCGGTAGGTTGTAGAAGGTTAGCCCTGATCAGGTTTTGTGTTGCCTGGGCTGGCCTCATCGCCGGCAAGCCAGCTCCCACAAGTACTGCACAAGGCTCAAGTGCTGTGGGGTCCTTGTGGGAGCTGGCTTGCCGGCGATGGGCCGCAAAGCGGCCCCAGCAACCACCACCCAGGCAACAGGAGTGCCACCCA
>NZ_PUQD01000059.1 GCF_003331055.1 Pseudomonas sp. AFG_SD02_1510_Pfu_092 | reverse complement strand
GCGGGGGGGCGCGCGGGGGGCCCCCCCCTCCCTCGGTGGCGCCGCCCCCCCCCTTTTTGTCTCTCCCCCCCCCCCCCCCCCCCCCCCCCCCCCCCCGGCGGGGGGGGGGGGGGGGGGGGGGGGGGGGCGCCCCGGGCGATGGGCCGCAAAGCGGCCCCAGGTTTTACTCAGAAGTCGAAGAACACCGTCTCCCCTTCCCCCTGAATACGGATATCGAAACGATACGCCGTCTTCCCGTCCACTTCGCATCGCCTGGCAATCAACGTCTCACGCCGCTGTGGCTGCTCGATCAGGTTCAGCACCGGGCACTTGGCATTGGCCTCGGCCTCGTCATCGAAATACAGACGCGTGTGCAGGTGGATGTTGATGCCCCGGGCAAACAGGCTGATGTTGATGTGCGGCGCCATCGGCACGCCCGCAGCATTGTTCACCACACCCGGCTTGACCGTGTGCAGCGTCCATTCACCGGCATCGAAGGTGGTCGCGGTGCGGCCAAAGCTGTTGAAGGCGTTTTCCAGGTTGTAGGCATCCTGGTATTCACCGTTGGCATCGGCTTGCCACACTTCCAGGAACGAATCACGCACCAGGTGGCCGTTGCCGTCATACACCTGGCCGATCAGCAGAATGTGCTCGCCCGCCGCGTCCGGCTTGGCCAGGCGATTCCAGATTTCCTGGTCGCGGGTCGGGTTGCCGGCCGCTTCCAGGGCCAGGCCGATGTGCACGTAGGGGCCGGCGGTTTGCGAAGGGGTTTCCGGCAGCAGTTCGATTGGCATGGCGGGGTCCTCAGCAGTTTTCGAAGTGGGTCTTGCGCTGGCCGCGCAGCACGATGTCGAAGCGGTAGGCCAGGCAGTCCATCGGGTTGGCATTGCTCATGTCGAGCTTGGCGATCAACTGCTGCACGGCTTGCGGGTTGGCGATCGACTTGACGATCGGGCACAGCGGGATCAGCGGGTCACCCTCGAAGTACAGCTGGGTGATCAGCTTGGTGGCGATCGACGGGCCGCTGATGGCGAAATGGATGTGCGCCGGGCGCCAGTCGTTCGGGCCGTTGCGCCAGGGGTACGGGCCTGGCTTGATGGTGCGGAAGCTGTAGTAGCCATCACGGTCGGTGAGGCAGCGGCCGACGCCACCGAAGTTCGGGTCCAGCGGGGCCAGGTAGCGGTCGTTCTTGTGCCGGTAACGGCCGCCGGCGTTGGCCTGCCACATTTCCACCAGGGTGTTCGGCACAGGCGTGCCGTACTGGTCGAGCACACGCCCGGCGACGATGATGCGCTCGCCGATCGGCAGGCCACCGTTATTGAAATTCAACAGCAGGTCATGGTCGTGAACACCGAAACCCAGGTGGGAAAAGTCCGGGCCGGTGGTTTCGCTGATCGACTGCGCAATGCTGACCAGGGCCTGGCGCGGCGAGCGGGCAATCGAGGTCTTGTAGTCAGGCGTAAGGGCTTTCGGGTGCCAGTTGCGATCACGGATCACGAAGCGGCTGTTGTCCTGGGCGGGCATGCCGGTTTCCTCTCTTGGAATTATGGAAATGCGCTGGGCTCGTTTGAAGCCTGCATGCAGTTTCGGACAACCCAGGCGCGATGAACATTGAAAACAGCCGCCGCAAACATAACCAAATGGTTATGGATAGCTGCCCTGGACTGACACCTACCGCTGTCGTGGACTAATCTTTGTCTTCTTGTTTCACGCTCCGGAGAGCATTCATGGAATGGCGAAAAGGCCGACGCAGCGACAACGTGGTCGATGCCCGAGGCGAAGGTGGTGGCGGGGGCGGCATGCGCTTCGGCGGCGGCAAGGGGCTGGGGCTCGGGGCGATTCTGCTGATCGTCGGCATCGGCTGGCTCACCGGCCAGGACCCGTTGCAGATTCTTGGCCAGCTCACCGGCCAGCTGGAACAGCAGCAACAGCAAGCGGCGCCCAGTGGCGCGGGCGGCAAGGCGCCGCCCGCCAATGACCAACAGGCGCAGTTTGTCGCCTCGATCCTGGGCGACACCGAAGACACCTGGAAGGCCCTGTTCGCCGAGGGCGGCAAACAGTACCGCGACCCCAAGCTGGTGCTGTTCAGCGGCCAGGTCAACTCGGCCTGCGGCTTTGCCTCGGCAGCGGTCGGGCCGTTCTACTGCCCGGCGGACCAGCGGGTGTACCTGGATATGTCGTTCTTCCGCGAAATGGAAACCCGCTTCGCCGCCGCCGGCGACTTTGCCCAGGCCTACGTGATCGCCCACGAGATCGGCCATCACGTGCAGACCCTGCTGGGTGTTTCCGCCAAGGTCGATGCCGCGCGCCGCAGCGGCCAGCGCATGGAAGGCGACAATGGCCTGCTGGTGCGCCAGGAACTGCAGGCCGACTGCCTGGCCGGGGTCTGGGCCTACCAGGCGCAGAAGCGCCTGAACTGGCTTGAGCCGGGCGATGTCGAGGAAGCGCTGAACGCCGCCAACGCCATTGGCGATGACCGTTTGCAGCAGCAGGGTCGCGGCCGTGTGGTGCCGGACTCGTTCACCCATGGCACCTCGGCGCAGCGCGTGCGCTGGTTCAAGGCCGGGTTTGCCGAGGGCGAGGTGAACCGTTGCGATACGTTCAGTGCGCGTAGCCTTTGACACTAAGCGCAACAGGCTGGCGCGGTCAGTGTGGGAGCGGCTTTAGCCGCGAACACCGGCAACGCCGGTGCCAGCCACCGCGTCGCCTGCTTCGCGGGTGAACCCGCTCCCACAGGGACCGCGCAAAACCTGGGGTGTTAACCAGGCCCCTTTGCATATTTTGCTGAAAAAGCGTTTCAGCTTCTGTCATCACTGCCGATAACCCCTGCACGACTCAGCGGGCATCCAGAACAACAACGCCTGGCGATCGGAGATCAAGCGAGCGAAAACAACTTCTGGAGAGCGTGCATGAACAGCTGGTTCGCCAACATCAGCGTCAACCTCAAACTGGGCCTGGGCTTCGGTCTGGTACTGATCCTCACCGGCCTGCTGGCCCTGACCGGCTGGACCAGCCTGGGCAGCCTGATTGACCGCAGCAACTGGATGGGCGATATCGGCCAGCTCAACAAGGACCTGACCGACCTGCGTATTGCGCGCCTGCAGTACATGATCGCCAACGGCGACGATACCGCCGCCGCCAACACCCAGGCCAAGCTGGACGCCTTCAGCAAGCAGCAGGCCTACCTGGCCAGCACCTTCAAGAGCCCCGAGAACGTCAAGCTGCTGAGTGAGCTGGGCGAAACCATCAGCGCCTACAAGGTCTCGCTGAACAAGATGCGCCAGGGCTACGACGCCACGCGCACCGCGCGCACGGCCATGGACAGCTCGGCCAGCCGCGCCGACCAGGCCATGGATGCCCTCGGCCAGGAAGTCATGGCGCGCCCGGAAGCCGACAGTGTGCGCCTGGCCCAGTACCAGCTGATCAGCAAGGCCCGCCAGCAACTGTTGCAGGTGCGCATCGACGTACGCGGCTATATCGCCGACAACAGCACCGCCAACGAGCAGGCTGCCCTGCGCCAGCTGGACGCCGCGCTGGCCGAAATCGACAACCTCAAGCGCCAGCTGCCCGCCGAAGACACCCGCCTGCAACAGTTCGAAGGCTCGGTGCTGGCCTACCGTGATGCCGTGCGCCAGTTCCGTGACGCGGTCGCCAACATCACCACGGCCCGCGCCGAAATGACGGTGCAGGGTGCCGACATCGTCAAGCGCAGCGACGCGCTGTACCAGATCCAGCTGCAGCGCCGCGACATCGAAAGCTCCCAGGCCCGCAGTCTGCAGGCCATCGCCACGCTGCTGGCGCTGCTGGTCGGCGTGCTGGCGGCCGTGCTGATTACCCGGCAGATCACCCGCCCGCTGCGCGACACCCTGGCGGCGGTGGAGAAGATCGCCAGCGGCGACCTCACCCAGAGCCTGCGGGTCACCCGCCGCGACGAACTGGGCGTGCTGCAACAGGGCATCGCCCGCATGGGCACCACCCTGCGCGAGCTGATCAGCGGCATCCGCGACGGCGTCACGCAGATCGCCAGCGCCGCCGAGGAACTTTCGGCGGTGACCGAGCAGACCAGCGCCGGCGCCAATAGCCAGAAGGTCGAGACCGACCAGGTGGCCACCGCCATGCACGAAATGGCCGCCACCGTTCAGGAAGTGGCACGCAATGCCGAGCAGGCTTCGCATGCGGCCACCGGTGCCGATGACGAAGCGCGTGCCGGCGACCGCGTGGTGGGCGAAGCGATTGGCCAGATCGAGCGCCTGGCAGAGGACATGCACCGCTCCACCGAGGCGATGAGCCTGCTGCAGCAGGAAAGCCAGAAGATCGGCAGCGTGATGGACGTGATCAAGTCGGTGGCCGAACAGACCAACCTGCTGGCGCTGAACGCAGCGATCGAGGCGGCGCGTGCCGGCGAGGCTGGCCGTGGTTTTGCCGTGGTCGCCGACGAGGTGCGCGGGCTGGCCCAGCGTACGCAGAAGTCCACCGAAGAGATCGAAGAACTGATCGCCAGCCTGCAACATGGCACCCAGCAAGTGGCGAACGCCATGCAGGGCAGCCGCAGCCTGACCGACAGCAGCGTCGAATTGGCGCGCAAGGCCGGGGCCTCGCTGGAGAGCATCACCAGCACGGTGTCGAGCATCCAGTCGATGAACCAGCAGATTGCCGCGGCGGCAGAGCAGCAAAGTGCGGTGGCCGAAGAAATCAGCCGCAGCATCCTGAATGTGCGCGATGTGTCGGAGCAGACGGCGGCGGCCAGTGACGAGACCGCAGCGTCCAGCGTGGAGCTGGCGCGCCTCGGCGGGCAGTTGCAGACACTGGTCAGCCAGTTCCGCGTCTGACCTTTGCAATTTGGGGCCGCTTTGCGGCCCATCGCCGGCAAGCCAGGCTCCCACAGGGGATTGCACAAGCCTTGAGGGCGGCGCCGTACTTGTGGGAGCTGGCTTGCCGGCGATGAGGCCCGCAAGCCAGGCTCCCACAGGGGATTGCACAAGCCTTGAGGGCAGCGCCGTACTTGTGGGAGCTGGCTTGCCGGCGATGAGGCCGGCACAGGCGACCGCTTACTTGACGATCATCCCCACCCCACGCCCACGCGGGTCCGACGCGGTCTCGAGCTTGGCCCCGTCCACCCGGATCGCCTGGATGTCACCCATCTCCCAACCCTGGTCCTCCAGCGCATACCCCATTTTCTTCAGCTCGTCAGCCACCGGCCCGGTCAACGGCGCGTAGCTGTCGAAGTAGATGGTGTCCTTGGGCAGCAACTGATGGTGCACGCGCTGCGCCGCCACGGCCTTGTCCAGCGGCATGCCGTAGTCGTACAGGTTGTTCATCACCTGGAAGATCGAGGTGAAAATCCGCGAACCGCCCGGGGTACCGATGACCAGCGCGACCTTGCCATCGCGGGTCATCAGGCTGGGGCTCATCGACGACAGCATGCGCTTGCCCGGCGCGATGGCATTGGCGTCGCCGCCCACCACGCCAAAGGCGTTCGCCGCGCCCGGCTTGGCGCTGAAATCGTCCATCTCGTCATTGAGCAGGAAGCCCGCGCCTTTCACCACCACGCCGCTGCCGTAGTCGAGGTTGAGGGTGTAGGTGTTGCTGACCGCGTTGCCCTGCTTGTCGACGATCGAGAAGTGCGTGGTCTGGTGCGGTTCCAGGCCCGGCTTGACCTTGTCGGTCTCGGAAATGGCCTTCGGGTTGACCTGGGCGGCACGCTTGGCCAGGTAGTCCTTGGCCACCAGCTGGTCGACCGGGACTTTGGTGAAGGCCGGGTCGCCGAGGTAGTCGGCGCGGTCGGCGAACACGCGCTTCTCGATCTCGGCCAGCAAATGGATGTACTGCGCCGAGTTGTGCGCCACCCCCTGGAAATCCGCCGCGCGGTTTTCCTTGATGCCCAGCAGCTGGGCCAGCGCGACGCCGCCGGAGCTGGGTGGGGGCGCGGTGTAGACCACGTTGCCGCGCCAGCTCACTGCCATCGGCTCACGCCACACGGCCTTGTAGTCCTGCAGGTCCTGTTTGCTGATCAGGCCCTTGTCGGCCTGCATCTGCGCCACCAGCAGGTCGGCAGTCTTGCCCTGGTAGAAATCGCTCACGCCCTTGTCAGCGATGCGTTCCAGGGTCTGCGCCATTTCCGGTTGCCGGAACAGCTCGCCGACCTTCATGTTGCCGAAGTAATCGTTGAAGTTGGTCGCGGTCTTGAACATGCCCTGGGCATCGTTGCGGTACTGGTACTGCTTTTCCGCCACCTTGAAGCCATTTCTGGCGTAGCCGATGGCCGGGGTCAGCAGTTCGCTCCAGGGCAGCTTGCCGAACTTCTGGTGCGCTTCCCACATGCCCATCACCGTGCCCGGTACGCCAGCAGCGCGCGCCCCGACCAGGCTGAGGTTCTCGATGACCTCACCCTTTTCGTCCAGGTACATGTTGCGTGTGGCGGCCTTGGGCGCGACTTCGCGGTAATCGAGGAAGTAGGGTTTGCCGTCGACGAACAGGGTCATGAAGCCGCCACCGCCGATGTTGCCGGCCTCGGGGTAAGTCACCGCCAGGGTGAAGGCGGTGGCTACCGCCGCATCCACCGCATTGCCGCCCTTCTTCAGGATGTCGGCGGCCACCTGTGCACCATATTGATCGGGTGCGGCCACCGCGCCGCCCTCCAGGGTGACAGCCTGGACCGAGGAACAGCTCAGGATCGCGGCTGCCAGAGCCAGGTACTGAAACGGAACAATACGCATGACACTTCCTTGGTGTTGTTTTTGTTGAGCAGTCAGTAAGGCCGATGCCTTTCGACTGTGCAATCAACTGTAGGAAGTTTCGCCGCGTGGAGGCAGGGTCTGTCGCGTTCAGACAACTCAGCAGGCGTACATCGCCAACTTGCGCTGGATGAAATCGAGGAAGCACTGGATGCGCAACGCCAGCTGGGTGTTGCGGTAGTACACCGCATGGATCGGCTGGCGGTAGCCGTTGTTGGCCTCGCCCAGCACGACCTGCAGGCGCCCGCTGCGGATGTCTTCATGGGTCATGAAATGCGACAGGCTGACGATGCCCTCGCCGGCCAGCGCCAGTTGACGCAAGGTCTCGCCACTGGAGGCGATTAGCGCCGGGCGGATGCTCCAGCGGTCTCCCTGGGCATGGCGCAGGGGCCACTGGTTGAGCGATTCGGGCTGGCTGAAGCCGAGCAGGCAGTGGTTGGCCAGGTCCTCGACCCGCTGCGGCGTGCCGTGTTTTTCCAGGTAGGCCGGGCTGGCCAGCACCTGTACCGGGCTGCAGCCCAGGTTGCGTGCGTGCAGGCTGGAGTCGGCCAGTTCACCAATGCGGATCGCCACATCGGTGCTCTGCTCCAGCAGGTCGATGATCAGGTCGTCGGTATTGAGTTCCAGTTCGATGCCCGGATACTGGCGGCGGAACTCGCCGATCCACGGCAGGATGGCATGCAGCATGAACGGCGCAGCGGCATTGATGCGCAGGCGCCCGGTGGGGGTCTGGCGGTTTATCGACAGACGCTCCTCCATCTCGTCCATCTGCTCCAGGATCAAGCGCGAGCGTTCGAGGAAGAAACGGCCTTCTTCGGTCAGGTCCATGCGCCGGGTGGTGCGGTTGACCAGCGTGGTGCCCAGCTTGCCCTCCAGGCGCGACAAGGTACGGCTGACAGCGGAGGGTGTCTGGCCCATCTGCTCGGCAGCGGCGGAAATCGAACCGCAGTCGATGACGGTGACGAACACCTGGAGTTCTTCGGATCGGGTTTTCACATCGTGGCCTGTGGGTGGACTTTGCAGAGATTAGATAGCCGCTTGTCGAGGGCAAGTCCAGCGGTGCCTGTGGCGGCTTCTTCGCGGGCTCGCCCGCTCCCACAGGTTTTCACCCTCCCTCGGTGGGAGCGGGCAAGCCCGCGAAGAGGCCGCCACAGGTCAGTAATCACTGAGCCTTGCCAAACACCGCATCCAGGTGCGCCGCATAGGCCGCCAGAGCAGCCGGTACATCCGGGCGCTTCATCACATCCACCGCCAGGAAGGTTGGCAGGCCTGTCATGCCGAGGAACTGATTGGCCTTGTGGAACGGGAAATAGACCGCATCCACGCCCTTGCCCTCAAAGAAATCGGTCGGGTCATCGAACGCCTGCTGCGGCGCATTCCAAGTCAGCGCCAGCATGTACTGCTTGCCGTGCACCAGGCCACCACTGCCGTACTTCTGCGAGTGGTCCGAACGGCTACGGCCGTCGTTGGCATACAGGCTGCCGTGGCCTGCGGTGAACACCTCGTCGATATACTTCTTCACCGTCCATGGCGCGCCCATCCACCAACCTGGCATCTGGTAGATCACCACATCGGCCCAGAGGAACTTCTCCACTTCTTCCTGAACGTCATAGCCACCATCGATGAAGGTCTCGCGCACATCGAAACCGGCGCGGTCCAGATGAGCGACGGCCGCTTCGTGCAAGGTCGTGTTGAGGCGACCCTCGGAGTGAGCGAACTGTTTACCGCCATTGAGCAGAAGGATCTTTTTCATGTGCACCTCGCGAAAAATTCAGGCCGCAGGTTAGGGGCTCGCGAGCGCGGGATACAGCCATGCAGGGGCAAAATACAATTGACCTGAAGTCACGAATGGGTGCTTCATTATTGCCGTAGAATCGCCTCACCTTCCATCATCGAGTAGTGACCCATGAGTGAGCAGTACGCCTTCATCCTCAAAGCCAAGACCCGCCCGGAAATGGCTGAAGCATTCGAAACCCTGTTCCGGGCCTACGTCGAGCCAAGCCGCCAGGAACCTGGCTGCATCGAGTACCACATGCTGCGCGACAAGCACGACCCGAGCCTGTTCGTGTTCTTCGAGGTGTGGGCCGACAAGGCCGCGCTGGATGTGCACTCGGCCCTGCCACATATGGCCGCGTTCTTCGAAAAGCGCCTGGACTATCTTGAACGCGATTTCGACATCCAGATGATCGACATGCTTAGCGCATCCAGCGCTGACTGTTAGTTGCCAAGTGCCACCGAGTGGGCAATTGGCCTGGTAGCGCAGTGATCAATCGGCATCACTGGCCAGGATCACTGTTGCTGGCGACGCAGATATTCAGCGAACAACGGAACGGAAAAGTCCAGATAGCCATGATCTGTACTGTAAATCATGCCTTTTGAAATGATATTGGCGCGGGCAGGGCCAAGCGAGGATTGATCGCGCCCCATTTCTTTAGCAATTCCCGTGATGGGGTACGGGCCGTCGCCGAGTTTGGCCATCGCCATCACAAACTGGATTTCTGCTCTGGTAAGCCGGTCATACCGGACCCTGAAGAAACCCACATCAAGGCGGGCCAGCGTTTCTGAATAGGACCTTTCTACGTCGGCGAGGGTAATTCCCGGCCCGGGTGCAACATCCCATGAGGCAGACCCCCACTCTTGCAAGAAGAAGGGGTAACCCTTTGTCCGTTCAAAGATAGCGTCAAGGGCCGCGTCGTCGATCGTCTCTCCTTCCTCCTCAACCGGTTTACGCACCGCGAGTTTCGCGGCGGTCTCATCGAGAGGCCCTACCGCTGGATATTGGAAAAGTCGCTCGGCATACGACTTTGCCTCGCCGGCCAGCTTTGCCACCTGAGGAAGACCTGCCCCTACCATTACCACAGGCAGCCCACGCTGGGACATTCGGTGCAGCGAGACGATCAACGCTGACAAATCCTTCTCCGAGAGGTACTGGACCTCATCGATCAGTAAAACCCAGCCCTTACCAGCTGCTTTTGCGCCCTCACCAATTATGGTGAACAAGTCCGGAAGGTCGTGCTGCAAATCACCGCTATCGGCGAGGCCTGGCTCAGCAGCCTCAACCCCGACCTCGACCCCACCGACATCAATCTTGAATATCGCGGCAAAACTACGGAGGGCGCCCAGTCCACGAGAAGCAATCTGCCTGGCCGCCTCAACCCCGGATAGCGAACGCATCACTCGGCGGAGTTCTGGATAGAGCAGCGTCGATAGCGTGGCGTTTTCAGGAGCCTCAATCTGGCTGACAAGCATATTTTCGGCGCGGGCGATGTTTCCGATCTCGTTAAGGAGTACCGTTTTGCCGACCCCGCGAAGCCCCAATAGCATCATCGATCTTGCAGACCGACCTTTCACGGCTCGCACGAAGGAAATACGGGCCATATCCAAAATCGCGTCTCGACCTGCGAGCTCAGGAGGAGGAGTCCCTGCGCCCGGGGCGAAGGGATTTTCGTAAGGATCCATACAAGCCTCAGAAGAATAGGTAAAACTAAAATAAAATAGCATTTTCTATTAGCATTCAATAGAAATTGCTATTTTCCCTCCGAAGCTCGCCGAATGGCATGTGCTTCACGCGAGATCATAGGTGCTCTGCCCCCAGGATATGCGCCATCTCCCGTATTCGAACAGTATCTGCAGGTGCGGGTTTACCAGCGAGCACGACTCGCACAAAATGGCGCCAGTACGACCAAGCGAAAAGGACTTCCCAGTGGTATCGATCTACCAGCTCAAACCACGCTTCCAGGCCCTGCTCCGCCCCGCCGTGCAGCGCCTTTACGATCGCGGTATCACCGCCAACCAGGTCACTGTCGCCGCCGCCGTGGTGTCCATCCTGCTCGGCCTGTTGCTTGCCGCCCTGCCCCACCTCACCTGGCTGTTTGTTCTGCTGCCGGTGTGGATGCTGCTGCGCATGGCACTGAACGCCGTCGACGGGATGCTGGCCCGGGAATTCGGCCAGCAATCCACCCTGGGCGCCTATCTCAACGAACTCTGCGATGTGATCGCCGACGCCGCCCTGTACCTGCCCTTCGCCCTGCTGGCCGGTGTGTCGCCCACGCTGGTGGTGCTGGTGGTGCTTGCCGCCACCTTCAGCGAATACGCCGGGGTCATGGGCCCGCTGGCCGGTGCCTCACGGCGCTACGACGGGCCCATGGGCAAGAGCGACCGGGCCTTTGCATTCGGCGTGCTGGGCACCGGCGTCGCCCTGGGCCTGCTGAGTGGCGCCTGGATCAACGGCTTGTTGCTGGTGATCCTCGCGCTCTCGCTCTATACCCTCTACAACCGGGTTCGCCAGGGGCTGGCCGAAACCCGTTGAGCCCACTGCCGTCGTAAAAGGATGTTGACCATGCGCCAAGCGCAAGCGCTGCACTTCTCCACCCATGACGGCGTCGAGTTGCACTACCGTCATTGGCCTGCCACCCGCAACCAGCACCAGCCCCGCCGGGCCGTGGTGATGTTCCATCGCGGCCACGAACATGGTGGGCGCATGGCCCACCTGGCCGATGAACTGGACATGCCGGGCTACGATTTCTTCGCCTGGGATGCCCGTGGCCACGGCCAGTCGCCAGGTGCCCGCGGCGACAGCCCGGGGTTCGCCACCAGCGTGCGCGATGTACAGACCTTCATCGAGCATATCCAGGCCTGCCACGGCATCGCCGAACAGGACCTGGTGGTGCTGGCGCAGAGCGTCGGTGCCGTGCTGATCGCCACCTGGGCCCACGACTACGCGCCGAAAGTGCGTTGCCTGGTGCTGGCCTCGCCGGCGTTCAAGGTCAAGCTGTACGTGCCGTTCGCCCGCCCCGGCCTGAAGCTGCTGAAGGCCATGCGCGGCAACTTCTTCGTCAACAGCTACGTCAAGCCACGCCTGCTCACCCACGACCCGGAGCGGGTCATGTCGTACGTAGCCGACCCACTGATCAGCCGGCCGATTTCGGTGACCATGCTGCTGGGCCTCTACGAAGCCGCCGACCGGGTGGTGGCGGATGCCCAGGCCATCCAGCTGCCGACCCAGTTGCTGGTGTCCGGCGCCGACTTCGTGGTCGAACGCCGGCCGCAGGAGCGCTTCTTCGAACGCCTGGGCAGCGCGCGCAAGGAAATGCACATTCTCCCGGGCTTCTTCCACGACACCCTCGGCGAGCGTGATCGGGCGCATGCCCTGCGGCGCATCGAACGCTTTGTCGAACATTGCTTCGCCAGCCCCGCCGCCGTGCCGTCACTGCTCGATGCCGACCAGACCGGCGCCAGCTGCGCCGAGGCCGAAAGCCTGGCCGCAGCGCTGCCGCGCAACTCGCCTCGTGATCTTTACTGGCGCGCGACCCGCGCCGGGCTACGCATGGGCAAGGGGCTGTCCGCAGGGGTGAAGCTGGGGTTCGATACCGGCTTCGATTCCGGCAGTACCCTTGACTACGTGTACCGCAACCAGGCGACGGGCCAAGGCCGGCTGGGCCGCATGGTCGACCGCAACTACCTCGACGCCATCGGCTGGCGGGGTATTCGCCAGCGCAAGCTGCATGTAGAGGAACTGCTGCGCCTGGCCATTGCCCGCCTGCGCGAGCAGCAGCGGCCAGTGCACATTGTCGATATCGCCGCCGGCCATGGCCGTTACATCCTCGAGGCCCTACAGCAACTCGAACAACTGCCGGACTCGATCCTGCTGCGCGACTACAGCGAACTGAACGTGCAGCAAGGCAGCGCCCTGATCGCCGAAAAAGGCCTGGCCGACATCGCCCGTTTCGTCCGCGGCGATGCCTTCGACCGCCAGAGCCTGGCCAACCTGGAACAACCGCCGACGCTGGCCGTGGTCTCCGGCCTGTACGAACTGTTCGCCAGCAACCAGTTGGTCGGCAACTCGCTGGCCGGCCTGGCCGATGCGGTCGAGGAAGGCGGCTATCTGGTCTACACCGGCCAGCCGTGGCACCCGCAACTGGAGATGATCGCCCGCGCACTCACCAGCCACCGCGGCGGCGAGGCTTGGGTGATGCGTCGCCGCAGCCAGGCTGAAATGGACCAGTTGGTCGAGGCGGCGGGCTTCCGCAAGCTGGCCCAGCGCATCGATGAGTGGGGCATCTTCAGCGTCAGCCTGGCGCAACGGGTGCGCTGAATGGGCCCGTCACGCGAGCCCGGGCTGATCCGCCGCGGGGTGTGCTGGCTGATGCTGCTGGCGCCGCTGTTTTTCCTCAGCTACGGCCTGGCCAACAACCACACGGCCGCACGCACTGATGTCGGCAGCCTGGTGTTCGCCTGGGAAAGCCGCCTGCCGCTGTGGCCGTGGACGATCATCCCGTACTGGTCGATCGACCTGCTGTACGGTTTGTCCTTCCTGCTGCCGCGCACCCGCCAGGAAATGGACCGGCATGCGCTGGCGCTGCTTACCGCGCAGCTGATCAGTGTCAGTTGCTTCCTGTTGTGGCCACTGCGTTTCACCTTCGAGCGGCCGGAGCTGGGCGGCGTGTTCGGCTGGCTGTTCGATGTGCTGATGGGCTTCGACAAGCCCTTCAACCAGGCGCCGTCGCTGCACATCGCCTTGCTGGTGATCATCTGGACGATGTTTGCCCGACACGTGCAGCGCCAGCCGTGGCGTTGGCTGATGCACGTCTGGATGGCGCTGATCGGGCTGTCGGTGCTGACCACCTGGCAGCACCATTTCGTCGACGTGCCCACGGGGGCACTGGCGGGGTTCGTCTGCGTCTGGCTGTGGCCCCGTGAAGGGCGGCTGCCCTGGCAGCAGGTACGCCTTGCGCGGGATGCCAAGCGTTGGCGGTTGGCGTTCTTTTATGCGTTGGGCGGGCTGCTGTGCGCAGGGCCTGCTGTTGCGTTGGGCGGCGCCTGGCTGTGGTTGGCCTGGCCGGCCGTGTCGCTGACGTTGGTGGCGCTGAATTATGCCGTACTCGGCGCAGGCGGCTTTCAGAAAGGCGCCGACGGGCGTTTGTCGAATGCCGCCTGTTGGTTGCTGGCCCCCTATCTGGTGGGGGCGTGGATCAATTCGCGGCTGTGGACCTGGCGCCATCCGCAGGCGGATGAAGTGTGCGATGGCGTCTATCTTGGGCGGATTCCGGGGCATAGAGCGCCGTTCGCTGCGGTTGTCGATTTGTGCGCAGAATTGCCCTGTAGTGTTCAGGACGGCGCGTCAGCCGCTGGCTATGCGTGCTTTCCCACACTGGACCTGATCGTCCCTGACAGCGCCCTGCTACACCAGGCCGCCGTCGCCATCGAGCGCCTGCGCCCCGGTGGCCCGGTGCTGGTCTGCTGCGCCCTGGGCTATTCGCGCAGCGCCAGCGCCGTGGCCGCCTGGCTGGTGCTGACAGGCCGTTGCAGTGACGCCGGGCAGGCTGAAGCGCTGATCCGTAAGGCCCGCCCCGGCGTGGTCCTGCACAGCGCACACCGCCTGGCCGCGCAACAACCGGGCACGCAACCATGAACCTGCTCGTGGTGGCCAGCCTGCTGGCCCGTGGCAAACAGCTGGAGCGCCTGTCGGACGGCCTCACCCTGTTGGCCCTGGCCTACGGCCTGGCGCCCTTGCTGGGTGCCCGCCTGCCGGCATTGGCCAGCCTGCTGTGCGCGGTGCTGCTGGTACTCGGCGTACTGCACAAGTACTGGGCCGTGCGCGTGGCCATGGATGCCGAACTGTTCGCCGACCTCGCCACCAGCCGCGACCTGGCTGCGGACACCCAGGCCCTGGACCGCGCCTTGTTCGAGCTGAAACTCAAACCGCAGGCCACCGACGCCCGCGCCTGGCCTGCCCGCAGCCAGGCCGCGCTGGCCCTGCTGCGCCGCCAGGCAATCTGCCTGGGCCTGCAACTGTCGCTGGCCTTGGCTACCCTGCTGACACTGCCTCTGATGGGATGACCCACGATCCATGCTCGCCAACCTGACCGCCTACCTCATCACCTCTGCCGCCCGCCTGATCACCGGCGCACGCGCCCTGTGGCTGGGCTGCACGCCGCTGCCGGTGCAGCGCCTGTACTTCGCCAACCACAGCAGCCACGGCGACTTCGTGTTGTTGTGGGCTTCGCTGCCGCAACCGCTGCGCAAGCGTACCCGCCCGGTCGCCGGCGCCGATTACTGGGCCAGACCCGGCATCCGCGATTTCCTCATTCGCAAGGTGTTCAATGGTGTACTGATCAACCGACAACGCAGCGACGGCCAGGGCAGCCCGCTGCAGCCTATCCTCGAAGCCGTGGCCCAGGGCGATTCGCTGATCTTCTTCCCGGAGGGCACGCGCAATCTGAGCGACGAACCGCTGATGCCGTTCAGAAGCGGGCTGTACCACCTGGCGGCAGCCAACCCCGACGTCGAGCTGGTGCCGGTGTGGATCGCCAACCTCAACCGGGTGATGCCCAAGGGGCGCGCCTTGCCGTTGCCGTTGCTGTGCACCCTGAGCTTTGGCGAACCGCTGCACCTGCAGGCTGATGAAAGCAAGCAGGCCTTTCTCGAGCGGGCCAGCCAGGCCCTGCTGAACCTGGCCCCCAAGGATGCCTGAGATGGACCACAACACGCTCTCCCTGTTAGCCGGCATCGGCGCCCTGCTGCTGCTCGCCAGCGTGATCGGCCGCCTGCTCAAATGGCGCGCCGGCGCCGGCCCGCACGCGGTGATCGACAACCTCAACGCGCGCATCAACGCCTGGTGGGTAATGGTGCTGGTGATCGGCATCGCCTTCCTGTTCGGCAAGTACGGCGTGATCGTGCTGTTCTACGGCGTGTCGTTCTATGCCCTGCGCGAATTCATGACCCTGACCCCGACCCGACGCAGCGACTACCCGGCGCTGGTGGCGGCGTTCTATGTGGCGCTGCCGGTGCAGTATGTGCTGATCGCCATGGACTGGTACGGCCTTTTCAGCATTTTCATCCCGGTGTACCTGTTCCTGCTGCTGCCGATTTTGGCCAGCTTCGGCGGTGACACCACGCGCTTTCTCGAGCGTGCCTCGAAGGTGCAATGGGGGCTGATGATCGCGGTGTACTGCGTGTCGTCGGTGCCGGCGCTGATGACCCTCGACATCCCCGGCTACGAAGGCCGCAACCTGCTGCTGATCGCCTGGCTGATCCTGGTGGTGCAGATCAGCGATGTGTTGCAGTACGTGTGCGGCAAGCTGTTCGGCAAGCACAAGGTAGCGCCCAACCTGTCGCCATCGAAGACCGTCGAAGGCCTGGCCGGCGGCGTGGCTATGGCCACCCTGATCGGCGCCCTGCTGTGCTGGATCACCCCGTTCACCTTCTGGCAGGCCGCACTGATGGCGTTGGCAGTGAACGCCATGGGCTTCTTCGGCGGGCTGGTGATGTCGGCGATCAAGCGCGACCGCGGGGTGAAGGATTGGGGGCACATGATCGAAGGCCACGGCGGCATGCTCGACCGCATGGATTCGGTGTGCTTCGCCGCGCCGGTGTTCTTCCACTTCGTGCGTTACTGGTGGGCGTAGCGAAAGCCTGCGCACCGATCAGTGTGAAAGTGCCAACTCTCGCAATGCAGCCGAGGCCAGAAAACCGGAGCGGGATGCGTAGCGGTGATCACGCTTCACCTTATCATCGATGCGCTGAAGCAGGTTTTCCGGCAACGTCGCGTTGAAGCGAACCGCTTTGCCCAGATAGGGCGTGACATCGAAATCCACCACGGCCCAGACCCCGCCTTCAAAGTCGGGGTTCGCCACGTGGACGTCGATTTCCTGTGCCTGTGGCAAGGCCTCGCCATCGGCGACCAACCCTTCAAAATGAAGCGCCAGCGCCTCTTGAACATTCTCCAGCGCTTGGCCAACGGTAGTACCGGCGGAGAAACACCCGGGGACATCGGGAACGGTCACACCGTAATCCGAGTCGACGTCTTTGTGCAATACAACCGGAAATTTCATTGATTACCTCCGTTGATGCTCATGCTGGCAACGCCACCTACTTGAATCAAACCAGCCTGCTTCAAAATGCTGCGTACTGTGCCTTTGGGCAGCTCACTCTTGGGATGGGGAACCGTTACTCTTCCCTTTTTGCTTGGGTGCCTGAACTGGTGATGGCTGCCTTTCACCTCGACCTCATACCAACCGTCAGCTTCAATGAGCTGGATGACTTCACGACTGCGCATGCATTCTTCCTTCAGCAGTCGATGTGTATAGTACACACCGATTTTACCTGAACAAAGCGCACTACACACTATCCACATACATCCCGACCAGCGAGTCGGATGCCAGGGTAAGGGAGGTCCTTAGGAAACGTAGGAAATCGGCACGACCATACGAGCATCGATACCTAGGGGGTATCTGCGAGCGTTTCAACCGGTTATTTGAGATAAGACCGCAACAACGCCGCCACCTTGTCCGCCTCGTCCTGCCGCTGTTCGGCACTGAGGCCGTCCGCGACCAGGTGTTCGCGGATATGCCCTTCCATTACTTCGGTCATCAGCCCGTTGACCGCGCCACGCACGGCGGCGATCTGCTGCAAGATCGCCAGGCAGTCCTTGTCCTGCTCCAGCGCCGTCTCCAGGGCTGCGGCCTGGCCTTTGATCTTGCGCACCCGGGTCAGCAGCTGCTTCTTGCTCTTCAGGGTATGTGCCATTGGGTTTCACACCATGCTAGGTATACTGGGGTATAGTATATTTCTGGACGTTCCGGGAGCATGATAAACCATGGCGACACAAACCTCAGGCCACTGGCAGCACAGCCACCAGTTCCATACCCGTAATCTGGGCGCCGAGCGCAAGACGCGCCTGGCGGTGTGGCTGACTGCCGTGATGATGGTGGCTGAAATCACCGGTGGCTGGTTCTTCAATTCCATGGCGTTGCTGGCCGACGGCTGGCACATGAGCTCCCATGCCTTGGCCCTGGGCCTGTCGTTGCTGGCCTATGCCGCCGCGCGGCGTTATGCCGGCGACCGGCGCTTTGCCTTCGGCACCTGGAAAATCGAGATTCTCGGCGGCTACTCGAGCGCGCTGTTGTTGCTGGGTGTGGCCGGGCTGATGGCGTTCCAGTCGCTGCAGCGCCTGCTGAGTCCGGGGCCGATCCACTACGACGAGGCGATGCTCATCGCCGCCGTCGGCCTGGCCGTCAACCTGATCTGCGCCTGGCTGCTTCGGGACGATCACCATCATCATCATCATCATCATCATCATGGCCACGATCATCATCACCATGACCTGAACCTGCGCTCGGCTTACCTGCATGTGATCGCCGATGCCGCCACCTCGGTGCTGGCCATCGTCGCCCTGCTGGCCGGCAAGTTCTGGGGCGCCGGCTGGCTCGACCCGGTCATGGGCCTGGTCGGAGCACTGCTGGTGGCGCTGTGGGCCCGGGGGCTACTGCGCGATACCGGCCGGGTACTGCTGGACGCAGAGATGGACGCGCCCGTGGTGGAGGAAATACGTGAAGTGGTCGCGCAGCTGCCGGTGCCAGCCAGCATTACCGACCTGCACGTGTGGCGCGTCGGCAAGGACCACTACGCCTGCATTCTCGGCCTCGCGGCCCGGGCCGAACTCAGCGCCGACAGCGTGCGCGAGGCCCTGAGCGTGCACGAAGAACTGGCACACATCACCGTCGAGGTCAACCGCCTGGCATAGCGCGACCAGACAGCTGGACGTCGAGCCCAGGCAACTGCGGCTCGGCCAATGGCCCTATGGTGACGGGTCATTCAGCCAGTCACCAGGAGTTGTGCCATGTCCGATTTCATCACCGTCCTGCGCGAAACCTGCCCGACGCCGGTCGTGGACGCCACCAAGTGGAAGCGCATCGGCGGCGATCCGCACACCGTCAACCTCAACGCCTACCTGTCGGCCGACGGCAGCAAGATCATGGGCACCTGGATCTGCACCCCGGGCAAGTTCGAGGTCAACTACGAGAAATGGGAGTTCTGCCACTTCCTCGATGGCTACTGCATCATCACCCCGGAAGGCGAAGAGCCGAAGCACCTGAAAGCGGGTGATGTGTTCGTGATCGAACCGGGAATGAAAGGTACCTGGGAAGTGGTCGAGACGGTGCGCAAGTACTTCGTCTTCGCCTGATTTCAGCTTACCCCCCACCCCCGCTGTGGGAGCGGGCGCGCCCGCGAAGCAGGCAATGCGGTGGATGGCACCGGCGTTGCCGGTGTTCGCGGGCATGCCCGCTCCCACAATGGCCGTAGGCCGCCTGCTGAATCGCGAGCAAAAAAAATCGCGGATCAGGCGCCCTTCCCTCTGGTGCGCAGTTACAGAGGGAAGGCCACCTGGCCCGCGATGAAGCCCACCTCTTGCGTCAATCCTTCTTGCGATAACTCTCGACGATGGCCGAGAAGTCCTTGCCCCCGTCACCGCGCAGGCTCATGGCCTGATACAGCTGCTGGGCCACGGCACCGAGGATCACCGGCTGGTGCGCCTGGCGTGCCGCTTCGGTTGCCAGCCCGAGGTCCTTGAGCATCAGTTCGGCGCCGAAGCCACCGGTGTAGCCACGTGATGCCGGCGCGGTCTCGATGATGCCCGGCCACGGGTTGTAGGTGTCCGAGCTCCAGCAGCGCCCGGTCGAACTGTTGATGATGCCGGCCAGCACCTTGGTGTCGATGCCCAGCGCGTTGCCCAGGGCCATGGCCTCGGACACGCCGACCATCGAGATTCCCAGCAGCAGGTTGTTGCAGATCTTGGCGATCTGCCCGGTACCGACCTCACCGCAATGCACGATGTTGCGGCCCATCTGCTCCAGTACCGGCTTGAGCGTGGCAAACAGCTCGGTGCTGGCCCCGACCATGAAGGTCAGGGTGCCCGCCGCCGCGCCACCGGTGCCGCCGGACACCGGCGCATCGCCCATGTCCACGCCTTTGGCCGCTGCGGCCTTGGACACATCGCGTGCGGTCTGCGGGTCGATGGTGCTGCAGTCCACGGTCGGCGTGCCGGGGCGGATGCCGGCCAACACGCCGTCCTCGTTCAGGTACACGCTGCGCACATGGGCCGCCGCCGGCAGCATGGTGATCACCAGCTCGCTGTTGGCCGCCGCCTCCTTGGGCGATGGGCTGATCTGCCCGCCCAGTTCGGCGAGCTCGGCCAGTACTGCCTTGTTCAGGTCGAACAGGTTGAGTTGGTGCCCGGCCTTGATCAGGTTGCGGGCCATGGGTGCGCCCATGTTGCCCAGGCCGATGAATGCGATACGCATGACGCTCTCCTTAACCCTGGCTGATGGCTTAGCGCAGGCTGATGGTGGTGTTCACACCGTCGTTGACGCTGTCGTCATCGAACCAGCGGGCAGTGACGGTCTTGGTCTGAGTGTAGAACTGCACCACTTGCTTGCCGTACGGGCCGAGGTCGCCGAGCTTGGAGCCACGCGAGCCGGTGAAGCTGAAGAACGGTACCGGTACCGGGATAGGGATGTTGATGCCGACCTGGCCGACGTCGATTTCGCTCTGAAACTTGCGCGCTGCCGCGCCGCTCTGGGTGAACAGGCCGGTGCCATTGCCGAACGGGTTGGCGTTGACCAGGGCGATGGCCTCGTCGAGGGTATCGACCTCCAGGGTGACCAGCACCGGGCCGAAGATTTCCTGGGTGTACACCTGCATGTCGGTTTTCACCCCCGAGAACAGGGTCGGGCCGATGAAGTTGCCCTGCTCGTACCCCGGCACCTTGACGTCACGGCCATCCAGTTCCAGCTTGGCGCCTTCCTTGATGCCGCTCTCGATCAGGCCCAGCACACGCTCCTTGGCGCGCCTGGAAACCACCGGGCCGACATCGGTGCCTGGCTCGCAGCCGGCATTGACCTTGAGCTTGCTGGCCGCTTCCTTGATGTCCGGCAGCCACTCGCGCGCCTTGCCCACCAGCACCGCCACCGAGGTGGCCATACAGCGCTGGCCGGCCGCGCCGAAGGCGGCACCGACCAGGGCATTGACGGTTTGCGTGCGGTTGGCATCAGGCAGCACCACCGCGTGGTTCTTGGCGCCCATCATCGACTGCACACGCTTGCCGTGCTGGCTGCCCAGGTTGTACACGTGGGTGCCCACTTCGGTGGAGCCGACGAAGGAGATCGCCTTGATGTCCTGGTGAGTGCAAATGGCATCTACCACCTGCTTGCCACCGTGCACCACGTTCAGCACGCCTGCCGGTACGCCGGCTTCCAGCGCCAGCTCGACCAGCAGCATGGTCGACAGTGGATCCTGCTCGGACGGCTTGAGTACGAAGGTGTTGCCGCAGACGATGGCCATGGGGAACATCCACAGCGGGATCATCGCCGGGAAGTTGAACGGGGTGATGCCGGCGCACACGCCAATCGGCTGGCGCAGGGTGTAGGTATCGACGCCACCGGCGACGTTCTCGGCGAATTCGCCCATTTGCAGGGTGCCGATGGAAGCCGCGTGTTCGACCACTTCCAGGCCACGGAAGATATCACCCTCGGCGTCGGCCAAGGTCTTGCCCTGCTCGGCACTGAGCACCTGAGCAATGCGTTTGGTGTGTTCGCGGATCAGCGCCTGCAACTTGAGCATGATGCGCATGCGTGCGCCGATCGGGGTGTTGCGCCAGGTCTGGAAGGCGCGCTGGGCAGCGGCCACCGCCGCGTCGACTTCTTCGACGGTGGCGAACGGAACGCGCGCCAGCACTTCTTGCGTGGCGGGGTTGACGATGTCGCGCCATTCGGTGGTTTTCGACTCGACCCATTGGCCGTCGATCAGCAGCTTGACCTGCTCGACCTTGGTGCTGTTTGGGGATTGCGGTGCGTTCATCTGCGTTCTCCTTGGAATTATTGTCGGGACGAGATCGCCAGCGCCGGGCAAACGCGAGGTGGCGTCCAGAGGCTTGTTTCGAGTATAGATGTGCAAACATCCAACAAGAACGCACAAAAAAACCGGATCATCATGCAAAAAGACCTCACATCCCTGAGCGCGCTCAACTGGGACGATTTGAAGTTCTTCCTCGAAGTGGCCCGTACCCGCAAGGCCAGCAGCGCCGCCAAGCGCCTGAGCGTGGACTACACCACGGTGTCGCGACGGATCAGCTCGCTGGAGGGGGCGCTGGGCACGTTATTGTTCGAAAAGTCCCGGACCAACGGCTTTGTCCTGACCGCCGAAGGCCAGCGCCTGCTGGGCTATGCCGAGTCGATCGAGAGCACCCTGCACATGGCCTGCGAGCAGGTGTCCGGTTCGGGTGTGGCGCTGTCGGGGCATGTGCGCATGGGCTGCACCGAAGGTTTCGGCAGCTTCTTCGTCACCCCGCAGCTAAGCCACTTCGTCGATGCCTACCCGGCCATTTCGGTGGACATCCTGCCGTTGCCGCACTTCATCAGCCTGTCCAAGCGCGAGGCGGATATCGTCATCGCCCTGGAGCGGCCGGAGCACGGGCCTTATGTGTGCTGCAAGCTGTGCGACTACCGCTTGCGCTTGTATGCGACCCAGGACTACCTCGATAGCCACCCGCCCATCCGCCAGATAGCCGACCTGGCCCAACACCCGTTCATCAGTTACGTGGATGACCTGGCGTTCAGCTCGGAGCTGCTGTACCTGGCCAACCTGATCCCCAGTGCCAGTGCGCATTTGCGCAGCACCAGCGTTATTGCCCAGTACACCGCAGCGCTGCAGGGGCGTGGGCTGGCGATTCTGCCGTGCTTCCTGGCGGCGCAGGACCCGCGGTTGGTCACGGTCTTGCCGGAAGAGATCGAGGTCACGCGGCAGTTCTGGATGTATTGCCGGGAGGACTTGCGCAAGCTGAAGCGGATCACCCTGTTGTGGGATTACATACGTGGGGTGACCGAACAGAATCAGGGACTGCTGATGGGGCAGACACGGGAAATGGTGTTTGCCGACTCATAGTTCTGCTGGAAGATCAGGTGGGTGCTCAGGAGTGAGGGGGCGCTTTGCGCCCCTTTCGCGACACAAGGCCGCTCCCACAAAGACCGCGCTTTCCCGAGGACAACTTAAATTCTGAAGGATCGGGCTTGCCCGCGAACACAGTCAGATTCGGTGTCTGGTACTTGGGCAAGGACCGCAGCGGTCCGATTCCGTCAACTTATTCCCCTGGACATTCCGAGCTCCATATCATCAATCAACGCTTTTGCCATCTCACTGAGAATACGTGCAGCACTGCCTGCAATCCGGTCATTCTCCATCTCTGCCTCAGTCGTGAGGTGACGAATACAGCCAAGCAACACAGATAACTGCGTGAAGGCATGATTGAAGGGAACGTTTGGCTGCAAGCGGAACAGGTCAAAGGTTTCTATGCCCGCAGTTGAGGATTTCCTTGGATCATCGCTCATATCATTGCTCCTTGCAGCGGGTGCTAGTGTGGTCAGTCAGGGCGTGGATCGCTCGACACAGAAGGCGAATATTCATGCCCATAGCATCCTGCATAAGCCCAGGACCGCTATCGATTAGTACGGTAGTGGTGTGATCCACTGTCAGGATTAGGGCGTGGAGCAGTTGGTCACATTCTTCGATACCCGGAGGATCTAGAAGTAAGAGATTGGGTGGGTCGAGTTGGAGAAGGGCTGAGGCGGGTGGATCAGGTACGAGCTTTTTCATGATGGAGCTCCCTTGAACGGACCAGGAACTGCCGCCCTCTTCGTCTCAAGGATTTAGGTGGCAGTCGTGCACGGTTTGAGACCCGGGACACATGAATACCGGCCAGGCCGAAGCCTGCCCGCGCACGACCGCCATGAAGCGGTGCCAACACATGTAGTCCGGGGGTCTCAAGCCCGGTCACCTGGAAAGGCGACCCAAGGACGTTATCTCAGGAGGGCTTCCCCGCCTATGTGGCGGCTTCTGACTGGCGTGTAGGATAATTCGCCAAGTGGGCTGAACTAAAGCAATTGGCTTCAGGTTCGGAAATTTCTTACAGGCAGATGGCCCTGGCGAGGGCTGCGCCCTCGATCGCAGGCAAGCCAGCTCCCACAACGTCTGCGCTGGATTCAAGACAGGTGCTGTACCTGTGGGAGCCGGCTTGCCGGCGATCACCGGCGCAGCCGGTGCCAGTCACCGAGTCGCCTGCTTCGCGGGTAAACCCGCTTCTATGAAAGGCGCGGATCTAATGCGATCCCTGTGGGAGCGGGCGCGCCCGCGAAGCAGGCACCGGGGTGGTTGGCACGGGCTGCGCCCGTGTTCGCGGGCACGCCCGCTCCCACAGGGGATCTCCTATCGGCTCACTACAAGGTCAGACCTGCTCCAGCATCAACCCGGAAATCCGCCGCACCTTGCGCGCCACCGCTTCTTCGAAAATGCCCTGGCGTGGCTCGACCAGGCTGAAGCAGTGCTTGGCGCGGGTGATGCCGGTGTAGACCAGCTCCTTGGTCAGCACCGGGTTCAGCGCATCCGGCAGTACCAAGGCGGTGTGGCTGAACTCCGAGCCCTGGGATTTGTGCACGGTCATGGCGAATACCGTTTCCACCTCGTTCAGCCGGCTGGGCAGGACGAAACGTACGCCACCACTGCCGTCGTTACGCGGGAAGGCTACCCGCAGCAAGGGCTCGCCGCGTTCATCGGGCAGGCGCAGGGCGATGCCGATGTCACCGTTCATCAGGCCCAGGCCGTAGTCGTTGCGGGTCACCAGCACCGGGCGCCCTTCGTACCAGGGCTGCTGGCTGTCGATCAGCCCGGCATTGTGCAGCACCCGCGCCACCCGTTCATTGAGGCCCTCGACCCCCCAGGCGCCCCGGCGTACCGCGCACAGCAACTGGAAGTCCTCGAAGCCGTGCAGCACCTTGCTCGCCCATTGCTCCCACGCCGGGTCGTCGAACGCGGTCGCGAGTGCCGGGCGGAAGCGCCCGAGGGTTCGCAGGTAGCTGCGGTAACCTTGCGGGCCGTCACTGCGGCCGAGGCCGTCGAGCAGCAGGCGGTCGAAGGCGCGATCCTGTTCGTGCTTGAGGACCAGGCTGTGCACATCGGATGGCGGCGCGGCCAGCAGATTGCGCGCCGCGTGGGAGTCCTGACGGTTGACCAGCCGGGCCAGCTGGCCGATGCCGCTGCCTTCGCCGAAACGCCGCGAGAAACGCAGCATCACCACCTGCTGGGCCAACGGGTTGCGCTGTTCATCGCCGGTCTTGAGGCCGCTGCCGGCCAACGACTCGCCACCGATCTGTTCCAGCCACGCCTGAGTCGCGGGCGAATAACAGCCCTCCTCGGCATCCCGGCACAGGTCGCCCAGCACCGCGCCGGCCTCCACCGAGGCCAGCTGGTCCTTGTCGCCCAGCAACACCAGGCGTGCCCGTGGCGGCAGGGCATCGAGCAGGTTGGCCATCATTTCCAGGTCGATCATCGAGGCTTCGTCGACCACCAGCACATCCAGCGGCAACGGGTTGCCGGCATGGTGGCGAAAATGCCGCGAGCCAGGGCGGCTGCCGAGCAGGCGGTGAACCGTGCTGACTTCGCTGGGGATTTGCCCGCGCACCTCGGCGCTGACCTGCAAACGCTCGACCTGCTGGCCGATGGACTCGGTCAGGCGCGCGGCCGCCTTGCCGGTCGGCGCGGCCAGGCGGATGCGCAGCGGCCTGCCCTGCTCCACCGCTGGCGCCTGCAGCAAGGCCAGCAGGCGTACCACGGTGGTGGTCTTGCCGGTGCCTGGGCCGCCGGTGATGATGCTGAAACCGGCGCGGGTGGCCAGGGCGCAGGCGAGCTTCTGCCAGTCGACCTGGCCAGCCGGCGCGCCGCCGTCGAACAGCTGGGCCAGACGGCCAGGCAGGTCAGCCGGGGCCGCTTCAGCCTGGCTCAGACGCTGGCGCAGGGTCTGGTCGATGCGCCGCTCGTAGCTCCAGTAACGGCGCAAATACAGGCGTTGGCCACTGAGCACCAGTGGCCGCGCCTGCTGGCCCGGGGTATCGGCAGCGGCCACCAGCGGGCTGGCGGCGATGCGTTGGCGCCAGGCACTCAGGCCCAGGTTGGCCAGCAGTTGCGAGGGCAGCAGCAAAGGGCCGCTCAGGGCATCGCCTTCCGGTGGCAACGACAGGGCGAAATCGGGCTCGGCCAGGGTTTGCTGCAGGTCCAGGCAGACATGGCCGTGCCCCAGCTGATGGCTGGCCAGGGCAGCGGCAAGCAATAGCAGGGGGTCGCTAGCGGGGGCGCGCTCCTCCAGGAACGACACGAACGCGCGGTCCAGGGCCCGCAGCCAGCCGCGCTCCACCCAGCGGTCGAGCAGTTGCAGCAGGTCGCCGCTGTCATGCTGTGGCGCCAGGGCCAGCAGGTGCTCGGCGTGCAGCGGGGTGGGCAACAGGTCGACGAGGGTTCGGCTCCGATCATGGCTCATGGCGCAACTCCGGCAAACAGGTCCTGCTGCGCCGGCGGGTGCTCGCCACGGAACAGCGCATCGAGGCGCTCGATCAGCTCACGCGGTGGCTTGGCGTGATACACGCCGTGGCCGCTGCTGCTGGCGCCTCGCAGGAAGATGAACAGGGCGCCACCGACATGACGGTCGTAGTCGTAGTCCGCCAGGCGGGCACGCAACTGGCGATGCAGGGCCAGCAGGTACAACACGTATTGCAGGTCGTAGCGATGTTCGAGGATGGCCTTTTCCATGGCCGAGGCATCGTAGGCCTGAATGTCTGGGCCCAGCCAGTTGGACTTGTAGTCGGTCACGTAGTACCGCCCGTCCAGCTCGAAGGCCAGGTCGATGAAACCTTTGAACATGCCGTTGAGCACGGTCGGCTGCGCCGCCGGGCGCGCAAGGCCGGGGTGGGTGTGGCGTGCCACCAGGCGGTCGAGCTGTTCGGCATCGACCTGGTGGCTGGCGAACCAGAATTCCATTTCGATCTGGTAGTGGCGCAGCTGCCCGAGGGTGACGCTGGCGCCATCGCCCGGCAACGGCAAGGCTTCGTCGAGCAGGCGCTGCAGCCAGTGGGTCAGGGTGGGAATCCAGCCGGTCCAGTCACGGCGATTGCAGCGCTGGCCAACGGTTCGCTCGATCAGCTGCGCATTGCCACTGACCTGGCTGAAGCCCTCGCGGCCAACCCACTCCAGCAAACCATGCAGGAAGGTGCCGGGATTGGGCCCGCGCGGGAAGCGATGGATATCGCCACTGTCGGCCGGGACCTCGCGCAGCACCTGGGTATCGGCCAGTTCATCGTCCAGCAACTGCTGGGCCTGGGAGCTGTCGGCACCGAGGGTCTGGTCGCCGACGCGCAGGGCACTGTACGAGGCGATCCACCAGTGCTCGGCCCCCGCAGCACGGCGCGGCTTGCGGGCTGGCAGCAGCTCGCGGTCGGCGTGGGGCATGCGATACAGCTGTTCATCAGCCTGCGGCAGCCCCGGGCAGCTGATGTGCGGGCAGGTTGCAGCCAAGGCCTGCAACCAGTGCGCTAGTTGCGGCGAGCTCGGCAAGGCCTGCCCGCCACCCAACAGGTAGCCGAACGCCGAGCGGTGCAGCTGCGAACTCTTCTGGTTGCCACGCTTGAGGTCGGCGACCCCCAGCCAGCAGGCATGTTGCGCGCGGGTCAGGGCCACGTAGAGCAGGCGCAGGTCTTCGGCCAGGCGCTCGTCGTCGGCGCGCTCGATCTGCGCCTGGTCCGGTGTCAGCGTGAGGTGGGCGTTACCCTCGCTGTCATGCCAGGCCAGCGGCAGGCGGCTGCCATCGACCGGTTTGCTGGTGCAGATGAACGGCAGATAGACCAAGGGGTATTCCAGGCCCTTGGACTTGTGGATGGTCACCACTTTCACCAGCTGCTCGTCGCTTTCCAGACGCAGGATCTGCTCTTCGCCGGCCTGGCCGGAACTGGCCAGGTGTTCGCCCAGGTGACGGATCAGCGCCTGTTCGCCATCCAGCTCACCGGCGGCCTGTTGCAACAGCTCGGCCAGGTGCAGCAGGTTGGTCAGCACCCGCTCGCCATCGCTGCGGCGGATCAGCGTGCGCGGCAGCTGGAAGTCATGCAGCAGGTGGCGCAACATCGGCAGCACGCCCTGGCGCTGCCAGATGTCACGGTAACGACGAAACCGCATGACCCAGTCTTCCCAGACCCGCTCGTCCTGGTTCAGGCGATCCAGCGCAGCCAGCGAGAGGCCGAGGGTGAGGCTGGCCAGGGCGGCCTTGAGCAGGCGTTCCGAGTCGGGTTCGGCGCAGGCCTTGAGCCAGGCCAGCAGGTCGTGGGCTTCCTGGGCGGCGAACACCGAGTCCTTGTCGGACAGATACACGCTGCGTACCTCACGCGCGGCCAGTTCGGTGCGGATCATCTGCGCCTCATGGCCATCGCGAACCAGAATGGCGATGTCCGAGGGCAGGCACGGCCGCAGTTCGCCATCCGCGTTGCGAAAACCTGCGCTGCCTTGCTGGCCGCCATTGAGCAAGGCGACGATATGGCTGGCACAACTGGCGGCCAGCTGCTGGCGGTAGACACTGCCGGAAACCGGCTCTTCGCTTTCCAGCTGCCAGCACTGCAGCGCCGCGCAAGGTTCGCCGTCGATCAACAATTGTTCGCCGCGGCCTTTGGCATGGACCTCGATGAACGGCAGCGGGTTGCCATCGGCCGCACGGAACAGGAACGCCCCACGCCCCGTCTCCCGCGCTTCGGCCTGCAGGAACACTTGGTTGACTGCGGCCACCATGGCTTTGCTGGAGCGGTAGTTGGTGTCCAGGCTGTGCAGGCGGTCGTGGGTGGCGCGCCGGGCAGCGAGGTAGGTGTAGATGTCGGCACCACGGAAGGCGTAGATCGCCTGCTTGGGGTCACCGATCATGAACAGGCCGGTTTCCGCGCGGTTTTCGCTGATCTGGTAGATGCGCTCGAAGATGCCGTACTGCACCGGGTCGGTGTCCTGGAACTCGTCGATCAGGGCCACCGGGAACTGCTCGCGGATCAACCCGGCCAGGCGCTCGCCGGCTTCGCTGGCCAGCGCGTGCTGCAGGCGCAGCAGCATGTCGTCGAAGCCCATTTCCGCACGCCGGCGCTTCTCCATTTCAAAGCGCGCCGACACCCAGTTGGCGGCATGTTCGAGCAAAGGCGCATCCGGGCTGTCGAGGGCCTGCAATTGTTGCTGCAGGTTCTGCATGGCATCGAGGGCCGGGTGTGCGGGCGGCTCGCCCTTCCAGGCGTCGGCCATACCCGCCGGGGTCAGGCGGGTGAAGCCAGTGCCCAGTTCGAGCTCCACCAGCTGCTCATCAGTGGCCCAGGCACAGAGTTTGTCGCACCAAGGCTCGAAATACTGCGCCCGCATCTTGCGACCGTCGACCTGCTTGGCAGCCACCGCCTCATGGCAGAGCTGCCGCAGTTGCTCGGCCCACTGCGCCCACGGCGCCTTGAGCCGAGCCAACTGCTCGCGACGTTGTTGCAGCGATGCCTGGATCAATTCGGCCGGCTCTGGCCCATCCTGTTGGGCACGCACACGGCCGAACAGCGGGCGAATTCGCGGCAGCAGAGCAGCAGGGCTGCCCCAGTGGGCGCGCACCCAGGCCAGCGCATCGCCCTGCATGCCGTAGCAGAAGCGCCGCCAGTAATCGCGCATGACTTGGCCCAGCAGCTCGCTGTGGTCAGTTTCCAGGGTTTGGGTGAACAGGCTGCCGCTGTCGAAGGCATGCTCGCGCAGCATGCGCTGGCACCAGCCATGGATGGTCGACACCGCCGCCTCGTCCATCCACTGCACGGCGATTTCCAGGCGTCCGGCACAGCGCGGCCAGGCCTCTTCCGGGTAGTCGTCTCGCAGCTGCTGCAGCAACGGGTCGGCCACCTGCAGTTCGCCACGGAAAAAGCGCGCGGCTTCGGCCAGGCGGGCGCGGATACGTTCGCGCAGTTCCTTGGTGGCGGCGTCGGTGAAGGTCACCACGAGAATCTGCGGTGGCAGCAGCTCGCGGCCGAAGCCGTGCTCGCCGCCGTGCCCGAGGATCAGGCGCAGGTACAGCGCGGAAATGGTGAAGGTCTTGCCTGTGCCGGCGCTGGCCTCGATCAGCTGGCTGCCATGCAAGGGAAAACTCAGTGCCAGGGGACGGGCCTGGGTCATGCGCCTTTCTCCGGGTTGCCCAGGGTCTGCCACGGGGCGTTGAACAAGGGGCGGTACAAGGCTTCGCACCAGCCTTCAAAGGTTTCATCTGCGGTGAGCGCGGCAAAGTCACGGAACTGCCGGGCCAGGGCGATGCTTTCGCTGCGCTCGCCAAAGCTGGTGCGCTCGTCGCCTTCATAGGCACGGGCCGCGGCAGCCAAGGCCTTGTCGGCATCGTCCTGGGCCAGCCAGGCAAACGCCGTCTTGGCCGCCACCGGCAGCGGTGCGTTCATCGCCGCCTGACGGGCCACCAGCAGTTCGCCGAGCAGTTGCGCCGACTGCGCTTGCGGCAATGGCGCAAGCAGCAAGGTCAGATCGCTGGCCACCAGCGCGCTGTTGTAGGGGTAACCCGCTGCGCAGGCGGCCAGGTGGGTGACCCAGGGCGCGATCAGGCGGTGCCACTTGAGCGCGTTACGCCCGGCGCTGATGGTGTTGGGCACGGTGGTGATGCTGAGCAGGCTCTGGTCCTGCGCCTGGAACACCCGGCCCAACCAGCCTTCGAGGCGGTGCGGGCCGTGCTCGAAATGTACCGGCAATGCCCCCTCGACCAGCTGTGGCCAGCGCTGCAATAACTGGCGGTGGCGTTGCAGCAGGTCTGGCAGCGGCTCGATCAGCTCACGCTGCAGCAGTTCACCGAAACCGGCCAGTGGCAACACGCCACAAGCCTGCAGACGCCGGGCCTGGGCCTGCAGGGCCTGGTCGGCATTGTCCGGGTCGGCCAGCGCTGCGGCGAGCAGGCTTTCACTGGCGCCGTAGCGTTGCAGGTTGTCGAGGACAAAGGGTTCTTCGTCCGGGGTCGGCGCCTCCAGTGCTTCGAAGTACACCTTCAGGCGCTGGCTGAAGAAGTGCCGCACCGGGTGGCGCAGGAAGTCATTCAGTTGTGCCAGGCTCAGCGCCTCATCATTCTGGTAAGGCGGCAGGCCGGGCTCGCCCTGCCCGTCCTGCTCGCCCTGCTGGTGCAACACCTGCCATTCGTGAGCGAAGCTGAACAGCGGGCTGCCTTTCTCGAAGTAGCGCGGGCTGAACGGTTGCAGCGGATGCTCCTGGGTCAACGCATGCAACAGTTGTTCGCCCGCTGCTGCCGGATGCCCCTGGCTGGCACCTGCCAGCTGCCAGCCAGCGGCAAGATGATCGCGCAACTGGCCAATCAGCACCGAGGCCGGGCGTTCGCTGTTGTCGCGGATACTGCGCCCGACCCAGCTGACATACAGCTGGTCGCGGGCCGACAGCAGCGCTTCGAGCAGCAGGTAACGGTCATCCTCGCGACGCGAGCGGTCACCGGGGCGGTAGTCACTGGCCATCAGGTCGAAGTCCAGCGGCTGCTGGGCGCGGGGGTAATCGCCATCGTTCATGCCCAGCAGGCAGACCACCCGGAACGGGATGGCGCGCATCGGCATGAGCGTGCAGAAATTCACCGAGCCGGCCAGGAAGCGTTGCGACAGCTTGCCCTGGTCAAGGCCCGACAGCCAGGCTTCGCGCACCACGGTCAGCGGCAACGGGTCTTGCAGACCGACCGTCTCGCACACTTCCAACCAGCTATCGCGCAGGTCCTGCAACTGCATCAGCAAAAATTCGTCGTGCTCGCCCTCGGCCAGGAAGAATACCTGCAGCAAGGCGTGCAGGCGCTCGCCCCACTGGCTGACGGTGGCAGGCTCGGACAGGGCCTGGCTGGCCACATCGAGGGCGTCGAGCAAGGCCACCAGCGGGCCGATCAACGCGGCGTCCAGGCCGCCGATTTCATCATAGGGTTCGATGCCGTCACAGGCCTCGCCAACGCCAACGGCATAACCCAGCAGCATGCGCCGCAGGCCGAACCGCCAGCTGTTCTGTTCAAGGCCTGCGGGCAAGCCCAGTGTTGCCCGCTGCTCGGCATCGAGGCCCCAGCGGATGCCGGCGCCCTCGATCCAGCGGTGCAGCGTGGGCAGGTCGTTTTCGCGAATGCCGAAACGGGCGCGGACTGCCGGCACATCCAGCAGGTCGAGCACCTCGCTGACCGCAAAGCGGCTGTCCGGCAGCTTGAGCAAGTGTTCGAGGGCAATCAGCAAGGGCTCGCGACCACGCTGGCCCTGGTCGGTCAGGGTGAACGGAATGTAACGCGGATCGCTGCGCTGCAACTGGCCGAATACGGCGCGGATATGCGGTGCATAGGTGTCGATGGCCGGTAGCATGACGATCACGTCGCGAGGCCGCAAGGTGGGGTCGGCGCTGAAGCGGGCCAGCAACTGGTCGTGAAGAATCTCCACTTCACGCTGCGGGCTGTGGGCAATGTGGAAGCGGACCGAGCGATCGTTCGCCGGGTCGACTGGAGGCCACAGTTCACGGGTTTCGGCGAGCGGACGCAGTTCGAGGATGTCGTCTTGCAGCTGGCTCAGCAGCTTGGTGGGCGAGCCGTCAGTGAACAGGTCGATACGGCCATCGCTGAACACCCCCTGGTAACTGCCGGGGTCGTCATAGCTGTCGAGCAGGTTGATGTAGTCGCGGCCTTGTTTGCCCCATGCGGCGAGCAAGGGATGGGCATGCTGGTGCAGCGACTGGTCATCCAGCTGCAGGGGCATGCCTTGCTTGCGCTGCTGACGCTTGTACTGGTGGCGCAGCAGGTCCTTGTCGGCAACGATATCTGCCCAGTGGTGGCGGCAGGGGTTGTGCACGCACAACAGCACCTGGCTGAAGCGTGCCAGGCCGGCCAGTGCCTCGAGGGCCTGGGCTGGCAGCGAGGAAATGCCGAACACGATGACCCGCGCCGGCAACCCTGCCGGGGCCTGCTCGAGGCTGTTGATGCGCTCGATGAAACGTTGATGCACCCCGGCTCGGCTCTGCGCCATGCCTTGCTCGCCAACATCTTCCAACAGTGCGCGCCATAGCTCCGCCTGCCAGCGGTTGCCTGGGGGCAACGCTTTGCGCTCACCGCGGGCAGTGTTGAGGATGTGCTCGCCAGCGGCCCAGTCCTTGAGCCAGTCGGCGCGGTAGACCTGGTATTGGTCGAACAGGTCGGCCAGGCGCTCGGCGAGCTGGTAGCGCTTGCGCAGGTCGCTGTCGTCGGTAAGAAAGCGCCGCAGCGGCTCGAAATGCGGGCGCTCGATCAAGGCGGGGAGCAGGCGCATCAGGCGCCAGGTCAGCGGTGCCTTGTCTAGCAGGGAGACTTCGGGGATTTCGTCACGGCCCAGCACGCTGCGGTACAGCTGCCACATGAAGCTGCCTGGCAGCTGCACATCAATGGCAGCAGCGATGCCGCAACCGCCCTGGTCATCGTCTTGAGGGTCTTCGGCCAGGGCCAGCTTGAGCCATTGAGCAATACCGTTGCTCTGCACCAGGGCTATTTCGTTTTCCAGCGGCGCCAGAGAGTAGCGACGCATCCAGCTCACCACCAGGCTGCGCAAGTCGTCGAGGCGGTTGCCGTGGACGATCATGAAGCCGGGGTGGAGGTGGGTGGTGTTGAGCATCGGGCAGTCTCTGACAGGCGCGGGTGGCTGAGGGGGAACGATATCACGTGGATATGAAAGGGCCGAATGCCCTCTACCGCGTCGCCTGCTTCGCGGGCTTGCCCGCTCCCACAGGGGGGCTGCTTTTTTGCGGCACAAAGACAAAACCCCTACCTGCATGTGCAGATAGGGGTTTTGCGAAATGAATCTTGACGATGACCTACTCTCACATGGGGAAACCCCACACTACCATCGGCGA
>NZ_PUQD01000058.1 GCF_003331055.1 Pseudomonas sp. AFG_SD02_1510_Pfu_092 | reverse complement strand
GGGGGGGGGGGGCGCGGGGGGCGCCCCCCCCCCCCCCCCGCTGGCGCGGGGGGGCCCCCCCCCCCCCCCCCCCCCCCCCCCGGGGGGGGGGGCCCCCCCCCCGCGAAGGGGCCAGACCTGCTAGCAGAGATTATTCGGCATCCAGATGCATCGGCGTCACCACCCGCCCATCGCTCTCCGGCTGCCCCAGGCTGGTATCGATGAAGTACACCCGGTCATCTTCCAGCTGGCCCTTGTCGACCAGGTAATCCTTGATGCTGCTGGCCCGCTCCTGGCCCAGTGTGCGCAGCAGCGCGGTACTCTCGGCCCAGGACTTGATCACCGCCTCACGCAGCTTGGCGGTGCGCTCGTCGCGGCCCAGTTGCTCCCATTCAGCGGGCGGTTGCTGCTTCAGGCGGTTGCGGTAGATGCCTTCGAGCATCGCCGGTTTGTCACTGTCGTCGACCACCAGCATCGAGGCATTGGCCGGCACCTTGTCACCGCGGCGTTGCAGGATCTTGTACCAGGTGGCCTGATACTCACGCTCCAGGCGCTGCTGGGCGATCAGTGGGCCATCGCTGGCCTGGGCGCTGGTGCCTTCGATTTCCAGGCGTAGCTCCGGGCGCTCTTTCAGCGCCGAGGCCAGCTTGTCCAGCGCCGCCTGGGCATCGCCACCGAGCTCGCTGGAGCCTGGGGCGAAGGCAACGCTGCCGAGGTCTTCCGAGCCGCCGCCGGCAACCAGCCCGCCGATGAACTTGAACGGCGCCTGCGCCGCGCGCAACACCAGGTTGCGCAGGGTTTGCCAGACGATCGGCATCACGCTGAACTGCGGGTTGTTGAGATCGCCCGATACCGGCAGCTCGATCGATATCCTGCCTTCGGTATCCTTCAGCAGCGCCACCGCCAGGCGGATCGGCAAATCCACGGCGTCCGGGCTGTCGACCTTCTCGCCCAGCTGCAGCTGCTCCACCACCACCTTGTTCTCGGCCTTGAGCTGGCCGTTGATGATCACATAGTGCAGGTCGAGGTTGAGCCGGCCCTTGCGGATACGGAAACCGGCGAACTTGCCGGAGTAGGGCGTCAGCGTGGTCAGCTCGACCCGCTTGAAGCTGGTGGCGATGTCCAGGCTGGCCAGCGGGTCGAACGGGTTGAGGGCGCCTTTGATGGTGACCGGTGCATAGCGGTCGACCTTACCCTTGACATCGACCTTGGCCGGCAGCGGCTTGCGGTTGTCGATGGTGCCGATCTGGCCGTTGAGCTGCTGGACGGCCGTGGCGAAGTTGGGGGTAAGGGACAGGTCGGCGAAGTTGGCCGAGCCGTCGTTGATGTCGATCCGGCCGATGTGGATACCCAGCGGCTTGTTGCTGCTGGCCGCGGCCGGCTTGGCCTGGCCGGTCGCCGGGGCGTCGGCCGGCTGCGGAATCAGCAGGTCATTGACATTGGTGGTGCGGTCTTCGTTGATGATGAAGCGCGCATAAGGCTGCAACAGGGTCACCTTGTCGATCGACAGCGCGTCGCCGTGCACGTACGACAGGCCATCGACGTTCACCTGCTGCCATTTGACGAAGTCGCGGCTCTTGATGGTGTCGAGGGTGTGCAGCTGGCTGACCTGCGCCTTGCCGGTCACGCTGAAGGCCAGAGGAGCGGTGTTCTTCAGGTCGACCTTGAGGTCGCTGGCGAGCATGCCGCTGCGCAGCTCCAGCAGGATGAACGGGCTGATATAGGCCTGCGCCACCCGCAGGTCGATGTCGCGGGTGCTGACGTCCAGTTTGGCCCACACCGGCGCCAGGTTGACCTGGCCGGTGGCCTGCAGCTTGCCTTGCCTGCCCACGCCGGTATCGAGCCTGAGGGTGAAAGGCGACTGGTTGAGGCTGTCGAAACCTTGCAGGTCGGCGTTGAGCGGGCCGATGTCGAGGGCGACCGGCTCCTTCTGGGTGCGGTCTGCCAGGTGTACCAGGTAGTTGCGCAGTTGCACATCCTTGAGCAGCACCTGCCAGGGCTTGTTCGGTTCCTTGGCGGCTTGCTGTTCGGGCGTGGGCTCGGCGGTGGCCGGCTCGGCTTTTTCCTTGGGCGTGGCCTTGGTCGGCTGGCTGGCGAACAGCTTTTGCCAATCGAGCTGGCCGTCCTTTTCCAGCGCGGCCCAGGTTTCCAGTTTTTCGCTGCGGACCTTGCCCACGGTGACCCGTTGCTTGACCAGGTCGACCGAGGTCTCGCTGACCTCCAGGCTGGCCAGGCGCGCCAGCGGGCGGCCATCGGGGGCCTTGATGGCGAACGGTGCAATGCGCAGCGAGGTGTTGTCCAGCAACAGTTCGGTCTGCTTGGCGAGGTTGAGCTTGTAGTGGGTGTCGAGGCTGACCACGCCGTCTTCCAGCACCAGTGGCACGGTATCGCGCACATAGGGCCAGAACGCTTTCATCTTGCCGTCGGTGACCTTCAGCGTGCCCTCGGAGGCAATCGGCGCCAGGCTCAGGGTGCCTTTCCAGTCGATGCGCCCGCCGTTGGGGCCCAGGGCCACCAGGGTCATGTCGGCATTGTCGTTGGGCAAGGTGCTGAGGTTGTTCAGCTCCAGGTTCATGTTGTCGTAGAGGAACTCGATCGGCTCGCTCGGGCGCAGGTCCTCGAAATGCAGGTAGCCGTCGCTGAGTTTGATGCTGCCGATACGCAGCGGGAACGGGTCGCTGGGCGGCTCGTCGGGCTTGGCCTCGCTGGCGGGCAACTTGAACAGGCGGGTCAGATTGAGGGTGCCGTCCTTGGCGAACAGCACCTCGTTGCGCGGCTTGACCAGTTCCACCGTTTCCAGGTGCAGGGCGCCGCTCCACAGGCTGTCGAGCGAGAGGTTGGCGTACAACCGCTCGAAGCCGACCTGTTCCTTGCCCGGCTCGCCGATCTGCAGGCCCCACAGCGTCAGCTCGAGGCTGAAGGGGTTGAGTTCGATCCGTTCGAGGTGGGCAGGCACGGTTGCGTACTGGGCCAACTGCTGGTTGGCGATGCGCAGCGCGACACCGGGGACAACGAGAAAGCCGAGAAGGCCGTAGAGGGCTGCGAGTGCCAGCAATGCGCCGGCGGCGCGAGTCAATCCTTTGTACATGTGTCGCTTCGTCTGTCTAAGCCGGAGAGCTTGGAGTATGGCACGTTAAATCAGTTCCGCTGAGCCGACCATTCGCCGTCATTCGACACCCATGCGCCGTTTGGCGCGGTGTGCCGAGCCGTCGCGCATTGCCCAGCGCAGTACCGGCGCGGTGCGTTGCAGGCCCAGGCGGATCATGCGCCGCTGCAACGGGCCGTGCTGCAGGCCGAGCAGGCCCTGGGCCCAGCCCGGCAACAGGTCGATGCCGGCATGCAGCATCAGCTTGCCCACCGGCCGTGCCAGGCGGCTGGGGGCAGGTGCATCCAGCAGCACCTTGACCACCTCATGGCTGCGCGCGTCGCAATGCAACTGCGGGCGCATGCGTTGCAGGTAGTCTGCGACCTGCTGGCAGGAGCGCGGCACGTTACGGGCGCCAAGGCGCTCGGCGATCAGGGCGATTTCTGCGTAGTAGGCATCCTGTTCGCTGCGCGCAAGGTGCGGGTCGCAGTAGCGCAGGTGGGCGGCGAGGAAACTGCTGACTTCGGCCACATGCACCCAGGTCAGCAGGTCCGGGTCGCTGGCTGCATACGGGCGGCCATCCGGCGCGGTGCCGGTCACCTGCAGGTGGATGGTGCGCACCTTGTCGATCAGCCACTCGGCATCGCGGGTGGCGCCGAAGGTGGTGCCGGAGATGAACTGGCTGGTGCGGCGCAGGCGGCCGAGCAGGTCTTCGCGGAAGTTGGAGTGGTCCCACACCCCGGCCAGCGCCAGCGGGTGCAGCAACTGCAACAGCAGGGCACTGATGCCGCCGACCAGCATGCTCGGGAAGTCGCCATGCACCTTCCAGCTGATGCTGTGCGGGCCGAACAGGCCTGGGTCCCCTTTGGGCGACTCCAGGTCGAGCTGGCCGAGGGCCAGCCCGGTAAGGCTCATGACCTGGGTTTCGATACGGCGGCGAAGGGCTTCCATGGCGACCTGTGGTTCAGGGCGACCCTGCACAGCGGCCGCCGGTTACTGGTTGAGGCGTTTGTCGATCAGGCCCTGCACCACGCTGGGGTCGGCCAGGGTCGAGGTATCACCGAGGTTGTCCAGTTCGTTGCAGGCGATCTTGCGCAGTATACGCCGCATGATCTTGCCTGAGCGGGTCTTGGGCAATGCCGGTGCCCACTGGATCAGTTCGGGCTTGGCGAAGCTGCCGATTTCCTTGCTGACCAAGGCCAGCAGTTCGGCCTTGAGCGCGTCGTCGGCGGTTACGCCATTCATCGGCGTAACGAAGGCATAAACGCCCTGGCCCTTGAGGTCGTGGGGGTAACCCACCACCGCCGCTTCGGCGACGCTGTCATGCAGCACTAGCGCGCTTTCCACCTCGGCGGTACCGATGCGGTGCCCGGAAACGTTGATCACGTCATCGATACGCCCGGTGATCCAGTAGTCGCCATCGGCATCCCGGCGGGCACCGTCGCCAGTGAAGTAATAGCCGGGCATCGGTTTGAAATAGGTGTCGACCATGCGCTGATGGTCGCCGTAGACGCTACGGATCTGCCCGGGCCAACTGGCCTTGATCGCCAGCAGGCCGGCGCCGGGGCCTTCGATGAGCTTGCCCTTTTCGTCCAGCAGCACCGGTTGCACGCCGAACATCGGCTGGGTGGCGCAACCGGGCTTGAGCACCTGCGCGCCGGGCAGCGGGGTGAGCATGATGCCGCCGGTTTCGGTTTGCCACCAGGTATCGACGATGGGGCAGCGCTTTTGCCCGACGGCTTCGAAGTACCATTCCCAGGCTTCCGGGTTGATCGGCTCGCCGACGCTGCCGAGCAGGCGCAGGCTCTGCCGTGACGTGCCCTGCAGCGGCGCGTCACCTTCGCGCATCAACGCGCGCAGGGCGGTCGGGGCGGTGTAGAAAATGTTCACCTGGTGCTTGTCCACCACCTGCCAGAAGCGTGAGGTGTCCGGGTAGTTGGGCACGCCTTCGAACATCAGCGAGATCGCGCCATTGGCCAGCGGGCCATAGACGATGTAACTGTGGCCGGTGACCCAGCCGACGTCGGCGGTGCACCAGAACACTTCGCCTTCACGGTAGTCGAACACCACCTTGAACGTGAGGGTGGCCTGTAGCAGGTAGCCGCCGGTGGTGTGCAGCACGCCCTTGGGCTTGCCGGTGCTGCCGGAGGTGTAGAGGATGAACAGCGGGTCTTCGGCCGCCATCGGTTCCACCGGGCAGTCGTCGTCGGCGTTTTCCGTTGCCTCGTGGTACCACAGGTCGCGCCCCTCGGCCCAGGCGACATCAGCGCCGGTGCGGCGTACCACGAACACGCTGCTGACCGCCGGGCAGCTGGCCAGGGCTTTGTCGACATTGTGTTTCAGCGCAATGCGCTTGCCACCGCGCACGCCTTCATCGGCGGTGATCACCGTGCGGCAGTCGGCGTCGAGGATGCGGTCGCGCAGGGCGTCGGGTGAAAAACCGCCGAACACCACCGAGTGAATGGCACCGATGCGGGTACAGGCGAGCATGGCGTAGGCCGCCTCGGGGATCATCGGCATGTAGATGCACACCCGGTCGCCTTTCTTCACCCCGCGCGCTTTCAGTGCATTGGCCAGGCGACACACCTGGCGATGCAGTTCGCGGTAGCTGATGGCCTTGGAGTCTGCAGGGTCGTCACCTTCCCAGAGCAGGGCGGTCTGCGCGCCGCGCTGGGCCAGGTGCCGGTCGATGCAGTTGTAGCTGACGTTGAGCTGGCCGCCGTCGAACCAGCGTGCGCTGCCGGTCTTCAGGTCGCATTGCTGCACGCTCGACCAGGGCTTGATCCAGTCCAGGCGCTTGGCCTGTTCGGCCCAGAAGGAGTCGGGGTCATCGACCGACTGGCGGTAGAGGCGGCGGTACTCGTCGGGGGAGAGGGCGGCAGACTGGCTGACGGCCAAGGCCTGGGGGTAGTTGCGGATATCGAACATGGCGGATGGTCCTGCTCTTGTAAGGGGCGATGGACTGCAACGGCTATTCGATAGGACAGTGTAGCTGGGAGAGGTGTTCCGCCTGTGCCGGCCCCTTCGCGGGTAAACCCGCTCCCACAGGGACTGTGCGGTACCTGTGGGAGCGGGCGAAGGTTCAGATCAACCGCGGTGGCGACCGCGGAAGTAGTTGATCAGGCCTTGGGTGGAGCCGTCTTCGGCGCTGTCTTCCAGGCTGCCGACCAGGCGCTGGTAGACGCCCTTGCCCAGCTCTTTGCCCAGCTCCACGCCCCATTGGTCGAAGGCGTTGATCCCCCAGACCACGCTCTGCACGAACACCTTGTGCTCGTACATCGCCACCAGTGCGCCCAGGCGGCGCGGGCTGATGCGTTCTACCACCAAGGTGTTGCTCGGGCGGTTGCCCGGGATCACCTTGTGCGGGGCGAGCTTTGCGATGTCCGCTTCGTTCAGGCCCTTGCCGCGCAGCTCGGTTTCGGCTTCTTCGCGGGTTTTGCCCAGCATCAGCGCCTGGCTCTGCGACAGGCAGTTGGCATACAGCCACTGGTGGTGGTCGGCGACCGGGTTGAAGCTCACCACCGGCACGATGAAGTCGGCCGGAATCAGCTGGGTGCCTTGGTGCAGCAACTGGTGGTAGGCGTGCTGGCCGTTGCAGCCGACGCCGCCCCAGATCACCGGGCCGGTATCGGTCTTCACCGGGGTGCCGTCCTGCAGCACGCTCTTGCCGTTGGACTCCATGTCCAGCTGTTGCAGGTGCTTGGTGATGTTACGCAGGTAATGGTCGTATGGCAGGATCGCGTGGCTGTTCGCGCCCCAGAAGTTGCCGTACCACACGCCCAGCAAGGCCAGCAGCACCGGCATGTTCTTTTCGAACGGCGCGGTCTGGAAGTGCTGGTCCATGGTGTAGGCGCCGGACAACAGCTCCTTGAAGTTGGCGGTACCGATGGCCAGGGCGATCGGCAGGCCGATGGCCGACCACAGCGAGTAGCGCCCGCCCACCCAGTCCCACATCGGGAAGATGTTCTCTTCGCGGATGCCGAAGGCCACGGCGGCGGCCTTGTTGCTGGAAACGGCGATGAAGTGGCGATACAGCTCGGCTTCCGAGCCGCCCTGGGCCAGGTACCAGGTACGCGCGGCCATGGCGTTCTTCAGGGTCTCGAGGGTGTTGAACGACTTCGACGAGACGATGAACAGGGTGGTTTCGGCGCGCAGGTTGGCCGACAGCTCGTGGAATTCGCTACCGTCGATGTTTGCCAGGTAGTGGCAGCGTACGCCGCGCTGGGCGTAGGGCAGCAGCGCTTCGGAGACCAGCTCGGGGCCGAGGAACGAGCCACCGATGCCGATGTTGACCACATCGGTGATCGGCTTTTCGCTGTAGCCGCGCCACAGGCCGTCATGGATGCGGCCGACCAGTTCGGTGATCTGGTTGAGCACCTTGTGCACTTCCGGCATGACGTTCACGCCGTTGACGCTGAGTTTGTCACCCACCGGCCTGCGCAGGGCGGTGTGCAGCACCGGGCGGCCTTCGGAGGCGTTGATGATTTCGCCGCCGAACATCGATTTGATGGCGTCCTGCAGGCCCACTTCATGGGCCAGGTTGACCAGCAGGTCACGGCTTTCTTCGGTGATCAGGTTTTTCGAGTAGTCGAGGAACAGGCCGCAGCAGCTCAGCGAGAACTGATCGAAGCGTTTGGCGTCGGCGGCGAAGGCTTCGCGCATGCTGAATCCTTGCATGGCGTCGCGGTGTTGCTGAAGCGCCTGCCAGGCGGGCAGGGCCGTCACATCGTGGGGTGTACGGTAATACGCCATTGCGCGGGGTTCCCTTGGTGCGTGGTGAGGGCTTGGACACGGCAGTCATGGCCGGGTTCAGGCTGGCACCATTATAGGCAAAGGCCACTTGCAGGGAATGGGTATGGCGAGGGGAATTTGGGGGCGCTTTGCGCCCCTGTGGGAGCTGGCTTGCCGGCGAATGGGCTGCAAAGCAGCCCCAGGCCGTTACGCGGTCTTGTCGTCCACATGCAGGTACAGGTTGTCGATCAAGCGCGTGTTGCCCATATAGGCCGCAGCGATCACCACCAGGTCGCGGTCATCGATCAGTGCCGGGCGCAGGCTCACGGCATGTCGCACTTCCAGGTAATCCGGGCGGAACCCGGCGGCGGTCAACTGCGCCTGGCCTTCGGCAACCAGCGCGGCGAAGTCCCGCTGGCCGCGGCCGATGCCCGCGGCAATCTGCTGTAACACGCGGTACAACGCCGGCGCCGCAGCGCGCTGCTCCGGCGTCAGGTAGCCATTGCGCGACGACAGCGCCAGGCCGTCGTCGGCGCGCACGGTGGGCTCACCGATGATCTGGATCGGCATGTTCAGGTCGCGCACCATGGCACGGATCACCGCCAGTTGCTGGAAGTCCTTTTCGCCGAACACGGCAAGGTCGGGCTGGACCATGTTGAACAGCTTGCTCACCACAGTAGCCACACCTTCGAAATGCCCGGGCCGGCTGGCGCCGCACAGGCCTTCGGAGAGGTGGGGCACGCTGACCCGGGTTTGCCCGCTCATGCCGTCGGGGTACATTTCTTCGACGGTCGGCGCGAACAACAGGTTGCAGCCGGCCTGGAGCAGGCGTTCCTGGTCGGCGGCCAGGGTGCGCGGGTATTTGTCGAGGTCTTCGTTGGCACCGAACTGCAGCGGGTTGACGAAGATGCTGGCGACCACGAAATCGGCGCGCTGCGCCGCCTTGGTCACCAGCGCGGCATGGCCGCTGTGCAGGTTACCCATGGTCGGCACGAAGCCGATGCGCTTGCCTTCGCTGCGCGCGCGTGCGACTGCGGCGCGCAGCTCGCGGACGGTCTTGACTGTATTCATGCACTGAACCCGTGTTCGCTGCCTGGGAAACTGACTTGCTTGACCGCCTCGACGTAGGCGACCAGGGCGCTGTGGATATCCGGCTGGCCCTGCATGAAATTCTTCACGAACTTCGGCACCCGGCCGCTCAGCGACAGGCCGAGCATGTCGTGCAGGACCAAGACCTGGCCATCGGTGGCGTTGCCGGCACCAATGCCGATCACCGGGATGCCCACGGCATTGGTGATTTCCGCGGCCAGCTCGCTGGGCACGCATTCGAGCAGCAGCATGGCCGCACCGGCCTGCTCCAGCGCGATGGCGTCGGCGCGCATCTGCCGGGCCTGGACTTCCTGGCGGCCCTGGACCTTGTAACCGCCCAGCACGTTGACGGTCTGCGGGGTCAGGCCCATGTGCGCGCACACCGGCACGCCCCGCTCGGCCAGCAGGCGAATGGTCTCGGCCAGCCAGGCCGCGCCTTCGATCTTGACCATGTGGGCGCCGGCCTGCATCAGCGTGGCGCTGTTGGCAAAGGCCTGCTCCGGGGTGGCATGCGCCATGAACGGCAGGTCGGTGAGGATCAACGCGCCTTCGTTGCCACGTTTTACGCTGGCGGTGTGATAGGCCATGTCGGCGGTGGTCACCGGCAGTGTGCTGTCGTGGCCTTGCAGGACCATCCCCAGCGAGTCGCCCACCAGCAACACTTCTACACCGGCCTGGCTGGCGGCCTTGGCGAAGGTCGCGTCGTAGCAGGTCAGCATGGTGATTTTTTCACCCTTGGCCTTGAGGCCATTGAGGGTGGTCAGGGTTACTTCAGGCATGTAGGAAATTCCTCGTTCAGGCGCTGTAAGAAACGACTGCATTCAACGCTGTAGTCATCTTCCGGAGCGGCACATCATCGCGCGTGATGTTCGGGCACAGGTCCGTCCGGGCCTAAATACGGGTATGCGGCACTTTGGTGCCACACGGGACGCCTATAGTCGTGAGCGAGGTAGGGGAAGTCAATCACCCTGTTACCGCATTGTTACGATAAGGGTGTTACTGGCGTTACCGCGCCAGTGGGCAACGCTGGAACGCCCGGTTTACAGGCGTTCCAGGCCGACGAACGGACAATCGTCGAGCAGTTGGGCGAGGGCGCGGCCATCGGCCAGGCGGAAATCGGCCGGTACCAGTTCAGCCAGCGGGTACAGCACGAAGGGCCGCGCGTGCATGTGGTAATGCGGCACTTTCAAGCGTGGCTCGTCGAGCACCTGGTCGCCGAACAGCAGGATGTCCAGGTCCAGCGTGCGCGGCCCCCAGCGCTCCTTGCGCACACGGCCCTGGTTATTCTCGATGGCCTGCAGCGCATCGAGCAGGGCCAGCGGCGGCAGGGCGGTATCCAGGGCAGCGACCGCGTTGGTGTAACGCGGCTGGCCGGGCGACAGCGAATCGCTGGTGTACAAGCCCGAAGCGGCTACCAGGCGGGTGTCTTCAACCTGGTCGAGCGCCTGCAAGGCGCTGCGCAGCTGCTCGACAGGTGCGTCCAGGTTGCTGCCCAGGCCAATATAGGCGCGAGTGATCACTCGAACGCCTCGTCGCCACTGCGCTTGCGTTTGCCAGCACTGCGCTTGCGTTTGCGCGGGCCGGCACCGGTGCCGTCGTCACGGTTGCCCAGCTCGCGGATCATCTCGCGGCGCTCGCTGTCGTTGGCATCCTGGTAGTCGGTCCACCACTGGCCGAGCTCGTCGGTCTCTTCCCCGGCGCTTTCGCGCAGCAGCAGGAAGTCGTAACCGGCGCGGAAGCGCGGGTTGTCCAGCAGCATGTCGGCGCGCTTGCCGCTGCGGCGTGGCAGGCGCTCCTGCATGTCCCAGATCTCGCGGATCGGCAGGGTGAAGCGCTTGGGGATGGCGATGCGTGCGCATTGCTCGGCGATCAGGTCGTGAGCGGCGCCGTTCATGGCCGGGATCGGCGGCACGCCCTGGTTTTGCAGGTGCAGCACGCGGGCCGGCAGGGCTGGCCACAGCAGCGCAGCGAAGAGGAACGCCGGGGTTACCGGCTTGCCTTGCTTCACGCGCAGGTCGGTGTTGTGCAACGCCTGGCTGATCAGGGTGTGGGTGTAGGTCGGGCGCTCGTCCAGGGCATGCGAACTGGCCGGGAACAACGGCTCGAACAGCTGCAGGTCGACCAGCATTTCGAAGACCATGGCGCCCTGGCCGGAGAGGAACAGCTTGAGGCATTCTTCGAACAGACGCGCCGGCGGAATCTCGCGCAGCATCGGCGCCAGTTCGCGGATCGGCTGGACCGTGTGTTTTTCGATGCCGAAGTCGAGTTTGGCGGCGAAACGCACCGCGCGCAGCATGCGCACCGGGTCTTCCTGATAGCGATGGGTAGGGTCACCGATCAGGCGCAACAGGCGGTTGCGAATATCGTGCACGCCGTTGGCGTAGTCGAGGATGCGCTCGCTGACCGGGTCGTAGTACAGGGCATTGATGGTGAAGTCGCGACGTTGCGCGTCTTCTTCCAGGGTGCCGTACACGTTGTCACGCAGGATGCGGCCACTGGCATTGTGCGACGAACGGTGGCTGTCGCCCTGGTCGTCTTCCGAGTGGTGGGCGCGGAAGGTGGCGACTTCGATGATCTCACGGCCGAAATGCACGTGGACCAGCTTGAAGCGGCGACCAATGATGCGCGCGTTGCGGAACTCGGCACGGACCTGTTCGGGCGTGGCGCTGGTGGCGACGTCGAAGTCTTTCGGCGTGATGCCCAGCATCAGGTCGCGGACACAGCCACCGACCAGGTAAGCCTGGTAACCGGCGCTCTGCAGGCGTTCGACGATGTTCACCGCATGGCGGCTGAACTGGTGGCGCTGCAGCGAGTGCTGGCTCTTGTTGATCACCTCAGGCGTGGTGCGCCGGTGGTGCTGGCCCGGTACGGGCGGGCGGAACGACTGGAACAGCTTCTTCAGCATGGGATGCACTGTTTGAAGGAATGTTCGGCCAAGAATAGGAGAATGGCCGCATGATGGGCGGGGATTCTAGCATTTACTCAGGGAATGGTGTAGGCGGTAGCAGGATGCCTGCCGGAAGGGCGGAAACGACAAGGGGAGCCTAAGCTCCCCAAGAAGTCGTTGCGTGCTCTTATTGTTTTTCTGCTGGGCTTCTTGTTTTTGTTGAGCGCCCTGTCCACAAATCTCGAAGCTTGTGGACGACCCCCAAACCAGGGGTTAAGAGCAAACGGATTGCTTTGGTCGCTGATGTCACGTTGATCTGTCGATCCAACCAGTTCAGGCGCTGCTTTAGTGCAGTTTTTGTTGTTCTCTGCCTGGTTGTGGGGCAAGCCCCAAACACGCATCCTCTCCAAAAGAATCAGTTAGCTGCGCCTCCGCCGTCTTGTTTTTATTGTGCGTGAGCCGTTTCGTCTTGTTCTTATTCTGAGTTGCAGTGCTTGTTATTGTTCTTGTACCAGACATATAGCAGGTGCCGTGCCAACTTTACGAAACCTAGTAAAATCAAGGGGTTGAAGGCGGTTGGCGGTTTTTGCACGGCCGAAAATGTCGAAATTTCGTTACCTTACGCCTCGGGAACTGTTACGGCGGAAAGCTTGGGTAACAGATTTTTGCGGGAGCTGATGTGTTACTTGGGGTGTGTGCGCTGGCTTTGCCGGCCTTTCGCGGGCACGCCCGCTCCCACATGGGTTGCACCACCCTTTAGGGCAGTGAAATTCCTGTGGGAGCGGGCATGCCCGCGAAGAGGCCGGTGAGGCTGACAGAGAAGGGCAGGAGGAACCTCCCGCCCAGGCAAATCGGTTATTCGCTGGTCGCGTTGCTCTTGCGCCGTGGAATGCCCAGGCGCTGGCGGCGTTCCCACAGGCATTTGCGGCTGACCCCGAGCTTGCGGGCCAGCTCGGTTTCGGTCATGTGGTCCTGGTGCTCGAGCACGAAGTGCTGGAAGTAGTCTTCCAGCGACAGATCCTCGGTCGGCTCATGGCTGGCATTGGTTGCACTGGCCACGGCCAGGGCATTTTCGAGGATTTCGTCCTCCTCCAGGTCGCCCAGCTCGATGTCGATGCCCAGCAGGTCGGCAGAAATTTCTGCACTCTCGCTGAGAATGACCGCACGCTCCACGGCGTTTTCCAGCTCTCGCACGTTACCCGGCCAGCTGTAGTGACGAATGGCTTGCTCGGCTTCCGCCGAAAAGTGCAGGTCGTCACGGCCGATGCGCGCGCTCTGGCGGGCGAGGAAGGCGCTGGCGATCTCGTTGACGTCGCTGCCACGTTCGCGCAGGGCCGGCAATTTCAAAGCGATCACGTGCAGGCGGTAATACAGGTCCTCACGGAACTGGCCGGCCTTGGCCAGGTTCTTCAGGTCGCGGTGGGTCGCGGCGATCAGGCGCACATCGACCTTTTGCGACTGTACCGAACCCACCCGGCGAATCTCGCCTTCCTGCAGCACGCGCAGCAGACGGGCCTGGGCTTCCAGGGGCAATTCGCCGATTTCATCGAGGAACAGGGTACCGCCGTCGGCCGCTTCCACCAGGCCGGCACGCCCGGCGCTGGCGCCGGTGAACGCGCCTTTTTCGTGGCCGAACAGTTCGGACTCGATCAGCGTCTCGGGAATGGCTGCGCAGTTCACCGAAATCATCGGTGCCTTGGCCCGGCGCGACAGGTTGTGCAGGGCGCGGGCCACCAGCTCTTTACCGGTCCCCGACTCGCCCTGGATCAGCACGTTGGAGTCGGTGGGCGCGACCTTGCGGATCTTGCTGTACATGTCTTGCATCGGCGGGCACGAGCCGATGATGCCGATTTCACCGTTGGCCGCGGTGCTGCCTTTGTCGGCCGGGGCAGCCTTGCCATTGCTGGCGCGTGGCTCGGCAGCCGGTGCCGCAGCCGGGGCGTTCTGCCGGTCGCGCAGGATACGTGCCACGGCCTGCAGCATCTCGTCGTGGTCGAAGGGTTTGGCGATGTAGTCCACCGCGCCCATCTTCATCGAGTCCACTGCCGAGCGCAGGCTGGCGTAGCTGGTCATGATCAGCACCGGGGTGCCCTGGCCGAGCTTGATCAGCTCGGTGCCAGGCGCGCCTGGCAGGCGCAGGTCACTGACGATCAGGTCGAAGGTGGCAATGCTGAAGCGTTCCTGGGCTTCCTGCACCGAGCCGGCTTCGCTGACCTGGTACTGGTTCCGCTCGAGCAGGCGACGCAAGGCCGAGCGGATGATGGTTTCGTCTTCGACGATCAGAATGTGCGGCATTGATTCAATTCTCTCGACGGTCTCGAATTTCTGGGGACGTCGCTACGACATGCCGGGGCAGGGTCACGCGGATCCGGGTGCCACGTTGCCGTTCGATATCGGCCGGGCTGTCGATGGTGATTTGCCCATAATGCTCTTCCACGATGGAATAGACCAGAGCGAGCCCCAGTCCGGTTCCTTCGCCCGGGTCCTTGGTGGTGAAGAAGGGTTCGAACAGGCGGTCCATGATGCTCTTCGGGATGCCGCTGCCCTCGTCCTCGACGATCAGGTCGACGGTATGCTCGCTGACTTCGCTGCGCACCCGCACGGCGCTGCCGGGGGGCGAGGCGTCGCGGGCGTTGGAGAGCAGGTTGATCAGCACCTGGGCGAGGCGCTGCGGGTCCCCTTCGGCCCAGTGGTCCGGGTCGCAGAGGTTGAAGAACTGTACTTCGAAATTGCGCCGGTTCAACGCCAGCAGACCGATGGCGTCCTGCGCCACTTCGGCCAGGCACACCGGTTCTTCGCTGTTCTGGTGGCTGCCGCCGGCATGGGCGAAGCTCATCAGCGACTGGACGATGCGCGATACCCGCTTGGTCTGTTCGAGAATCTGGCTGGACAGCTCGATTATCTCGCCGTCGCCTTCGCGTTCCTCGCGCAGGTTCTGCGCCAGGCAGGCGATGCCGGTGATCGGGTTGCCGATCTCGTGGGCCACGCCGGCGGCCAGGCGGCCGATGCTGGCCAGGCGCTCGGAGTGCACCAGCTTGTCTTCCAGCGCCTGGGTCTCGGTCAGGTCTTCTACCAGCAGCACCAGGCCGCTGTTACCCGGGGCCAGCGGCTCGTCGATCGCCGCCTTGTGCAGGTTCAGCCAGCGTGGCTGGCCGTCCAGCACCAGGCGCTGCTTGTGCAGGTGCTCGTCGGGCACGTTGATGAAGCCTTGCAGCAGGCCGCGCCAGGGTTCGCTGATGGTGACCAGGCGCGACCCGACCACGTGCTTGGCGGCGATACCGGTGAGCTCCTCCATGGCCTTGTTCCACATCAGGATTTCCTGGTCCTTGGCCAGCGAGCAGACGCCCATCGGCAGTTCCTGCAGGGTCTGACGGTGATAACGGCGCAGGGCATCGAGTTCGGCGGCCAGGCCGGTCAGGCGCGAGTGGTAGTCTTCCAGGCGGCTTTCGATGAAGTGGATGTCCTCGGTCACGTAGTTTTCGTTACCGGACTTGTACGGCAGGAACGTCTCGACCATGTCCTGGGCCACGCTCGGCCCCATCAGGCCGGACAGGTTGGCCTCGATGCGGTCGCGCAGGCGGCGCAAGGCATACGGGCGGCGCTCGTCGAACGGCAGGTAGAGGTCGCGCAGGGCTTGCTCCACTTCTTTTTGCGCGGCCTTGGCACCGAGTGGCTTGGCCAGCTGGGTGGCGAATTCCTGCGGCGAGGCGGCGTGCAGCTCACGGCGTTGCGGGCGGCGCACGTTGTCCACCGCACAGGCCTCGGCTGCGCTGACTTCTTCGGTACTGGCGTTGGTGAACAGCGAGATCAGGGTGAACAGCAGCACGTTGGCCGCCAGCGAGGCGATGGCCGCCATGTGCCAGCTGGTGTCGTCCAGCACGTAGATCATGTCCAGCAGCGGGATGTAGAAGCCTTGCAGGTTGCCCAGCAGCGGCAACAGCATGGTCACCATCCAGACCAGGGTGCCGGCCAGCAGGCCGGCGATGAAGCCACGGCGGTTGGCGGTGGGCCAGTACAGCACCGACAACACCCCCGGCAGGAACTGCAAGGTGGCGACGAAGGCGACGATGCCCAGGTTGGCCAGGCTCTGGTGGTTGTTCTGGGTCAGGTAGAACATGAACCCGGCAGTGATGATGGCGACGATCAGCGCGCGGCGGGTCCACTTCAGCCAGCGGTAGATGTTGCCTTCGGCCGGCGGCTGGTACAGCGGCAGCACCAGGTGGTTGAGGGCCATGCCCGACAGGGCCAGCGTGGTGACGATGATCAGGCCACTGGCCGCCGACAGGCCGCCGATGTAGGCCAGCAGCGCCAGTGCCTGGTTGTTGGCGGCAATCCCCAGGCCCAGGGTGAAGTACTCGGGGTTGGTGCTGGCGCCCAGGCGCAGGCCGGCCCACAGCACCAGCGGCACGGCCAGGCTCATCAGCAGCAGGAACAGCGGCAGGCCCCAGCTGGCGCTGACCAGCGAGCGTGGGTCGAGGTTTTCGGTGAAGGCCATGTGGTACATGTGCGGCATGACGATGGCCGAGGCGAAGAACACCAGCAGCAGGGTGCGCCACGGGCCTTCCTGCAAGGGCGTGTGCAGCGCCGCCAGGGCAGTCTGGTTCTGTAGCAGCCACACTTCCAGTTCGTGCGGGCCGCCGAACACGCCATACAGGGCGTACAGGCCGATGCCACCCAGGGCCAGCAGCTTGATCACCGATTCGAAGGCGATGGCGAACACCAGCCCTTCGTGTTTTTCGCGCGTGGCGATGTGCCGCGAGCCGAAGAAGATGGTGAACAGGATGATCAGCGCGCAGAAGGCGAAGGCCACCCGGGCCTTGACCGGTTCACCGGTGAGGATGCTGATCGAGTCGGCCACCGCCTGGATCTGCAGAGCCAGCAAGGGCAGCACGCCGATCAGCATGATGATGGTGGTCAGCGCCCCGGCCCAGGTGCTGCGGAAGCGGAACGCCAGCAGGTCGGCCAGCGACGACAGCTGGTAGGTGCGGGTGATCTTGAGGATCGGGTAGAGCAGCACCGGCGCCAGCAGAAACGCGCCGGACACCCCCAGGTAACAGGCGAGGAAGCCATAGCCGTACTGGTAGGCCAGGCCCACCGAGCCATAGAAGGCCCAGGCACTGGCGTACACGCCCAGCGACAGGGTGTAGGTCAGCGGGTGGCGAATGATCGAACGCGGGATCAGCCCCCGCTCGCTGATCCAGGCCACGCCGAACAGCACCATGAGGTACGCGGCGCTGATCAGGATCATCTGGGTCAGGCTAAAGCTCATCGGCATCTCGTTGGCTCTGCAGGATGAAGGTGACGACGATCAGGATCAGCCAGAGCAGGTAAGGGCGATACCAGGCTCCGGTCGGTTCGATCCACCAGTCCATGATGGCCGGGGAGAACAGGTAGATCCCCACGACCAGAAGCAGGACCAAACGATAGATGTACATGCTGGCCTCGATGGTTGGGCGCTGCGGGCTTGGACTTATTATTGGCGCAAATGGCTGGGGGGATGCTAGCGGGAATCCATGGTGTTCGCCAAGAGTTTGAATTTATTGGGCTTTTGTTTTTGCGAGTGGGTTGCCTGTGCCGGCCTCTTCGCGGGTGAACCCGCTCCCACAGGTAATGCGCTTTCCTCAGGTTTGGTTAGGACCCTGTGGGAGCGGGTTTACCCGCGAAAGGGCCGGACCTGCCTCAGCGCAAATCCGCCTCTGGCACTGTGGTCCGTTGCGCAATCGCCTCGGGCTTCCACTGCGTGCGGGCCACCGCCAGCACTTCGGCCGGCGTTGCCTGCAGCAACTCTGGGTCTGCTTCTTGCCCCAGCGCGCGCAATGCCCGCAACAACAGCGGCGTCGCCTGGTCCGCCTGCAACGGCGGCGAGCGGTACGATTTGCCCAGCTTGTGCCCGTCCGGCTGCACGATCAGCGGAACATGCAGGTAGCGCGGCTGCGAAAAGCCCAGCAGCTCTTGCAGGTACAGCTGGCGCGGGGTGTTGTCGAGCAGGTCGGCGCCGCGCACGATGTCGGTAATACCCTGCCAGGCATCGTCCAGCACCACCGCCAGCTGGTACGCATACAGCCCGTCGCGGCGCTGGATGACGAAATCGCCCACTTCACGCCCCAGGTGTTGCGCGAACTCGCCCTGCACCCGGTCGGTAAAGCGGTAGATCAGCTCCGGCACGCGCAAGCGGATCGCCGCGCCTTCGCGGGCATGCCCGGCGTTGCGGCACAAGCCCGGGTAGATACCGTGGTAGCCCTCCAGCTGCTTGCGCGAGCAGGTGCAGGCATAAGCCAGGCCCATGTTGAACAGGCGCTCGACCACGGCGGCATAGGCGTCGTGTCGCTGGCTCTGGAACACCACTTCGCCATCCCACTCCAGGCCGTAGCGCTCCAGCGTCTGCAGGATCGCGTCGCGGGCGCCGGGCATTTCCCTTGGTGGGTCGGTGTCTTCCATGCGCAGTAGCCAGCGGCCGTTGACCGCGCGGGCGTCGAGCCAGGAGGCGAGGGCGGCGACCAGCGAACCGAAGTGCAGGAAGCCGCTGGGAGTGGGGGCGAAGCGCCCGATGTAGCTGGAGTCGGTCATGGTCTGGCTGGGTATATAAATGAAACGGGGCGCATGATGCGCCCCGTTCAGGTGGAAATGAAGATCAGCCTTTGCCGACCGTTTTTTCCTTTTTCTCGGCAATTTCCTTGCAGTCGAAGCACAGGTCGGCGGTCGGACGGGCTTCCAGGCGACGCAGGCCGATTTCGATGCCGCACGATTCGCACCAGCCGTACTCGTCGGCCTTGATCTTGTCGAGGGTCTTGTCGATTTTCTTGATCAGCTTGCGCTCGCGATCGCGGTTGCGCAGCTCGAGGGCGAATTCTTCTTCCTGGCTGGCGCGGTCGGCCGGGTCGGGGAAGTTGGCTGCCTCGTCCTTCATGTGATCCACAGTGCGGTCGACACTGTTCATCAGCTCTTGCTTCCAGGCGCCGAGAAGCTTGGTGAAGTGCTTCTTCATGGGCTCGCCCATGTACTCTTCACCCTTGGATTCTACGTAAGGCTCGACACCGTACATGGTCTGGGCTTTTTGCTTTTCTACGGTGGACATGAATAGACCGCCTCTCACTCATCTGATCCAATGCGCAGGCTGCTCCATCTCCGGCACCCGCCGGCCCTGCGACTGCGAGCCGCCGAACTTACCAGATAGATCGGGGGTGCGCTACCCCGCCCGATCCTGCTAGTTGACACCGGCCTGAGCGGTACGTTCGATCGCTTGCAGAGGTAGAATCTCCAGTTTAGACCCTATTGAGAGAAGGTCATGGCCCACCCTTACAGCGCGCGCAGTCGCGCCATCGAACCGTTCCATGTCATGGCGCTGCTGGCCCGGGCCAACGAGCTGCAGGCGGCCGGGCACGATGTGATCCATCTGGAAATCGGCGAGCCGGATTTCACCACCGCCGCGCCCATCGTTGCCGCCGGCCAGGCCGCGCTGGCCGCCGGGCACACCCGCTACACCGCCGCGCGCGGCCTGCCGGCGCTGCGCGAAGCCATTGCCGGGTTCTACGGCCAGCGTTATGGCCTGGCCGTCGACCCTGAACGCATTCTTATCACCCCGGGTGGCTCCGGTGCGCTGCTGCTGGCCAGCAGCCTGCTGGTCGACCCGGGCAAGCACTGGCTGCTGGCTGACCCGGGCTACCCGTGCAACCGCCACTTCCTGCGCCTGGTCGAAGGCGGCGCGCAGCTGGTACCGGTAGGCCCGGAGGTGAATTACCAGCTGACCGCCGACCTGGTCGAGCGCTACTGGGACAAGGACACCGTCGGCGCCCTGGTCGCTTCGCCAGCGAACCCGACCGGCACCGTGCTGGGGCGTGACGAACTGGCCAGCCTTGCCAAGGCCACCCATGAGCGCCACGGCCATCTGGTGGTGGACGAGATCTACCATGGCCTGACCTACGGCATGGACGCCCCCAGCGTGCTGGAAGTGGACGACTCGGCGTTCGTTCTGAATAGTTTTTCCAAGTATTTCGGCATGACCGGTTGGCGCCTTGGCTGGCTGGTCGCCCCACCTGGCGCCGTGGCCGACCTGGAAAAGCTGGCGCAAAACCTGTACATCAGCGCGCCAAGCATGGCCCAGCATGCCGCACTGGCGTGCTTCCAGCCGCAGACCCTGGCCATTTTCGAGGAGCGCCGCGCCGAGTTCGCCCGCCGTCGCGACTACCTGCTGCCCGCCCTGCGCGATCTGGGCTTCCGCATTGCGGTCGAGCCGCAGGGGGCGTTCTACCTGTATGCCGATATCAGTGCCTTTGGCGGTGACGCGTTCGCCTTCTGTCGGCACTTCCTGGAAACCGAACACCTGGCCTTTACCCCGGGCCTGGACTTCGGCCGCCACCTGGCCGGGCACCATGTGCGCTTTGCCTACACGCAGAGCCTGCCGCGCCTGGAAGAAGCGGTGCAGCGCATTGCCCGCGGCCTGCGGAGCTGGCAAGGCTGATGCAGTTCTTTCCTCCACTCGAACAGGGCCGCCTGCTGCGCCGCTACAAACGCTTTTTGGCGGATATCGAACTGGCCAACGGCGAGCAAATGACCATCCACTGCCCGAATACCGGCTCCATGCTCAACTGCATGCGTGAGGGCGGGCGGGTGTGGTTCAGCCGCTCCAACGACCCCAAACGCAAGTTGCCTGGCACCTGGGAAATCAGCGAAACGCCGCAGGGGCGGCTGGCCTGCGTGAACACGGGGCGGGCCAATACGCTGGTAGAAAACGCCCTGCGTGCGGGCATCATCGCCGAACTGGCCGGCTTCACCGCACTGCGGCGCGAAGTGGCATATGGTGAGGAGGGCAGCCGCATCGATTTCCGCCTGGAGTTCGACGGGGCCCCGGCCTATGTCGAGGTCAAGAGCGTGACCCTGGGCTACCCCGACAGTACGGTCGCGGCGTTCCCTGATGCGGTGACCCAACGCGGTGCCAAGCACCTGCGCGAGCTGGCGAAGCTGGCCCGGCAGGGCGTGCGTGCGGTGCAGCTGTATTGCGTGAACCTGACCGGTGTCGACGCGGTGCGCCCGGCCGAGGAGATCGACGCAGCCTATGCCCAGGCCCTGCGCGTCGCAGTGGCGGAAGGGGTAGAGGTGCTGGCTTATGGCACGCGCCTGGATGCTGCAGGCATCGTCATCGACCGCCGTCTGCCGGTGCTGCTGGGTCCGTGAACCAGATGCCTTGGCTGTTTTCATGGCAGCCCAGGGCCTGTAGTTGTTCGCCCTCGCAGGGGCCAGCCACGCATTCGCCGCTTTCGATCAGAAACAGCGCGCCGTGATGGGCGCAATGGATGAGGCTGGCGCTGTCATCGAGAAAGGCGTCTTGTGCCCAGTTCAGCGCGATGCCCCGGTGCGGGCAACGGTTGCGGTACAGGTAGGCCTGGCCCTGGCGACGCACGCCGAACAGTTCGATGCCGTCTACGCTGAAGGCGCGGCTCTGGCCTTCGAGCAGGCCGTGGGGAGGACAAAGGAAGTGCATGACAGGTAGGCGCGGCGGTCGCCATGGTTGGCGGCAAGGACGGGGAGCATCCCACAATTAGCCGGTGCAGACCAGATGCGTTGTTCAGTGACACGGAGGTAATGCCCATGCGACATCCGCTGCTGTGCGCTTTCTCGCTGTGCCTGGCGCTGGTACAGGGTGGTTGCCAGGCCAGCCTGGCGCCGCTACCCGCCTGGCAGAGCAGCGAGGGGCGCACGCATGCTGAACTGGGGCACATTGTCGATCTTGCCAGCGGGCAGCTGATAAGCCCGGAAATGTTGCTGCAGCGATTGGCTCTCGCGCCGCGCGTGCTGGTCGGCGAAAAACACGACAACCCTGACCACCACGCCCTGCAGTTGTGGCTGTTGCGTGCCCTGCAAAGCCAGCGCCCCCAGGGCAGCCTGTTGCTGGAAATGCTGCAACCCGAACAGCAACCGCTGCTCGATACATTGGCCAGGCAACCGCTGCCGGCAGATTTGCCCAAGGCATTGGCCTGGCAGGAGGGCTGGGACTGGCAGTTGTATGGACCAATCGTGACCGAAGCCTTGCAGCAGCATGTGCCTTTGCTGGCCGCCAACCTCTCGCCGGCCGAGATGCGCCAGGCCTATCGCCAGCCGGTGGCGTTAGTAGGCGAACGCTCCAATGCGCCGGCGGTAACGGCTGCCTTGCTGGAGCAGGTGCGTGCCGGGCACTGCGGGATGCTGCCAGAAAGCCAGCTGCCGGCGATGCTGGCCGTGCAGCAACAGCGGGACCGGCGCATGGCCGAGCAGCTGTTGGTGGCGCCGCAGCCGGCACTGCTGTTGGCCGGGGCTTATCACGTGCGCAAGGATGTGGGCGTGCCGTTGCACCTTGCTGACCTGCAAGCGCAAGGGGTGGGCAAGGTGCTGCTGTTGGCCGAGGTGGGCGCGCAGGTCGAGGCGGTAGAGGCTGATTACGTGTGGTACACGGCGGCGATGCCGGAGCGGGACTATTGCGCGCAACTACGGCGATAACGCACCCAAACGGCAAAAAAAGACCCGGCAAATTGCCGGGTCAATAACCGTGATTAGCCTGATGAGGAGATAATCTGAGAGTCCGAACCAGGGGCTCTTAGCTTATCCAACCAGTCTCGCGACCAGTTGCGGTAATCATAACCATTCTCATTACGGCGTCAATCCCTTTCCCGCCATTTATTTCTGATTTTTTTGCGCAGGGCTTTTGGCATCCAGTTGTTGGTTGAGTGCTTCTTTGCGTTCGCGTGGCAAATCGTTCCAGTGCATGTCCAGCAGGGCGCCTTCAATGGCATACAACAGCACCTTCGATGCGCGGAACCCACGTGTCTTCACGGCCTGGTACGCACCCACCGCGCCCAGGCGGCGCAGATCCGATGCACTGTGGATGCCAGCTGCATGCAGCCACTGCGCAGAGGTCTTGCCAAGGTTCTTCAGATGCTGCAATTCATCGTTCATCGAGCCTCCTTGCGATGGCTGAACGGGTTTGGGGATAAATCGCGAGCAGGTCAGAGAGGAGTGTAGCGGGGGTTCGGAAATGCGCGGCTTTTTGCCATCGGGGCGATGAGAGGCGGGGGCTGAACCGGCCTCTTCGCGGGTGAACCCGCTCCCACAGGCACTACGCCAGCCTTGAGCCTTGCACAGCACTTTGTGGGAGCGGGCGAGCCCGCGAAGAGGCCAGAACAGGAAGTCCTTGAGCTTACAGCCCCGGCAAGCGCTGGCGAATCTGCTCGATCACCTGGTCCATGCTGCCGCCATCCTGGGTATCGACGCGGGTGCTCTGCACCAACTCCTGGGCGTCCAGCGGTTCACGGCTGGCCTGCTGCGCCTTGACCACTTCCAGGGTCGCATCCGACGGGTCGGTGTTTGCTGCCTGGCGCTGCTCCAGCCAGCTGGCGATGACCGCCTCCGGCGCATGGCAGTCAAGAATCAGGAACGGCACGCCGGTCTGGCTGGCGATGTCGGCCGCGGCCTGGCGCTGCTCGCGCTTGAGGTAGGTGGCATCCAGCACCACCGGGAAACCGGCGCGCAACACGGTCGCCGCCACCTCGTGCAGGCGCTGGTAGGTCGCTGCACTGGCGTCCTGCGCATAGATGCCGGCACTCAGCTGGCCGCCGTCGGCCTGCTGCTGTTCGCCGAACAGGCGCTTGCGTTCCACATCCGAGCGCACGCGGACCGCGCCCAGGGCCTCGACCATGCGCATGGCCACGTGGCTTTTGCCCACCGCCGAAACACCGTGGGTGATCGCCAGCAGGCGCGACGGGATGGCGCTGTAGCTTTCTGCCAGGTTGGCGTAGTTGCGGTAGGTGCGCAGTGTGGTGGCGCGCTGCACGCCATCGGCCTCGGCCGGCATGCTGAACAGTGCCACCTTGGCCCGCACCAGTGCACGGTAGGCTTTGTAGAAGTTCAGCAGCTCCAGGCCTTCGTAGTCGCCGGTCAGTTCCAGGTACTGGCTGATGAAGCGCCGGGCCAGGCATTTCAGGCCGCGGTCTTCCAGGTCCATGGCCAGGAAGGCGGTGTCGGCATACACATCGGTCAGGCGGAACGGTTCGTTGAACTCGATGCAGTCGAAGATCACCACCTTGCCATCGATCAGGGTGGCGTTGCCCAGGTGAATGTCACCATGGCATTCGCGGATGAAGCCGTTGGCCTTGCGCTTTTCCAGCAGGCCATGCAGGCGCTCGAAGCTGCTGCGGGCCCAGGCCTGCAAGGCGTCGAGTTGCTGCAGGTCGGCCTTGTCATTGAGGAACGGGCGAATCTGTTCGAAGTTCTGTTCCACTGGCGCCATCACGCTGTCGGGCGTGCCCAGCGGGTGCTCCACCGGCACGCGCGGCGCCTGCAGGTGGAACTCGGCGATCTGCCGGGCCATCTGGTCGATGTGCGCGGCGTTCAGCTCGCCATTGGCCTGCAGGGTGCTGAGCATCTGCCCCTGGGGGAACTGGCGCATTTTCAGCACGTATTCGATGGCTTCGCCGTCGCCGCCGAGTTGCGGTGCGTCAACGCTGCCGGTGATCGGCAGCACTTGCAGGTACAGGCCTTCGGTCAGGCGCTGGTTCAGGCGCAGCTCTTCGTTGCAGAAGTGCTGGCGCTGGTCCAGGCCAGTGAAGTCGAGGAAGCCGAAGTTCATCGGCTTCTTGATCTTGTAGGCGTACTCGCCGGTGAGCAGGACCCATGAGATGTGCGTCTCGATGAGCTGGAACCCATCCACGGGGTGGGGGTACAGGGCTGGGTTCTGCAACGCAGTGATAAGAGCTTGGCTCACGGCAAATCCTTCCGGGGCAGGGAATTCGAATGCGCCATTATGGTCAATGGTGCCGTCCCTGCCTACCGCCGGGCCGTCTGCCCAGCCTTTATAAAGTGCGTATAATCCGCCGCCATGACCCGAACCCGAAATCCCCGTACCCCTCAGAAACGCCCGACCGGCCGCTCCCGCGCCTGGCTGGGCTGGGCTTTGAAGCTCAGCCTGGTAGGCCTGGTGATCGTTGCCGGCTTCGCGGTTTACCTTGATGCCGTCGTCCAGGAAAAGTTTTCCGGCAAGCGCTGGACCATCCCGGCCAAAGTGTATGCACGGCCGCTGGAGCTGTTCACTGGCCAGAAGCTGAGCAAGAACGACTTCCTCACCGAACTGGACGCGCTCGGCTACCGGCGTGAAAGCGCGGCCAACGGCCCCGGTGCGGCTTCGGTCAATGGCAACACGGTCGACCTCAATACCCGTGGCTTCCAGTTCTACGAGGGCATGGAGCCGGCGCAGTTCGTGCGTGTGCGCTTCTCTGGCGATTACGTGGCGGGCCTTTCCGGGGCCAATGGCAAGGCCCTCGATGTGGTGCGCCTGGAGCCGCTGATGATCGGCGGCATCTACCCGAAAAACCTCGAAGACCGCATCCTGATCAAGATCGACCAGGTACCGCCGTACCTGCTCGAAACCCTGGTGGCGACCGAAGACCGCGATTTCTACAGCCACTTCGGCGTGTCGCCCAAGTCGATTGCCCGGGCCATGTGGGTCAACACCTCGGCAGGTTCCATGCGCCAGGGCGGCAGTACCCTGACCCAGCAGTTGGTGAAGAACTTCTACCTCACCAGCGAGCGCAGCCTCAGCCGCAAGCTGACTGAAGCAATGATGGCCGTGTTGCTGGAACTGCACTACGACAAGCGCGAAATTCTCGAGGCCTACCTCAACGAAGTGTTCGTTGGCCAGGATGGTCAGCGTGCGGTGCACGGTTTCGGCCTGGCCAGCCAGTTCTTCTTCAGCCAGCCGCTGTCAGAGCTGAAGCTGCACCAGATCGCCTTGCTGGTGGGCATGGTCAAGGGGCCGTCCTACTACAACCCGCGTCGCTATCCCGAGCGCGCCCTGGCCCGCCGCAACCTGGTACTCGACCTGGTGGCCGAGCAGGGCGTGGCCAGCCAGGCGGAAGTCGATGCGGCCAAGCAGATGCCGCTGGGCGTGACCAAGCGCGGCAGCTTGGCCGACAGCTCGTTCCCGGCCTTCCTCGACCTGGTCAAGCGTCAGCTGCGCCAGGACTACCGCGACGAAGACTTGACCGAAGAAGGCCTGCGCATTTTCACCAGCTTCGACCCGATCCTGCAGATGAAGGCCGAAACCTCGATGAGCGAGACCTTCAAGCGCCTGGCAGGGCGCAAGGGGGCTGACGAGGTGGAATCGGCGATGGTCGTGACCAACCCGGAAACCGGTGAAGTGCAGGCCTTGATCGGCAGCCGTCAGTCAGGTTTCGCCGGCTTCAACCGTGCCATCGATGCGGTGCGCCCGATCGGCTCGCTGGTCAAGCCGGCGGTGTACCTGACCGCGCTGGAGCAGCCGACCAAGTACACCCTGACCAGCTGGGTGCAGGACGAGCCGTTCTCGGTCAAAGGTGCCGACGGCCAGGTCTGGCGCCCGCAAAACTACGACCGCCGCCCGCATGGCACCATCTACCTGTACCAGGGGCTGGCCAACTCCTACAACCTGTCGACCGCCAAGATCGGCCTGGAAGTCGGCGTGCCCAACGTGATCAAGACCATTGGCCGGCTGGGCGTGAATGTCGACTGGCCCGCCTTCCCGGCCATGCTGCTGGGCGCCGGCGGCATGTCGCCGATGCAGGTCGCGACCATGTACCAGACCATCGCCAACGGCGGCTTCAATACGCCGATGCGCGGCATCCGCAGCGTCCTCACCGCCGAGGGCGAGCCGCTCAAGCGTTACCCGTTCCAGATCCAGCAGACCTTCGACCCAGGGGCCATCTACCTGGTGCAGAACGCCATGCAGCGGGTGATGCGCGAAGGCACTGGCCGTTCGGTCTACAGCAGCTTGCCGCGTACCCTGACCCTGGCGGGCAAGACCGGTACCAGTAACGATTCGCGCGACAGCTGGTTCTCCGGCTTTAGCCAGGATTTGCTGGCGGTGGTATGGATGGGCCGCGACGACAACGGCAAAACGCCGTTTACCGGCGCTACCGGTGCCTTGCAGGTGTGGACCAGCTTCATGAAGAAAGCCGACCCGCTGCCGCTGGACATGCCGCAACCGGACAACGTGGTGCAAGCCTGGATTGACCCGTACAGTGGCCATGGGTCTGATGGCAGCTGTCCGGGAGCGGTGCAGATGCCGTATATTCGCGGGAGTGAACCGCCCGCCGGCGCGACCTGTGGCGGCGAGCAGGATCCAGTTGAATCGGTCATGGACTGGGTCAAGGGCTGGATGAATTAAGCACAGGCTGCATTGATGAGGTGTGACGTGAACAAGTGGCTGTTTCCTGCCGTGACGGCGCTGGCTGTGCTTCAGGGCTGCGCCAGCGTCCCGCGCGGCAATATTCCGGTGGTCGATTCGAGCACCCGCGTGTCCAACAGCGAACGCGTGACGGCCAACCGCTCGGCGGCTGGCTACAACACGGGCACCGCGCAGGCGCAAACGCTGCCGGAGGACTCCGGGGTGACCGTGATGATCCCGCAGGGCGCTGGCGCCTCGGGCATCCAGACATTCCCGGCAAACAATGGCGCGGCGCCGATCAGCACTTCGCCGATTACGCCAGGCCCGATCACGACAGGCCCAGTCAGTTCGGCGCCGATGGCCACCAACCCCAACCCGATCGCCGACGAACCCTTCGACATCGCGTCGATGAACAGCACCCCGTCAAGCACCAGCGCGCCAACCGGTATTCCGCGTAGCGGCGCCGCTGCGGGTGGCCTGTCGGCCGATGAGCAGCTGGACGGCCCGGTGCTGGCGCTGTTGACCACCGCCAAGACTCAGCAGGGCAGCGGCGACTTCAACGGTGCCGCTTCCAGCCTGGAGCGTGCCCAGCGCATTGCCCCGCGCGAGCCGCAGGTGCTCTACCGCCTGGCCCAGGTGCGCCTGTCGCAGGGTGATGCGCCGCAGGCCGAGCAACTGGCGCGTCGTGCGCTGACCTACGCCAACGGTCGCCCGAGTCTGCAAGCCGAGCTGTGGAACACCATCGCCCAGGCCCGCGAGAAACAGGGCGATAGCGCCGGTGCTGCACTGGCCCGGCAAAAGGCACAGGTCAATTCCTGATGATCGAGCAGCGTATTCTGGATATTGCCGACCACTTGCTGCTGATCGAACGGGAGCTGCAGGTGCAAGGCTGGTGGGATGACGAGCCGCCGAGTGACGAAGCACTGGCCAGTACCGTGCCTTTCGCCGTTGATACCCTCAGTTTCGAGCAGTGGTTGCAGTGGATCTTCCTGCCCCGCATGAAGATCATCATCGAGCTGGGCCAGCCGTTGCCCAACGCCTCCGGCATCCTGGTCATGGCCGAAACGGTATTTACCGAGCGGCCGGAGCAAAGTCGCGAGCTACGCCGCCTGTTGGCAGCATTTGACCAATTGATTGCTCCTTCCGCCTGATTTCTTCAGTTTTTCCTTCAAGGGCCGCAGATTGTGGCCCTTTTTTGTGGAAATCTTATTTATTCTGCTGCTGAAGCGATTTTTAGTGGTGGCAGGAATTCATCTTGGGGAAAAATTGGCAATAATTTTTCTTGACTTGTTGGCGCTGAATCAGAAGAATCCAATCTCCGCTGTAGAGGGACTGCCAGAAGCAGACCCGCTAAGCAGATCATGAGGCGCACACCCGCGCCGACCTGTTACACCCCGCAACGCGTTACCTCGCGCTGGGTGGGAAAACCCCGCAACACTCTGGGGCGCTCCCAATACTTGCTCAGTCAGTGCTGACGTTCGCTCATGCTCTGCTTGGCAGTAAACCTATTAAGACCCGTCCAGTGAGGGCGGTATTCTGGCGTTTTAGAGGTGAACAACGTGGAGCTTTTATCTGGCGCTGAGATGGTCGTCCGCTTCTTGCGTGACGAAGGCGTTAAGCACATCTACGGGTACCCTGGTGGTGCTCTCCTGCATGTTTACGACGCACTGTTCAAGGAACCGGAAGTCGAGCACATCCTGGTTCGCCACGAGCAGGCGGCTACCCATATGGCGGACGGCTACGCCCGCGCCACCGGCAAGGCCGGTGTGGTGCTGGTAACCTCCGGCCCAGGCGCGACCAATGCCATTACCGGTATTGCCACCGCCTACATGGACTCCATCCCGATGGTCATCCTGTCCGGCCAGGTGCCTAGCACCATGGTAGGTACCGATGCCTTCCAGGAAACCGACATGATCGGTATTTCGCGGCCTATCGTGAAGCACAGCTTCATGATCAAACACGCCAGCGAAATCCCCGAAGTTCTGAAAAAAGCATTCTACCTGGCGCAATCCGGTCGCCCAGGTCCGGTCGTGGTCGACATTCCAAAAGATATGACCAACCCGGCCGAGAAGTTCGAATACGTCTACCCGAAGAAGGTCAAGCTGCGCTCCTACAGCCCGGCGGTACGCGGCCACTCCGGCCAGATCCGCAAGGCCGCCGAGATGCTGCTGGCAGCCAAGCGCCCGATCGTCTACGCCGGTGGCGGCGTGATCCTCGGTGGGGGCTCCGAAGCCCTGACCGAAATCGCCAAGGCGTTGAACCTGCCGGTCACCAATACCCTGATGGGTCTGGGTGGCTTCCCGGGTACCGACCGCCAGTTCCTCGGCATGCTCGGCATGCACGGCAGCTTCACCGCGAACATGGCGATGCACCATGCCGACGTCATCTTCGCTGTCGGAGCGCGCTTCGACGACCGCGTGGTCAACGGCCCGGCCAAGTTCTGCCCGAACGCCAAGATCATCCACATCGACATCGACCCGGCGTCGATTTCCAAGATGATCAAGGCCGATGTGCCAATCGTCGGCCCGGTCGACAGCGTGCTCGGCGAAATGCTCGCCATCCTCAAGGAAATCGGCGAGCAGCCTGACAAGGCGGCGCTGGATGCCTGGTGGAAGCAGATCGACGAATGGCGTGGCGATGGCGAGCTGTTCCCTTACGACAAGGGCGACGGCAATGTCATCAAGCCGCAGAAAGTGATCGAAACCCTGTGCGAAGTGACCCATGGCGATGCCTTCGTCACTTCCGATGTCGGTCAGCACCAGATGTTCGCGGCGCAGTACTACCGCTTCAACAAGCCGAACCGCTGGATCAACTCCGGTGGCCTGGGCACCATGGGCTTCGGCTTCCCGGCGGCGATGGGCGTCAAGCTCAACTTCCCGGATCAGGACGTGGCCTGCGTGACGGGCGAAGGCAGCATCCAGATGAACATCCAGGAGCTGTCCACCTGCATGCAGTACGGCCTGCCGGTGAAGATCGTCAACCTGAACAACGGTGTGTTGGGCATGGTTCGCCAGTGGCAGGACATGGCCTACAACGGTCGTCACTCGCACTCGTACGTCGAGTCGCTGCCGGACTTCATCAAGCTGGCCGAGGCCTATGGCCATGTGGGTATCCGCATCACCAGCCTGAAGGACCTCAAGCCGAAGCTGGAAGAAGCGTTTGCGATGAAGGACCGCCTGGTGTTCATCGACATCGCGGTTGACCGCAGCGAGCACGTCTATCCGATGCAGATCAAGGACGGCTCGATGCGTGACATGTGGCTGAGCAAGACGGAGCGTACCTGATATGCGGCACATCATTTCCCTGCTGCTGGAAAACGAACCTGGTGCGTTGTCCCGTGTGGTCGGCCTGTTCTCCCAGCGTAACTACAACATTGAAAGCCTGACCGTGGCGCCGACCGAAGACCCGACCCTGTCGCGTCTGACGCTGACCACCGTTGGCCATGACGAAGTGATCGAACAGATCACCAAGAACCTGAACAAGCTGGTCGAAGTGGTCAAGCTTGTCGACCTGTCGGAAAGCGCTCACATCGAGCGTGAACTGATGCTGGTCAAGGTCAAGGCCACCGGTGCCCAGCGCGCCGAGATCAAGCGCACCACGGATATCTTCCGTGGCCAGATCGTCGATGTGACCGCCAGCGTGTACACCGTACAGCTGAGCGGCACCAGCGACAAACTGGACAGCTTCATCCAGGCCATCGGCACTGCATCGATTCTCGAAACCGTGCGCAGCGGCGTTACCGGCATTGCCCGTGGCGACAAAGTGCTCAGCATCTGAATTCCAAAAATTAGCGATGGCTCCGCAGGGGCCGAGATATAACCAGGGGTATTTTCATGAAAGTTTTCTACGATAAAGACTGCGACCTTTCCATCATCCAGGGTAAGAAAGTCGCCATCATCGGTTACGGTTCCCAGGGCCACGCCCAAGCGTGCAACCTGAAGGACTCCGGTGTAGATGTCACCATCGGTCTGCGTAAAGGTTCGGCCACCGTTGCCAAGGCAGAAGCCCACGGCCTGAAAGTGACCGACGTTGCCTCCGCCGTCGCTGCTGCCGACCTGGTCATGATCCTGACCCCGGACGAATTCCAGGGCCAGCTGTACAAGCAGGAAATCGAGCCGAACATCAAGAAGGGCGCTACCCTGGCCTTCTCCCACGGCTTCGCGATCCACTACAACCAGGTCGTCCCGCGTGCCGACCTCGACGTGATCATGATCGCGCCGAAGGCACCTGGCCACACCGTGCGCTCCGAGTTCGTCAAGGGCGGCGGTATCCCTGACCTGATCGCCATCTACCAGGACGCTTCGGGCAATGCCAAGAACGTTGCACTGTCGTACGCTTCGGGCGTTGGCGGCGGCCGTACCGGCATCATCGAAACCACCTTCAAGGACGAAACCGAAACCGACCTGTTCGGTGAGCAGGCCGTTCTCTGCGGCGGTACCGTCGAGCTGGTCAAAGCCGGTTTCGAAACCCTGGTCGAAGCTGGCTACGCGCCGGAAATGGCTTACTTCGAGTGCCTGCACGAGCTGAAGCTGATCGTTGACCTCATGTACGAAGGCGGTATCGCCAACATGAACTACTCGATCTCCAACAACGCCGAATACGGTGAGTACGTAACCGGTCCGGAAGTCATCAACGAAGAATCCCGCAAGGCCATGCGCAACGCCCTGAAGCGCATCCAGGACGGCGAGTACGCGAAGATGTTCATCTCCGAAGGTGCTACCAACTACCCATCGATGACCGCCAAGCGCCGCAACAACGCCGCTCACGGCATCGAAATCATCGGCGAGCAGCTGCGCTCGATGATGCCGTGGATCTCGGCTAACAAAATCGTCGACAAGACCAAGAACTGATTCTTGTCGAAAGATTAAAAACGCGGCTTCGGCCGCGTTTTTTCGTTCTGACAGTCAGCTTCTGGTATAAAGCAGACCAGTGGCCTGTCGTCAGAACCCGTTTTGCAGGCCCGTGTCGAACATTTTCCATCCTGTTGCAAGGTACCCTCCATGAGCGAACGTCCCGAAGAGCCGAACAAGCCCTCCGACGCCGAAAGCCTGCTACCTGTCGATGAGCACGTTGAAGAAGGGCATGACGCCGAAGGCCGCAAGGTGCGCCACCGTGGCATCTATCTGCTGCCCAACCTGTTTACCACCGCCAACCTGTTTGCCGGTTTCTATTCCATCATCAGCTCGATGAGCGCGCAGAGCGCCCTGAGTGCCGGTGACCCGCGCGAGGCGAGCAAGTATTTCGCCTTCGCCGCGATCGCCATCTTCGTGGCCATGGTGCTCGACGGCCTCGACGGCCGCGTCGCGCGCATGACCAACACCCAGAGCGCCTTCGGTGCCGAGTACGACTCGCTGTCGGACATGGTCGCCTTTGGTGTGGCGCCGGCCTTGCTGGCCTTCGGCTGGGCGCTGGGTGACATGGGCAAGGTCGGCTGGATGGTCGCCTTCATTTATGTCGCTGGCGCGGCGCTGCGTCTGGCGCGTTTCAATACCCAGGTCGGCACCGCCGACAAACGCTACTTCATCGGTCTGGCCAGCCCGGCGGCCGCCGGCGTGGTGGCGGGTACCGTATGGGCGTTCAGCGACTACGGCATCCAGGGCTCCAAGCTGTCGTTCCTGGTGGCGCTGCTGGTGGCCGCTGCCGGCATGCTGATGGTCAGTAACATCAAGTACAACAGCTTCAAGGAGCTGGACCTCAAGGGCCGGGTACCGTTCGTGGCGATCCTTGCCGTGGTGCTGGTGTTTGCCGTGGTGTTCAGCGACCCGCCGCGCATCCTGCTGCTGATCTTCCTCGCCTATGCGGCTTCCGGGCCGATCCAGTTCCTGCTGAAGTCGCGCCGTCGCAAGGCGTGACAATCATTTAATGCTGGAATAACGCTCCGGCTCCATAGTCTTACTGGTACATCCGTTATCCAGTGCTGTGGAGCCGTCCATGCTCATCAAGCTACCCAGGTCTTCCGAATGCAAGGCGTCGGAGATCACCCCCGAAAGCATCTACCTTTCCCGCCGAACCCTGCTGGGCGGTTCCCTGGCCGGCCTGGCCCTAGGGGCATTGCCTGGCACGGTTGGCGCGGCTGAGGCCACGCGTTATGCCGATGTACCGGCTGGTAGCGCGCCGGCCTGGTTTGCCGACAAGCTTGCTGCCACCCATTGGCAGGCAGTAACGGCCGGGAACGAGGCGATCACGCCGTTCAAGGACGCCACCCACTACAACAACTTCTACGAGTTCGGCCCCGACAAGGGCGACCCGGCGGCCAATGGCGACAGCCTGCAGACCGAGCCGTGGAGCGTGGTGGTCGATGGCGAAGTGGGCAAGCCTGGGCGCTATGCGCTGGAAGACTTGGTCAAACCGTACCAGCTTGAAGAGCGCATCTACCGGCTGCGTTGCGTAGAGGCGTGGTCGATGGTCATTCCGTGGCTGGGTATCCCGTTGGCGCAGGTGCTCAAGCAGGTCGAGCCGACTTCCCGGGCGCGCTATGTGCGCTTCGAAACCTTGAAAGACCCGCAGCACATGCCCGGCCAGCGTTCCGGTTTTGCCTTGATCGACTGGCCCTATAGAGAAGGCTTGCGTCTGGATGAGGCGATGCACCCGTTGGCGATACTGGCGGTGGGCATGTATGGCCGGGAGTTGCCCAACCAGAATGGCGCGCCGCTACGCCTGGTGGTGCCGTGGAAGTATGGCTTCAAGAGCATCAAGTCGATCGTGCGGATCAGCCTGGTGGCCGAACAGCCCGGCACCACCTGGGAAGGGCTTGCGCCTGATGAGTATGGCTTTTATGCCAACGTGAACCCGACCGTCGACCATCCGCGCTGGAGCCAGGCACGTGAGCGGCGCCTGCCCAGCGGGCTATTCAGCCCCAATGTGCGGGAGACGCAGATGTTCAATGGTTATGCCGATGAAGTGGCATCGCTGTACGCCGGGCTCGATCTGCGGAAGAACTACTGATGCGCTACCCCTGGTTGCGTCTGGCCATCTTCGTCGTCGGCTGCCTGTTCCCGGTGTGGTGGTTGTATGAGGCGGCGATGAATCTGCTGGGGCCTGATCCCGGAAAAATCATGATGGACCGGTTGGGGCTTGGGGCGCTGACCTTCCTGTTGGTTACCTTGAGCATGACGCCATTGCAGAAACTGACGGGGTGGTCGGGCTGGATCGTGGTGCGCCGGCAGCTGGGGTTGTGGGTGTTCGCTTATATCGTGCTGCACATCCTGGCCTACCTGTTCTTTATCCTTGGCCTGGATTGGGGGCAGTTGGCGGTGGAGCTGCGCAAACGGCCCTACATTATTGTGGGGGCGCTGGGGTTTCTTGGGTTGCTGGGGTTGGCAGTTACCTCCAACCGGTATAGCCAGCGGCGCTTGGGGGCGCGGTGGAAGAAGCTGCACAGGTTGGTGTACGCGGTGCTGGGGTTGGGCTTGCTGCATTTCCTGTGGATCGTGCGTTCGGATCTGCGGGAGTGGGCGATCTACGGGTTCATCGGGGCTGTACTGATGCTGCTGCGGGTTCCTGCTGTCGCGCGGGCGTTGCCCAGGATGCTGCAGCGGCGGAGAAGAGCGCTTTGAAACATTTTTGCAATTAAAGGTTGACGGGGTTTCGAATCGCCTTATAATGCGCCCCACTTCCAGCGACATCGGAACGACAAACTCCTTGAAATTCAAAGAGTTAAGT
>NZ_PUQD01000057.1 GCF_003331055.1 Pseudomonas sp. AFG_SD02_1510_Pfu_092 | reverse complement strand
GGGGGGCTGCCCCGGGCTTTTTTTTCCCCCCCACCACCGCTCCGGGGCGCTGCGGGGCCCCCCCCCCCCCCCCCCCCCCCCCCCGGGGGGGGGGGGGGGGGGCCCCCGGGGGGGGGGGGGGCCCCCCGCGAAGAAGCCGGCACAGAATTCAGCCCAACGGATACTTCTGCAGGTTCGCCATCATCTGCTGCAACGCCTGCAAACTGTCCTGCGGGTGCACCGCCCCGTCGAAGTCGCCGATCCGTGCCCAGCTCTCTGCCACCTGCTCCGGGGTAAAGCCTTCGCGCGGGTCGAAGCCGACCCCCAGGCTACGCTCCCAGCGCACCTTGCCGACCCAGCCGCCGCCCACTTCGAACAGCTCGCCGCTGCCTTGGCATTGCTCACTGCCCAGGTACACCACCAGCGGGCTGACCAGCTCAGGCTTGAGCCGTTCGAACACCTGCGGCGGGATCAGCCCTTCGGTCATGCGGGTGCCGCCGGTCGGGGCGATGGCGTTGACCAGGATGCCGTGCTTGCGCCCCTCGATCGCCAGGGTCCGGGTCAGGCCGTACAGGCCGAGCTTGGCCATGCCGTAATTGGCCTGGCCGAAGTTGCCATAGATGCCGGAGGTGGAAGCCGTGAAGATCACCCTCCCCCAGTTCTGCTCGCGCAGGTGCGGCCAGGCGGCCCGGGTGACTTTGTAGGCGCCCTCGACATGCACCTGGTAGACCTGCTCCCAGTCGCTGTCGTCCATCTTGTGGAAGGTCTTGTCACGCAGGATGCCGGCGTTGTTCACCAGCACATCGACCCGGCCGAAGCTGTCCATGGCCTGCTCGACGATGCGCGCGCCACAGCTGACCGAGTCATGGTTGGCGACAGCGCTGCCGCCGGCGGCGCGAATTTCCGCCACCACCCGGTCAGCGGCCGATGCGCTGGCCCCTTCACCATGGGTGGAGCCGCCCAGATCGTTGACCACCACCCGGGCGCCACGCGCGGCGAACAGCAGCGCATGGGCGCGGCCCAGGCCGCCGCCGGCTCCGGTGACGATTACCACGCGATCTTGCAGACGGACAGGCTCGCTCATGCTCAGGCTCCAGGCAGGTTCAGGTGCGCCGAGTGTCCGCCGCCGAGGGCAGGTGGACAATCAAGCTCACGCCGGCTGAATGCCTGGCAATAACGCAGCACGATGGTTATGGGGCCGCTGTGCGGCCCATCGCCGGCAAGCCAGCTCCCACACCAACCGCGCCGGCCTCCAGGCCTGCGCTGTGCTGGCGATGAGGCCCGCTCAGGACCACGCCACTTTTTGCCGGAGATAGCTCAGGGGCTGTTGTCGAAAAGCCAGGTAATGGCGCAGCACCTGCACCGGCGCTTCGGTGTGCGGATAGTGGCCGATGCCCTGAAGTTGCACGGTGTCCGGCTGCGGCACCAGTTGCCGGTAGCGCTCGACCATGTGCGCGCCGGACAGCGGGTCGACGATGCCGTTGATAAGACGCAGCGGCACGCTGCCGTGTTGCATGGCGCCAACCCAGCGGTCGCGGTGCAACCTGCGCTCTGGCAGGTAACCCGCCAGCTTGTGCAGGATGCGCGTTCCCCGGTTGGCGACGATCAGGCTCCAGAAGTCATCCAGCGCACTTTCACTGGGGTGGCTGCACGGGCCGTAGACCTGGGTCAGGTTGCGCACCAGGTCGTCGCGCCCGAACGAGCGGCCGACCAGCCAGCCCACCCGGCTGAGCAGCAGCTTCTGGATCAGCAGCATGCGGCAGCTTTCCGGGAACAGCCCGCTGTTGAGAAACACGCAACTGGCAATGTCGGCGCGCCGTTCATGATGCCGCGCCAACAGTTCCTGAGCCACGCTGCCCCCGTAGTCGTGGGCCAGCAGGTGCACCGGCTGGTCGACTTTCAGCTCGGCGAGCAGGGCCTGCTGCAGGTCGGCCTGCTCCATCAGGCTGTAGGCATGGTCGGGCGGTTTGGCCGAATCGCCAAAACCGAGCATGTCGCAGGCGATCACCCGGAAACGCTGGGCCAAAGGCCCCCACAGGTAGTGCCAGTCCCAGCTTGCGGTGGGGAATCCGTGCAACAGAAGCAAGGGCTCTCCTTGCCCTGCGGTCCAGTAACGGATGCGCTGGCCCCGGAACATGAAACTCTGTCCCCGGGTACGCCAGACGCACAATGGAATTTCGGCCAAAGGCATCAGAACGGTCCCGGTGAGGTGGGGTTGCTGGAATAGAGCAAGGCTGCGGTCATTGCATGTCACCTCGGCACGTACATGTGCTCTCTATGTCGAGGTTGAGTCTATCCAGCAGCCCGCTGGCTGAAACTTGCGTTGCCAGCCAGCTTGATGACTTGGCGAGTCAGTGGCGTGAACGGTCAGAGCAGCCTGGCTTTCAATGCAGCCGCCAACTCGGCCAGCCAAGGCTCGGCATCTGCTTCGGGGGTCACCGTCTCACTCGCGTCCAGGCGCAGCATCGGCAGCACTTCCGGCACGCCCAGTTCGGCAAACAGCTCGCGCATCTGCTCGCCGCCGCCACAATAGGTATCGCCATAGCTGGCATCACCCAGCGCGATCACCGCCCCCGGCAGGCCCCGCCACGCCGCAGGCAGGGTGTCACGAATGCTGCTGTACAACGGCATGAGGTTGTCCGGCAACTCGCCCATGCCTGTGGTCGAAGTTACCGCCAGCAAGGCGTCGGGAGCAAAACCTTCAAGGTCCTGCAACGTGGCACGCGCCGCATGCCAGGCCTCCAGGCCTGCAGCTTTGAGCAGGGTTTCAGCGTGGCGGGCGACTTCTTCGGCGGTGCCGTAGACCGATCCGGAAATAATGGCGACTTTCATCGAGTAGAGGATTCCGAAACTGAGTGAAAACGTAGGATACTAGCATTCAGCGCTGGCAAAAGGCCGGCCCTACCAAAGTTGCTACTCTCTGCCCTGCTTTGCCCCCCTGGTTTGCCCGATGGCCCGAACATGATCAACGCGCAACTGCTGCAAGCCATGGTCGACGCGTCCCATGACGGGATCGTGGTCGCCGAACAGGAAGGTGACGACACCATCCTGATCTACGTGAACGCCGCCTTCGAACGCCTTACCGGCTACAGCCGTGACGAAATCCTCTATCAGGATTGCCGCTTCCTGCAGGCCGACGACCGTGACCAGCTTGGCCGCGCCCGTATCCGCAAAGCCCTGGCCGAAGGCCGGCCGTGCCGCGAAGTGCTGCGCAACTACCGCAAGGATGGCAGCGCCTTCTGGAACGAACTGTCGATCACCCCGGTCAGGCATGACGCCGAGCAGCGCACCTACTTCATCGGTATCCAGAAAGACGTCAGCCGCCAGGTCGAACTGGAACGCGAGCTGGCCGAACTGCGCGTTCGTCCGAAACCCGACGAACGCACCTGAACCAAGCACGCCAGGCACGGTCAATCCCGATGAAGAAATCGCCGTCGAGTTCGATCATGCAAGCAAACTCGCTCCTGACCCAGGACGAACTGGACTTCATCCAGAACATGCAGCATTCGCCGCAATTGAACCGGGCCGACCCCATGTCGAGCCTGCTGGTCAACGGCGACCGCCGCATCCAGAGCCTGCTGACCCGTCTGGTGGCCAACGAGCAGGTCACCTTGCAAGCCCAGTTCAACAACCAGCAGATCAGCTTTCCGCTGCAACTGGTGGAAGACGAGTTTCACGCCCTGCACCTGCAACTGGGTTCACCGGAAATCTACGAAGACGGCCCCATGCTGCGCCCTTGGCGCCTGTCGATGGACCAGCCGAGCGCGCTGCTCGATGACCATGGGCAACAAAGCGGCCTGTGGGTGCGCGATATTTCCTTCAAGGGCACCTTGCTGGAAGTGCGCGGGCTGGCAACGGCGCCAGCCCGCTTCGAACTGCGCTTCGCCCCCGGCGGCATTCCCCCCATCGAACTGCATGGCGTGTTGAGCCGGCGCATCGGCTCGGACCTGGCTGCCTACGACCTCAGCCAAACCCCGCCCGAAGAAACCGAACGCCTGCGCGACTACATCCTCCAGGCCCATCGCCGGGCCCACCCCGAGCTGCACACTCAGGTATCGAGCTGACCGGCCAGAAACTGCCGCAAACGCTGGCGCATCACACTGCCCTGCGCGCCCAGGCAGGCAATAGGGCTGCCGGCCAGGCTGTCCTGCGCCAGTTCCGCCGCTTCACCGGCCAGTAACAACGGGCATTCCAGCGCAACCACCAGGCGCTCCAGGCGCCGGGTAAGCTCCGCCGTGAGCGGCTGATGGGAGAACAGCACCAGCGCATCGGGCTTCAGGCGTTCGCAGACCAGCGTCAGTTCCGCCAGCGGCTGCGCGCTCGCCAGGGGTGTCACCCGCGTATCATCGCTGGCCAAGGTCAGGCTGGTCACCAGCAACTCCAGCTCCTCGCACTGCCCCGCCAGCGGCGCCAGCAGCACCGTACGGCTGCGCGCTGCACGGGCAAGTTGCAGGCGGGTGAACACCCGGCCACGCAGGAACTGATCGAGCAACAGCCACTCGCTGGCCTGGCCGTAACCACGCTGCCCGGCCGCCAGGTCACGCCACATCGGCAGGAACACTTCGTTGAACACCTGGTCCAGGGTACTGGCGGCAAACACCTCGTCGAACAGGCGGTCGAGGCTGCCCAGGTCAAAACGTTGCAGCGCCTGGCGAACCTGCTGTTGCCAGCGCCCCCAGGCGTCCGCGGCAATACCGGCCTGGCCGGCAAGGGCATGGTCGCGCGCAAGGATGCTGCCGACCTTGCTCACCGCCACCCCGCGCTCCAGCCAGCCGAGGATGCGGCGGATGTCATCGATGTCGGCCTGCGAGTACAAGCGGTGTCCGCTGTCGGTGCGGGTTGGCTGGATCAGACCATGGCGGCGTTCCCAGGCGCGCAAGGTCACGGCGTTGACGCCGGTCAGGCGGGAAACTTCACGGATCGGGAACAGATCCTGTTGCATCAGGCCCGCATCGATCAACGGCTTACGTCCCTGTTCATTCATTGCCACGGGGTACCTTGTATGCGGTAGTTGAACACGCAGTCTACTACGACAGCGGCGGGCACGGATGGCTACCGTCTGCCGGCTGGCATTTGCCGAACAACGCCGATAGGCGATAATCCGCGCCCGATTCTTGCATGCACACTGCGTCGCCCACCACCCCGGGTCACACAGCCAGAGGGGCCGGCTACCCGCCAGCCCTGTTGCCAGGAGATACACGATGTCTACCCCACCCGTCACCCTGATGGTGTCGCGCCGCGCCGCCCATGGCCGCTACCAGGACCTGCTGGCCTGGCTGCATGAAGGCGAGCAGCTGGCCACCGACTTCCCCGGCTACCTCGGCTCGGGCATCCTCGCGCCGCCGCGTGATGGCGACGAGTTCCAGATCATCTTCCGCTTCAGCGACGAACCTACCCTGCATGCCTGGGAGCATTCCGCCTCGCGTCGCGCCTGGTTGCAGCGCGGCAACGGCCTGTTCGAGCGCCCCAAAGAGGCGCGCGTGAGCGGCATCGACGACTGGTTCGGCACCAATACGGTGCAAAAACCGCCGCGCTGGAAACAGGCCGTGGCCATCTGGCTGGCCTTCTTCCCGGTCTCGCTGGTGTTCAATCTGCTGTTCGGCCACTGGCTGGCAGCGCTGGACCTGGTGCCCCGGGTACTGCTCGGCACCCTGGCCCTGACGCCATTGATGGTCTACCTGTTCATCCCGCTGTCCACCCGCCTGCTGGCCGGCTGGCTGCAGCCGTCTGCGGCCACTGCCGGCGCCCTGCGTAGCCGCTGAGGCCAGGCCATACACGCGGTAGACAGTTCGGGTATGCTGGGCGGCAACCAAAGGACAGACAAGTTGACCGCCCCGAACATGAACAGCCCCATTCTCGTTACCGGAGCCAGCCAGCGCGTCGGGCTGGCCCTGGCCCTTGAACTGGCACAGGCCGGCCATACGGTGGTCAGTGCCAGCCGCAGTGTCCAGGCGCAGGCCGCCCATCCGAACATCGTGCAGTTCCAGGCCGACCTGTGCCAGGCAGCAGACCGCCAGGCCCTGATCGACTACCTGCACAACCATTACGACGGCCTGCGCGCGATCATCCACAACGCCTCGCTGTGGCTCGACGACGGCCTCGACAACCTCGAGACCATGTTCCGCCTGCATGTCGAAGCGCCCTACCACCTCAACCTGGCCCTGGGCGACCTGCTGGCCAAGGTGGAAAAGGCCGACATCATCCACATCTGCGACGAAACCTCTTCGCGCGGCAGCAAAAGCCACATCGGCTACGCCGCGACCAAGGCCGCATTGCAGAACATGGTGCTGTCGTTCGCCGAAAAATATGCGCCCACGGTGCGTGTGAACGGTATCCTGCCGGGGCTGCTGATCCTCAAGGAAGGGGGTGACGACGCCTACCGCCAGCAGACCCTGAAAAAGGCCCTGCTGGAGTTCGAACCCGGTGCCGGCCCGCTGATCGAGACGGTCAGGTACCTGCTCGCCAGCCAGTACAGCACCGGCAGCCAGGTGGTCATCAATGGTGGCCGCCACCTGAAGAACCGCATGACCTGAGAGAAGCCCATGACCCCACAGCAACAGCTCGAACTCGAAGCCGCCGCGTTCCGGCGCCTGGTCGAACACCTGCAAAAGCGCACCGATGTGCAGAACATCGACCTGATGAACCTGTCCGGTTTCTGCCGCAACTGCCTGTCCAAGTGGTACAAGGCCGCGGCCGACGAGCGCCAGCTCGATGTCAGCCTGGATGATGCCCGCGAAGCGGTGTACGGCATGCCCTATGCCGAGTGGAAAGCCCAATACCAGAAAGAAGCCAGCGCCGAGCAGCAAGCGGCGTTCGAAAAAGGAAAACCCCGTGACTGACCTGAACACCCTGCGCGCCAGCCTGGCCAGCGGCCAACATGTGTTTGCCGACACCTTGGCGTTCATTGCCGAGCATTACAGCTATCAGCCGCAGGCCTTCAACAATGGCGGCGTGGAGAACGCTGCCGGGCAGAACGAAGGTTCCTGCAAGACCCTGGGGCTGGCACTGCTGGAAGGGCTGAGCGACCAGCAAGCGCTGCTGGCCTTTGGCGAGCACTACCGTGATGTACTGGCCACACCCGGGGGCAGTGACCACGGCAACATCCGCGCGCTGATCAAGCACGGGCTGGCGGGCGTGAAGTTTGCCGAACTGCCTCTGGTGCGCAAGGCTTGAGATTGCCGGGGCCGCTTTGCGGCCCTTTCGCCGGCAAGCCAGCTCCCACAGGAGGGCGGTGCAGACAACATCAACCCAGGATTCTTCCAGGCACCCCGCCCTCCAGCCCTCCCCGCTGCAACCACTGCAACGCCACCGGCCACAGGCTGTCGCGAAACCGATCATGGAAGAACGCGAAGTGGCCAATTTCCCCGACCGAGATATCCACAGGCGCAATTCGCAGGTGCCGGTGCTCGGCAGCTTGCAGATAACCCAGCAGACGCTCGGTAGCCGCCACGGTGCCAAAAGGGTCATCGGTCAGGCTGATGGCCAGCGTTGCCGCCCGCACCTGGGCGAACGGCAACGCCTGCAGCGCGCGCCCACTGGGGCGTTGTTCATAACGCGGGGTAGGTGTGGCCCAGTCGTGCACCACGCCGGAGGGCGTGTCCTCCAGCCAGCCCAGGCGCTTGCCGGGGAAATAGCCGAATAGCCGGGTCAGCAGCGGCATCACCACATGCCATTTGCCAACCAGTTGCCAGCGCTGGCCCGCCGCATAATCGCGCCAGTAGGCGAACTGCGCCCCCACCATCACCACCCTGCGCAGGGTGCCCGCCGAAGGTGCCAGGCCGACGGCACAACCGCCGAAACTGTGCCCTACCACATCCACCGGCTGGCCAGGAAAATGCTCTGCCGCATGCCCCAGCATGGCTTCGAAATCCAGCCGGCCCCAGTCGCTCCAGGAGGCCTGAAAGCCGCGCAGCGAAGCCGGGCGGGACTCGCCGATGCCGCGATAGTCGTAGGTCAGCACATCACAGCCATTGGCGAACAGATAATCGGCAAAACGCGAGTAGTAGCGGCAGCGTACCGAAGTGGCAGCGTTGATGATCACCAGCGGGCGCTGGGGGTCAGGCAGGGCGTGGCGCCAGCAGAAGCCGCCAAGGCTGTAGCCGTCGGCTGCGGTGTGGCGAAAGGCAGTGGCGGGTTGGGTAAGGCTGCTCATGGCACATTCCCTGTTGTCGTGCGCCAAAGCTAGCAAAGATTCTGCAGGCTGTACCGGCCTCTTCGCGGGTGAGCCCGCTACCACAGGCATCTCATCAAGCCTGAAGGCAGTGGGGAACCTGTGGGAGCGGGTTCACCCGCGAAGAGGCCGGTACAGGCCGGCAGTGATTACAGCTCGACGCAGTCGAACTTCACATCGGTGGCAACGTCTTCGTCGTAGTTGACGTCAGCACGCTCGAAGCCGAACAGGTTGAGGAACTGCTTCTTGTAACCGGCATAGTCGGTCAGCGCGAACAGGTTCTCGGTGGTCACCTGCGGCCACATGGCCTTGCAGGCATCCTGCACGTCATCGCGCAGTTCCCAGTCGTCCAGGCGCAGGCGGCCCTTCTCGTCGACTTCGGCCGGCGCGCCGTCGGCACGGTACATGCGGTCACGGAACATACGGTCGAGCTGGTCCTGGGTGCCTTCGTGAACACCCTTTTCCTGCATGATCTTGAACACCATCGACAGGTACAGCGGCATCACCGGAATGGCCGAGCTGGCCTGGGTAACCACCGACTTGAGCACCGCCACGTTGGCGCCGCCCTTGATTTCGCCGGCCAGTTTCTTGTCCAGGCGCAGGGCGGTTTCGTCCAGGTCCTGCTTGGCCTGGCCCAGCGCACCGTGCCAGTAGATCGGCCAGGTGATGTCGCTGCCGATGTAGCTGAAGGCCACGGTGCGGGCGCCTTCGGCCAGCACGTCGGCGCCCGCCAGAGCGTCGATCCACAGCTGCCAGTCCTGGCCACCCATGACGGTGACGGTATCGGCGATTTCCTGCTCGGTAGCCGGCTCGATGCTGGCCTCGATGATGGTGTCCTTGTTGGTGTCGATCGCGGTCGACTTGTACGGCTGACCGATCGGCTTCAGCGCCGAACGCACCAGTTCACCGGTCTGCGGCAGCTTGCGCACCGGCGAGGCCAGCGAGTAAATGACCAGGTCGACCTTGCCGCCCATTTCGTTCTTGATCAGCTCGATGACCTTGGCGCGGGCTTCGTCGGAGAAGGCGTCACCGTTGATCGACTTGCTGTACAGGCCCTCGGCCTTGGCGAACTTGTCGAAGGCTGCAGCGTTGTACCAGCCGGCAGTACCGGCCTTGGTCTCGGTGCCTGGTTTTTCGAAGAACACGCCCAGGGTGTCGGCCTTGAAACCGAACGCCGCGGTGATGCGGGCTGCCAGGCCGTAGCCGCTGGAAGCACCGATGACCAGGACCTTCTTCGGGCCATCCTCGCGCACGCCCAGCTTGCGCGTGGCTTCGATCTGGTCACGGACGTTGAGCTCGCAGCCCTTCGGGTGAGTCGTGGTGCAGATGAAACCGCGAACCTTAGGATGAATGATGGCCAATGTCTGTACCTCGTCAGGTTTATGCCGGGGAAGCGCCGCATGGGGCGATTCCGATTTGATCAGAGGGTGAGACTACCCCCGCAGGTTATCCGACACATATTACGGGGTGATCAAAAGGATGCAAAACCGAGGTTTTCCTGTGCCGGCCTGTTCGCGGGCTCGCCCGCTCCCACAGGGACGGCGCAAATCCTGAAGGCTGGGAAATATCTGTGGGAGCGGGCAAGCCCGCGAAGAGGCCGGCAGAATCAGTCGCGGTGCCGACGGCGCCCGGTGATCATCGACCATGGCAGGTTTTCGCGCAGGCGCACGCTTTCGACGATGGCGCCCAGCACATGCACGCACACCAGCGCCAGCACCGCATTGGCCAGCCAGCTGTGCAGGTCCATCGGCCAGTCGACGCCCCACAGCGCGTCTATTTCTTGCGAGGCCCAGCCGGTCAGGCCAAGGCCGGCGATGCCGATCAGCATCAATATCATCACCAGGGCACCAATCGGCGAATGCCCCAGGCCATGGGTATGCTCGCCGCGCAACAGCTCACGGGCATGCCCGGCCACGCGCGTCGGGGTTGGCCAGAAGCCGGCCCACCGCGCGCTGGGCGGCCCGACAAAACCCCAGACCACACGCACCGCCACACAGGCCAGTGCGTAGTAGCCCAGCCACTGGTGCCAGTCTTCACCCTCTTCGTTGAAGAAGTAGTTGGCGAAGAACACCACGGCTATCGAAAGATGGCACAGCCGCAGGAGTGGGTCCCACAGCTGCACCGTGCCGTCGCTGTTCACTCCTTGACCTCGGACTTGACGGCCTTGCCGGTCACAGGGTCATGGTAGATCTCGACCTTGCGGCCTTCCTTGTCGAGACCATAGATTTCGTAGCAGTTGCCCTTGGTGACCTTGAACTTGTTGATCTTGTAGCCCTGTTCCTTGAGCTGCGCCTGGAATTTTTCCTGATCCTGCCAGGTGCTTTTATCTGCGGTGGTGCATTCGGTGGCCGCAAATGCCGTGCCGCTGCCGATCAAGAGGGTCAGGGCGATCAATGTACGCATGGGCATGAACTCCATTCAGTTGGGTGGGTAGCGCATCCCTAAGCGTAGTTCCGCGGGCCGGTTCGTGCTCATTCATTTGCTTTCCAGATCAATCGCAAAGAAAAACAAACTTAACAAATCAACCAAAGCCACCGATGCTTGTGGCCTTACGCCCATCGCACGGAGAACAACAACATGAACGACGTGGTCATCGTCGCCGCAACCCGTACCGCCATCGGCAGCTTCCAGGGCGCCCTGGCCACCGTACCTGCGGTAGACCTCGGTGCCGCCGTGATCAAGCGCCTGCTGCAACAGACCGGCCTGGACCCGGCACAGGTCGATGAAGTCATCCTCGGCCAGGTGTTGACCGCCGGCGCCGGGCAGAACCCGGCACGCCAGGCTGCCATCAAGGCTGGCCTGCCGTTCAGCGTACCGGCACTGACCCTGAACAAGGTCTGCGGCTCGGGCCTCAAGGCCTTGCACCTGGCCGCCCAGGCCATCCGCTGCGGCGATGCCGAGGTGGTCATTGCCGGCGGCCAGGAAAACATGAGCCTCGCCCCCTACGTGATGCCCTCCGCCCGTACCGGCCAGCGCATGGGCCATGGCCAGCTGATCGACAGCATGATCAGCGACGGCCTGTGGGATGCCTTCAACGACTACCACATGGGCATCACCGCGGAAAACCTGGTGGAGCAATACGGCCTCAGCCGTGAGCAGCAGGACGCCTTCGCCGCCGAATCGCAGCGCAAGGCCGTGGCTGCGATCGAGGCTGGCCGCTTCGACGATGAAATCACCCCGATCGTGCTGCCGCAGAAAAAGGGCGAGCCCAAGGTGTTCGCCCGTGACGAGCAGCCGCGCCCGGAGACCACGGCCGAATCGCTGGGCAAATTGCGCGCGGCGTTCAAGAAGGACGGCAGCGTCACCGCTGGCAACGCCTCCAGCCTGAACGATGGCGCCGCCGCCGTGCTGCTGATGAGCGCGACCAAGGCCAAGGCCCTCGGCCTGCCGGTGCTGGCCAGGATCGCGGCCTATGCCAGTGCAGGTGTAGACCCGGCGGTAATGGGCATTGGCCCGGTTTCGGCGACCCAGCGCTGCTTGCACAAGGCTGGCTGGCAACTGGCGGAGCTGGACCTGATCGAAGCCAACGAAGCCTTCGCCGCCCAGGCGCTGGCGGTGGGCAAAGCGCTGGAGTGGGATGCGGCGCGGGTCAATGTGAATGGTGGGGCGATTGCCCTGGGCCATCCGATTGGTGCATCCGGCTGCCGGGTGCTGGTGACCCTGCTGCACGAAATGATCAAGCGGGATGCCAGGAAAGGCCTGGCGACCCTGTGCATCGGTGGCGGACAAGGGGTGGCCTTGGCCATCGAGCGTTGAATCAGCGATTGATGTAAACAGGCCCGGCCTCTTCGCGGGCTTGCCCGCTCCCACAAGTACTGCACACACCTTGAAATTTGTGCTGCACCTGTGAGGGCGGGCAAGCCCGCGAAGAGGCCGGGCCTGCTTGCAAAGAAACCGCAGATATCAGAACCGCTCATCGGCAATAGCCGGCAAAGTCAGTTCGCGCACATAACTCGCCGCCGACAATTCCAGCAGCGTGCGCACCATCAGCACCACATCGTGCAGCGGTATCAGCCCCCCTTCCCCCCGCACTGCAGCCTCGGCCAACGGCACCTCCAGACCATCCTCGGTATTCAGGTAGCCCAGGTTCAGGCACGTCACCCCAAGCCCCTGCTCCCGATAACCTTCACGCAAGGCCTCGGCAATGCCGTGCAGGGCGAACTTGGAAGCGGCGAAGGTGACTTCCGGGCGACCGCTCTGGGGCAGACCCGAAGTGGAACCGGTAAGGATGATCCGTGGTTTTTCGCTTTCCAGCAGCAGCGGCAGCAGGCGCTTGATCAACAGGATGGTTGCCGTGATGTTGCAGTCGACCATGCGCTGCAATTGCGCATCGCGGTCGGCGAGGAAGCTGTAGTGCGCTTCGAAGGCCTCGGCTTCCCACAAGCCGAGGTTGTAGATCAGAGTGTCCACCCCGCCATCGGCCAGTGCCCGGGCGATGGTCTCGACGGCCGTAACCGGCTGGCCGAGGTCGGCTTCGATCCAGCGGGTTTCGATGTCCTTGCCGATGTTCATTGCAGCTGGTTTGGCGCGCGACACACCAATCATTGTATCGCCCGGTTTTCCCAACCCTTCCATGAAGGCCTTGCCCAGGCCCTTGCTGGCGCCGACTACCAGAACTCTCATCGCATCACTCCCTGTCGATTTGAATCGGAGCCGGCATTCTAGGGGGTTTTTAGTGTCTGTGCCGGCCTCTTCGCGGGTAAACCCGCTCCCACAGCAGCACCACTGCACTCAAGTTGTGCACGGTACCTGTGGGAGCGGGTTTACCCGCGAAGAGGCCGGTACAGCCAGCGAAGAATCAGGCAGTGCCACGCAGCTCGCGGGCAGCGGCGACCATGTTCACCAGCGCTGCCTCGGTCTCCGGCCAGCCACGGGTCTTCAGCCCGCAATCCGGGTTGACCCACAAGCGCTCGGCCGGGATACGCCGGGCAGCCTTGCGCAGCAGCTTGACCATTTCCTCACGGGTCGGCACCCGTGGCGAATGAATGTCATACACACCCGGGCCGATCTCGTTGGGATAGGCGAACCGCTCGAAGGCAGCCAGCAGCTCCATGTCGGACCGCGAGGTCTCGATGGTGATCACGTCGGCATCCATCGCGGCGATCGACTCGATCACATCGTTGAACTCGCTGTAGCACATGTGGGTATGAATCTGGGTTTCGTCACGTACCCCTGAAGCACACAGGCGGAAGGCCTCGGTGGCCCATTCCAGGTAATGGGCCCAGGCGCCATGGCGCAGCGGCAAGCCTTCACGGAATGCCGCTTCGTCGATCTGCACGACCCTGATACCCGCCGCTTCCAGGTCGAGCACTTCGTCGCGGATCGCCAGCGCCAGCTGGCGCGCCTGCACTTCGCGGCTCACATCCTCACGCGGGAACGACCACATCAGCATGGTCACCGGGCCGGTCAGCATGCCCTTCATCACCTTGCTGGTCAGGCCCTGGGCATAGGTGATCCATTCCACGGTCATGGCCTTCGTCCGGCTCAGGTCGCCAACGATCACCGCCGGCTTCACGCAGCGCGAACCGTAGCTCTGCACCCAGCCGAAGCGGGTGAAGGCATAGCCATCGATCTGCTCGGCGAAGTACTCGACCATGTCGTTGCGCTCGGCCTCGCCGTGCACCAGTACATCCAGGCCCAGGTCTTCCTGGATTTTCACCGCATGGCGGATCTCGCTGTGCATGGCTTCGACGTAATCGGCCTCGGTCAGCTTGCCCTGCTTGTAGGCCTGGCGTGCCAGGCGAATCGCCGAGGTCTGCGGGAACGAGCCGATGGTGGTGGTCGGGAACGCCGGCAGGTCGAGGCCCGCGCGCTGCTTGACGATACGCTGGGCAAACGCCGAGTGGCGCTGGCTGTCTGCAGGCTTGACCGCCGCCAGGCGGGCCTGCACATCGGGCTTGTGAATACGTGGTGAAGCGGCGCGGCTGGCCTGCACGGCCTGGCTCTGCGCCAGCGCGGCAGCCACATCGCTGGCTTGCGGGGCATTGATGGCCTTGGCCAGCAGCGCCACCTCCTGGCATTTCTGTACGGCAAAGGCCAGCCAGCTGCGCAGTTCGGCATCCAGTTGATCCTCGCGGGCCAGGTCTACCGGGCTGTGCAGCAGCGAGCAGGACGGTGCTATCCACAGCCGCTCACCCAGCCGCTCATGGGCATGGCGCAGCACTTGTAGTGCCTGCCCCAGGTCGCAGCGCCAGACGTTGCGGCCGTTGACCAGGCCCAGCGACAGCACCTTGTAGGCAGGCAGGCGGTCGAGAATGGTCGGGTACTGCTCGGGCGCCCGCACCAGGTCGATGTGCAGGCCATCGACCGGCAGGTTGGCGGCCAGGCCGAGGTTGTCTTCCAGGCCGCCGAAGTAGGTGGCGATCAGCTTCTTCAGCGGTGCGCGCTGGAGGATGTTGTAGACGCGCTCGTAGGCGTTCTTCCAGGCCTGGGGCAGGTCCAGGGCCAGGATCGGCTCATCGATCTGCACCCATTCGACGCCCTGGGCGGCCAGGCGATTGAGAATCTGGTCATACAGCGGCAGCAGGCGATCGAGCAGCTCGAGCCTGTCGAAATCGCCGCCCTTGGCCTTGCCCAGCCACAGGTAGGTCAGCGGGCCGATCACCACCGGCTTGACCGCGTGGCCAAGGGCCTGCGCCTCATCCACTTCTTCGAACAGTTGCTCCCAGCTCAGGGCGAACTGCTGGTCGGCGGTGAATTCGGGGACCAGGTAGTGGTAGTTGCTGTCGAACCACTTGGTCATTTCCTGGGCGTGCGCGCCGCCGCAGCAGCTGTCACCCACGGTGCCACGGGCCATGGCGAACAAGGTCTGCAGGGTGGGCCGGGCAGCGTCGTGGCTGCGAAAGCGCGACGGGATCACGCCAAAGGTCAGCGAGTGGGTCAGCACCTGGTCATACCAGGCGAAGTCGCCGACCGGCAGCAGTTCGATGCCGGCGTCTTTCTGTACCTGCCAATGGCGGGCTCGCAGCTCGCGGCCAACGGCGCGCAGGCCGGCTTCGTCAAGCTCGCCCTTCCAGTAGGCTTCCTGGGCCTTTTTCAGCTCGCGGTCGCGACCGATACGTGGAAAACCCAGGTTGTGCGCCAGTGCCATGTCTTGTCCCTCGGCATGCTTGAAAGAATGGAGGGGATTGTCCGGGCGCCGGCATCTTGAGACAAACTCATAAAATTTGAGATGAATTCAAGATTTTCTCATGTTAGTGAATGTGTATGGCTTCAAGGCTCATGCAGCACCTGTGGGAGCGGGCGCGCCCGCGAAGAGGCCGGCACAGGCACCCACATGTCTCATTCAGAGCACCACCCTGCGCATCCGGACATGACCCCACCCGCCGCCTGCCGCACAATGCCACCCTGACCAAACCAGGTACCCGGCCCCATGAGCCTGCTGAAAACCGCGTTGCGCGAAAACACCTTCGTCTGCGTCATGGAGTTCGTCCCCAAACCTTCCACAGAACGCTTCGCCGCCATGGACGCGATCCTCGCCCGGGCGCACCTGTGCGGCTGGCCAATGACCGTGGCCATTGGCGACCGCGTCGGCAGCCCGCTGGACATGTCGCCCCTCGACGCCCTCGCCTCGTTCGCCAACCCGGTACCGGCGCTGCCGCATTTCTCCGGCAAGGACCGTGAACGCCAGCACCTGCTCGCGCAACTGCAACGCATGGACGCCGCTGGCCTCGACCAGCTGTTGCTGCTCACCGGCGACCGCCTGCCCGGCCACCAGCCGGGCCAGCGCCCGGTGCGCTACCTGGAATCGGTCGCCGCCCTGCAGATCGCCCGCCAGGCCTGCCCGCACTGGCTGCTTGGCGCTGCGCTGAACCCGTTCAAGTACTGCGAGGAGGAAGGCGGCGCGCAATATTTCAAGGCCGAGAAAAAGCTGGCGGCGGGGGCCGACTTCCTCACCCTGCAGCTGGGTTTCGATGCCGGCAAACACCAGGAAGCCATGCACTGGATGCGCCGCCAGGCCACGCCCAGGCCGATGCTGGCCTGCCTCATGAGCCTTACCCACGGGCGCGCGGCGATGCTCGACCACGTGGCCGGGGTGACCGTCACGCCATCCATGCGCGACATGCTCGAAGCGGAAGCGGCGCAATCCAAGGCCTTTGCCCAGGCGCGCAGTGTCGACCGTCTGGCCTTGCAGATCATCGGCGTCAAGCTGATGGGCTACGCCGGCGTGCACCTGTCAGGGGTGCACGAACTCAAGCAGCTGCTGGCCCTGGAAGCGCGCATCGATCATTGGCAGGCGCAGGTGCACTCACTGGAACAATGGGCGCCAGCCTGGCAGGCCAGCTGGCAGTTGCCCGGCCTGCCGGCAGTCAGCTTTCACCCGCCACAGGCGGCCTGGCGCCAGGGCGAATCACGGGTCGATGCTTCGTTGAAGGAGAAAGCACGCTACCACCTGATGCACAGCCTGCATTCGCTGCTGTTCAGCCGCCGCAACGGCCTGAGCAAGGCCTTCGGCTGGGCCGTGCGTCAGCCGGTGTGGGCCACGCGCCTTGGCGCGCAGGTGCTGCACAAGGTGGAACGCGCGGTGAAGCACCCGCTGACCGGCTGCGACACCTGCGGCCGCTGCCGCCTGGAAGATACCTTGTACATCTGCCCGGAAACCTGCCCCAAGGGCCTGGCCAACGGCCCCTGCGGCGGCACCGCGCTGAACCGCTGCGAGTTCGGCGACCGCGAGTGCATCCACAGCGTCAAGTACCGCACGGCCAAGGCGGTGCGGCAAACGGCGGTGCTGACCGAGCGCCTGATCCCTTGCGTCGAGGTCGAGACGCGCCACCGCAGCTCGTGGCCGCAGTGGTTCGCGCCCCCTACATCACGCCGGCTCAGCCCGCAGCCAGCGCCTCGAAGCCAGCCCGAATCGTAGCTTCGGGCAGTTCGTCGGCGATGAACACCATGACGCTCTCGCGGGTTTCATCGTCGGCCCATTCGGCATCCCAGTCGAAGCCGTAGAGCTTGAGCACGCCCTGGAACACCAGTTTGCGCGTCTCACCGGCAATGTTCAGCACGCCCTTGTAGCGCAGCAACTGCTTGCCATGGGTTTCCAGCAGTTCATTCATGAAAGCGCTGAGCCGGTCGATGTCCAGCGCGGTTTCGGTGCGCAGCACCAGGGTGGAGATCCGGTCCGGGGTAGCGGGCTTGAGCAGTGGGCGCAGCGTCGGTTTCAGGTTCGCACCCAGGTCGGGGTTGAGGTTGAAGCCACGTACATCCAGCAACTCGGCCAGGTCGATGCGGCCATGCTCGACCACGCGGGCGGCTGCGCGGCCATTGATGCGCGCCAGGCGCTCGCGCAGGGCCTCGACGGCGGCGGGCTCGACCAGGTCGGTCTTGCTCAGCAGCAGGCGATCGGCAAAACCGACCTGCGCCTGGGCGATGGTCTGGGTCAGGTGCAGCTCGGCATGGGCAGCATCGACCAAGGTGATGATGCCGTCGAGGATGTAGCGCTCACGCAGCTCCTCGTCGATGAAGAAGGTTTGTGCCACCGGCGCCGGGTCGGCCAGGCCGGTGCATTCGATGACCAGGCGGTCGAACGCGATCTCGCCGGCATCCAGGCGCTCGAGCAGCAGATACAAGGCGCGGGTCAGGTCGCCATGGATGCTGCAGCATACGCAGCCATTGGCCAGGGTCATCACCTGTACCGGCTGGTCGCCGAGCAACTGGCTGTCGATGCCGGCCTCGCTGAATTCGTTCTCGATCACGGCGATCTTCAGGCCATGCTCGGCCTTGAGCATGTGCTTGAGCAAGGTGGTCTTGCCGGCACCGAGAAAGCCGGTGAGTACGGTTACGGGAATGGGCGTCTGCACGCAGAACATCTCCTGTGCGGAAAAAACACTGGCCTCATCGCCGGCAAGCCGGCTCCCACAGGTACCACGCAAACCTTGAGGCCTGCGGGGAACCTGTGGAAGCCGGCTTGCCGGCGATGAGGCCGGGACAGGTTAACGCTTAAGGCTCAACAGCACTTGGGCCCGGACTTGCCACCGTAACGCGCTTCCTGGCGTTCGCGGAAGAACGCCTCGTAGCTCATCACCGGCTTGTCCGGGTGCGTCTTCTGCATGTGCTCGACATAGTTGTCGTAGTCGGGCATGCCGACCATCAGGCGGGCTGCCTGCCCCAGGTACTTACCCAGTCGCCCCAGGTCGTTGAACATCGCAGCAATCCTCTCAAGCGTCAGGCAGGGCCTGGAACGGGGTTTCCTTGTCGGTGCGCTCCTTGCGGCCGAGGGCGGCGAAGCCGACCTTGACGGCGAAGAACAGCACACTGAACACCACCACCAGGAACAGCACGGTCAGGCCGGCGTTGGTGTAGGCGTTGAAGATCACGTGCTGCATCTGCCCGATGTCCTTGGCCGGGGCCAGTACCTGGCCGGCGTCCAGCGCGGTGCTGTACTTCTTGGCCAGGGCCAGGAAGCCGACTGCCGGGTTCGGGTCGAACAGCTTGATCAGGCCTGCGGTGGTGGTGCAGATCAGCAGCCACACAGCCGGCAGCAGGGTGACCCAGACGTAGCGCTGGCGCTTCATCTTGATCAGCACCACGGTGCCGAGCATCAGCGCGATACCGGCCAGCATCTGGTTGGAGATGCCGAACAGCGGCCACAGGGTGTTGATGCCACCCAGCGGGTCGATCACGCCCTGGTACAGCAGGTAGCCCCACAGCGCCACGCAGCCGGCGGTACCGATCAGGTTGGCTGTCCACGACTCGGTGCGTTTGAGCGCCGGCACGAAGCTGCCCAGCAGGTCCTGCAGCATGAAGCGCCCGGCACGCGTACCGGCGTCCACCGCAGTGAGGATGAACAGCGCCTCGAACAGGATCGCGAAGTGGTACCAGAAGGCCATGGTGTTTTCACCCGGCAACACCTGGTGCAGGATCTGCGCGATCCCCACCGCCAGGGTCGGCGCACCACCGGCACGGGCCAGGATGGTGTGCTCGCCAATGTCGCGGGCGGTGGCTTCAAGCTGCTCCGGAGTGATCAGGAAGCCCCAGCTGCTGACCGTTTGCGCTACCGATGCCACATCGGCACCGACCACGGCGGCCGGGCTGTTCATGGCGAAGTACACGCCCGGCTCGATCACCGAAGCGGCGACCATGGCCATGATGGCGACGAACGATTCCATCAGCATGCCGCCGTAACCGATGTAGCGGGCGTTGGTTTCGTTGTCCAGCAGCTTCGGCGTGGTCCCCGAGGAGATCAGCGCATGGAAGCCGGACACCGCACCACAGGCAATGGTGATGAACAGGAACGGGAACAGGGTGCCCTTCCACACCGGGCCGGTGCCGTCGGTGAACTGGGTCAGCGCCGGCATTTTCAGCTCGGGGGCGATGATCAGGATACCGATGGCCAGGCCGACGATGGTGCCGATCTTGAGGAAGGTCGACAGGTAGTCACGCGGTGCCAGCACCAGCCATACCGGCAGCACCGCAGCGACGAAGCCGTAGCCCACCAGCATCCAGGTGATCTGCACGCCGGTGAAGGTGAACGCCGGGCCCCAGGTCGGGTCGGCGGCAATCTGGCCGCCCAGCCAGATCGAAGCCAGCAGCAGCACCACGCCGATCACCGAGATCTCGCCGATGCGGCCCGGGCGGATGTAGCGCATGTAGATGCCCATGAACATCGCGATCGGGATGGTCGCCATCACCGTGAACATGCCCCATGGGCTTTCGGCCAGGGCCTTGACCACGATCAGCGCCAGCACCGCAAGGATGATGATCATGATCAGGAAGCAGCCGAACAGGGCGATGGTGCCGGGAATGCGGCCCATCTCCTCGCGCACCATGTCACCCAGCGAGCGACCGTTGCGGCGGGTGGACAGGAACAGGACCATGAAGTCCTGCACCGCACCGGCCAGCACCACGCCGGCGATCAGCCACAGTGTGCCGGGCAGGTAGCCCATCTGCGCCGCCAGGACCGGGCCGACCAGCGGCCCTGCGCCGGCGATGGCGGCGAAGTGGTGACCGAAGAGGATGTGCTTGTTGGTCGGAACGTAGTCCAGGCCGTCGTTGTTGAGCACCGCCGGGGTGGCACGGCGCGGGTCGAGTTGCATCACCTTGGTGGCGATGAACAGGCTGTAGTAGCGATAGGCGACCAGGTAGAGGGCCACTGCCGCGACCACGATCCACAAGGCATTGATCGCCTCGCCGCGACGCAGGGCAACCACACCCAGCGCGCAGGCTCCTAGGACTGCCAGCGCCAGCCACGGAATGTGGCGTAGCAGGCTATTATTGTTGTTCATGGTTTGCTTCCAGCTGGTGGATTGGAAAAGACCGCCCACCGAGTCTAGGGCGAGTCATCGCGCATTGCCATACTTGCTTTGGTCTAGAGCCTCTGCAGCCAGATTGCGGTACCTGATGCCTACACATTCAAACTATAGTCAGGTTGTTTACTTTAGGACCTGCCCGAGGATCTACCCATGAGCGATCACGACGAACGCCGCCGCTTTCAGCGTATCCAGTTCGACGCCCCGACCAGGCTGTGCCAGGGCGAACGCTGCTGGGAGGTGAAACTGCTCGACCTGTCCCTCAAAGGCCTGCTGGTCGAACACCCAGAGTGCTGGGACGCCGACCTGACTCAGGATTTCGAAGCGTACATCCTGCTCAACGACAAGGTCACCGAGGTGAAGATGCAAGTGGAGTTGCGCCATGAAGAACCGCACCGCCTGGGCTTCATCTGCCTGTACATCGACATCGACTCGATGAGCCATTTGCACCGTCTTGTGGAATTGAACCTGGCCGACAGCACCGAAATGATGCGTGAGCTGCGCGAACTGATCGAATAATGAAATCTCTTAGCTAGCTAATGGCTTTCCCGCCGAGTGTTTCTTGTCTACCCAGACAGCTTTGAGCCTGGGTAGCAGCGCTTTGTACACACCCCTCTAATACAGCACCTGACGAACTGGTACGCCTTCTGCATTGGGTTTTGCCACACCCAGCAGTCGCGGCTGCACGCGCTCCGATCAAAATATTGTATACAATTTTTGTAGCAATCATTTGTAGGAAGTGTCTACAGTAGCGGCACAACAATAAACAGAGAGCCTGCTCCATGACTACGTCCCCTAGCACGTCTCCCGCCAAGCGCCCCGAGGATGAAAACCTCGGCCTTGGTGCCAACCTGGCCTATGGTCTGCAGCATGTGCTGACCATGTACGGGGGGATCGTCGCGGTACCCCTGATCCTGGGGCAGGCCGCGGGTCTGAACGGCGCCGAAATCGGCATGCTGATCGCCGCTTCGTTGTTTGCCGGTGGCCTGGCCACGCTGTTGCAGACCCTGGGCCTGCCGTTCTTCGGCTGCCAGCTGCCGCTGGTGCAGGGCGTGTCGTTTGCCGGGGTCGCGACCATGGGTGCGATCCTCAGCAGCGAGGGTGGCGGTGGCCTGCCGGGGGTGCTCGGCGCAGTCATGGCGGCATCGCTGATCGGCTTTCTGATCACCCCGGTGTTCTCGCGCATCACCAAGTTCTTCCCGCCGCTGGTGACCGGTATCGTCATCACCACCATCGGCCTGACCCTGATGCCGGTGGCTGCCCGCTGGGTAATGGGGGGCAACAGCGCCTCGCCGGAATTCGGCAGCGTGGCCAACATCGGCCTGGCCGGCTTGACCTTCGCCATCGTGCTGTTGCTGAGCAAGCTGGGCAGCGCGACCATCTCGCGCCTGTCGATCCTGCTGGCGATGGTGGTCGGCACCCTGATCGCCTGGGCACTGGGCATGACTGACTTCAGCAAGGTTACCGAAGGCCCGATCTTCGCCTTCCCCACGCCGTTCCACTTCGGCATGCCGGAATTCCACATCGCCGCGATCCTGTCGATGTGCATCGTGATCATGGTGACCCTGGTGGAAACTTCGGCCGACATCCTCGCCGTGGGTGAGATCATCGACACCAAGGTCGACTCCAAGCGCCTGGGCAACGGCCTGCGCGCCGACATGGCCTCGAGCATCCTGGCGCCGATCTTCGGTTCGTTCACCCAGAGCGCGTTCGCCCAGAACGTCGGCCTGGTCGCCGTGACCGGCGTCAAGAGCCGCTACGTGGTCGCCACCGGTGGCGTTATCCTGGTGGTGCTGGGCCTGCTGCCGATCATGGGCCGGGTCATCGCCGCCGTCCCTACGCCGGTACTGGGTGGCGCGGGCATCGTGCTGTTCGGCACGGTGGCAGCCAGCGGTATCCGCACCCTGTCCAAGGTCAGCTACAAGAACAACGTCAACCTGATCATCGTGGCTGCCTCGCTGGGCTTCGGCATGATCCCGATTGCCGCCCCGACCTTCTACCACCACTTCCCGAACTGGTTCGAGACCATCTTCCACTCGGGCATCAGCTCGGCAGCGATCATGGCCATCCTGCTGAACCTGATCTTCAACCACTTCACCGCCGGCAACTCGGAAAACCAGTCGGTGTTCGCTGCCGCCTACGAGCGCACCATCCAGTACTCGGACATTTCAGCGCTGCGTGATGGCGACTACTTCAAGGATGGCAAGCTGTTCGATGCCGAGGGTAATGAAGTGCCGATGCTGGAACTGGATGAGCATGGCAATGAAACGGTCAGGCGCACGCCGGTTGCCGAACATTGACTGCTGACTGAGCGGTGAAGTGGGGGGGCCGACGCGCATCGTCGGCCCCTTTTTTGTTGGCCTGTTCCGGCCCTTTCGCGGGTAAACCCGCTCCCACAGATACAGCGCCCCATTCAAGACTGGCGCCGTACCTGTGGGAGCGGGTTCACCCGCGAAAGGGCCGGAACAGGTTAAAGATCACTCGAACAACGCATCCAGCGCCTGCTCCAGCCGGGTCACGGCAATTACCTGCAGCCCCGCCGGCGCCTCTTTCGGGGCATTGCCCTTGGGCACGATGGCCCGCTTGAAACCGTGCTTGGCCGCTTCCTTCAAACGCTCCTGGCCACTGGGCACCGGCCGCACCTCGCCCGACAGGCCGATCTCGCCAAACACCAGCAGGCCATGGGCCAGTGGCCGGTTGCGCAAACTGGACATCACCGCCGCCAGCAGCGCCAGGTCCGAGGCAGTTTCCAAAACCTTCACCCCGCCCACCACGTTGAGGAAGACGTCCTGGTCATGGGTCGGAATACCGCCGTGGCGGTGCAACACCGCCAGCAACATGGCCAGGCGGTTCTGGTCCAGGCCCAGGGTCACCCGACGCGGGTTGGCCAGGTGGCTGTCATCGACCAGCGCCTGCACCTCCACCAGCATCGGCCGGGTGCCTTCCCAGGTCGCCATCACCACGCTGCCCGGCACTTCTTCCTGCGTGCGGTTGAGGAAGATCGCCGACGGGTTGGAGACTTCCTTCAGGCCACGGTCGGTCATGCCGAACACGCCCAGTTCGTTGACCGCACCAAAGCGGTTCTTCACTGCCCGCAGCAGACGCAGGCGGCCATCGGACTCGCCTTCGAAATACAGCACGGTGTCGACCATGTGCTCGAGTACCCGCGGGCCGGCCAGCGAGCCCTCCTTGGTCACGTGGCCGACCAGGAAGATCGCCGTGCCGCTCTGCTTGGCGTAGCGCACCAGCAATGCCGTGCTCTCGCGCACCTGGGCCACACCGCCGGGCGCCGATTGCAGCTGCTCGGTGAAAATGGTCTGGATCGAGTCGATCACCATCACCCGGGGCTTTTCCAGGCGCGCCGTGGCGATGATGGTTTCGATGCAGGTTTCGGTCATCACCTTGAGCTTGTCCTGGGGCAGGCCCAGGCGCCGCGAGCGCATGGCCACCTGTTGCTGCGACTCCTCGCCGGTGACATACAGCGCCGGCATGCCCACGGCGATGTTGCACAAGGTCTGCAACAGGATGGTCGACTTGCCGATACCCGGGTCGCCACCGATCAGCACCACCGAGCCATCCACCAGGCCGCCGCCCAGCACGCGGTCCAGTTCGGTACTGCTGGTGGTGAAGCGCGGAATTTCCTCGACGCTGACTTCGGCCAAGGTCTTGATCTGCGCCTGCTGCCCGGTCCAGCCGGCACGGCCGCTGCCGGGCGCGGCCGCGCCGCCGCTTTCGATCATGGTCTCGACCAGGGTGTTCCAGGCGCCGCATTCGCCACACTGGCCGGCCCATTTGGGGAAGGTCGCACCGCACTCGGTGCAGCCATACAAGCGCTTGGCCTTGGCCATGGCTGAGGGTCTCCTGGAAAAAACCGCCATGATAGCCGAGCTGAACGTGTCTCGAACGCTTCGGGGTGCGACAAAACTATTCGTTCCAGCCGTAGTCAGTAGCCGCGAGTGCACCGCATGAAGCGAGCAAGTGGCTTACACTGCGTAAACCTTACCTTTTGTTACAAGGAACCAAACATGGGCATGATCAGTGAGTTCAAGGCCTTCGCGGTCAAAGGCAATGTCGTCGACATGGCAGTGGGTATCATCATCGGCGCGGCCTTCGGCAAGATCGTCTCGTCCTTCGTTGGTGACGTGGTCATGCCGCCGCTGGGCCTGTTGATCGGTGGCGTGGACTTCAGCGACCTGGCGATTACCCTGAAGGCTGCCGAAGGCGAGATTCCGGCGGTGGTCCTGGCGTATGGCAAGTTCATCCAGACCGTGATCGACTTCGTGATCGTGGCCTTTGCCATCTTCATGGGGGTGAAGGCCATCAACCGCCTCAAGCGTGAAGAGGCCGTGGCGCCAAGCGCACCGCCTGTGCCCTCGCCAGAAGAAACCTTGCTGAGCGAGATTCGCGACCTGCTCAAGGCGCAGAACCAGAACCGCTTGCCTTGAACTGATCGAGGGCACTGTGGAAGCGGGCACGCCCCGCTCCCACTAGGGCTCCCTGGCTTTACCAGTAAGTCTCTACCGCCACCTGCCCTGGCCGCTTGCTCAAGCTCAATTGCAGGTCGCGCGCCTTCAGTACCTTGCGTGTCTCGTCGATCATCTCCGGGTTGCCACACAACATCACCCGTGAATGCTCCGGCGACAACGCCAGCCCAGCCGCCTTCTCCAGTTCGCCATTCTCGATCAGCGTGGTAATGCGCGCATTCAACGCACCGGGGTGCTGCTCGCGGGTCACCACCGGAATGAACTGCAACTTGCCGGCGAATTCGGCCAGGTAATCGCGATGCTCAAGCCCGGCGATGTCGTCTACGTAGGCCAGCTCTTTCGCTTCGCGCACCGAGTACACCAGCTTGATGTTGTCGAACCGCTCCCAGGCCTCGAAGTCCTGCAGGATCGACATGAAGGGCGCAATGCCAGTACCGGTCGCCAGCAACCACAGGTCGCGGCCACCGACAAAACGGTCGAGGGTGAGGAAACCAAACGCCTGACGGTCGATCAACAGGCTGTCGCCCGCCTGCAGCCGGCTGAGCTCGCTGGTGAATTCCCCGCCAGGAACCACGATGGAAAAGAAGTCGAGGTGCTCGTCATGGGGCGCGCTGACCATCGAGTAGGCGCGCCACACCACGCTGCCATCGGCCTTGGTCACGCCCAGGCGGGCAAACTGGCCGGAACGGAAGCGGAACCCGGCGTCGCGCGTAACCCGCAGGCTGAAGAGGTTCGGCGTCAGCGGCTGAACATCGAGCAGGGTCTGGCGGGTGAATTTTTCGGCGCTAGCGGTCATATCGGGCTCCAGGGTTTACGTGGGCACAGTGTCGCGCAAAGTGGCGCGGATAAAAACCATTGCTTTGTAGGGCCTCATCGAGGCGGCTTCAGCCGAAGTCGCAGAAAATCCTGATCGCTATAACAAAAAAATCCCAACGTCTTGGTAGGTCTTTTCCTACACTGGATCGGGTGCTCAAACGGATTGGCTGCGGCAACCACAAGGAGAGCCCAGATGTTTCACTGGAAACCCGAACATCTTGAAGCGTTCGTCAGCGAACGCGCCCCGCAAAAGTTGTTCGATATCGCAGTGCACCTGGCCCAGGACCTGGGAATGGATTACCTGGGGCTGAACCTGCGCATCCAGATCGCCACGCAAACGCCACGGGTTTACCTCTACAGCAATTACCCGAACGAATGGATCGAGCGCTGCCAACGTGACGAGTTCTATAAACAGGACGCGGCCGCCGAGGCGAGCCACAGGTCGACCCTGCCTGTGCTATGGACCGACGACCTGTATCGCGAGGCCCCGCAGTTTCGTGAAGCGGCCCGCCGGTGTGGCCTGCGCCATGGCTGGACGCAGTCATTGCACGACTTGCAGCACAACGAAAGCCAGATCAGCGTCGCCAGGCCCACCGGCTGCATCGACATGGCAGAACTCTACGACAAGGCTGGCAGTGTGCAGTGGCTGTGCCACACCCTGCATGCGGTACTGGGCGAGCATCACCTGACGGCACTGTGCCCAGCACAACCGAAAATGAGCGAGCGGGAACTGGAAGTGCTGAAATGGTCGGCTGCCGGCAAGACCGCTGCCGACGTTGCCTGCATCCTGTCGCTGTCGCAAAGCACGGTGAACTTCCACATCCGCAGCGTGATCACCAAGACCAACGCCGCCAACAAGGCCGGTGCCATCGCCATCGCCGCCCTGCGTGGCTGGATCTGACCGGCAAACCTGCGACCTCGGGCAAAGCCCTGTAGAATCGCCCGGCAAAGCCCGCGGCGAACCGCAACGGGCAGTTTCGTACCCGAGCCAGACGCCATGCCCCTGTTGACCACCCCCTACGCCGAACTCGACCTGATCCGCCAGCCGGAACAGGCCAACGACCCGTTGCAGGCTTTCGACGCCGCCGATGAGTACCTGCTTGCGCAGCTGCACGACCAGGCCCCCGACGCCAGCTGCCGGGTGCTGGTGCTCAATGACAGCTTCGGCGCCCTGGCTGCCAGCCTGGCGGGCAAGTTGCAGGTGGTCAGCAGTGGCGATTCGCACCTGGCCCACCTGGCGCTGGAAAAGAACCTGGCCCGCAATGGCCTGCCGTTCGACAGCGTTCCGTTCGTAGCGGCCAGCGAGCATTGGCAAGGCCGGTTCGACCGGGTGCTGGTACGCGTGCCCAAGACCCTGGCTCTGCTCGAAGAGCAGCTGATCCGCCTGCAGGGCCATCTGGCGCCCGATGCCCAGGTGATTGCGGGGGCGATGGTCAAGCACCTGCCACGCGCCGCCGGTGACCTGATGGAAAAATACATCGGCCCGGTACAGGCCTCGCTGGCACAGAAAAAGGCCCGCTTGCTGACCGCGACGGTGGCTGAACGGCCTGTCGCCCGCTCCCCCTACCCCAGCCGCTACCGCCTCGATGCGCCGGCACTGGAGCTGCTCAACCACGCCAACGTGTTCTGCCGTGAAGGCCTGGACATCGGCACCCGGGCGTTCCTCCCACACCTGCCACGCGACCTGGGCCATGCACGGGTGGCCGACCTGGGCTGCGGCAACGGCGTACTGGCGATTGCCAGCGCCCTGGTCAACCCGGATGCCCAGTACACCCTGGTCGACGAGTCGTACATGGCGGTGCAGTCGGCGCGGGAAAACTGGCAGGCCGCGCTGGGCGAGCGCCCGGCGCTGTTCCAGGCGGCCGATGGGTTGGCCGGGGTAGAGAAACAGTCGCTGGACGTGGTGCTGTGCAACCCGCCGTTCCACCAACAGCAGGTGGTGGGCGATTTTCTCGCCTGGCGCATGTTCCAGCAGGCGCGGGAGGCGCTGGTAGTAGGTGGGGCGCTATATATCGTAGGTAACCGGCACCTGGGCTATCACAGCAAGCTGGCGCGATTGTTCCGAGGCGTGGAGCAGGTCGCGGCAACGCCCAAGTTCGTTATCCTGAAAGCCCGCAAGTAGGCCTGTACCGGCCCTGTCGCCGGCAAGCCAGCTCCCACAGGTGCCCCACAAGGCTCAAGATCCGTGGAGTACCTGTGGGAGCAACTGTCTTGATCAATTTCCAAAAACTGGCGCGATCCCTGTGGGAGCGGCCGTGGCCGCGAACACCGGCGCAGCCGGTGCCATCCACCACATCGTCTGCTTCGCGGGCTTGCCCGCTCCCACATGGGCTGCGTATGCCTCGGGCTTGCGCTGAAACCTGTGAGAGCTGGCTTGCCGGCGATGGAGCCGGAACAGACTTACCTCAATGGGTGGTCAACCCCGCGGCGCCCATGAACAGGCGCATCACCCAGGCGGCCACGCCCAGCGCCGCCACGCTCATCGCCCAGATCAGCAGTAGCCAACCCAGCCGTTGCCACAGCGGCTTTTTCTCTTCCAAGCCATGCTTGCCAGTCATCATGTGGCCCTCCTAGTGATAGCCGTCTTCATGGGTCACCTTGCCGCGGAACACGTAATAGCTCCAGAACGTGTACCCGAGGATGAACGGCAGGATGAACAGGGTGCCCACCAGCATGAAGCCCTGGCTCTGCGGCGGCGCAGCAGCATCCCAGATCGAGATCGACGGCGGGATGATGTTCGGCCACAGGCTGATACCCAGCCCGCTGTAGCCCAGGAAGATCAGCACCAGGGTCAGCAGGAACGGGGTGTAGTGAGCGTTGCGCGCCACAGCCTTGAACAACGCGTAGAAGGTCACCAGCACCAGCAGCGGCACCGGCATGAACCAGACCAGGTTGGGCATGCTGAACCAGCGTTCGGCGATTTGCGGATAAGCAATCGGGGTCCACAGGCTGACGATGCCGATCACCGCCAGCAGTACCAGCGCCAGCGGCCGCCCGAGGTTGTGCATCTGCGCCTGCAATGGCCCCTCGGTCTTCATGATCAGCCAGGTGCAGCCCAGCAGCGCGTAGGCCACGATCAAGCCCAGGCCGCTGAAGATGCTGAACGGGGTCAGCCAGTCCAGCGAGCCCCCGGCGAAATGCCGGTCGACCACCTTGAAGCCTTCGATGAACGCGCCCAGCGCCACCCCCTGGAAGAATGTCGCCACCAGTGAGCCCCAGATGAACGCCTTGTCCCACAAGTGACGGCGCTGGGCGCTGGCCTTGAAGCGGAACTCGAAGGCCACGCCGCGGAAGATCAGGCCGATCAGCATCAGGATCAACGGCAGGTACAGCGCTTCGAGCACCACCGCATAGGCCATCGGGAAAGCGCCAAACAACCCTGCACCGCCCAGCACCAGCCAGGTTTCGTTGCCGTCCCACACCGGGGCGACCGTATTCATCATCACGTCCCGGTCACGCTCGCCCTTGACGAAGGGGAAGAGCATGCCGATGCCGAGGTCGAAACCGTCCATCACCACATACATCATGACGCCGAAGATGATGATGACGGCCCAGATCAACGGAAGGTCGATACCCATGGCTCAGTTCCCCTTGCTCAAGTCTGCGGTAGCGGCATCGCTGCCTTCCTCGGCAGCCGACAGCGGCCGTGCCGGTGTGCGTTTCTGGCCAGGCCCGCCCGGGCGTTGTTCGTCGCCCTCGCCGGTGTGTGGCCCCTTGCGCACCAGGCGCATCATGTAGGCAAAGCCGGTGCCGAACAGGGCGAAGTAGACCACCACGAAGGCGATCAGGGTAAAGCCGAGCTGGGCATAGCTGTGGTTGGACACGCCATCTGCCGTGCGCATGACGCCATACACCACCCAAGGCTGGCGGCCGATTTCGGTGGTGAACCAGCCGGCAAGAATCGCCAGCAGCCCGGAGGGCCCCATCCACATGACGAAGTGCAGGAACGGGCGCGAGCTGTAGAGCTTGCCGCCCTTGCGCAACAACAGGCTCCAGAGGCCGGCGGCGATCATCAGCAAGCCCAGCGCGACCATGATGCGGAACGACCAGAAGATGATGGTGGAGTTGGGCCGGTCTTCAGGCGGGAACTCCTTCATGGCCGGCACTTGCTGGTCCAGGCTGTGGGTGAGGATGAGGCTGCCCAACGCCGGTATCTCGACCTTGAAGCGGGTGGTCTCGGCCTGCATGTCGGGGATGCCGAAGAGGATCAGCGGGGTCGGCTCGCCGGGCACGTTCTCCCAGTGGCCCTCGATGGCGGCGATCTTCACCGGCTGGTGTTTCAGGGTATTGAGGCCATGGAAGTCACCGATCACTGCCTGGATCGGTGCCACGGTCAGGGCCATCCACATGGCCATCGACAGCATCTTGCGCACCGCCGGGTTATCGCGCCCGCGCAGCAGGTGCCAGGCCGCCGAGGCGCCGACGAAGAACGCGGTGGCGACGAAGGCGGCGGTGGCCATGTGCATCAGGCGGAACGGGAACGACGGGTTGAAGATGATCGCCAGCCAGTCGACCGGGATCACCCGGCCATCGACGATCGCGTGGCCCTGGGGGGTTTGCATCCAGCTGTTCGAAGCCAGGATCCAGAACGTCGACACCAGCGTGCCGAGCGCCACCATGCAGGTGGAGAAAAAGTGCAGCCCGCGGCCGACGCGGTTCCAGCCGAACAGCATCACGCCGAGGAAACCTGCTTCGAGGAAGAAGGCCGTGAGTACCTCGTAGGTCAGCAGCGGCCCGGTGACCGAGCCGGCGAATTCGGAAAAGCGGCTCCAGTTGGTGCCGAACTGGTAAGCCATCACCAGGCCGGACACCACACCCATGCCGAAATTGACGGCGAAGATCTTCGACCAGAAGTGGTAAAGGTCGCGGTAGACCTGCTTGTCGGTCTTCAGCCAGAGGCCTTCAAGCACCGCCAGGTAGCTCGCCAGGCCAATGGTGATGGCCGGGAACAGGATATGGAAGGATACGGTAAACGCGAACTGGATTCGGGCGAGATCAAGTGCCTCTAAACCGAACATAGTGCTTCCTCTTCAGATAATCCGGCGTCCGGGCTGTGGCCCCGTCGCCCACTGCCCCCGCTTGGTCGAGTACGGCGTGTTGGAATTGTTCTGTTCGATCGCAGGGATTTCGGCCCAAGGGCCAGATCGTTGCATCTGGAACGATTGATCCAGATCAACGCTTGCCAGGAAGCATAGTCCCGAACGGCCCGACAGGCCGTGTGGTTGATTGCCGCGTGACCGGTTGCCCCACCCCCTTTCACGGCGGCTGAAAAAGTGCCGATCCGGGCAAACAGTAACCGTTTGTTACAAACAGATGATACGCTGCGCCCTCCCCTCTACTGCGCCGAGCCCCTGGTTGCCGATGTCCGATTCCGCACCGCAGTTGTTGCGTCACCACCGTCCTTTCCTGGCCTTCTGGCTGGCCCGCGTGTTCACCGCCAGCGGCTTCCAGATGCTCACCGTGGCCATCGGCTGGCACCTATACCAGCTGACCGGCAATGTGCTGGACCTGGGCCTGGTCGGCCTGGTCGAGTTCGCCCCCCGGGTGCTGTTCATGCTGCACACCGGGCATGTCGCCGACCGCTATGACCGGCGCAAGGTCGCGGCGCTGTGCCAGAGCCTGCAGGGGCTGATAGCCCTGGCGCTGGCGTTGGGCAGCGCCACCGACAACATCACCCGCGAGCTGATTTTCGGGCTGGCCTTCCTGCTTGGCGCCACGCGCTCGTTCGAGATGCCGGCGACCCAGGCGCTGCTTCCCAACGTGGTACCGGCCGGGCTGTTCCCGCGGGCGGTGGCTGCGTCCGCCTCGGCCACCCAGGCGGCGACCATCGTCGCGCCGGCGGTAGGCGGTTTTCTGTATGCCTTCGGCAGCCTGTGGGTCTATGGCCCTACCGTGGCCCTGTACGCCATTGCCTGCGGGCTGACCCTGAGCCTGCAGGCACGCGGCCAGGTAGCCCAGCGCGGGCGCGCCAGCATCGAGTCGCTGCTGGCCGGTATCCGCTTCATCCGCAGCCGGCCGGATATCCTCGGCGCCATCTCGCTGGACCTGTTCGCCGTCCTGCTGGGCGGGGCCACCGCGCTGCTGCCGGTGTTCGCCAAGGACATTCTGCTGACCGGCCCGCTGGGCCTCGGCCTGCTGCGCTCGGCGCCGGCGGTGGGGGCGTTGCTGATGTCGCTGTGGCTGGCGCGCTTCCCGTTCGAGCGCAACGTGGGGCGGACCATGTTCACCGCAGTGGGCGTGTTCGGTGTGGCGACCATCGCCTTCGGCCTGTCGACCTCGTTCTGGTTCTCGTTGGCGGTGCTGGTGGTGCTGGGCGCGGCGGACATGATCAGCATGGTCATCCGTGGCGCCTTCGTGCAGCTGGAGACACCAGATGAAATGCGCGGGCGGGTCAGTGCGGTGAACGGCTTGTTCATTGGTGCCTCGAACCAGCTCGGCGAGTTCGAGTCGGGGGTGACCGCGCACTGGTTTGGCACAGTGCCGGCGGTGGTGCTGGGTGGGGTGGGCACGCTGGTGGTGACCGGGGTGTGGATAAAACTGTTCCCTACCTTGGCCAGACGGGATCGCTTGCATGAAGGTTGATCTTTAGCCTGTACCGGCCTCTTCGCGGGCGCGCCCGCTCCCACAGGGGCCTGGCGCGGTCCGCGAAGAGACCGGCACAGGCAACAGAAAAGCCATTCCCCAACGGCGATAGGCCCCCGCCAAGCATGCTGGTATGATGCGCGGCTTTTTTCCGCCTCACACAAAACCACGGCAACCGGTACGGTCTGTGCTTTGCTGATGGGGTCGATACATTCATGGCGCCGGGGGCGCCTTGGGGAGCGGGCATGCTGGAAAGGCTGTTTCAACTAAGAGCACACAACACCAACGTGCGCACCGAGATTCTCGCGGGCGTCACCACCTTCCTGGCCATGGCCTACATCCTGTTCGTCAACCCGAGCATCCTCGGCGAGACCGGCATGGACAAAGGTGCGATCTTCGTCGCCACCTGCCTGGCCGCAGCCATCGGCTCGGTGACCATGGGCCTGATCGCCAACTACCCGATCGCCTTGGCGCCGGGCATGGGCCTGAACGCGTTCTTCACCTACACCGTGGTGCTGCACATGGGCCACACCTGGCAGGTGGCACTGGGCGCGGTGTTCCTTTCGGCGGTGATGTTCTTCCTGCTGTCGATCTTCCGCATCCGCGAATGGATCGTGAACAGCATTCCGCTGCCGCTGCGTTCGGCGATTGCCGCCGGCATCGGTCTGTTCCTGGCATTGATCGCCCTGCATAACGCAGGCATCGTCGTCGATAACCCGGCCACGCTGGTAGGCCTGGGCGACCTCAAGCAGCCAGCGCCGATCCTCGCCACCCTGGGCTTCTTCCTGATCGTCGGCCTGGAAGCGCTGAAAGTGCGCGGCGCGGTGCTGATCGGCATTCTTGCGGTGACCATCGCCTCGATCGTGATGGGGGTGACGCCATTCGGCGGCATCGTTTCCATGCCGCCGTCGCTGGCCCCGACCTTCCTGCAACTGGACATCGCCGGGGCACTGGACGTGGGCCTGGTCAGCGTGATCTTCGCCTTCCTGTTCGTCGACCTGTTCGACAACTCCGGCACCCTGATCGGCGTGGCCAAGCGCGCCGGGTTGATGGGCAAGGACGGCCACATGCCGAAGATGGGCCGCGCGCTGATCGCCGACAGCACCGCTGCCATGGCCGGTTCGCTGCTGGGCACCTCGACCACCACCAGCTACATCGAATCCGCCGCAGGCGTTAGCGCCGGTGGCCGTACCGGCCTGACCGCCATCGTGGTCGCGGTGTTGTTCCTGCTGGCGTTGTTCTTCGCCCCACTGGCCGGTAGCGTGCCCGCCTTCGCCACGGCCCCGGCGCTGCTGTTCGTCGCCGTGCTGATGGCCTCGGGCCTGGCGGAAATAAACTGGGACGACGTCACCGAAGCCGCGCCGGTGGTGGTGACCGCCCTGGCCATGCCGCTGACCTACTCGATCGCCAACGGCATCGCCTTCGGCTTCATCTCCTGGACCGCCGTCAAGCTGATCTCCGGCCGCCACCGCGACCTGAACCCGGCGCTGGTGATCCTTTCCATCCTGTTCGTCATCAAGCTGGGCTGGTTCAACGCATGAGTGCTGCTTTCGACCCCTCCTCCTACGCCACCCAGCTGGACGCCAAGGTGGCCCGGCTGCGCGAGCTGCTGGCGCCGTTCGGCGCGCCGGAGCCGGCTGTTTTCGACTCGCCGCGCGAGCACTACCGCCTGCGCGCCGAGTTCCGCCTGTGGCGCGAGGATGGCCAGCGCCACTACGCCATGTTCGCCCCGGGCGAGAAGCACAAGGCGATCCTGATCGACGACTTCCCGATCGCCAGCCAGCGCATCAATGCGTTGATGCCACGGCTGAAGGCGGCCTGGCAGGCCAGCGAAGCACTGGGCAACCGCCTGTTCCAGGTGGAGTTCCTCACCACCCTGGCGGGTGATGCCATGGTCACGCTGTGCTACCACCGGCCGCTGGACGAGGCCTGGGAAGTGGCTGCGCGGCAACTGGCGGAAGAATTGGCGGTCAGCGTGATTGGCCGCTCCAAAGGCAAACGCCTGGTGATCGGCCGCGATTACGCGGTGGAAAAGCTCGATGTGGCCGGCCGCGTGTTCAGCTATCGCCAGCCGGAGGGGGCGTTCACCCAGCCCAACGGTGCGGTGAACCAGAAGATGCTGAGCTGGGCCTACGAGGCAATCGGCGAGCGTGACGACGACTTGCTGGAGCTGTATTGCGGCAACGGCAACTTCACCTTGCCGCTGGCCACGCGCGTGCGCCAGGTGCTGGCTACCGAGATCAGCAAGACTTCGGTCAATGCTGCGCTGAGCAACCTCGACGAGAACGCTGTGGATAACGTGCGGCTGGTACGCCTGTCGGCGGAAGAGCTGACCCAGGCGCTGAATGAGGTGCGGCCGTTCCGTCGTCTGGAAGGCATCGACCTGAAGCGCTACGACTTCGGCACGGTGTTCGTCGACCCGCCGCGCGCAGGGATGGACCCGGACACCTGCGAGCTGACCCGGCGTTTCGAGCGCATTCTGTACATCTCGTGCAACCCGGAGACGCTGGCGGCGAACATTGCCCAGTTGCAGGACACGCACCGCATCGAGCGTTGTGCGTTGTTTGACCAATTCCCCTACACGCACCACATGGAAAGTGGGGTGCTGCTGGTTCGGCGCTGACCTTCAGATCGCCGGGGCTGCTTTGCAGCCCATCGCCCGGGGGGGCCCCCCCCCCCCCCCCCCCCGACCCGCGGGGGGGGGGCCCCGGGGGGGGGGGGGGGGGGGGGGGGGCGGCGGGGGCCC
>NZ_PUQD01000056.1 GCF_003331055.1 Pseudomonas sp. AFG_SD02_1510_Pfu_092 | reverse complement strand
CGCCCCCCCCCCGGCGGCCCCCCCCCCCCCCCCGGGGCCCCCCCCCCCCCCCCCCCCCCCCCCCCCCCCCCCGGGGGGGGGGGGGCCCCCCCCGCGAAAGGGCCGGTACAGGCTAAGCAATCAATTGGCCGCTGTACTGCCGGCCAGCTTCGGCTGGCGATACAGGTCGAGCAGCACCTGGTCGAGCACTTGCGAGGCGCCCCACGGTTTCGGGTCGTTGAGAATCGCCGCCACTGCCCAGGTATGGCCGTTGCTGTCCCGGCTGAAGCCGGCAATCGCCCGCACGGTGTTCAGCGTACCGGTCTTGATATGCCCCTCTCCGGCCATGGCGGTGCGCTTGAGGCGCTTGCGCATGGTGCCGTCCATGCCCACCAGCGGCATCGAACTCATGAACTCGGCGGCATAGGGGCTCTTCCACGCGGCCTGCAGCATCGCGGCCATTTCCCGGGTGCTGACCCGCTCGGCGCGCGACAGACCGGAGCCGTTTTCCATTACCAGGTGCGGCGCGGTAATGCCCTTTTTCGCCAGCCACTGGCGCACCACGCGCTGAGCGGCGCGGGCGTCGTCGCCATCGGCATCGGTGCGGAACTGCGCGCCGAGGCTCAGGAACAGCTGCTGGGCCATGGTGTTGTTGCTGTATTTGTTGATGTCGCGGATCACTTCCACCAGGTCGGGCGAGAAGGCCCGCGCCAGCAGGCGTGCACCTTTGGGCACGTTCTCGAAACGGTCGCCACCCTGGATACTGCCGCCCAGCTCGTTCCAGATCGCGCGCACGGCACCGGCGGCGTAGGTCGGGTGGTCGAGCAGCGACAGGTAGGTCTGCGAGTTGCAGCCGTCACCCAGCTGGCCGCTGACCGTTACGCTGATGCCGTTGGCCTGTGGCACCGGGTTGTAGCGCACATCGCCCGAGCACTGTTTCGACGCCACCGCCTTGACCTGGTTGTCGATGTGGATGCTGGCAATCGGCGGCTCGACCGCGATGGTGACCTTGCCACCATCGTTGCGGGCGACGAAGCGCAGGGCCTTGAGGTTGACCAGCAGCGAGTCGGGCTTGACCAGGAACGGCTTGTTGTCATCGCCGCCGTCGTCGTTGAACTGCGGCAGGTTGGGCTGCACGAAGTGGCTGCGGTCCAGCACCAGGTCACCGCTGATGGTGCGCACGCCATTGGCGCGCAGGTCACGCATCAGCAGCCACAATTTTTCCATGTTCAGTTTCGGGTCGCCGCCACCTTTGAGGTACAGGTTGCCGTTGAGCACACCGTTGCTCAGGGCGCCGTCGGTGTAGAACTCGGTCTTCCACTGGAAGGTCGGGCCGAGCAGTTCCAGCGCCGCGTAGGTGGTGACCAGTTTCATGGTCGAGGCCGGGTTCACCGAGACATCGGCATTGAACACGGTCGGCGTGCCGGGGCCGTCCAGCGGCAGCATTACCAGCGACAGGGCCGAGTCTTGCAGTTTGTTGGCTTTCAGCGCCTGCTGCACTTTGGCGGGCAGGGTGGTATTGACAGCGGCGGCCTGGCTGGGCAGGGCAAATGGCAACAGCAGGCCGGCAAGTACGAGGGGACGAAGCGTTTTGATCATGATGAATACATACCCTACGGCGAGGGAAAAGGGCATTGGGGCTATAAAGGATGATGGCCCCAGGACGAAAGAATTCGCATTATGCCCCAAGCGCAGCGACGATGCGCCACGTTCGACGGAAAAGCATCCCCAATAAAAAAGGCCACCCCAATAGGGGCGGCCTTTTCAACGATCAAGCCGGGCCGGAATTATTCGGCCTTGTTGATCGGCTTTTCCGGGTACCAGGCGTCCAGCAGCGGGCTGACTTCGATCTTGGTCAGTTCGCTGCGGCCTTTGAGCCAGGCTTCGACGGCTGCGCGCTGTTCTTCGCTGACCGAGCCGCGTTTGACCGAGCACACCAGGCCGAAATCGTCACCGCCTACATAGTCCAGGCCGTTGGCGTCCATGGCTTCGGCCAGGAACGCGTCGAGGAAAGCATCGATTGCCTGGTCATCCAGATCTTCCTTGAATTCCAGGTTCAGCTCGAAGCCCAATTCCTGAAACTCGTCGACACACAGCTTCTTGCGCAGACGACGGGAGCGGTTTGTGGCCATGAAACAATCCTCTTAGGTAATAACGCCGCGCAGTCTACCAGTTAACACGCCTGGCTGCCTGCCTGTGTGCAACTGGCCGTGGCCAGTTCCCTGGCCAGCGCCCGTTCCACCCTGCGCATGTGCCGCGCCAGGGCCTGGCGGCGCAGGCGCAACTGGGCGCTGGGCAGGTCGCTGGCCTCCAGGGCTTCGCAGGCCGCCATCAACTCGGGGGCTTCGAGCATCCGTGCGGCGCTGAGCACTTTGTGCGCCTGCTCGGCGATGGCACCGCTGTCATGCTGCGGGTTCAGCGCCATCAACGCCGCCAGGTCGACCTGCAGGCTCTGCTGCAATGCCTGCAGGAAGCGCTGCCGGTCGTTCGGGTCGTGCCCGACCACGGCGGCCAGGCCATCCAGGTGGTACAGCTTGCGCCGCCGTTGTTGCTGGCGGCGCGGGCGAATGCCAGCCAGGCGCTGGCTGAGCGTGCTCAGGCTGATGGGCTTGAGCAGGCAGTCGTCCATGCCGGCGCTGAGGCACTTGCGGCGTACCTCGGGCTGGGCGTTGGCGGTGTAGCCGAGGATGGTACAGCGCGGCCGCTTGCCGTGACGCTCTTCGGTGCGCACGGCGGTCGCCAGCTGGTAGCCGTTCATGTGCGGCATGTTGCAGTCGAGCACCAGCACATCGAAGTTGCCCGCTCGCCAGATGGCCAGGCCTTCGCGACCGTCATGCGCGCTGGTGTGCTCCAGGCCCAGGTAGCCAAGCTGCTGGGCCATCAGTTGCAGGTTGGCCGGGTGGTCATCGATCACCAGCACGTTCAGCCGTGGGTCGGGCACATCGAGGTTCTCGAGCAGCGGGGCGGGCTGCGCGGCAGCATCGACGCGCTGCAGCGGCATCTTCAGGCGCACCTGGGTGCCGACGTCCTCCAGGCTCTTGATGGTCAGGCTGCCCCCCATCATTTCACACAGGTTGCGGCAGATGGCCAGGCCCAGCCCGGTACCCGCACGGGCGCCCTGGCTGTGCGGGTTGGCCTGGATGAACGGGTTGAACAGGCGTTGCAGGTCGTCGGCGTGGATGCCGATACCGCTGTCGCGCACTTCCAGCTCGAGCACCGCAGGCGGGCTGTTGCCGTCCTCCACCAGGTCGACGCAGATACGCACCTGGCCATGCTCGGTAAACTTGATCGCATTGCTCACCAGGTTCGACAGCACCTGCTTGAAGCGCAGCGGGTCGAGCAGCGCATGGCAGCGTGCGGCGGGGGCGATCATCACCTCCAGGGCCAGGCCTTTCTGCCGCGCCTGGCCCTCGAAAATGCGCCCTACCGATTCCACCAGGGCCGCCAGGTCGACGGGCTCCGGGGCCAGCGACAAGTGCCCGGACTCGATACGCACGATGTCGAGAATATCGCCGATCAGGCCCAGCAGGTCCTTGGCCGAATGGTGCGCCAGTTCCAGCGCGCTGCGGTCGACCCGGCCCTGGTCGGCGCGCTTGACCGCCAGTTCGAGCATGCCGATCACGGCATTCATCGGGGTGCGGATTTCGTGGCTGATGGTTGCCAGGAAGGTGCTCTTGGCACGGTTGGCGTCGTCGGCCTGCTGCTTGGCCTGGCGCAGTTCCATGACCAGGTGACGGCGATCGCTGATGTCGATCCAGCCGCCGATGATGCCCTGCACCTCGCCCAGCGAGTCGCGGTACGGCAGGATCCAGTGGTAGATGGTCATCTCCCGGCCCTTGATCCGCAGTGGCCGGTCCATGATCAGCGGCCTGCCCTCGGCCATCACCTTCAGGCAGTCGGCATGGATCTGCCGGGTCTGCTCGCCATCGGCGAACAGGCTTTGCTCCAGGCGTTTGCCGATGACGTCGTCGGAGCGAGCCTGCACGGCTTCCAGGTAGCTGGAGTTGCAGCTTTGCAGGCGGCCCTCGCGGTCACGCACGTACATGGGGTGGGGGGTGCCGTTGAGCAGGGCGCGCATGAACGCCAGCTGGTCGTTCAGTGCACGTTCGGCGCGTTGCCGCTGGCGAATCTGCAGGCGCAGGCGGGCGTTCCACAGCAAGGCCAGCAGCAGGAGCACGGCGGTACCGAGCACGACCTGGATCGCCAGCCGGCGGTAACTCTCGCTGTTGCCATCCTCGTGCAGGCCGAAGCCGCGCCAGCGGTTGTTGATGACCCCCAGTTCTTCCGGCGAGATGCTCAGCAGGGCCTTGTCGAGGATCGACGCCAGCGCCGGGGACGGCGCACGGGTGGCCATGGCGAAGCTGGCGGGTTCGCTGCCGACGGTGGTGCGGATGACCAGTTCGGGGTTGCCGGCCAGGGCGTGGTTGGCGTCGATCAGGGTGGTGATCACCGCATCGACGGCACCGCTGCTGAGCAAAGCCATGGAGTAGAACGCGCTTTCGGTCTCGACCCAGCCGATTTGCGGATGATGCCGTGACAGCATGGCGTCCATGGCGCTGTAGCGGGTGATGGCAATGCGGTGCCCGTGCAACTGCTCCAGCGAGGTGAAGGGCGTCTTGTTCTTGCGGCTGACCAGTACGTAGGCGCTTTCCAGGTAAGGCCGGCTGATCTGCAGGTCGTCTTCGCTGACCCCACCGGTGGCCAGCGCGGCGACAACATCGGCGCGGCCATCCTTGAGCCGGGCGATCATGTCGGCGAGGCCGCTGGCGCGTTGCACTTCGAAGCGCAAGCCGGTGCGCAGGCGAATGAGCTCGAGCAGGTCGGCGGTAATGCCGCGAAAATGCCCCGAGCCATCGAAATAGGAGACCGGTGCGGCGGTGTCATCGATTGCCACGCGCATCACCGGGTGGTCCTGCAGCCATTGTTCTTCAGCTGCGCTCAGTTGCAGCCTGCGGTCGGTCAGCAGCAGGTCGCTACCGGCGCTCCAGCGCTTGAAGATACTGGCGCGGATGGCCGGGGGCTGGCTGTCCAGGGTGGCGTTGACCAGTTCCATCAGCAGTTTGTCCTGCTGGCGCAGGGCAAAACCGAAACCGATGGCTTGGTGCTTGCCGAAACTGGCCATGCGCAGGCGCGGCAGGTGGCCGCGGTTGAGCTGGTAGTGGGTGGAAATGGTGTCGCCAATGAACACATCGGCCTGGCCGAACGCCACGGCATTCAACGCCTGGCTGGACGAGCCGAAGGCCAGCAGCTTGGCCTTGGGGTAGGCTCTGTTCACCTCCTGCCGGGGCAGGTAGTGGTAGAGCATGCCCAGGCGCATGCCGGCCAGGCCCGTGTCCAGCGCCCGGCTCTCGTCCTCGCGCGTTACCAGTACCGGCTGGTCGATGGCGTAGGGGTGCGACAACGCCAGGCCATCGCTGGCCGCTTCGTAACCGTTGGCGCTGCCCAGCAGGTCGATATCACCGTGGCGCAGCGCCTCCACCGCTGCCTGCCGGCTGGAAAAGCGCAGCACCCGCACCGGCAGTTGCAGCGCCTTGCCGATCAGCGCTGCGTACTCGGCGGTAAGGCCCTGGTAATCCCGGCCGCCGCTGGTGATGTCGAACGGCGGGTAGTCCGGGGCCGAGGTGCCCAGCACCAGTTCCTGACGGTTTTCGAGCCACTGCCGTTGTTCGGCGGTGAGCACAGGCTGTACAGGCCTGGCCGAGGAACGTGTCAGCAAGGCATAGGAAGAGGCTTCATTCTGGGCGGCCTGTGCCACCTCGCCGAGCAGCAGCAAGGCGAGCAGCAGGCGAACGATAAGCTGCGCCATGACCCGCCTCAGACCAATGCGTTGCGTTTGGCCATATCGATCAGGTCGACCAGCGTATTGACCTGCAGTTTGTGCATGAGGCGCTTCTTGTAGGTACTGACGGTCTTGCTGCTGAGGAACATGCCCTTGGCAATTTCCTTGTTGCTGCGGCCCTGGGCGAAGAGTTGCAGCACCATCAGTTCGCGGTCGTTCACCTGGCGGAAAAGTTGCTGATCGGCATCGATCGCCTGGTCATGCTTTATTGCCTGGCTGGGGAAGTAGTTGTAACCGGCCAGCACGGCCTTGATCGCACTGAGCAGTTCGCTCAGGTCTTCCTGCTTGCACACATAGCCGGCGGCGCCGGAGTGCATGCAGCGCACGGCGAACAACGCCGGCGACTGCGCGGTCAGTACCAGCACTTTCAGCGGCAGGGCCATGGCCTGGAAGCGGGCGAGCACCTCCAGCCCGTCCAGCTTGGGAATGCTGATGTCGAGAATGACCAGGTCGGGTGCGGTTTCGCGAATCATCTGCATGGCGTCCACGCCGTTGTCCGACTCGCCGACAACCTTGTAATTCTGGTTTTCCAGCAACATACGGACGGCCAGGCGAATGACGGGATGATCGTCGACAATAAATATGGAGTGCATGTTCAACTTCCCTGCGGGCGATTGAGGGTGACGGACGGCACCTTATCGCAGTTGCAAGTCAGCGGGCATGCGAGGAAGGGCGATTAGCCCTATATGGGAAATGGCTTACACGATAAAACAAAACAGGCTACGAATTTGGCCTGATTTACTGAATGTCAAAGTGTGATTGGTAACTTTTTATCTGTTTTTATTCGGGGTGTTTAATTTGTCGTGCATATATGTAGGAAGTTTCCTGCATTAAGCAGTGCAGCCCGCAGCGAATGCCCAGGCTGCATCGGCAGGGTTCAGGTCGGGCTGGAGCGTCCGGTCATCTCCCGGGCCATTTCGCTGGCGTAGCTGTCGGTCATCCCGGCGATGAAGTCGATCATGCGCAGGAAGGCGCTGTGCAGCGAGCCGTGCGGGTCGGGCGCGTTGTTGCCGATCAGGTCCAGTACCCGGCGGCTCTTGAACGACGGGGTGCGCCCGCCGTGCTGCTCGAGGGCGGCAGCGCAGAAGGTGTTCAACAGAATCTCCAGGGTGGTGTAGGCGCCTATTTCATGCAGGGTCTTGCGCTTGTCCTGGAAGATCTTGTTGCGTGCCATGTCCTTGGCCTGCAGCACGCAGCGCTTGGCCGGGCCGTGCATGTGTTCGACCAGGTCGCCCGCCAGTTGCCCGGCCAGCAGGGCCTGCTGCTGCTCGACGAAGGCGTGGGCGGCCGCGTTGGTCAGGTGCTCGATGGCCTTGCCGCGCAGGATCGCCAGCTTGCGCCGCCGTGAATCGCCAGGGCCGAGCTGGCGGTAGGTTTCCGGCAGGTCGTCGCCCACCAGGTCGAGCAGCAGCGCTTCGACTTCGGCGTATTGCAACAGCTCCATTTCCAGGCCGTCTTCCAGGTCGATCAGCGCATAGCAGATGTCATCGGCGGCCTCCATCAGGTACACCAGCGGGTGGCGTGCCCAGCGCTGGTGGTCCAGCTGGGGCAGGCCAAGCTTGCGGGCGATCTGCTCGAGCAGCGGCAGTTCGCTCTGGTAACTGCCGAACTTGTGCTTCTTGTAGCCGAGCGCGTCGGCGTGGCGGGCGCTCCATGGGTACTTCAGGTAAGTGCCGAGGGTGGCGTAGGTCAGCCGGGTACCGCCGTCGAACTGGTGGTACTCCAGCTGGGTGAGCACACGAAAGCCCTGGGCATTGCCTTCGAAATTGAGGAAGTCGGCGCGTTCGTCGTCGCTCATGGCGTCCAGCCAGCCGCGCCCGGCGGCCTGCTGGAACCAGTGGCGGATGGCGTCTTCACCGGAGTGGCCGAACGGCGGGTTGCCGATGTCGTGGGCCAGGCAGGCCGACTGCACGATCATCCCCAGGTCGCTGGGCGCGCACCAGTCCGGCAGGCTGTCGCGCAGGGTTTCGCCGACGCGCATGCCCAGCGAGCGGCCGACGCAGCTGACTTCCAGCGAGTGGGTCAGGCGTGTGTGGATATGGTCGTTGCTGGAGACCGGGTGCACCTGGGTCTTGCGCCCGAGGCGGCGGAAGGCACCGGAAAAGATGATGCGATCGTGGTCTTTGTGAAAAGGGCTGCGCCCAAGTTCTTCGGCGCTGTACAGGGCTTTGCCCAGGCGTTCGCGGGTGAGCAGGGTGTGCCAGTCCAAGGCGCGGTCTCCTGTGGATCGAAGGCATTAGCTTCCAGTGTCGTGTGCAGATGCGCAAGGGGCAGGTCGATGCCCCGTGGGAGCGGGTAAACCCGCTCCCCCAGGGGCAATTCAGGCGTCAGGGGCGGCGGCTGCCTTGCAGGTACAGGCGCAGCAGCGGCAGCACGGTGGTGCCCAGGCGCAGCAGCCGCGCCAGGTTGCCGCTGCGCACGCCCTTGCCGGTGAGGAAACCCAGCGCCACCACGGCGCCAATGCCCCACAGCGGTGCATGCTTGATGCCCAGCCCTTCGTGCAGCGAGCTGCCCATGCCGCGCACGCGCCGCAGCGGTTCCAATAGCTGCGCGGATTCGTGGCGGATTTCCTGGCGGTGCATTTCCATGCGCAGGCGCAGCAGGGCCTTGCGCAGTTCACGCGGGTTACGGGTGTTCGGCAGTTCTGGCAGGCTCATGGCAACAGGCGCTCCCGGTCCTTGGCAAGTTCCTCGAGGGTGGCGCCGAACGGCGACGACTCGTCGAACACCGCAGCCTTCAGGCGCAACCCGCAGTACAGCGCGGCGATGCCGTAGAACACGCACAGGCCGATGATGCCGGCCAGGCGATAGCTGTCCCACAGCAGCACCAGCAGCAGCCCGGACAGCGCCGTCAGCAGCAGCAGGGCGAACACCAGCGCCAGGCCGGCGAACAGCAGCAGGCTGAGGGTGCGGCCTTTCTGCTCCTGCAATTCGATGCCGAACAGTTCGATATGGCTGTGCAGCAGCCCCAGCGCAGCCGCACCCAGGCGCTTGCCCGAGGCGCTGGCACCGTTGGCGTCATTCTCCATGGGAACCCCTTAGCGGCGGTTGGCCAGCAGGCCGATCAACAGGCCGACGCCGGCGGCAATGCCGATCGCCTGCCACGGGTTTTCCTGCACGTACTGCTCGGCGCTGCCCAGGGCTGCCTGGCCGCGTTCGCGCACCGAGTCCTGGGTCAGTTGCAGGCTTTCGCGGGCCTGGGCCAGGCGGTCGTGGATCTGCCCGCGCAGCTCGTCCGCCTGGTCGCCGGCCAGGTTGGCGGTATCGGCCAGCAGCTTTTCGGTGTCGCGGACCAGTGCCTGGAAGTCAGCCATCAATATCTCTTGTGCAGTCTTTGCCGATTTGCTGGCCATGGGTGTCTCCCTGTCGATGAATGTTGGTAGTTCGAGTAACGGCATGCGCCGAAGGTTCAAGTGCCGGCGCTGGTATGAGCCTTGCTAAGGCTTTGCCACGTTGCGGGGCGCCCCGGGTGGGTATTGCGCCGATTCAGGGCGCCAGCGCAGCGGGTACCGATAAACCTTAACCCAATCCACGACAAACCCAAGAAAAAACCACGCAGGCTCCGCCCGGCTCACCGAAACAGGGCAGGGGGCTGGCACCGATACGGTGCAGGGATGCAGGTTCTTGAACTGTCCTGGTGCCTTTTTAAGCAGGTCTGCCTATTTCATGGAAAACATGCACAGCGCGATGGACTCCCTGGTCCACGGTTCCAATACCCTGTTCATCCTCATGGGCGCCATTCTGGTGCTGGCCATGCATGCCGGTTTCGCCTTTCTCGAAGTGGGCACGGTGCGGCACAAGAACCAGGTCAACGCCCTGTCGAAGATCCTCAGCGACTTCGCCATCTCGGCGCTGGTGTACTTCTTCGTCGGCTACTGGATAGCCTACGGGGTCAGCTTCCTGCAACCGGCGGCGGTGCTAGCTGCCGACCATGGCTATGCGCTGGTCAAGTGCTTCTTCCTGCTGACCTTCGCTGCGGCGATTCCGGCGATCATCTCCGGCGGCATCGCCGAGCGGGCGCGCTTCGTGCCGCAACTGTGCGCCACGGCGTTGATCGTGGCCTTCATCTATCCGTTCTTCGAAGGCGTGGTGTGGAACGGCAACCTGGGCTTGCAGGCCTGGTTGCAGGCACGCTTCGGCGCGCCGTTCCATGACTTTGCCGGCTCGGTGGTGGTGCATGCCATGGGCGGCTGGCTGGCCCTGGCGGCGGTGCTGCTGCTGGGCGCGCGCCGCGGGCGCTACCGCGAGGGCCGGTTGGTGGCGTTTGCGCCGTCGAGCATTCCCTTTCTGGCATTGGGGTCGTGGATCCTGATCATCGGCTGGTTCGGCTTCAACGTCATGAGCGCGCAGACCTTGCAGGGGGTCAGCGGCCTGGTGGCGATCAACTCGCTGATGGCCATGGTCGGGGGCACCCTGTCGGCCTTGCTGGCCGGGCGTAACGACCCGGGCTTCCTGCATAACGGGCCGCTGGCCGGGCTGGTGGCGATTTGTGCCGGCTCCGACCTGATGCACCCGGTTGGCGCCTTGGTCACCGGCCTGGTGGCCGGCGCGCTGTTCGTCTGGACGTTTACCGCCGCGCAGAACCGCTGGAAGATCGACGACGTGCTGGGTGTGTGGCCCTTGCATGGCCTGTGCGGGGTGTGGGGCGGCATTGCCTGTGGTGTGTTCGGCCAGGCGGCGCTGGGCGGCATGGGCGGGGTCAGCCTGGCAAGCCAGTTGCTGGGCAGCCTGCTGGGCGTGTTGGTGGCTTTGGCCGGTGGCTTTGCCGTGTACGGCGCGATCCGCGCGTTGCATGGCCTGCGCTTGAGTCACGAACAGGAGTTCCAGGGGGCGGACCTGTCGCTGCACCGTATCGGCGCCACCAGTCAGGATTGAGTCAGGTCAGGTGCAGGGTGGGCAGGACGGACCTAGAATAGGCTCTCTTACTGCCAACCCGGACTTGCCCCATGCTGCCTGAATGCCAACTGTTCGGTACCCTTGGTTGCCACCTGTGCGAAGTGGCCGAGGCGGTGCTGATGCCCTTCGTCGATCATGGCCTGCTGGTGGAACTGGTCGACATCGCCGAGAGCGAGCCGATGTTCGAGCGTTATGGCCTGATCATTCCGGTGCTGCGGCGCTGCGACAATGGTGCCGAGCTGCACTGGCCGTTCGATGCCGAACAGGTGGTGGCGTTCCTTGAGCAATGATCCCTGTAGAGGAGCTGCAACCCTGCTCCATCGCGGCTGATGCGAGCCGATGATCGCGGGCCGGCACACCACTGCCGGTGTCCTTCGCCCTCATCGGAATAGCTCGTCATGTTGATCACTGCCCATTTCACCTACGATGAAATGACCGTTTCCCAGCTCGCTGCCCGGGACGGAATCGATAACACCCCACCTCCCGCGGCCAGGGCCAATCTGCACCTGCTGTGTAGCGCCCTGGAACAGGTACGCGCGCTGTTCGCCGCGCCCGTCGTCATCAGTAGTGGTTTTCGCAGTACGCGGGTCAACCAGCTGATCGGTGGCAGCCCCGACAGCCAGCATGTACAGGGGCTGGCGGCCGACTTCACGGTGATCGAGTTCAGCCCGCGCGAGGTCGTGCGCCGGATCAGCGAAAGTGCCGTGCCCTTCGACCAACTCATTCTCGAATACGACCGCTGGGTGCACCTGTCGGTGACGCGTGGCACGCCGCGGCGGCAGGTGCTGACCATACGCAGCGGCAGCGGTTACCTGCCGGGGCTGCAATGAAGCGCATTGACGGCGACAAGAGGAAATTCGTATGCTGTATATAAATACAGTATCGAGGTAAAGCCATGCTCAACGTCGAGCAACTCAAGTACAGCGTCAACCGCATGCCTGTCGAGCGGGTGGCCGACGCCGTTCTGGAACTGCGCCTCGAAGGCCTGGTGACCGACGACCGCACGCCGTTCGGCAAGGTCCATTTCAATACCTGCTTCGCCGAGATCGAGGCCTTGCTCCAGCGTGCCGGCTATCACCGCGGGCTGGATGTGGTGGGTTACGAGGGGCTGCTGTATGCCCTCTACGACCCTGGCCGCTGGGAGCCGGTGCAGGTACTGCGCTGGCTGAAGGAGCGCTGTGAGGCGATGGCCCAGGCTGGTTGAGGGCGCGGGCTTGGGGGATAATGCGCGGCCGTGAACGTTTCGAGCCCTGCCATGACCACGCCTTTCGACCCCGCTCGCCAGCAAGCCAGTACGGTATGCCTGCCACCCGGTAACTGGGTGACGGTGCTCGATTGCCTGTGTGACCATTTCAAGGCCATCGACCGGGCGCAATGGCTCGACCGCTTCGCCCGTGGCCGGGTGCTGGATGCCGAGGGGCGGGCGGTTAGCGCCCAGTTGCCCTACAAGCGTGGCATGCGTCTGCACTATTTTCGCGAGGTGCCGAACGAGCGGCCGATCCCGGTGCAGGAGGTTGTGCTGCATGTGGACGAGCACCTGGTGGTGGCTGACAAGCCGCATTTTCTGCCGGTGACGCCGACCGGCGAGTACGTCGAGCAGACGTTGCTGCGCCGCCTGATCCGTCGCCTGGATAACCCGCACCTGGTGCCATTGCACCGCATCGACCGGCACACCGCCGGGCTGGTGCTGTTTTCTGCCAACCCGCACAGCCGCAGCGCCTACCAGCGGCTGTTCCCCGAGCGGCGCATCGACAAGCGCTATCAGGCCATCGCTGCGGCCATGCCGCAGCATGATTTCCCGTTGGTGCACAGAAGCCGCCTGGTGCATGGCGAGCCGTTTTTCCGCATGCATGAAGTGGAAGGGCAGGCCAACAGCGAAACCCTGGCCGAGGTGTTGGAGAAGAATGGCGAGCTGTGGCGCTATGGCCTGTCACCGGTGACCGGCAAGACCCATCAGTTGCGCGTGCACATGGCGTCCCTGGGGGCGGCGATCAGCAATGACCCGTTCTATCCGCGGCTGCTCGATGAACAGGATGATTACCAGCGGCCGCTGAAGCTGCTGGCGCAGAGCCTGCGTTTTGCGGATCCACTGAGTGGCGAGGAGCGCTACTTCGAAAGCCGTTTGCGGCTGGACTGGTAGGCAGATAGTCAGGCTTGCAGAGCCCTCGTGGGAGCGGGCAAGCCCGCGAAGCAGGCTACGCGGGGGATGGCACCGGCTGCGCCGGTGTTCGCGGCCACGGCCGCTCCCACCAGTACAGCGTGAGCCCGGACCTGCGCCGTCCCTGTGGGAGCGGGTTCACCCGCGAAGCAGGCGACGCGGTGGATGGCACCGGCTGCGCCGGTGTTCGCGGCTAAAGCCGCTCCCACAAGCACAGCGTGAGCCCGGACCTGCGCCATCCCTGTGGGAGCGGGCAAGCCCGCGAAGCAGGCGACGCGGTGGATGGCACCGGCTACGCCGGTGTTCGCGGCTAAAGCCGCTCCCACAAGCACAGCGTGAGCGCGGACCTGCGCCGTCCCTGTGGGAGCGGGCAAGCCCGCGAAGCAGGCGACGCGGTGGATGGCACTGGCTACGCCGGTGTTCGCGGCTAAAGCCGCTCCCACAAGCACAGCGTGAGCCCGGACCTGCGCTGTCCCTGTGGGAGCGGGCAAGCCCGCGGAGCAGGCGACGCGGGGGATGGCACCGGCTGCGCCGGTATTCGCGGCCACGGCCGCTCCCACAGGTACCGCGTGAGCTCGGGCCTGCGCCATTCCCTGTGGGAGCGGGTTCACCCGCGAAGCAGGCGACGCGGTGCGTGGCACGGGCTTAGCGGTTGAAGCGCTCCACCAGCGAGTACTGAGTACCCGCCGTGCTGGTCAGCTCCTCGCTCAGCAGCGCCGAGTGCTGGGCCTGTTCGGCAGTCTGGTCGGCCAGTTCGGCGATGGTGGTGATGTTGCGGCTGATCTCGTCCGCCACCGCCGTCTGCTCCTCGGTCGCCGCGGCAATCTGCGTGGCCATGTCGGTGATATTGGCCACCGCTTCGCTGATCCCTACCAGCGCCTCGTCGGCCTGCATCACCCGGTCGACCCCTTCCTGTGCCTGGCGGTGGCCGGTTTCCATGGTCAGCACGGCATTGCTGGCGGTCTGTTGCAGCTTGGCGATCAGGCTGTGGATCTGCCCGGTGGATTCGGCGGTACGCTGGGCCAGCTGGCGCACTTCGTCGGCGACCACGGCAAAGCCACGGCCCATCTCACCAGCACGCGCGGCTTCGATGGCGGCGTTCAGCGCCAGCAGGTTGGTCTGGTCGGCGATGCCCTTGATCACATCGACCACGCCGCCAATCTCGTCGCTGTCCTTGGCCAGTTGCGTCACTGTCTGGCCGGTCTGGCCCACCGCCGCCGACAGGCGTTCGATGGCTTCGCGGGTTTCCCCGGCAATCTGCCGGCCCTGGCCGGTCAGGCGATTGGCTTCCTGGGTGGCATCGGCGGTGCGCTGCACGTGGTTGGCCACTTCCTGGGTGGTGGCGGCCATCTGGTTGACGGCGGCGGCTACCTGCTCGGTCTCCACCCGCTGACGTTCCAGCCCCGAGGAGCTCTTGTGCGCCAGCGCGTCGGACTGGCGCGCCTGTTCGCTGAGGTGTTCGGCGCTGTCCTGCAGGCGGGTCAGGCAGGTTTTCATGCGCGCATCCTGGCTGAGCATGGCCATTTCCAGGCGCGCCTGCACGCCACGGCTGTCGGTGTACATCTGCGCGATCAGCGGGTCGGAGGTGGTCTGTTCGGCCAGGCGAAGCAGGCGCTTGAGGCCGCGCTGCTGCCAGCCCAGGCCCAGCAGGCCGAGTGGCACCGACAGCGCGGCTGCCAGGGCGAAGCCCCAGGAATGGCCCAGCCAGTTACCGATCAGGAAGCCCACCTGGCTGACCAGGATGAACGGCAGCCAGTCCTGCAGCACCGGCAGCCACTTGTCCCGGCGCGGGATCGGCGGCTTGCCCTGGTTGATGCGCTGGTACAGGGCCTCGGCACGGCGGACCTGTTCGGCGGTGGGTTTGACCCGCACCGACTCGAAGCCGACCACCTGGTTGTTGTCGAAGACCGGCGTGACATAGGCGTTGACCCAGTAGTGGTCGCCGGACTTGCAACGGTTCTTGACGATGCCCATCCACGGCAGGCCCTGCTTGAGGGTTTGCCACATATGGGCGAACACTGCAGGCGGCACATCGGGGTGGCGCACCAGGTTGTGCGCTGCACCGGTCAGCTCTTCGCGGGTGAAGCCGCTGATCTCGATGAAGGCATCGTTGCAGTAGGTGATCACCCCTTTGGCGTTGGTGGTGGAGATCAACCGCTGCTGGGCAGGGAAAGTCCGTTCTCTCTGGGTAATCGGCTGGTTGTTACGCATGGGGTGATAGTCCGCAGGGCTTTCGACAGATATCGGCCAGCCGCTGGTTTTGTTGAATGAATATTTGATCTGCTTGACTTGTGGCAATAAGCCATTATTCAGGATGAATTAGTCAGCGAGCGTGTTCGAGCCAGTTAGCGCCATTATTGCGTTTTTACTGCGGTTTAATGACGGATAAGTCGGATGATGACTGATTGGCTGGCGAAGAGCCAGCAGCGCATGGCGATAAACCGGAAATGCCTGGGGGCTGCACTGCAGCCCCCAGGCAGGCCGCTTCAACCTGCAATCAGTTGGCGCAACACATAATGCAATATGCCTCCCGCCTTGAAGTACTCCACTTCGTTGAGGGTATCGATCCGGCACAGCACCTCGATCTGCTCCTGCTGGCCATTCTCGCGAGTGATACGTAGCGGCAGGCTCATGCCGGGGTGCAGCGGCGCGCCATCCAGGCCCAGCACATCGATCCGTTCCTTGCCGGTCAGCCCCAGTTGCTTGCGGTCGTGCCCGGCCTTGAACTGCAGCGGCAGCACGCCCATGCCCACCAGGTTGGAGCGGTGAATGCGCTCGAAGCTTTCCGCCAGCACCGCCTTGACCCCCAACAGGTTGGTGCCCTTGGCTGCCCAGTCGCGGCTCGAGCCGGTGCCGTATTCCTGGCCGGCGATCACCACCAGCGGGGTGCCGGCCTGCTGGTAGCGCATGGCCGCGTCGTAGATCGACAGTTTCTCGCCACTGGGCACATGCAGGGTGTTGCCGCCTTCCTCGCCGCCCAGCATTTCGTTGCGAATACGGATGTTGGCGAAGGTGCCGCGCATCATCACTTCATGGTTGCCCCGGCGTGAGCCGTAGGAGTTGAAGTCGCGTGGTTCCACCCCCTGTTCACGCAGGTAGCGCCCGGCCGGGCTGTCGGCCTTGATGTTGCCGGCCGGGGAAATGTGGTCGGTGGTCACCGAGTCGCCCAGCAGCGCCAGAATCCGCGCGCCCTGGATGTCGGCAATGCGCGGCGGTGGCCCGCCGATGCCGTCGAAGAACGGCGGATGCTGGATATAGGTGGAGTCGGCCTGCCACACGTAGGTGGCTGCCTGCGGTACCGCGATGGCCTGCCACTGCGCATCGCCGGCGAACACTTCGGCGTATTCCTTGTGGAACATCGCCGTATCGACCTTGGCCACGGCGTCGGCGATTTCCTGCTGGCTGGGCCAGATGTCGCGCAGGTACACCGGCTGGCCGTCCTTGCCGGTGCCCAGCGGGTCGCGGGTCAGGTCCAGGCGCACGCTGCCGGCCAGGGCATAGGCCACCACCAGCGGCGGCGAGGCCAGCCAGTTGGTCTTGACCAGTGGGTGCACGCGGCCTTCGAAGTTGCGGTTGCCCGACAGCACCGAGGCCACGGTCAGGTCGGCGCTGGTGATGGCTTTCTCGATCGCTTCATCCAGCGGGCCAGAGTTGCCGATGCAGGTGGTGCAGCCATAGCCGACCAGGTCGAACCCCAGTTCATCGAGGTACGGGCGCAGCCCGGCAGCCTCGAAATAGTCGGTGACCACCTTGGAGCCCGGCGCCAGCGAGCTCTTGACCCACGGCTTGCGTTGCAGGCCTTTTTCCAAAGCCTTTTTCGCCACCAGCCCGGCAGCCATCATCACGCTGGGGTTGGAAGTGTTGGTGCAAGAGGTGATGGCGGCGATCACCACGGCGCCATCGCGCAGGGTGTGGGTCTGGCCTTGATGGCTGTAGTCGATCGCCCCGGCCTGGTCGGCGTTGCCCACCGCCACGCCGCCGCCACCTTCGCTTTCCAGGCGGCCGACCTCCTTGGCCAGCGGTTTGGGCTGCAACTCGATGAAGTGGTCGAAGGCCTGGCTGACCTGGCCCAGGGCGACGCGGTCCTGCGGCCGTTTGGGCCCGGCCAGGCTGGCTTCGACTTCGTCCATGTCCAGCGCCAGGGTGTCGCTGAACAGCGGCTCCTGGCCCGGCAGGCGCCACAGGCCCTGGGCCTTGCAATACTGCTCGACCAGCTGCACGGTCGCTTCGGGGCGGCCTGACAGGCGCAGGTAGTCCAGGGTCACCTGATCGACCGGGAAGAAGCCGCAGGTGGCGCCGTATTCCGGGGCCATGTTGGCGATGGTCGCGCGGTCGGCCAGCGGCAGCTCAGCCAGGCCATCGCCATAGAACTCGACGAACTTGCCCACCACGCCCTTCTTGCGCAGCATCTGCGTCACCGTCAGCACCAGGTCGGTGGCGGTGATGCCTTCGCGCAGCTTGCCGGTCAGCTTGAAGCCGATCACCTCCGGTATCAGCATCGACACCGGCTGGCCGAGCATGGCCGCCTCCGCCTCGATGCCGCCCACACCCCAGCCGAGCACGCCCAGGCCATTGATCATGGTGGTGTGCGAATCGGTACCGACCAGGGTGTCGGGGAAGGCGTAGGTGCGCCCATCGGCGTCACGGGTCCACACGGTGCGGCCCAGGTATTCCAGGTTGACCTGGTGACAGATGCCGGTACCCGGCGGTACCACGCGGAAGTTGTCGAAGGCGTTCTGGCCCCAGCGCAGGAAGGCGTAGCGCTCGCCGTTGCGCTGCATTTCGATGTCGACGTTCTCGCTGAAGGCCTGCGCTGTGCCGTAGCGATCGACCATCACCGAGTGGTCGATCACCAGGTCCACCGGTGACAGTGGGTTGATCCGCTGCGGGTCGCCCCCGGCCTTGGCCATGGCGGCGCGCATGGCGGCCAGGTCGACCACGGCCGGCACGCCGGTGAAGTCCTGCATCAGGACCCGCGCCGGGCGGTACTGGATCTCGCGGTCGGAGCGCCGCTCACCCAGCCACTGGGCGAGGGCGCGCAGGTCATCGCCGGTGACGGTCTTGCCGTCCTCCCAGCGCAGCAGGTTTTCCAGCAGCACCTTCAGCGACATCGGCAGGCGCTGCAGGTCGCCCAGCTGGCGGGCGGCTGCGGTGAGGCTGAAATAGTGGTAGGTCCGGTCGCCGACCTGGAGCGACGTGAGGGTGTTCAGGCTATCGAGCGAGGGCATTGCCAACTCCTTCTGCGCCGGTGCCCGACAACGCGTTTCGGTTTGCCGGTGTCACCGCTGTGTATCGGTCCGCACGGCACGGACCTGGCTGAAAGGTCAGGTTAGACCGCTTTGCGCCACCTGACCCTTTTCTGGACCGGCGGGGCGTGTCGCAGGTTCCGATCTTCCTTTATCATCGCCGCCCTGCCGGCGCCTGTGGTGCGCCAGCCGTAGTGGAGTGAGAGATGAATACCCTGTTCATGCATTGCCGGCCCGGTTTCGAGGGCGAGGTGTGTGCCGAAATCAGCGAACATGCTGCCCGCCTGGGCATTGCCGGCTACGCCAAGGGCAAGCCGCACAGTGCCAGCGCCGAGTTTGTCTGCAGCGAGGCGGGCGGTGCCGAGCGCTTGATGGGGGAGCTGCGCTTCAACCAGCTGATTTTCCCGCGGCAATGGGCCCGTGGCGGCTACGTCGAACTGCCGGAAAGCGACCGCATCAGTGTGCTGCTGGCGCACCTGGCCGCGTTCCCGGTGTTCGGCAGCCTGTGGCTGGAGGTGCTGGACAGCAACGAAGGCAAGGAATTGTCCACGTTCTGCCGCAAGTTCGAGGTGCCGTTGCGCAAGGCCCTGGAAAAGGCCGGGCGCCTGGTCGACGACCCCCATCGCCCACGCCTGCTGCTCACCTTCATCAGTGGCCGGCGGGTATTCGCCGGTGTTGCCCCGGGCCACAACAGTGCGCTGTGGCCGATGGGCATCCCGCGCCTGAAGTTCCCCCGCGAGGCACCCAGCCGCTCGACGCTCAAGCTGGAAGAGGCCTGGCACCAGTTCATCCCGCGCGAGCAGTGGGAGCAGCGCCTTGGCGATGACATGACCGGGGTCGACCTGGGCGCTTCGCCGGGCGGCTGGACTTATCAGCTGGTGCGCCGGGGCATGCTGGTGACGGCCATCGACAACGGGCCGATGGCGGAAAGCCTGATGGACACCGGCCTGGTCCAGCACCTGATGGCCGATGGTTTCACCTGGCAGCCGAAGCAGCCGGTCGACTGGATGGTGTGCGACATCGTCGAGAAGCCGGCGCGTACCACCTCGCTGATCGAAACCTGGCTGGGTGAGGGGCTGTGCCGCGAGGCGGTGGTCAACCTGAAGTTGCCGATGAAGCAGCGTTATGCCGAGGTGCGGCGTTTGCTCGACCGCATGGAAGCGACATTCAAGGCGCGCAAGATCAAAGTGTCGATTGCCTGCAAGCAGCTTTACCACGACCGCGAGGAAGTGACCTGCCATCTGCGTCGGCTCGATCTGAAACCGCGGTGATTTCGGCGGCTGCTTTGCAGCCCAATCGCCGGCAAGCCAGCTCCCACAGGGAGTGCAATTGTTTCAGGCTTGCTGCAATTCTGTGAGAGCTGGCTTGCCGGCGATTGGGCCGCACAGCGGCCCCTTGGTCCACGCGGTACTATGCGCGACAATAGCGATCATTTGCGGAGCCCCCCATGACCGATTTCACCCCCGACGCCATCCTCGACGCCACCGGCCTGAACTGCCCGGAACCGGTGATGATGCTGCATCAGCACGTGCGAGACCTGGCTGCTGGCGGTCTGCTCAAGGTCATCGCAACCGACCCCTCGACCCGCCGCGACATCCCCAAGTTCTGCACGTTCCTTGGCCACGAACTGCTGCAGCAGCAGGAAGACGCCGGTACCTTCCTGTACTGGATCCGCAAGAAAGCCGACTGAGGCGCTCTGGAACGCGCCCGGCGTTGCGCCTACACTGCGTTCCCCAGACAGGAGAGCGCCATGCTGATAGTTGCCGACGAGAACATCCCGCTGCTCGATGCCTTCTTCCAGGGTTTCGGCGAAATCCGCCGTTACCCGGGGCGAAGCCTCGATGCCGCCAGCGTCAGGGACGCCGACATCCTGCTGGTGCGCTCGGTGACCAAGGTCGATCGGCAGTTGCTCGAAGGCAGCCGCGTACGCTTTGTCGGCACCTGCACCATCGGCACCGACCACCTCGACCTGGGCTACTTCGCCGAGGCCGGTATCCACTGGAGCAGCGCGCCGGGCTGCAATGCCCGCGGTGTCGTCGACTACGTGCTGGGTAGCCTGCTGACCCTGGCCGAGCTGGAGGGGGTGGCGCTGCCCGAGCGCGTGTATGGCGTGGTCGGTGCGGGCGAGGTGGGTGGCCGCCTGGTGCGGGTGCTGCAAGGGCTGGGCTGGAAGGTGCTGGTCTGCGACCCGCTGCGCCAGGCCGCCGAGGGCGGTGCTTACGTCAGCCTCGAAACCATCCTGCAACAGTGCGATGTGATCAGCCTGCACACGCCGCTGGAGCGTGGCGGCGAGCACCCGACCTGGCACCTGCTGGGCCAGGCGCAGCTGGCGCAATTACGCCCGGGGGCCTGGCTGATCAACGCCAGCCGTGGCCCGGTGGTGGACAACGCCGCCCTGCGCGAATTGCTGCTGGACCGCGAAGACGTGCATGCGGTGCTGGACGTGTGGGAGGGCGAGCCGCAGGTCGATCTGCAACTGGCCGACCTGTGCACGCTGGCTTCGCCCCACATCGCCGGTTACAGCCTCGACGGCCGCCAGCGGGGCACGGCGCAGATCTACCAGGCGCTGTGCCGCTTCCTGGGTGTGGGCGAGCAGGTGCGGCTGGCCGACCTGTTGCCGCCAGCGCCATTGGCGCAGATCGAACTGGATGCCAGCAGCGACCCGGCCTGGGCCTTGGCCACCCTGTGCCGCGCGGTGTACGACCCGCGCCGCGACGATGCCGATTTCCGCCGCAGCCTCAGTGACGACCCGCAGCAGCAGCGTGCCGCCTTCGACCAGCTGCGCAAGCAATACCCGCCACGGCGCGAGATAGAGGGGCTGGCGGTGCGCTTGCGTGGGGAGTCGCCGCAGTTGGCGCAGTTGGTGAGTGCGCTGGGTGGGGTGTTGGCCGGGTAGCGTGTGAAATCCTGTGCCGGCCTGTTCGCGGGCATGCCCGCTCCCTCAGATTGCCCCCTTGTGGGAGCGGGCGCGCCCGCGAAGAGGCCGGCACAGGATTCAGGCAAATAAAAACCCGGCGCAAGCGCCGGGTTGCAAGAAATTCGCCGATCAACCTTTGCGTACGCGCTCGACCCGGCTTTCTTCCAGGGCCTTGCAGGCCTGCTGGATCATCTGCTCGGTGATCGGTACTTCGCGCCCCTGGGCGTCGATGATCGAACCGCACACCTGCGGTTGCGGGTGGGGCCGGGGCTTCTGGTTGTCGCTGCCATGCTGCAAGCTCATGTATCGTCTCCTCATCAGGTTCAAGCGCAGGTTAACCCTGTGCCGTGACTGGCCTGTGACAGGTCCTGCAGGGGTCACGGCAGGCACAGTCCAGCAGAAACGGCGGTAAAGCTCCATACTCTGGTTAGACCGATAGGCTATAGCAACCCGCAACGGTTCCACGGGCCCGGATGGATGATAGTCTGCGGTTTCCCCGCCACTTGTGGTCAGCGCCATGCCCGAACCGGTTCCCCCACGCCAACGCCGCGCCTTGCGCCTGGGTTGGCAGTTTCTCCGCCCGTACCGTCGCCAGGTGCTGCTGGCCTTGCTGGCGCTGGTGGTCACTGCCGCCATCACCCTGTCCATGGGCCAGGGCATCCGCCTGCTGGTGGACCAGGGCTTCATGACCCGCTCTGCGCATCAGCTCAACCAGACCATCGGCCTGTTCCTGCTGTTGGTGCTGGCCCTGGCGCTGGGTACCTTCAGCCGGTTCTACCTGGTGTCGTGGATCGGCGAGCGCTGCGTAGCCGATATCCGCCGGGCAGTGTTCGATCACCTGATCGGCCTGCATCCCGGCTTTTTCGAAGACAACCGCAGCTCCGAGATCCAGTCGCGGCTGACCGCCGACACCACCCTGCTGCAATCGGTGATCGGCTCATCGCTGTCGATGTTCCTGCGCAACGCGCTGATGGTGATCGGTGGCGTGGTGTTGCTGTTCGTCACCAACCCCAAGCTCACCAGCATCGTGGTGGTGGCCTTGCCGTTGGTGCTGGCGCCGATCCTGCTGTTCGGCCGCCGGGTACGCAGCCTGTCGCGGCAGAGCCAGGACCGGGTCGCCGATGTCGGCAGCTACGTGGCCGAGACCCTCGGGCAGATCAAGACCGTGCAGGCCTACAACCACCAGGCCCTTGACCGCGAGCTGTTCGCAGGCACGGTCGAGGCGGCGTTTGCCGTGGCCCGACAGCGAATCGCCCAGCGCGCCTGGCTTATCACGCTGGTGATCGTGCTGGTGCTGGGCGCGGTGGGGGTGATGTTGTGGGTGGGCGGCATGGATGTGATTGCCGGGCGCATTTCGGCGGGCGAACTGGCCGCCTTCGTGTTCTACAGCCTGATCGTCGGCAGTGCCTTCGGTACCCTCAGCGAGGTGATTGGCGAGCTGCAGCGGGCGGCGGGTGCCGCCGAGCGCATTGCCGAACTGCTGGCGGCGCGCAGTGCGATCCTGCCGCCTGCGCAGGTGCAGGCGTTGCCGCAGCAGCGCGCCAGTGGGCGGATCGAGCTGCAGCAGGTGCTGTTCGCCTATCCGTCACGGCCATCGGTGGCGGCTGTCGATGGCCTGAGCCTGGTCATCGAGCCGGGGCAGACGGTGGCGCTGGTGGGGCCTTCGGGGGCAGGCAAGTCGACCTTGTTCGACCTGCTGCTGCGCTTCTACGACCCGCAGCAGGGGCGCATTTTGCTCGATGGCCAGGCCATTACCGGGCTCGACCCGGATCAACTGCGCCGGCAGTTCGCCCTGGTGGCGCAAACCCCCGCGCTATTTCGCGGCACGGTCGAGGCCAACATCCGCTATGGCCGGCCGGACGCGACCCTGGCCGAGGTCGAGGCCGCCGCCCGCGGCGCCCATGCCGACGCCTTCATCCGGCAATTGCCACAGGGCTACCAGACGCCGCTGGGCGAGGGCGGCATCGGCCTTTCCGGCGGCCAGCGGCAACGCCTGGCCATCGCCCGGGCGTTACTGGTCGATGCGCCGATCCTGTTGCTGGACGAAGCCACCAGCGCCCTCGATGCGCAAAGCGAACACCTGATCCAGCAAGCCTTGCCGCGGCTGATGGCCGGGCGCACCACCCTGGTGATCGCCCATCGCCTGGCCACCGTGCAGCACGCCGACCGTATCGCGGTGATCGACAAGGGCCGGCTGGTGGCGGTGGGCACGCATCGCCAGCTGATCGAAGACAGCCCGCTGTACGCGCGGTTGGCGGCCTTGCAGTTCACCAGCGGCTAGCGTGTCGTGGGCTTGTAATATTTCTGTAGTATTTGCCTGAGAGTATCTGCTGCAACTGTTGCGTAAGTGCTCGACCTGGCTGCCATTGCTTGATGGCAGCCTTTTTTTGGCCTGCCAGTAATCGGGGCTGCCGCGTGGGCCCCAGCCTTCTCCCTGGTTCCCGAGATTCAAGATGTTGCGTAAATCCCTCAGAGTGCAGATTCTCTCCTTGCTCGGCGGCAGCCTGGCGGCAATGCTGCTGATTGCCGTGGTGTGTTTCCAGTTCCTGTCGTCCAGCGTGCGCGGTTACGCCGAGCTGGTCGACGGGCCGCTGCGGGCCTCGCAATTGATCGACGAAGCCAACCTGCAGTTCAAGATCCAGGTGCAGGAATGGAAGAACGTGCTGTTGCGCGGGCGCAAGCCGGCCGACATGGACAAGTACTGGCAGCAGTTCCAGGCCCGCGAACAGCAGGTGCAGCAACTGCTCGGGCAGCTGATCGACAGCAGCGACGCCAGGCTCAAGGCGCCGTTGCAGCAACTGCGTGACAGTCACCGGCAGCTGGGCCAGGCCTATGCCACAGGGCGGCAGGCCTTCCTCGCCGCAGGTGGCGACCCGGTGGCCGGCGACCAGGCGGTCAAAGGCGTGGACCGTGCTGCCAGCGAGCAGATGAGCGAACTGGTCGAACAGCTGCGTGGCGAAGCCCGCGAGCAGGCCGCCAGCCTCAGCGCCGGCGCCGAGCGCACGGTATGGCTGGGCCTGTTGGTGATGCTGGGTTCGGCCGTGCTGGTCGGGCTGCTCAGCCTGGGCCTGGTCAACCGCGGCCTGATCGAGCCGATCCGCCAGCTGATCGAGTATGTGGCGCAGCTCAGCCAGGGCCGCTTTGCCGAGCGGGTGGACAGCCACCGCGAAGACGAACTCGGGCGCCTGGCGCGGGCCGCCAACACCTTGCGCGATTTCCTCGCCGACACCGTCGGCCGGCTGCAGGACAACGCCCAGGAACTGGAAGGCGCCAGCGGCCAGTTGCGCAGCATTGCCGGTGACATGGCCCGTGGCACCCACGACCAGTTCCAGCGCACCGACCAGGTGGCCACGGCCATGCACGAGATGTCCGCCACCGCCCAGGAAGTCGCCCGTCACGCCGCCGAAGCCGCCCGCGCGGCGGACGACGCCGACCACAGTGCCCAGGCGGGTGAGCAGGTGATGCAGCAGACCATCGACACCATCGCCGTGGTCAACCGCGAAATTGCCGGCACGGCCTCGGTGATTCGTGACCTGGAGCATGACAGCACGCGCATCGGCAAGGTCCTCGAAGTGATCCGCGGCATTGCCGAACAGACCAACCTGTTGGCGCTAAACGCCGCCATCGAAGCGGCGCGCGCCGGCGAGGCCGGGCGTGGTTTTGCGGTGGTCGCCGATGAGGTACGCAGCCTGGCCCAGCGCACGGCGGCGTCGATTGCCGAAATTCACCAGATCATCGAAGCGGTGCAGTCGGGTGCGGTGGAAGCGGTCAAGGCCATCGAAAGCGGCCAGCAGCGCAGCGAGGAGGGCGCCGAACAGGTGCAGCAAGCCGGCCAGATGTTGCAACGCATCACCCTGGCGGTGGAAGCGATCCGCGACATGAACCGGCAGATCGCTACGGCCGCTGAAGAACAGACCAGCGTGGCCGAGGACATCTCGCGCAACCTGATTGAAATCACCCGCATCGCCACGGCCAACCAGGAGGCGGTGCAGCACACCGAGCAGGCCGGCCAGCGCCTGCACGGGTTGTCCGGGCAACTGGGCGAAGTCACCTCGCGGCTCACCGCCTGAGCGGGTTCGACGCTCAATCGGTGCTTGTGGCTGTTTGCCCCTTTGCCCACCTGATTCGCCGGTCATGCACCGCGTCGCCTGCTTCGCGGGTGAACCCGCTCCCACATGGGGCTGCGTATGCCTCGGGCCTACGCTGCAACCTGTGGGAGCGGCTTTAGCCGCGAACACCGGCGCAGCCGGTGCCATGCACCGCGCCACCTGCTTCGCGGGCTTGCCCGCTCCCACATGGGGGCTGCGTATGCCCCGGGCTTACGCTGCAACCTGTGGGAGCGGCTTTAGCCGCGAACACCGGCGCAGCCGGTGCCATGCATCGCGCCACCTGCTTCGCGGGCTTGCCCGCTCCCACATGGGGGCTGCGTATGCCTCGGGCCTACGCTGCAACCTGTGGGAGCGGCTTTAGCCGCGAACACCGGCGCAGCCGGTGCCATGCACCGCGCCACCTGCTTCGCGGGCTTGCCCGCTCCCACATGGGGGCTGCGTATGCCTCGGGCCTACGCTGAAACCTGTGGGAGCGGCCGTGGCCGCGAACACCGGCGCAGCCGGTGCCATCCCTCGCGCCGACTGCTTCGCGGGCTTGCCCGCTCCCACAAAGGCGCTGCGCCAGGCCCGAGATTGGCAAACCCGCCACCTCGCCCGGTGCCTCGTGTCGCACTGAGCGCACAGCAAAAAGCCCGCACAAGGCGGGCTTTTTGTTGAGGATTTGGTCGGAGAGACAGGATTCGAACCTGCGGCCTTCTCGTCCCGAACGAGACGCGCTACCTGGCTGCGCTACACTCCGATGAACAAAATCCTACTGCATCCGTTTTTTGCACGCAAGCCCTTGTTGTAGAACGGGCCAGCGGCAAAATCAGAGCCTTTATCAGAGCTCTTTGACGGTGCGGATCTGGTCCTTGTTCAGGCGCGTGCGCTTGCCGTCGAGCTGCTCGAATTCATAGAAACCGGAGTCTTCGTCATAGGACGGTTTATCGGTTGCCTGGATTTCCCGGCCGTCGTTCAGGGTAATGACGGTAGGCGTCGAGCAGCCGGCCAGGGCGCCCAGGCCAAGAGCAAGCAGGAAGGCGGGAAGGGTCCGTTTGATCATCGTGTTTCTCCAAGTGCGATGGTGCTGGATGACAGTTAAGACGCGGGACGTTAGTGCAAGTTCCTTGTCAGTGCAGCATAGCGACAAATCTGTCCGTTTGATCCAGAGCAAGGGATAGATGCCTTGCACGCTGGCCAAGGTGCGCTGTGATATAACTGCGGCCACGACTCCTTCTTGCGACGGACCCCATGAAAGCCAAGGCAGATACCCCTTTCGTGCCGCTGAACATTGCCGTGCTCACGGTCAGCGATACCCGCACCTTCGACACCGACACCTCCGGCCAGCTGTTCGTCGACCGGCTGAGCGCGGCCGGCCACCGCCTGGCCGAGCGTGTGCTGCTCAAGGACGACCTGTACAAGATTCGCGCCCAGGTCGCCACCTGGATCGCCGATGACACCGTGCAGGTGGTGCTGATCACCGGCGGCACCGGCTTTACCGGCCGCGACAGCACGCCCGAGGCAGTAGCCTGCCTGCTGGACAAGCAGGTGGAGGGCTTTGGCGAGCTGTTCCGGCAGATTTCCGTGGCCGATATCGGCACCTCCACCGTGCAGTCGCGCGCCCTCGCCGGGCTGGCCAACGGTACCCTGGTGTGCTGCCTGCCGGGTTCGACCAACGCGGTGCGCACCGGTTGGGACGGCATCCTCGCCGAGCAGCTGGATGCCCGCCATCGGCCGTGCAACTTCGTGCCGCACCTGAAGCAGGCAGCGGCCTGTGACAGCCGTGGCTGAGGTCAGCCCGGCGCGGCCGCTGATGCCAGTGGAACAAGCCCTGGAGCAGCTGCTGGCATTGGCCGAAGCGGCGCCGATCGGCGATACCGAGCACCTCTCGCTGGCCGACGCCGACGGCCGTGTGCTGGCCGCCGACCTGGTAGCCTCGCTCGACTTGCCGCCGTGGCCGAACAGCGCCATGGACGGTTACGCCCTGCGCCTGGCCGACTGGCAGGGCCAGCCCCTGCCGGTCAGCCAGCGGATCTTCGCCGGCCATGCACCACAGCCGCTGCAGCCGGGCACCTGCGCGCGCATCTTCACCGGTGCGCCGCTGCCCGAAGGGGCCGACTGCGTCGAGATGCAGGAAAACACCGCCGTGGCCGAAGATGGCCGGGTAAGCTTTCTCGAGCCGTTGAAAACCGGGCAGAACGTTCGCCCGCAGGGCCAGGAAACCCGCACGGGTGAGCAGGTGATGAGCGCTGGCACCCGGTTGGGGCCGATCGAGCTGGGCCTGGCTGCAACCCTGGGCTACGGCAGCCTGAAGGTGGTGCGCAAGGTGCGGGTGGCGGTGCTGTCCACCGGCGACGAGCTGGTCGAACCCGGCCTGGCGCTGGGGCCGGGGCAGATCTACAACAGCAACCGCCGGTTGCTGGTCAGCTGGTTGCAGCGGCTGGGCTGCGAGGTGGTCGATGCCGGCATCCTCCCGGATGACCTGGCACGTACCCGCACCTGCCTGGCGCAACTGGGTGATGTCGACCTGATCCTGTCCACGGGCGGTGTTTCGGTGGGGGAAGCCGACTACCTTGGCGCCGCCCTGCGCGAAGCCGGCGAGCTGGCCTTGTGGAAGCTGGCGATCAAACCGGGCAAACCGCTGACCTTCGGCCACTTCCAGGGCGTGCCGGTGATCGGCCTGCCGGGCAACCCGGCTTCGACGCTGGTCACTTTCGGCCTGCTGGCCCGGCCCTACCTGCTGCGGCGCCAGGGCGTGGCCGATGTCACACCGTTGCGCTTCGACCTGCCGGCAGGGTTCGACTGGCCCAAGCCAGGCACGCGCCGCGAGTACCTGCGCGCACGCATCGAGCAAGGCCAGGTGCGCATCTACAAGAACCAGAGCTCTGGCGTACTGCGCAGCGCGGCCTGGGCCGACGGGCTGGTGGAAGTGCGCGAAGGCACTACGCCGAAGCAGGGTGACAGTGTGCCGTTCATTCCCTTCAGCGAGCTACTTGGCTGAGCGGCGCGGCCTCGGCCGCTGCCGCCTGGGCCAGGCGCAGGTGCACGGCCTCCAGTTGCTGGGCCGCCACGCTCCAGTCGTGGCGCTGGCGGGCGAAGCGGCGCCCGGCATCGCTCAACTGGCTCATGCGCCAGGGCTGGTTGAGCAACTGGGTGATCAGCAGCGCCAGCTGGTCGCCATCGTCGCTGCCCAGGTAATGCTCACCGTTGTTCGCGGCCAGGCCTGAAACGCCTTTGCCGGTGGCGATCACCGGCAAGCCAGCGGCCATGGCTTCGAGGATTTTCACCTTGGAGCCGCCGGCATAGCGCAGCGGCGCGAAGAACAGCGCAGACCGCCGCTGCAGTTCACGCAAGTCGGGGCGGTAGCCGAACCATTCGATACGCGGGTCGTTCCAGTGCAGTTTCCAGCTGGCCGGCATGGCATGCCCGGCAATCGCCAGGCGTACCGCCGGGTTGCTCATCCACACCTGCGGCATGATGTCTTCCAGCGCCCATTCGATGGCCTCCAGGTTGGCGCCATACTCGAAGTTGCCCACGAACAGCAGGCGCTGGCTGTGCAGCGCGGGTTGCACGTGCTGGTAGAAATCACAATCCACGCCATTGACCACCACGTTCACCGGGCGCCCGCTGATCTGGGCGATCAGCTCGGCGTCGTGGGTGCTGACTGCCACCAACTCGGTGGGCTGGCGCAGTACCCGCTGTTCCCAGCGGCGATAACGCCAGCGGTCGAAGGCGTTGAGCGGGCGCAACCACAGTGGCAGGCGGTCGTGGCTGGCGCCGCCCATCACCGACTCCAGGGTGTGCTCGCTGAGCATGTACGCCAGCCCGCGCGCCTGCAGGGCTTTTTCGAAGGGCTGGAAGCTGTAGCTGTGCTCGATCTGGATGACCTCCCAGGGCTCGTCAAGCAATTGCTCGAAGCGGTGCCGCAGGCAAGGCGCCAAGCCATTGATGATCGCCCGCATGGGGTAGTCGATGATCGGCGCGGCCAGCAGGTTGAGCGGGCTGTGCAGGGGCCGGCGGGGCAGCACGATCAGGCGTTCGAGCAGCGGTTCCAGGGCTTCGCGGGTGGCATCGGCGAGGGGTACCTTCGATTGCACCAGCAGGGTGATGCGGTGGCCGCGCTGGGCCAGTGCGCGTATCAGGTGGTATTGCCGGGTCTTGCTGCCGCTGGTGGTCGGCCACGGCAGGTAAGGCAGTGTCCAGAGAATGCGCATGACCCGGAATCCTCGCTAAAGGCTGCGGATAGCAAGACGCGCCCGTTGACGGCAGTGGTACAACCACTGCCGGGGGCGCGTCCATGGCAAAAAAAGTATCTGCTGAGCATAGCCGTGCATTGCCAGGCGTGGGGAAATTGACCGACCGCTGCGATCGAATGTGGCAACCACCCGCTATTTTTGCAGAAGGCATGCAACGATCTGCGGCGTTGGAGGGTCGAGATCAGGGGCGAACACATCACGGAGGCGCACACATGCAAAAGCGCAAGGCAATGCTGATCCTGCACGGCAAACAGGCGATGAACGAAGATTTGCGCAGCGCCGTGCACAGCCTGCGCGACAGCGGCTGGGTGCTGGATGTGCGGGTCACCTGGGAAGCCGGTGACGCCCAGCGCCTGGTCAACGAGGCGCTGGCTGCCGGCTACGGCCATATCGTTGCCGGTGGCGGCGACGGCACGCTGCGCGATGTTGCCGAGGCCATGGGGTTGGCAGGTACCGAGGCGAGCCTTGCCTTGTTGCCGCTGGGTACCGCCAACGATTTTGCCAAGGCCGCTGGCATCCCCCTGGAACCCGCCACGGCGCTGACCCTGCTGAATATCCCGGCGCAGCCGATCGACCTGGGCCAGGCTGGCGAGCAGTTGTTCCTCAACATGGCCACCGGCGGTTTCGGCAGCCAGGTCACGGCCAATACCTCCGAAGACTTGAAGAAAGTACTGGGCGGTGCCGCCTACCTGTTCACCGGGCTGACGCGCTTCAGTGAGCTGCAGGCGGCTTCGGTGGAGCTGCAAGGGCCGGGCTTCCACTGGCAGGGTGACTTGCTGGCGCTGGGGGTCGGCAATGGCCGCCAGGCCGGAGGCGGGCAGGTGTTATGCCCCGAGGCAGTGGTCGACGACGGTTTGCTCGACATCGCCATCCTGCCGGCACCCCAAGAAGTGGTCGGCGCCCTGCGTGACCTGTTGGCAGGTGACGGGCTGTTCGTCAGGGCCCGGTTGCCCTGGGTCGAGATCAGGTGCTCGCAGGGGCTGGACATCAACCTCGACGGTGAACCGGTGCAGACCGACAAGCTGCGTTTCCAGGCCAGGCCCGCTGCCCTGCGCTTGCACCTGCCGAGCGGGTCGCCGCTGCTCAGTCGTCCAGGCTGATGATCTTTTCGCGCACCGCGAACAGCACCAGGCCTGCCACGTCGTGGATTTGCAGGCGTTTCATGATCTGCGAGCGGTGGGTTTCCACGGTCTTGATCGACAGGCCCAGGCCGCTGGCGATTTCCCGCGTGGACTTGCCACGCACGATCAAACGCAGGATCTCCAGCTGGCGCGCCGTGAGGTTGTGCCGCGCGCCAGCGGGTTGCTTGTCCTGCCGGGTGTGCTGCAGGGCCTGGTCGATGACCGTGTGAGCAATGGCCGGGCTCAGGTAGCGCTCGCCGTTGCGCACTGCGGCCAGGGCCTGCTCCAGTTCGGTGGCGCTGGTGTCCTTGAGCAGGTAGCCGTGGGCGCCACTTTCCAGTGCCCGCATGATCAGGTCAGGGTCGGTGTGCATCGACAGGATCAGCACCTTGCACGGGTTGCCGCTGGCGCGCAGCTGGGTGAGCGCGTCCAGGCCGCTGGTCGAACGCATGGAAATGTCCAGCAAGACGATGTCTGGGGTCAGCGTGCGCACTTGTTCGAGCAACTGGCCGCCGTCATCGGCTTCACCGATCACCTCGTAGCCGGGGATGTCGCAGACCAGCGCGCGCACGCCGGCGCGGATCAGCGAGTGGTCGTCGACCAGCAGCAGTCTACAGGTCATGGGTGGCGGCACTCCTGGCGCGTTGCCGGGTACGCGGTGGCCATGGGAACACCGCCTCGATGTGGGTGCCCAGGCCAGGCTGGCTGGTGATGTCGAGCCGGCCCTGCAATGCGGTGACCCGTTCCTGCATGCCGGCCAGGCCGCGCTGGCCAGCTTCGGCCGGCTGCCTGCTGGGCACGAAGCCGCAGCCGTCATCGTGGATCGACAAGGCCAGCCCTGCGGGCGTGCGCTGCAGGCGGATGACCAGGTTGCGAGCCTGGGCGTGGCGCAGCATGTTGGTCACCGCTTCCTGGGTGATGCGGAACACGGCCATGGCCACGGCCTCGTCGATACCGCCCAGCCGCTGCTGGCACGCCAGGCTCCAGTGCACATCGCTGTTACCCAGGGTGCGCAGCAGATGCTCGCGCAGGCTGGCTTCCAGGCCAAGGCTGGCCAACTGCCGCGGGTTGAGCAGGGCGGATACGTTGCGCACGTTGCCCAAGGTGTCATCCAGCGTACTGCGCAAGGCCTCGCAGTGGCCGTGCAATTCGTCGGGCATACGCCTCTGCAGCCACTGCAACTGCAGCTTGGCGGCGGTCAGCAGCTGGCCGATGTCGTCGTGCAGTTCCCGGCTCAGGTGCTGGCGCTCGTCTTCCTGGACCTTGAGCATGCGCTCGGCCAGCTCCGCCGGGCGCAGGCTGATCGACCGGGCACCCAGGCCCAACAGCACGGCGGCGCCCAGCGTGGCGGCCAGTTGCAGCACCAGCAGGCTGACCGACATCGCCTGGTCGGCCAGGTACAGCCACAGGTTGGCGCCCAGCGAGGCCACGCACAGCCCGGCCGTAGCCCAGCGCAGCAGGGCGGCGCGGGGGCAGCAGCGCAAAGTTGTCTTCAAGCGTGGGAGCATAGGTAGGGAAGCCACTGAAGTATTGCTGATGGAGGCCTTGCACAATCCTTGTCAGAGGCTATGCCGCAGTACTTTCGATTATTTTTGAAGAGGCGGGCCTGCAACTTGTGTTGCAAGCGTTTGTGGCTGGGCATATTACCACTTCGCGGTGCGTCGGTCGCGGCTGGGTAATGCTTTGAAACGCCTGCCGGTCGTGCGCTGGAAGGTAGCCAAGTGCCATCCATTCGGTCAGCGAACACGCACTTGCCACGCAACTTTTGCGGTAATGACCCAAGTGGGGCCGCCGCCAACTTCGACAACTTTCCAAGTTCGCCTTTGCACGGTTTGAACAAACACGACTGGTTGCACGCTGGGCCGGGTCAACGGGGTGGGTAGGCACGGACGGGGCGCGCGCTGTCTGCCGCTTCGGTATGCGGGTGCAGGCACACGCTGCCGTGCTCGGTGCAGGAGGTACAAGGTGGCGCGAAAGGTTGCTGCACGACCTTGGCCAGTTCGCCCAGCAGCACCAGTTGCTCGCCGATGTCCAGGTTGAGCCGCCCGGTGCAGCGGTCGACCAGTTCCAGCTGCCAGGCCAGCAGGGTCAGGCAGGCCCCTACCGCCGGCAGGGCCTCACGCGGCAGGCAGCCGCCATGACAGGCCGGGCCCAGCAACTGCTGAAGGGCGGTGGTGTAGTGGGCGACTTCGCGCAGGCCCAGCTGGTTGGCCTGGCGAGCGAGGCTGTCGAGGGCGTTGTCCAGGCAGTGGCAGGCGTCGGGATCGTTGTCGATCAACTCCAGGTGCTGCAGGCATTCCTGGGCCCGGGTCAGCTGAACCTGGGCATCCAGCAGGAAGCCCTGCAGGGCGTCATTGAACGATAAGGCGCTGTCCATCATGTTACCCCCGCGCGTGCGGCAGGCGCAGGGGGCGGGCACGCCGAAACGATAGCTAGCAAAAGCCTGACTCCATTCATGCAATGAGAATGGCGTCACATTAATGGCTAAAGGATATCGCGAACATCAGGTTGCACCCGATTGTCGCTAAGGGTTTCCCTGATGCAGGGCTGGAAAGGGGAACTTTTGCTGTTGCGCTAGCTCAGCGAGCTGCTCGCAGTAAAGCATGATGGTAAAGTGATATCAATCGCCTTCACGGCATTTTCCCGCAAGGGTCAAGGTGTGCGTGAAGCCGCCGATACAGGGTAAATGATTTCACTTTTTTCGACTCGAGCCTGGGGGTTTTCCAATGGCTGGCATTCTCGACACGGTAGACCAACGCACGCAACTGGTAGGTGAGAACCGCCTGGAAATCCTGATGTTTCGCCTGGCCGGTCGCCAGCTGTTCGCGATCAACGTGTTCAAGGTGCAGGAAGTGCTGCAGCTGCCCAAGCTGACCCTGATGCCCCAGCGCCACGCGTTCGTCTGCGGCGTGGTCAACCTGCGTGGCCAGACCCTGCCGGTGATCGACCTGTCCCAGGCGATCGGCATGCGCCCGCTGCAGCCGGGGCCGGACAGCACCATCATCGTCACTGAATACAACCGCTCGGTGCAGGCCTTCCTGGTCGGCGGTGTCGACCGTATCGTCAACATGAACTGGGAAGCGATCATGCCACCGCCGTCCAGCGCCGGACGCCAGCATTACCTCACCGCCATCACCAAGGTCGATGAGCAGCTGGTGGAGGTGATCGATGTGGAGAAGGTGCTGGCCGAGATCGTGCCGTACAACGCCCGGGTGTCCGGTGACAAGCTTGCCGACCCGGTGCTTGCCCGCGCCCGTGGCCGCGAAGTGCTGCTGGTGGACGACTCCAGCGTGGCCCTGGCGCAGTTGCGTGACACCCTGTCCCAGCTCGGCGTGAAGCTGCATGTGGCCAGTGATGGCCTGAAGGCGTTGCGCCTGCTCCAGGGCTGGGCCGACGCTGGCGAAGACGTGTGCAAGAAGCTGCTGATGGTGTTCACCGACGCCGAGATGCCGGAAATGGACGGCTACCGGCTGACCACCGAAATTCGTAGCGATGCCCGTCTGCGCCAGCTCTATGTGGTGCTGCACACCTCGCTGTCGGGCAGTTTCAACGAATCGATGGTGAAGAAAGTCGGCTGCGACAACTTCCTCTCCAAGTTCCAGCCTGATCGCCTGGTCGAGGTGGTCAAGCAGCGCCTGTTGCTGGATGCCGCCACTGCGTGATCCTGGGCCCTGGCAGGTATAAGCTTGGCGTTTTGGCATGACGCGAGGCGGCAGGGATGTTTCTCAGTGAGTTGTATCGGTACCCGGTGAAGTCGGGGCAGGCGCAACGCCTGCAAGCTTCGCCGGTGGGGTTGCTGGGGTTGCAGGGCGACCGGCGCTGGATGGTGGTCGAGGAAGAGAACGGACGCTTCCTCACCCAGCGCGCCTGGCCAGGGCTTGGCCTGATCGAGGCCAGCGAGGACGACAGCGGCCAGTTGCTGCTGGAAACGCCGGGGCAGGCAGCGTTGCGGGTGCCGGTACCGCCGGCTGATGATGCCCTGCGTGGCGTGACCATCTGGCGCGACACCTTGCGCGTGCCGGATGCCGGTGATGCGGCGGCGGCCTGGCTGAGCGAACTGTTGGGCAAGGCGGTGCGCCTGGTGCATTGCCCCGAACAACGCGCGCGCTACTTGCCCAATGGTTATGGCTTCAACAGTGACCGGGCGGCATTCCCCGACGGCTTTCCGTTGTTGTTGATCGGTCAGGGTTCGCTGGACGAACTCGGCCGGCGTATCGGCCGGCCCATGGAAATGCTGCGCTTTCGGCCCAACCTGGTGGTGCAGGGGGCGCAACCGTTTGCCGAGGATGGCTGGAAGCGGATTCGTATCGGCAGCCTGGAATTCCGTGTGCTCAAGCCCAGTGTGCGCTGCATCTTCACCACCATCGACCCGGCTACCGGCGAACGCAGTGCGGACCGCGAGCCCATGGCCACGCTCAGGACCTTCCGCGAGAAGGAAGGGGATGTGCTGTTCGGGCAGAACCTGGCTGTGGATGGCAGTGGCTGGCTGGAGGTAGGGATGCCGGTGGAGATTCTGGAATAGCAGTGTTGCCTGTGCCGGCCCCCTAAACAGCGGCACCCCGCCCCCAACCGGGGGAGAATAACAAACTGCTGGGGCGGGACCCACGCAATCCGGGGCCAGAGGAGCCAGACCACAACCA
>NZ_PUQD01000055.1 GCF_003331055.1 Pseudomonas sp. AFG_SD02_1510_Pfu_092 | reverse complement strand
GGGCCTGCTCGGCCCCGGGGGCCCCCGCCCCTGCGGCTGCCCCCCCCCCCCCCCCCCCTTCTTTCTCTTGGTGGGGGGTGTGTTCCCCCCGTTTTTTTGGCCGGCACATCCATACAAGGCGCCCCGCCTGCGCGCATGCTTCAATACAACGCCAACCCCTCTGTTCCGGAACCCGAGCCCTCATGAACCGCAACGACCTGCGCCGTGTCGACATGAACCTGCTGGTGCTGTTCGAAGCCCTGATGATCGAACGCAACCTGACCCGGGTCGGCGAAAAACTGTTCATCACCCAGCCCACCGTCAGCGCCGCCCTCGCCCGCCTGCGCGAGCTGTTCGACGACCCGTTGCTGATCCGTAACGGCCGAGCCATGGAGCCCACGCCGCGGGCCATGCAGATCTTCGCCGAGCTGGGGCCGGCCATGGATGTGATTTCCTCGGCCATCAGCCGTGCCCGCGAGTTCGACCCGGCCAACAGTTGCAACGTGTTCCGCCTGGGCCTGTCGGACGACGCCGAGTTCGGCCTGTTCCCGGCGCTGCTGCAGGCCCTGCGCGAAGAGGCGCCGGCGATCAGCGTGGTCGTGCGCCGGGCCAACTTCCTGCTGATGCCGGGGCTGCTGGCCAGCGGCGAAATCTCGGTCGGTGTGAGCTACACCACCGACCTGCCGGCCACCGCCAAGCGCCGCAAGCTGCGCGACATCGGCGTACGGGTGCTGCGTGCCGATGACCGCCCGGGCCCGCTGAGCCTCGACGAGTACTGCGCGCGGCCGCATGTGATGGTGTCGTTCTCCGGCGACATGAGCGGCAACATCGACCTCGACCTGGCGCGCATCGGCCGCTGCCGCAAGGTGGTGCTGGCGGTGCCGCAGTTCGGCAGCCTGCGTGCCCTGCTGCGCAACACCGAGCTGATCGCCACGGTGCCGGACTACGCCGCCTGTGCCCTGGCCGACGACGGCAGCCTGCGCGCCGACCCGGCACCGTTCGACATCACCGAGGCGGAACTGTCGATGGTCTGGAGCGGCGCCCAGGACAACGACCCGGCCGAGCGCTGGTTGCGCGAACGCATCCTGCAGTTCATGGCCACGCAGTGATTCAGCGGCAGTGATTCAGCAGCAGTGCTTCAGGGCAGCGCCGGGGCGGGCTACTGCTTGCCCCGCTGCATCCACGCCGCCCCCAGCCCGCTGAGGCAGATCACCGCAATGCCCACCAAACTGAGGGTATCCGGCACCTGGCGGTAGACCACCAGGCCAAGCAACCCGGCGAAGACGATCTGGCAATAGCTGAACGGCGCCAGCAATGCCGGTGCCGCATGGCGAAACGCCTGGGTCAGCAGCAGGTGCGCGGTCATGCCGAAGCCGCCCAGCGCCAGCATCAGCAGGGCATGATCCCAACGCGGCATTTCCCAGAACAACGGCACCAGCGCGCTCATCGCCAGGGTGTTGCACAACCCCGCATAGAAGTTGCTGGTGGTCGGGCTGTCATGCGCCGCCAGGATGCGCGTGAGCAACTGATAGAAGCAGAAGCCCAGCGCCGAACCGAACGGAAACAGAATGGCCGGGGTGAACATCGCGCCACCGGGGTGCACCACGATCAGCACGCCGATGAAACCCAGCACCACCGCCAGCCACTGCGCCACGCTCACCCGCTCCTTCAGCAGCGGCGCCGACAGCGCGGTGACCAGCACCGGGGCCAGGAAGTTGACCGCGGTCGCCTCGGCCAGCGGCAGGTATTGCAGACCACTGGTGAACAGCAGGCTGGTGCTCAGCAGGCTCAGGGCGCGTAGCGTCTGCAACAGCGGGCGGCGGGTACGCAGCACGTTGAGGCCGGCCTTCGGCAGGAAGATGCCGGCCATCAGCAAGGTGTGCACCACATACCGCGCCCACACCACCATGACCACCGGGTACAGGCCGCCGAGGAACTTGGACAGCGCATCGTGGCTGGCGAACAGGAACGTCGCCACCACCACCAGGGCGATGCCACGCAGGGGTTGGTTGACGCCGGACAGCGGTGTGCTGGAACTCATGACACTCTCGATGACGGCGCGGCTGGCTGCGGCGCCCGGGAAAGGCCGCGCAGGCATCGCCTGGCGGATGTTACAGCCGGGATTCTAGAAGAGATGCCGCAGCATAAGGAAGTTCCCCGGCCATTTGTCCAGGCCGAGAGCAATTTCCGTTCGCTGATCGACCACTTTTCAGCGCACCCGGGTCGCCTGCGTCGCCCGCTTCAGCAGCGATCGCCGCGCAACCAGTCGATGAAGCGCGCAAACAGCTCCGACTGCGAGTTGATTTCCAGCTTCAGGTACAGGTTCTTGCGGTGCATGCGCACGGTCTCTGGCGAGATGCCCAGCTCCAGCGCTGTGGACTTCACCGAATGCCCGCGCAGGATCATGTGCGCCACTTCGCGCTCACGCTCGGTCAGCAGCTTGCAGCCGAAGCTGTCGAACGCTGCCTGCAGGTTGCCGCGCTCAGTGGCAGCAGGGCCAGGCTCCAGACGATGCCGGGCGTAGCGCCCCAGCACTTCGCGCACCATCGGCTCCAGCGCCCGCAACAGGTCGACCTGCGCGGCGCTCAGGCGCGTGCCGCTGCAGCCCTGGAACAGGCTCAGCGACAGCTTGCGGCCGGCGCTGAGGTCGACGATGTAGTAGCTGTCTTCACTGCAACCAGTGCCCAGGTAGTAGGCCTTGTAGTAGTCGCTGTCGAAGAAATTGTCCGGGGCAATCTCCTGCAGGTGGTAGAAGCCCTCGGCCAGGCCGCTTTGCACGGCCAGGCAGAACGGGTCGAGCAGGTAACCGGCGCTGAAGTAGCGCTCCAGTACCGCAGCGCGGTGCAGCGCCGGAATGCCTTGCTGGTAGAGCAACTGCGGCGCCCGCCCCTGGCACTCGAGGCTGATCATCATCGATTCCACGTGCACCAGCTGGCCGATGGCGCTGGCCAGGTAGCCCAGCGCTTCAGAGGTCTCGCTGTGCGCCAGCGCGCGCTGCAGCGCCGCGTGCCATTGCTGCAGCGCGCCCAGGGTGAGGGTCAGCGGGGTGTCGGGAGAGGCCTGGGTCATGCCCGGCAGTCTAGCCTGCCAGGCACGCCCGCGCACAGCCCCTGGCGCCAGGTTCATCGGCCCTGGTAGAGGCCGAGCGCGGTCAGCTCGCGCGCGGTTTCGATGATGCACTGGCGCAGGGTTTCGACCACCTCGTCCACCTGTGCATGGGTGATGATCAACGGCGGCGACATCACGTTCAGGTGCATGATCGGCCGCACCAGCAGCCCGCGCGCCTGGGCCTTGCCGTGGATGCGCTCGCCGATGTTCACCTCGTCGGCAAACAGCGCCTTGCTGGCCTTGTCGGCGACGAACTCGACGCAGGCCATCAGCTTCATGCAGCGCACATCACCCACCAGCGGCAACTCGCGCAGGCTCTGCAGGCGCTGCTCCAGGTAGCCCCCCACATCCTTGACGTGGTCGAGCAAACGCTCGCGCTCGATGATCTCGATGTTCTTCAGCGCCGCCGTGCAGCACACCGGGTGGCCGCTGTAGGTGAAGCCATGGGTGAAGCAGCGCCCCTTGCCCGGCTCGGCGATCACCTGCCAGATGCGCGCAGAGAAGATGCACGCGCCCAGGGGCAGGTAAGCCGAGGTCAGGCCCTTGGCGGTGGTGATGATGTCCGGGGTGACGCCAAACAGCTCCTCGCTGGCGAAGAAGGTGCCCAGGCGGCCGAACGAAGTCACTACTTCGTCGGCAACGAACAGGATGTCGTAGGTCTGGCACAGCTGCCACATGCGCTGGAAGTAGCCCTCGGGCGGAATGATCACGCCGCCCGAACCCATGATCGGCTCGGCAAAGAACGCCGCCACGTTGTCGGCCCCCAGCGAGAGGATCTTGTCCTCGAACTCGGCCACCAGGAAGTCGAGGAACTCGGCCTCGTCCATGTCGTCCGGGGCGCGGTACGGGTTGGGGTTGGACAGGTGGTGGATCAGCTCATGGGCATAGTCGAACTCCGCCACCCGGTCGGCGGCCTTGTTGCCGAGCGACATAGTCAGCGTGGTAGAGCCGTGGTAGGCGTTGCAGCGGGCGATGATGTGCTTCTTGTGCGGCTTGCCGCGGCAGTTCTGGTAGTACTGGATCAGCCGGTAGGCCGTGTCCACCGCCGTCGAGCCGCCGGTGGTGAGGAACACATGGTCAAGGTCGCCAGGCGCTAGTTGGGCGAGCTTCTGGCACAACTGGATGGCCACATCGTTGGCCATGTCGGAAAACGGGTTGGAATAGGCCAGCTGGCGTACCTGGTCGGCGATGGCGAGGGCCATTTCCTCGCGGCCCAGGCCGATGTTGGTGCACCACATGCCGCCGACGGCATCGAGGAAGCGGTTGCCGTGGCTGTCGCGGATATAGGCGCCCTCGCCGGCAACGATGTTCAGCGCACCGTGCACGCGGTGCTCGTCGAACACGTGGTAGCCGTGCAGGTAGTGGGCCTTGTCGGCTTCCACCAGCGGGTCGTGGGTGATGGCGAATGCGGTGCTTGGGGTGGCCATGGGCAGCTCCTTGGCGGGAATCGTTGGGCGGTGTTCAAAGGCCGGTCTTTACCGTGCTCCAGACCCGGGTGATGGCGCGCATGGCCTTCGGGCCCTGGGTTTTCTGCGCGAACAGGCGTTCACGGGTAGACGCGTCGGGGTAGATGGCCGGGTCCTGGCGGATCTCGGCGCGCACCAGCGCGGTGGCGGCGGCGTTGCTGTTGGCGTAGTGGATGTAGTCGGTGACCTTGGCCATGGTCTGCGGCTGCAGCAGGAACTCGATGAAGCGGTGGGCGTTGGCTGCGTGCGGCGCATCCTTGGGGATGTACAGGTTGTCGAACCAGATCAGCGAGCCTTCCCTGGGGATGAAGAAGGCCAGCTTGATGGCCTTTTTCGCTTCCACCGCGCGGGCCTGGGCGGTGGCGTAGTCACCGGACCAGGTCAGTGCCAGGCAGACATCACCGTTGGGCAGGCTGGTGAGGTAGTTGACCGAGTCGAACTTGCGAATGTATGGGCGGATGCCCAGCAGCAGCTGCTCGGCCGCCTCGAGGTCGGCCGGCGCGGCGCTGCGCGGGTCCTTGCCAAGGTACTGCAGGGCCAGCGGAATGACTTCGGTGGGTGCATCCATCAGGGTGACGCCGCAGTCGGCGAAGCGCGAGACGATATTCGGGTCGAACAGCATGGCCAGCGAACCGATCGGCGCATCGGGCATGCGTGCGCGGATCTGCTCGACGTTGTAGGTCACCCCCGAGCTGCCCCAGGTGTAGGGCGCCGAGTACTTAAGGCCCGGGTCGTAGCCTTGCAGGTCGCTCACCACCTGCGGGTCGAGGTTGTGCCAGCTGGGCAGTCGCTGCTTGTCCAGGGCCTGGAACACTCCGGCACTGATCAGCGGCGGCGCCAAGGATGCGTTGAGCATGACCAGGTCGTAGCCGGAACGGCCGGTGAGCAGTTTGGTCTGCACCGTTTCGTAGCCGTCGAAGGTGTCGTAGATGACCTTGATGCCGGTGGCCTTCTCGAAGTCGGCCAGGGTGGTTTCGCCGATGTAGTCGGTCCAGTTGTACAACCGCAACGTGTTACCGCTGTCCACCTCTGCCGCCTGGGCCAGGCCAGTGCCAGACACCAGCAGCAGACCCGCCATCACCTTCAGTACCTTGCGCATGGCAACTCCATCGTGTGAATGCTCAGGATCGAGCCGATGGCTGCACTATCGGGGGATTTGCCGCAGGGGGACATACCCCGAATGTGTGGGTGGTCGTTTTTTGGCAGATGGATTTTGCATCACGGCCACAGGCCCTATCGCCGGCAAGCCGGCTCCCACAGGTAGAGTGTGAACTCGCAGCCAGTGCAGTACCTTTGGGAGCGGGCAAGCCCGCGAAGCAGGCAGCGCGGTGGATGGCACCGGCTGCGCCGGTGTTCGCGGCCACGGCCGCTCCCACAGGGACTGCAGCGCGGTCGGGGCAGGCAATCACGCCAGCGGGTACAACGCCTCGTCGAACTGCTCAAGGCGCGGGAACACTAACGGCTGATCATCCGCCAGTTGTTCCAGCCGCTGCCGATACTGCTGCAAAAAGCCCTGCCGCGCCTCGTCACTGATGTATGGCACATGCCAGGCCACGAACGGAGGCAGCACCTCGAAGCCGACATAGGCCAAGGTACCGCGCAGGATCGGCCGCAGCATGTCCTCCAGCGGCCCATGAATCGCCCCCTCACCGAACATGTGCTCGCGCCCGCCCAGGGTCACGGTCACCAATGCCCGCTTGCCGGCCAGGCCGCCCTGGTCGTAGAAACGCTTGCCGCCGTAGCACACCCCCGACACCAGCACCCGGTCGATCCAGCCCTTGAGCATGGCCGGCGCCGAGAACCAGTAGATCGGGAAGTTCAGCACCAGCAAATCCGCCCACAGCAGCTTGTCCAGCTCCTGCTGGATATCCGCGGCAATGGCGCCGCGCTTGACCCCCTGGCGCTGCTCCAGGGCATACACCAGGTAGTCGGGGTTCTCGCGCCGGGTGAAGTCATCGGCACTGGCCACCGGGTTCCAGCCCATGGCGTACAGGTCGCTGACCTGCACCTGGTGGCCCTGGCCGCGAAAAGTCTCCACGGCCTGGTCACGCAGGGCGGCCGTGAACGATTGCGGCTCGGGGTGAGCGTGGACGATAAGTACATTCACAAACATTCTCCTCTCACAAGTCAGGTTGCCTTGCCGCCTGGGCTCAGCACTGTACCGCCTTGACCTCGACGAACTCCGCCAGGCCTTCCTCGCCCCATTCGCGCCCGTTGCCCGACTGCTTGTAGCCACCGAACGGGGCCTGGTAGTTGAAGCCGCCACCGTTGATGAAGCACTGCCCGGCGCGGATCTGCCGCGCCAGGGCCAGGCCGTGCGCGCGGCTGCCCGCCCACACCGCGCTGGACAGGCCGAACGGTGAATCGTTGGCCAGGGCCAGCGCCTCGGCCTCGTCGGCGTAGGGGATCAGGCACAGCACCGGGCCGAAGATTTCCTCCTGGGCGATGCGCATGCGGTTGTCGACATCGGCGAACACCGTCGGCGCCACGTAGAAGCCGCGCGCGAAGCCGGCGGGGGTATCACCACCGCAGAGCAGACGCGCGCCCTCTTCCTGCCCCAGGCGAATGTAGTCGAGCACGGTGCGCCGCTGGCCGGCCGAACACATCGGCCCGAGGAAACTGGCCGGGTCACGCGGGTCACCCATGACCAGCGCACGGGTCTCGGCCTCGGCCATTTCCAGCGCCTCGACGTAGCGGCTGGCCGGCAGCAGCATGCGCGTCAGCGCCGTGCAGGTCTGCCCCGAGTTGATCATCACGTCCTGCACGCCATGGCGCACCGCCGCCTGCAGGTCGGCATCGGCGGTGATCAGCAGCGGCGACTTGCCGCCCAGCTCCAGGCACACCCGCTTCACCGTCGGCGCCGCTGCCTGGGCCACGCGCACCCCGGCGCCGGTGGAGCCGGTGAACGACACCATGTCCACCTGTGGGTGCCGGGCCAGGGCCTCGCCGACCTTGGCCCCCGGGCCGCTGACCAGGTTGAACACCCCGGCCGGCAGGCCGATGGCCGCGATCATCTCGGCCAGCAAAAACGCGTGCAGTGGTGTTTCCTGGCTGGGCTTGACCACCACCGTGCAACCGGCGGCCAGCGCCGGTGCCAGCTTGCCGAGCAACTGGTGCAGCGGGTAGTTCCACGGGTTGATGAAGGCGCACACACCAACCGCTTCGCGGTACACCAGCGAGTTGCCGACTTCGCGCACCTCATCCATCAGCCCGGCCAGTGCGGCGTACTGCTGCAGCCCGGCAATCGGCCCCTCGACCTGGACCGCCTGGCACCACTGCACCGGCATGCCCAGCTCGGCGGTGATGACCGAGGCCATTTCCGCCGCGCGGCGTTGCAGCTTCGCGACCAGCGCCGTGATGTAGCCGGCACGCACGCTGGAGGGCGTGCGCGACCAGCCCTCGAAGGCCCGTCGCGCGGCCAGCACCGCCCGCTCGACATCGGCCTCGTCGCCCAACGGCACGCGGCCGATGGCCTGTTCGCTGGCCGGGTCGATCACCTCGGCCATGCCCTGCCCGCTCGGTACCTGCCAGGCACCGTCGATGTACAGCCGCGCATACTCACGCATGGGCCAGCCCCTGCATGAGGCTGGCGGCGCAGCGGGTGATACGCCGGCAGGCGTCGGCCAAACCTTCGTTACCCAGCACCAAGCCCAGGCGGATATGCCCGGCAGCGCTGGGGCCGAAGGCCTCGCCGGCGAGCACCGACACGCCTTCGCTGTCGAGCAGGCGGTCGGCGAAGGCCTGGGCACTGAGCCCGGTCGCGCGGATATCGACCATCACGAACATGCCGCCGTCGGGCTTGAGCACCTTGATGCCCGGGCAGTCGGCCAGTTGCTCGCACACCAGATCGCGGCGCTGGCGGTAGGCTTCGCGCATGGCATCCAGCTCCGGCAATTGCTGCTCCAGCGCCACCACGGCGGCGTCCTGGATGAAGTCCGGCGAGCCATACAGCATGCACAGGGCGAGGTTTTCCAGGTGACCGGCCAGCTCGCGCGAACCGATCACCCAGCCCACCCGCCAGCCGGTCATGGCATGCGACTTCGACAGGCTGTTGAGGGTGGCGGTGCGCTCGGCCATGCCCGGCAGGCTGGCCGGGCTGACATGCTCGCCGTCGTACAGCAGCTCGCTGTACACCTCGTCAGAGATCAGCCACAGGTCGTGAGCAATGCACAGTTCGGCCAGCGCAGACCAGGTGGCGCGCGCCAGGCTCGCCCCCGAGGGGTTGTGCGGGCTGTTCAGGGCCAGGGCGCGGGTGCGCGGGGTGATCCGCGCCGCCACGTCCGACGGGCACACGCGAAAGCCGTTCTCAGGCTTTACCGGCACCGGTATCACCGTGGCACCACAGGCACCGAACACCGCCTCGTAGGTCACGTACATGGGCTCGGCGACAATCACCTCGTCACCCGGGTCGAGCACGCACTGGGCGACGCAGTACAGCGCGCACTGGGCCCCGGCCAGCACCGTCACCTGGTCAGCGCTGACCGCCTGGCCGCTGCGCTGGCGGTGGCGGTTGGCGATGGCCTGGCGCAGCGCCAACTTGCCGCGCACATCGGCGTAATGGGTGTGGCCGGCACGCAGGCTGCCGATGGCCGCCTCGACGATTGGCGCGGGGGTGTCGAAGTCCGGGTCCCCCACCGACAGCAGCAGGATGTCCTTGCCCTCGGCCTGCAGCGCCAGGGCGCGGTAGTGGATGTCCCAGGCCGCTGCCCCGTCGCCGGCAATGCGTTGAGTGAGCTTGGCGTAGCGCATGGCAATCTCCCTTCAGTGGCGGTCTCAGTCGACGAGAATCTTCGGGTTGGAACTGCCCCATACGGTGTACAGGTCGGCGAGCAACGCACCGTTGATTTCCTCGATCTCGGCCTGGGTGATTTCGCCGCCGGCCTGCTTGCCGAACAGCACCACCTCGTTGCCGCCCTTCACATCGGGGAAGTCGGTGACATCGACCATCAAGGTGTTCATCGACACCTTGCCCACCACCGGCACACGGTGGCCGTTGATCAGCACATGGCCCTTGTTGGTGAACACCCGGCGGTAGCCATCGGAATAGCCGACGGTGATGTTGGCCAGGCGCGAATCGCGCGTCAGGGTGAAGGTGCGGTCGTAGCCGACGGTGTTGCCGGCCGGGTAGCTGTGCACCGCCGCCACGTGCGACTTGAACTGCATGACCCGTTGGTATTCGGTGTGCGTCGGCACGGTGTCGCCGAACAGCGCGCCGCCGGTGCGCACCATGTCCAGGCGCGCTTCCGGCACCTCCAGGGTGGCGAAAGAGTTGGCGGCATGCAGGGTGAGCTTGCTGCGATCGAGTTTGGCGTGCTTGATCAGCCACTCGGTCTGCTCGTTGAACGCAGCCAGGCCTTTGCGCACATCGTCCTTGTCCTCGACGGCGAAGTGGGTCATCAGCGCGACCAGCTGGAGGTGCTTCTGGTCGGTGATCTGCAGCGCTTCGCCACGGCCGGACCAGGTGGTCATTTCCACCCCGTTGCGGCTCATGCCACTGGAGTTGAGCGCCATGTGGATGCGCACGGTCTTGCCGTGGCGCGCGGCGATGGCGTCCAGCTGGCGGGCGAACTCGGCGCTGCCCACCAGCTCTTCCATGTCGTACTGCAAGGCATCTTCGACTTCGCCAAGGCTGGCCAGGCGCACTCGCACCAGCTGCCCGTCGAAGCCGCTGGCGCGGACCACGCGCGCCTCCTCGTTGCTGGCCACCGCCACGCAGGGCACGCCCTGGGCGATGATCGACGGCATCACCAGGCCGATACCGTGGCCATAGGCGTCGGCCTTGAGTACGGCGCACAGCTTGGACTTGCTGCCCAGTTCGGCCTGCAAGGTTTTGATGTTGTGTTGCAGCGCGCCGGCACTGATTTCGACCCAGGCGTTGCTGTTCTGCACGGTCAGGGCGCTGCTGCCGTTGTCCATCGACAGCGGCGGTGCGGCGTACAGCGGGGCTTGGCCAGTGATCAGCAGGGCCAGGGATGCAGCCAGGAGGGTACGGCGAAATTGCATGGTGGTTTCTCTTGTTGTTCGTGATGTCTGCGGCTTAGCAGACGCAGGTGTGTTTGAGTTCGATGAAGGTCACGCCAGGGGTGGCGAAACCGCTGGCCAGATCCGTTTGCAGCGCGTCCAGGTCTCGCGGCTGACGCACCGCGCAACCGAAGGCACGGGCCAGGCCGATGAAGTCCGGGTTGCGCGGCAGCACGCCGACCGGTTCGATATCCAGGCCAAGCATATCGTCGCGGATCTGGCCGAGGGCGTCATTGTTCCACAGCAACACCACCAGCGGCCGATCCAGTTCTTCGACTGCCGTGGCCAGCTCCTGGGCGGTATAGAGGAAACCGCCGTCGCCCACCAGGACCAGGCCCGGGCGCTGGGCGCTGGCGAACATGCCACCGATGCCGGCCGGCAGGCCGTAACCGAGGGTGCCGTAGCCGGTGGGGTGCAGCCAGCTGCGCGGCGCACGGCTGGCGAAGGCGTAGTTGCCGGTGTAGGCCAGCTGGGTCATGTCGCTGCTGATGAAAGCATCGTCGGGCAGCACGGCGGCAATGCGGTCGAGGATTGCCTGATGCACGGCCTGCAATGGCGCATGCCCGCTGCGAATGGCCTGGCGCAGGTTGGCCACGGCTGCACTGGCCTGGGCCGGGTCACGGTCCAGCGCCGGCAGGTGCTCGAGCAGGCCGCTCAGGGTTTGCCCGGCATCGCCGTGCAGGGCCACCGCACAGGGGTAGAAATCGTTGAACTTGCGCGGGTCGATGTCCACCCGCAGCAGCTCGCCATTGAGCGGCAAGCGTTCGCGCCAGTAGTCGGTGTCGGCCATTTCGCTACCCACGGCCAGGACCACGTCGGCCTGGCTGATCAGCTGCCAGCCGGGCTCGACGCACAAGCTGGCGCCGGCATTCAAGGGGGCGTCCACGGGCAGCAGGCCTTTGCCGGCCACGCTGGTGAACACCGGGGCGGCCAATCGGCTGCTCAGTTGCTGCAGTTGTTCAGCCGCGTGCAAGGCGCCACCACCGGCAATGATCATCGGCCGCTTGGCGCCAGCCAGCTTGCACGCGGCCTGTTCGAGGCTGTCGCGGCACGGCCGGCCACGCCCGGGGCGGCGTACCACCTCGGCGCTCCAGTCCCGGCTGACCGGCGCGGCGAGCACGTCTAGCGGCACCGAAATGTGCACCGGGCGCGGCCGTTCGCTGTCGAACACCGCCCAGGCCCGGGCGATCAGCTCGGGCAGGTCGTCGCCGCGCAGGGCCACGGCGGAGAACGCGGTAATCGGCGCGGTCATGGCGCGCTGGTCCTGGGTCTCGTGCAGGCAGCCCCAGCCCTTGCCGAGGCTGGCCGTGTGGTTGACGCTGGAAATCACCAGCATCGGGATGGAGTCGGCGTAGGCCTGGCCGATGGCGGTGGCGGCATTGGTCACGCCCGGGCCGGTGATGACGAAGCACACCCCCGGTTTGCCGCTGATGCGCGCATAGCCGTCGGCCATGAAACCGGCGCCCTGCTCGTGGCGGGTCAGCACATGGCGGATGCCGCTGCCCGGCAGGCCACGGTACAGCTCCAGGGTGTGCACGCCGGGGATGCCGAACACCGTATCGACGCCGTAGTTGGCCAGCAGGCGCACCAGCGCCTGGCCGGCGGTCTGGGTGGGCTTATTCATGTCGTTCTCCTTGCGCCTGGCCGAGGCGGATCAGCGCATCGACCGCAATGGTGCCGTGGGCACCGACCATCAATGGGTTCACGTCCAGCTCCAGCAACTGCCCGGCATTTTCACAGGCGTAGTCGGCCACCGCGCGAATCGCCGCGACCAGTGCCTCGAGGTCGGCGGCCGGGCGGCCCCGGAAGCCTTGCAGCAAGCTGGCGCTGCGCAGGCTCAGCAGTGCCGCGCGGATGGCGCTGTCGGTGGTCGGCAGCAACAGGCTGACGCTGTCCTTGAGCAACTCGACCAGTACGCCACCGGCACCGATCACCAGGGCCAGGGCGAAGTCCTGCTCACGCTTGATGCCGACGATCAGCTCGGCCAGTGGCGCTTGGGCCATCGGTTCGAGCAGCACCTGGTCGAACGTCACCTGCGGCGCACTGGCAGCGATACGCTGGCGCATCTGCAGCAGTGCGGCTTCAAGGGCGGCGGCATCGCGCAGGTTCAGCGCCACCGCGCCGGCCTCGGTCTTGTGCGGCAGCTGCGCGCTGACCGCCTTGAGCACCAGCGGGTAACCGACGCGCGCGGCGTCTGCCACGGCGCGCTCGGGGGTGCTCAGTATGCCGGCCGGTACCGGCAGGCCGAAGGCGCGCAGGGCTTGCTTGGATTGCCATTCGTCCAGCACCCGGCTGTGCCCTGCCAGGGCCGGCGGGCACAGCGGCACTTGCAGGGCCTCGCCCTGCTCCAGCAAGCGCTGGCGGTTGCGCTGGTAGGCGACGATGCGGCCCCACGCGGCCAGGCCATCCTCGACCCCCTGCAAGGCGGCGATGCCACGCGCGTGCAAGCGCTCGCGGGCGCAGGCGGGCAACAGCTCCGGGAAGGCCGAGGTGACGAAGCCGACCTTGCCGTGGCGCTCCAGCGCATCGCAGTACAGCGCCAGCAGCAGGTCGCATTCCGCGCGCTCGCCGGTGAACGCCGCCGGGTAATCCAGCACCAGCATGGCGGTATCGGCGGCGCCGCTCAGGGTGCTGTCGAGCATGCGCTGCAAGGCGGCGGCATCGCCCCAGATGGCAGTGGTGAAATCCAGCGGGTTGACCAGGTTGGCATAGGCCGGCAGCACCTCGGCCAGCTGCGCCACCTGCGCTTGCGCCAGCTTGGGCAGGCTCAGCTGGTTGCGCTCGGCATAGTCGGCGATCAGGCCGGCGTCGCCACCGGAACAGGCCAGGGCGACCAGCTCGCCATTGCCCGGCAAGCGCCCACAGGCGGCGGCCTTGAGGGTTTCGACGAAGCTCACCGGGCCGCTCACGCGGATCACCCCCAGGCGCCGGAACAGGCTGTCGTACAGGGCATCGGAGCCGGACAACGAGCTGGTGTGGCTGAGCGCCAGTTCGGCACCGATCTGCGACACGCCGGTCTTCAAGGCAATGATCGGCGTGCCCTGCTGCAGCGCCTTGGCGGCGGCGCGGGCGAAGCCCGGCACGTTCTTCAGGCCTTCCAGGTGCAGACCGATGGCGGTCACCCGTGGGTCGTCGAGCAGCACATCCATCAGTTCGGCGACGCCCAGTTGCGCCTGGTTGCCGACCGAAGCCATATAGGCCACCGGCAGCGAGCGGTCGCTCATCGACAGGTTGTAGGCGAAGTTGCCGCTCTGGGTGAGGATCGCCACGCCCTTCTCCACCTGCCGGCCACCATGCGCCACCGGCCACAGGGCAGCGCCGTGCAGATAGTCGAGCAGGCCATAGCAGTTGGGGCCGAGCAAGGCCATGTCGCCGGCGGCGGCGAGCAGGCGCTGCTGCAGCTGGCGGCCTTCCTCGCCGCTTTCGGCAAAGCCCGAGGCATAGCAGATGGCGCCACCGGCGCCGCGTGCGGCCAGCTCGGCAACGCACTGCAAGGTCAGCTCACGGTTGGTGGCGATAAACACCGCGTCCGGGGCATACGGCAGGTCAGCCACCCGCGCCACACAGGGGATGCCTTCCAGGCTGGCGTGCTGCGGGTTGACCAGCCACAGCTCACCGCCAAAGCCACCTTCGGCGCAGCGCTTGAGCGCACGGGCCATGCTGCGCCCGCCGACGAAGGCCAGGTGCCGGGGTGCCAGCAGGCGCTTGAGGTTGTCACGAATCGAATGCGACATGGGGGTTCTCCTGGCGCTCAGCGCAGCAGCGGGCGCAGCAGTTCGCGGGCGATGATGTGTCGCTGGATTTCCGAGGTGCCCTCCCAGATGCGCTCGATCCGCGCGTTGCGCCAGATGCGCTCGACCGGCCCTTCGTCCATCAGGCCCATGCCGCCGAAGATCTGCACGGCTTCGTCGGCGACCTTGCCCAGCATCTCGCTGGCGAACAGCTTGGCCATGCCGGCTTCGCCGTCGGTCATGCTGCCCTGGTCCATCTTCCAGGCGGTGTGCAGGGTGAGCATTTCTGCCGCGCGAATCTGCGTCGCCATGTCGGCCAGCTTGAACGACACGCCCTGGTAGCTGCCGATGGCCTGGCCAAACTGCTTGCGGTCGGCGGCCCATTGCAGCGACAGGTCGAGGGCACGCTGGGCCTGGCCGACGCAGTTGGCGGCGACCATCACCCGGCCGGCGGTCAGCCAGGCGTTGGCCACTTCCCAACCCTTGCCGACTTCGCCCAGCACCTTGCTGGCCGGTACCCGGCAATCGTCGAAGAACAGCTCGTAGGTGTGGTAACCACGGTTGCTCACGCACTTGGGGCCACGGCGGATGGTCATGCCCGGGGTGCCGCGGTCGACCAGCAAGGCGGTGACGGCATTGCGCTTGCGCCCGTTGTGTTCGTAGGTATCGGTGACGGCGAAGACGATGGCGAAGTCGGCGTGGCCGGCGTGGCTGATGAAGTGCTTGCTGCCGTTGATGACGAAGTCATCGCCCTGGCGCACCGCGCGGGTCTTGATGGCGTTGGCATCGGAGCCGGCGCCCGGCTCGGTGAGGGCGAAGCAGTCGATCTTCTCGCCCTGCACGCAGGGCAACAGGTAGTCGTCGATCTGCTCGTCCTTGCAGGCCATGAGGATTTTCGACGGCCGCGCGACGAACACGTGCAAGGCCCAGGAGACCTTGGACAGCTCGCGTTCGATCAGCGCCTGGGACAGGTAGTCCAGGCCACCGCCGCCGACTTCCTCGGGCATGTTGAAGGCGTAGAACCCGGCGGCGATGGCCTTGCCGCGAATCTGCGCGGCCAGCTCCGGCGACACGGCATCGGCACGGTCCACCGCTTCCTCGTGGGGCAGCAGCTCCTTGGCAACGAAGCTGCGTACCGCTTCCACCAACATTTCTTGTTCTTGGGTCAGTTGGAAATTCATCTGCGAAGGTCCTGGAAAGGGTCGGTTTCGGGTTACTGGCCGGTGAAACGGGGGGCGCGGCGTTCCACCGAGGCTTGCAACGCCTCGGCACCGTCCTCGCTGCGGCCGCACAGCAAGCCGGCCTGGCGCTCGGCCTCCAGCTGCTCGGCGAGGCTGCGCCGGGCGCCGTCGCGGATCAGCCGCTTGGTTTGCGCGTAGGCGAAGGTCGGGCCATTGGCCAGGCGCCCGGCCAGTTCGGCGGCCACCGCGGGCAGCTGCTCGTCGGCGCAGACTTCGCTGACCAGGCCCGCTGCCAGAGCGCGTTCGGCGCCCCACAACTCGTCGAGGAACAGCAGGCGCTTGGCCTGCTCGCTGCCGATCAGCCGTGGCAGGTGCCAGCTGGCCCCGGCATCGGGGCTGTAGCCCATGCTGGTGTAGCCGGCCTTGAAGCGTGCCGAGGCTGCGGCGATGCGCAGGTCGCAGCACAGGCTGAGGTCCATGCCACCGCCCACGGCGGTGCCGTTGATGGCGGCGATGGTCGGCTTGTCGAGGCTGTGCAGGCGCAACATCAGGGCGTGGGCGGTTTCGGTCCAGCCGTAGCTTTCCAGGGTGCCCTGGGCTTCGGCCGCAGCCCATTCGGCCAGGTCGGCGCCGGCGCAGAAGCTGCGGCCGCTGCCGGTCAACACCACCACGCGCACGGCCGGGTCGCTGTTGCAGGTTTCCAGCAGGGCGTGCAGTTGCCTGAGGGTAGGGATGTCCAGTGCGTTGCGCTGCTCGGGGCGGTTGAGGGTGATCCAGGCAACGCCGGCTTCGACCTTGCTCAACAGTGACGACGACGGGGTGGTCATGGGGGGCCTCGGTATTGTTGTGGTGGTTTTGGAGGGCTTGATGAGGGAGATACTAAACGAGTGTTCAACAAGGCGGCAATTGGGGCCCGGCTGGGCTGTAACAGACCTTAAATTAGATATAACTTATTGTATTTAAAGACTTTATTTATGATGGCGAGGATGAGCTGCGAGGGGGTTGTTACAACTTTGTACAACTGTGCGATCGCCGGGGGCGCTTTGCGCCCCTTTCGCGACACAAGGCCGCTCCCACAAACCGGCCCGGCCTGGCGCGACCGTGTGGGAGCGGCCTTGTGTCGCGATGGGCTGCGTAGCAGCCCCCGAGGTTGCAACCTCAGACGCCAGGCGCACTCGGCGCAAAGGCCCCCTGCCGGCGGCGGTTGACGAAGAAGTACGCCGCATAGCACAAGGCGATGAAGCCGAAGCCCCAATACAGCGACGGCCGCTGGGTTTCATCCAGCGCCAGGAACACGAACAGCGAGCTGCACAGGGCGATGCACAGCAGCGGCACCAGCGGGTACAGCGGCGCCCGGTACTTCAAGTCCTGCAGTTGCCCACCGTCACGCAGCCAGGCCTTGCGAAAGCGGTACTGCGCCAGGGCGATGACGATCCAGGTCACCGTCCCGGACATGCCGCTCACCGCCATCAGCACCATGAACAGCGTGTCGGCGGCAATGAAGCTGGTCATCAGCGAGATCAGCGCAAAGCACAGGGTGATACTCAACGCCCGCAGCGGCACACCGCGCTTGCTCAGCGGCGACAGGCTTTTCGGCGCCATGCCGGTCTTCGACATGGCCCAGAGGATGCGCGTGGAGGCATACAACCCGGAGTTGCCCACCGACAGGATGGCGGTGAGGATGACGAAGTTCATCAGGTCGGCCGCGAAAGGAATGCCGACCATGTCGAACACCTGCACGAACGGGCTCTCCATCAACCCGGCCTGCTCGAACGGGACGATGGCCGACAGCACGGCAATCGCCAGCACGTAGAAGATCAACACGCGGAACACCACGTTGCGCACGGCCCGCGGGATGCTCTTTTCCGGGTGCTCGGTCTCGCCAGCGGCAACGCCCATGATCTCGCAGCCCTGGAAGGCATAGACCACGGTCATCATCACCGCGAACACCGCCGACAGGCCGTGAGGGAACAGCGACTCGCCCATCAGGTTGTTCAACATCGGCGCCGGTGCACCGCTGCTCAGCGGGATGGCGCCGAAGATCACCAGCAGGCCGATGACGATGAAGCCGAGGATTGTCGCCACCTTGATGCCCGAGAACCAGTACTCGGCTTCACCGAAGGCGCGGGTCGCCAGGGCGTTGAGGCCGAACAGCACGACCACGAACAGCGCCGACCAGTACCAGATTGGCACCTCCGGGAACCAGCGGGTCATCAGCATGCCGGCGGCGGTGAACTCCAGGCCCACGGTGGTGGCCCAGCTCATCCAGTACACCCAGCCGATCATGAAGCCGGTGGCCGGGCCGATGAACTTGGTGGCGTGGGCCTGGAACGAGCCGGACACCGGCATCTGCACCGACAGTTCGCCCAGGCAGACCATCACCAGGTACATCAGCAAGCCGGCCACCAGGTAGGCGAGGATCGCCCCCACCGGCCCGCCCTGGTTGATGGTCACGCCCGAGCCCATGAACAGCCCGGTGCCGATCACCCCGCCCAGCGACAGCATGAAGATGTGCCGGCTTTTCAGCGCGCGGGTAAGCTGGATTTTCTCGTGGCTGTCAGTCATGGCGCACCTCGCCGTTGCGGCCGGTGCAGGGCCACGCGGCGGTACCGCGCGGGGTGGTATGAAGAAGGGGCTGAGCGCTACGGCATGTCATTATTGTTGTCTCCAAGAAGCCTCATGGACCGCGTGCCACGCGGTTGCCATGGATTATTGGAAACGGATGTAAGGCGCCGTTGTACGAACGGATCGAAGATGTAAAAAGTCGTAATTTTTTTGTACGTCAGCGCTGAATCAGCTGTTCCAGGGTGGCGCGGGCCTGGGCAAGTTCGGCGGGCAACGACCCGTGCAGCGCTTTCAGGGCGCTTTCGTCATGCGCCCGGGCCGCGTTCTCGAGCCGGCGCAACAGCGCAGCCAGGCCGGAGAAACCCAGCGAATCGCAACTGCCGGCCAGGCGGTGGGCCAGGTGCAGCACTTCGGTAAAGTCCTGGGCCGGCAACGCCTCGGCCAGCGCCGTGGCGTGCTGCTCCAGCGACTGGCGCAGCACCTTCAGCAGGCCTTGCAGCTTCTGCTCACCGAGCAGCGCGCGGTGGGTGTCCAGCAGTGCCCAATCCATGTTCGGGTCGGCCGCGCTCACCTCGCCGGGCGCAGCCCCGGCCAGCGCCTGGCGCAGCTGGTCGAGGCGCAGGGGCTTGGCCAGCACGCCCTGCATGCCGGCCTCGAGGTAACCCGGTACCTGCCCCGGTTGCACGCCGGCGGTCAACGCCAGGATGCGGCTGTGGCGGTTCGGCCCGGGCATGCCACGCAGCTGCCGGCACAGCTCCACCCCGCTCATGCCGGGTAGCTGCACGTCGAGCAGGATCAGGTCGAAGCGCCGCTCGGCGCAGGCCTGCACAGCCTGCGCGGCGTCTTCGGCAAAGCTCACCCGGTGGCCATCGCGCAGCAGCAAGCCACCCGCCACCTCGCGGTTCAACGCCACATCCTCGACCACCAGGATATCCAGGCAGGCGTTGGCCGCAGGGCCGGGTGGGCGGGCCGCCAGCGGCTGCCCGCGGGCCAGGTCGAGTTCGAACCAGAAGCAGCTGCCCTGCCCTTGCGCGCTGTCCAGGCCAATGCGGCCGCCGAGTTTTTCCACCAGGTGCTTGCAGATCGCCAGGCCCAGGCCGGTGCCGCCGTAACGGCGCGCCACCGCCTCGCTGGCCTGGACGAAGCGCTCGAAGATTCTGGCCTGTACCGCCGGCTCGATGCCGATGCCATTGTCACTGACCGCCACGCGCAAGCGCTGCGCCGCCGGCTCACTGGCCAGGACCTGCACCGAAAGCCGCACCTGGCCGTGTTCGGTGAACTTGATGGCATTGGCCAGCAGGTTGCTGAGCACCTGGCGCAGGTACTGTTCGGCACCGTGCTGGTACTCGGCCAACTGCTCGTCGATGGCCAGCTGCAGGGTGTCGCCGTGCTCCCTGGCCATCGGTTCGAGCAGCGCCAGCACCTCCTGGCACAACTGGCGCAGCGAAAACCCGACCAGCTCGGCGCGGCTTTCGCCCTCTTCCAGGCGGGCGAAATACAGCACTTCGTTGAGAATCGCCAACAGCCCCTCGCCGGCCTTGTACAAGGCCTCTACGCGCTGGCGGTCGGCCGCCTCCAGCCGGCCGCCGCGCAGCAGCTCGGCCATGCCGAGAATGCCGTTGAGCGGCGTGCGCAGCTCATGGCTCATGGTTGCCAGGAAGCGCGACTTGGCCAGGTTGGCGGCCTCGGCGTCGTCCTTGGCCCGCGCCAGGCTGGCAGTGCGCCGTTCGACCATGGCCTGCAGCTCGTCGCGCTTGTCCTGCAGCGCCAGGCGGTCGCGCTCGCGGCGCTCGATGTCACTGAGAATGGCGCGGCGCATGTCGTCCAGGGCATTGGCCACGGTGTCCAGTTCATCGGCGCGCGTCGACGGCCGGCGGGCCAGGCGCAGCGGCTCCTGCCACTGGCCGGCGGCGATCCGCCGGGCGAACTCGGCCATCACCTGCAGGTGGCGGGTGACCAGGCGGTAGAACAGCCCCGACAAGGCCACCGCCAGGCCGCACAGGAATACGCCCATCCACAGCAGGCTGGCCACCCCGGTGGCATACAGGCGCCGATGCACCGCGCCGAGGTCGATGCTTACTTCCAGCTCGCCGAGGTGCCTGGCCGGCCCCGAGGGCGGCTGGTAATCGAGCGAGAAGCGCTCGATGCGCAGCGGCCCCTGGGGTTCGGCGGCACCGCGCAGCAACTGGAAATCGTCGCTGAGCAGGCGCACCCGGGCGACATCGGAAAAATCCACCAGACCACGCAGCTGGGTATCCAGCTGAGCTTCGTCCAGGTCCCACAGGCTGCGCTCCAGGCTGGCCAGGTAGCCCGCGCGGATCAACGCCATGCGTGCCTCGATGTCACGCATCTCGCGGCGATACTCGAAGTACAGCTGCACCGAACTGGCCAGCACGGTGAAGCACAGGCTGAACAGCAGGATGAACAACAGCAGGCGGCGCAGCAGGCCATCGGTGTGCAGGCGGATCATCGCGCGTCCGCCGGCAGCCTGGCCATGTCGCGGTAGGTCACTTCACTCTGCTCCAGCCAGCGCTCGATCTCGCCGGCCTGGTGCATGCTGCGCAAGTGCGCGTCGATCGCGTCCATGTGCTGGCTCAACGGGGATTGGCGTGACACCGCAACCCGCAGGTAGTCCACGCTCAGGGCCGTGGGCGAGACGCGGATGTCCTGCGCCCCGGGCAGGTTTTCGATGAACAGCTGGCCGGTGCGCCGTTCCTGGATCAGGTAGTCGATGCGCCCGCGAATCAGCTTGCCGAAGTTCTGCTGGCTGGAAGACACCCGTTCGATGTTCTGGTGGCGGGCGACGAAACGGTCGAAGTCGGCGCCGTAGCTCTCGCCGTACAGCAGGCCGCCACGGTAGCCGGCAAGATCCTCCAGGCGCTGGAACTGCACCGGCCGCAGGCGGTTGTAGAACACCGCCACTTCCTCGCGCACCACCGGCACCGTGGAAAAACGCATGCGCTGGTCACGCTGGTCGCTGTTGTAGGCCAGCACCACATCCACCCGCCCGGCAGCGGCATCCATCAGGCAGCGCTTCCAGTTGCCCAGCACCACGGTCTGCACCGGGTAGCCCATGCGCGTGAACAACTCGCGCACCACGGTCGGTGCCAGGCCGCGCACCTGGTGGCCGTCGCTCCAGGAGATCGGCGGGTAGACCGGGTAGTCGCAATAGCGCACCGGCGCTGTCGCGCTGGCCTGCGCGGTGAACAGTGCCAGGGCCAGCAGCCAGGCGCTGCGGCTCATGCCGCCACGCTGGCGGTGAACAGGTAGCCGGTGCCGTGGATGGTAATGATCAGTTGCGGCTCGGCCGGGTCGTCATGCAGCTTGCGCCGCAGGCGGCCGACCAGTACGTCGATGGAACGGTCGTTGGGCACCCACTCACGGTTGCGGATCTGGTCCATCAGCTGGTCACGGCTAAGGGTGTGGCCGCTGTTGCGCAGGAACACGCTGAGCAGCTGGAATTCGCCATGGGTCAGCAGGGTCTGTCCGCCCCGCGCGTCGATCAGGCGCCGGCGGTCGGTGTCCAGCGCCCAGTCGGCGAACTGCTTCAGCGCATGCGCGCAGGCCGGCGCCGGGTGCACTTCGCGGGCATGGCGCACGCGGCGGATCAGGTTCTTGGCGCGGGACACCAGCTCACGGGGGTTGAGCGGTTTGATCACATAGTCGTCGGCACCGCATTCCAGGCCGACGATGCGGTCGATGTCGTCGTTGCGCCCGGTGATCAGGATGATGCCGACTTCCGAACGTACCCGCAGCTCGCGGGTCAGGGTGAGGCCATCCTTGCCGGGCAGGCGGATGTCCAGCAGCACCAGGTCGACGTCCTGGCTGCCGAGCAGCGCTTCGGCCTTTTCTGCGGTGTCGGCGCAGTGCACGTCGTAGCCTTCCTGGGACAGATAGGCCTGCAGCAAGTCACGAATAAGCGGATCGTCATCGACGATCAATACCCGAGGCGTCATTGCGTGTCGTCTCTTGTTTTTATGGTGTTGTTCTACACACTCGCGACAGCAGCGTACTCGTTACTGAACAGCCGATCAACAGCCCTCCGGCAGGCTGAAACGGCGCCGACCGCCGGCCTGCAGGCCATCGACCCAGGCCTCGCAGATCAGCACGCCCTGCTCGGGGCTGAAGGTGCCGGGGTTGAGCCCCGACTCCAGCCACAGGCCATCGAGCAAGGCACTCAGGCTGATGGCCGCAAGGTCGGCATCGAAGCCCTGCCAGCCCTCTTCGGCGGCCAGCGTGGCCAGCAGCCCGCTCAGTTCGTTGCGGTACTCGCCATAGGAATGCTCATGCACCTGGTTGATCGCCTCGGCGGTTTTCACCGCGCCCCAGAATGCCAGCCAGGCGTCGAGCAGCTGCGGGTCGAGCAGCTCGGCGCAGAACGAGGCGCGGAAGAACGCCGAGAGGCGCTCGCGGGCGTTGGGCGCGGCCTGGGCCATGGCCTCGCGCAACAGGCCCATGACCCGGCCGGTGACGGCCATGTAGGCCTCGGCCACCAGTTCGTCCTTGCCGGCGTAATGGTGGCTGATCAGCCCGACCGAAACCCCCGCCTCAGCAGAGATCTTGCGGATCGACGCACCCTGGAAACCATGGCGTTTGAGGCACACCAGGGTCGCCTGGACCAGGTTGGCTTTGCGCACTTCCGGCAGCATGCGGTGGTAGCGGGCTTCCTGGTTCATCAGGGGTTCTCGGGTCAGGGGCTGGGCTGAACGACTGTACAACAAGCCGGAGCGCGTGATAAACCCTAGGCCGCCAATGCCCACCCGGGCCCGATCACAACAACAAAAGCGGCTGCCATGAACGACCTGATCACACGCGACCTGGACCAGGGCCTGCTGACCCTGGCCTTCAACCGCCCCGCCAGACTCAACGCCTTGAACACCGCCATGTACCAGCAACTGGGCGACCTGCTGCTGGCGGCGAGTGAAGACCCGCAGGTGCAGGTGATCCTCCTCACCGGTGGCACGCAGTGCTTCAGCGCCGGCAACGACCTGCGCGACTTTCTCGATAACCCGCCGGCCGACCTGGACAGCCCGGTGTTCCGCCTGATGCGCGTGGTGCTGGGCCTGGACAAACCGCTGATTGCCGCCGTCAGCGGCGCGGCGATCGGCATCGGCGCGACCTTGTTGCTGCATTGTGACCAGGTGCTGGTCAGCCGTTCGACCCGGCTGCGTATGCCGTTCGCGCCGTTGGGCGTGTGCCCGGAGTTCGGTTCCAGCCTGTTGCTGCCGCGCCTGCTCGGCCACGCCCGGGCGGCGCGCCTGCTGTTGGCCAACGAGTCGCTCGACGGCGCGCAGATGCTGGCCTGGGGGCTGGCCAACGAACTGCATGAAGACGGTGAACAGTGCCTGGCGGCGGCGCGCAAGCTGGCCCGCCAGCTGCAGGGCTACCCACAAACCGCGCTGGGCATCAGCAAGCGGTTGCTCAAGGACGGCCAGCGGGCCGAGCTGGAGGCGACCGTGGCGCGGGAGAGCCAGTTGTTCATCGAGTGCTTGCGCAGCGAAGAAGCGCGGGCTGTGTTGCGCGGATTGATCAAGGATTGAAAAGCCGAGGCCGCGATGCGGCCCATCGCCGGCAAGCCAGCTCCCACAGGTGCAGCGTTGACCTGTGGCATACCCATTCCCTGTGGGAGCGGGAATGCCCGCGAAGCAGGCGACGGGGTGGATGGCACCGGCTGCGCCGGTGCTCGCGGCCACGGCCGCTCCCACAGGGATCGCGCCAGCTTTCAGAAATTGAGCAAGACAGATGCTCCTACCTCGACCGCGCTGCACTCAAGCCATGCGCAATCCCTGTGGGAGCGGGCAAGCCCGCGAAGCAGGCGACGCGGTGGATGGCACCGGCTGCGCCGGTGTTCGCGGCCACGGCCGCTCCCACAGGGATCGCGCCAGCTTCCAGAAATTGAGCAAGACAGATGCTCCTACCTCGACCGCGCTGCACTCAAGCCATGCGCAATCCCTGTGGGAGCTGGCTTGCCGGCGATGGGCTGCAAAGCAGCCCCACGAAAACGCAGAAACACCTGGATAGCTAATACCCGGTCATCTCCAGATACCCACGCCCACCGGCACTGCCGCTCAAGCGCACCGGCCCTTCCCAATACGGGAACCGCGTGTCCATCCAGGCCTGTGGCTCCAGCGCTTCGACCTGCACATCCAGCCCATGCGCGGGCACCTGCACCCGCCAGCGTGTCGGCACCTGCTTGCCGTTCTTCTGCCGCGCCCAGGCCTGCGCCTGCAACTGCACCTGCGCGCCCGCCAGCGCCAGCACTTCGCCCTGCGGGCCAATCCAGGTGCCGGCGCGGTATGCCTGCCCCTGTGCCTCGCGGACCTGGAACAGCATCAGCCTGGCGCCGCTGTCCAGGTGCAGGGAAAACCAGTCCCAACCGGTCTGCCCGGCGGCCAGCGGCTGGCTGCTCCACTCCCGGTCCAGCCAGGCCTGGCCACTGACCGCAATGCACTGCCCGGCACGCTGCACGTTGCCGTGTACCCGGTAGAACGGCTGGCTGTAATAGTACGACGCCTGGCCCTGGCCAGACTTCTCGCTGTAGCCCTGCGCCCCGTGCAGCACCAGTGGCCGATCGCTGCGCAAGTGCAGGTCGTAGGCAAAGCCTTGGCCCGCCGCAGTCATCTGCACCTCGTCGATGCCGTCACTGCCGTGCAACGACCAGTCGTCGATCCAGGCCCGAAATGGCCTGGCCTGCACCCCGGCCTGGCCAATGCCACCGCGCGCCAGGGTTTCGGCGGCCTGATGACCACCCGGGCCGGTCAGCGCCGCGTGCCCCATCCACAGGTTCGGGCTGTTCCAGTCGCCGGTTTCGGCACCCGGGCGCAGGGCCGAGCGGAACAGCGTCCATTGCGCGCCCCAGTCCCGGCCGCGGGCGTCCTTGAGGTTGGCGGTGACATACCACCATTCGATGCGAAAGCCATCGTGCGCGCCATGGTCACGCGGAAACGCCAGGCGATGCTCGCGGCTGACCTGGCGGAATTCGCCTGCCGCCTGGCCAAGCCCGGCATAGCTTTGCTCCGCCGGCGGATCACAGCCGCCCAGCAACCCAGCCAGCAACAGCCACGCACTACGTTTCATCGGCAAACGGCCTCAACAGTTCGCGCGGCTGGCGACGCGCCAGCTGCCACAGCGGCCAGGCGCTGGCCAACAGGCTGGTAAGCAGGCCCAGCAGCGCCAGTTGCAGCAACTGCGCGGGGAACACGTAGAGCGGCAGCCGCCAACCAAACGCCTGCACGTTCAGCACCGCCACCAGGCACCAGGCCAGCAGAATGCCCAGCGGGATCGCCAGCAGCACGGTCAGGCTGCTCAGCAGCAGGGTCTGCCCAAGGCTGAGCCAGACCAGATGGGTGCGCCGCACGCCCAGTGCCCACAGGGGCGCCAACTGGCCCAGGCGGGCCTGCCCCAGGGTCAACAGGTTGATCAACAGCGCCACCCCGGCCACGCCAAGGGTGAGGCTGTTGAGCGCGGCGGTGGCCGCGAAGGTGCGGTTGAACACCTCGGTCGACCAGCTTTTGAGGCGCGCCTGCTCGACCACCCGGCTGTCGTCGAGGGCAAAGCGCTGTTGCAGTGCAGCCCTGACGGCCGACACCTGGTCCGGCTGCAGGTCGACGCTCAAGCCGCTCAGGGTTGCCTGCGGCCAGTGCGCGCGCAACCAGCCGGCATCCACCAGCAGATGCCCTTTGGGGTTGCCGTAATCGGCGTAGATCCCCACCACAGTCAGGGCTGGCGCGCTGCTGACGGGTAGCTTCAGGCTATCGCCCACCGCCACGCGCAGGCGCCTGGCCAGCTGTTCGCTGAGCATCAGCGCCTGGCCGCTGGCCAACTGCGCCCAGGCCTGCGGTTGCCCGGCCAGCAATGGCCAGCGGCTGCGATAGACAGGATCGGCGACGATGCCCTGAACCTGCACCGGCCAACCGTGCAGCTGTGTGTCTACCCGCCAGCCGGGCAAGACCACGCGTACCGAAGGCTGCTGCCCGAGCCATTCGGCTATCTGCACGCCCTGGGCGGTGTCCCGTGGCGTGACATACAGGTCGGCGGACAGGCGCAGCTCAAGCCAACCGACAAAAGTCTTGCGAAAGCCTTCGGTCATGCTGCCCACGCCGACACTGGCAGCCAGCGCCAGCAACAGCGCCATCAACGCCAGGCTCAGGGCCGGCAGTTGCTGGCGGCTGTCGGCGACGAACCATTGCGACAGCGGCCGCCGGCAATGGCGCGCCAGCCAGGCCAGCAGCCGGTCGAGCAAGGCCGGCAGCAGCAGCGCCGCCGCCAGCAGCAACCCGGCCAGCAGGCCGAACGCGCTGGGCAGGCTGTCGCCGAGCACGCCACAGCCCCCGGCCAGCAACAGCAACAGGCCCGCCAGCAGGGCCTGGCGCCGCAACCACGGCCCCTGCGCCAGGCGCCACGCCTGCGGTTGCGCCAGCGCCAGCAACGGCAAGCGGGCCGCACGCCAGACGCTGCCCAGGCCGGCCAGCAGTGCGCCGAGCACGCTCACCAGCACGCCGGCCAGCCACCACCACGCCGGCAGGCTCAACGTGCCAGCCACCTGCGCGCCATACAGGCCGCGCACACTGGCGGCGACATCGGGCAGCAACCACGCGGCCAGGCCATAGCCACCGGCCACGCCGGCCAGCCCACCCAACAGGGCGAACAGGCCCAGCTCCAGCACCAGGGCAGCCAGCAGGGTTTTCAGGCCGACGCCACAGGCGCGCAGGTTGCGGATCAGCCCGCGGCGCTGCTCCAGCGCCAGGCCGATTGCCGCATGGGCGATGAACAGGCCAACGACGAACGCCAACAGGCCGAGCGCCGTCAGGTTGAGGTGGAAACTGGCGGTCAGCCGCTGCAAACCGCCATCGTCCTGCTGAGCCCGCAGCTCAAGGTAAGGAGCGACAGCCGCAGGCAACGGCCCGGCGGTGGCGGCCACCAGCAGTCGCGACAACTGCTCGGGGGCGTGCAGCAAGGTCTGGGCATGGCCGATATCGACCACGATCACCCCCGGTGCCAGTGCCGGCTGCACCACCAGCGGCGGCAGCTGTTGCCCTTCGCTGTCAGTTACCGACGCACCGGGTTCGGCCTGCAACTGACGCAAGGTGTCTGGCCCGACCCAGGCTTGCCCGGGCGCACCGATGAAGGCCTGCAGATCGAACGCGTGCGGTTGCACACCGGCAACGCTGCTGCTGGCAGGCAGGCTCAACGGTTCGATGCCGAGCAGGCGCACGCTGCGTGCCGGCTCACCGGGCAGGCGCAAGCGCCCTTCCAGCACCGGCGTCACCGCCCACCCGGCCCGGCGCAGTTGCACATACAACGCCTGGTCGAAGCGCTCGCCATGGCGCGGCAGCAGTTGCGCCTGCAGCGGCGCGGTCAGCACCGCGCTGGCCCGGGCATAGTCGCTGCGGGCCTGGCTGTTCAGCGCCTGCACGCCGGTCCACAGCGCCGTGGCCAGCCACAAGCCGGTGAAGATGCTGCAAAACTGCAGGCGATGGCGCCGCCAGTGGCCGAGCAGCGCCAACAGGGCCAGCGCCAACTGTCTCATTCGCCCTGCCCGGGCCGCACGCGGCCGGCCTGCAGGTAACAACGCTGCTGCAGGCGCGCCGCCAGCCGCGGGCTATGGGTCACCATCAGCACCCCGCTGCCGGCCTCGGCGACCAGTTGCAACAGCAGGCGCAACACCTCGTCGCTGCTGGCTTCGTCGAGGCTGCCGGTCGGTTCGTCGGCCAGCAGCCAGGCCGGGCGCGCGGCCAGGGCGCGGCCGATGGCGACCCGTTGTTGCTGGCCGCCGGACAGCTGCTCCGGATAACGCCCCAGCACATCCGCCAGGCCCAGGCGTTGCGCCAGGTAAGCGACCCAGTGCGGATCATGCCGCGCGGCCAGGCGGGCCTGGAAGGCAAGATTGGCGCCCACATCCAGGCTGCTGATCAGGTTGTACTGCTGGAACACCAGGCCGATACCCTCGCGCCGCCACTGCGCCAGCGACGCCTCGCAACGGCTGTCCAGCGGCACGCCGTCGATCAGGATGCGCCCCCGGTCGGCACGGTCCAGGCCGGCCACCAGGTGCAGCAGGGTGCTCTTGCCACTGCCCGACTCGCCCATCAGCGCCAGGCTGCTGCCTGGCGCCAGGCACAGGTCGACGCCCTGCAGCACCGGGAGCGGCCCCTGGGGGGTGGGGAACGATTTGTGCAATTGCTCGACGACCAGCATCGACAGGCCTTGGCGGTTTCGAGTGACTTCTTAGGCATAGCAGGTTCAGCGCAATGCGCATGCACAGCGGGGCCATGAACAAATCTTCATCTGGCCGGCGAGCCGCGTGGTTACAGGGCGACAGGCATTGCCTTGCGGTAGCGTTCGCCCTTCGCCTTGAGCGGCCCACCCACCTTGCGTAGCATCCACGCCCCCGGAACCGCCGCAGGCTTTACCCAGCCACACCCCTCGCAGACCTGATCCCGATGCCGCAACCCATCCCCCTCAAGGACCACGAAAAGGAAAAGCACCTGGTCAACCGCCGCCTGCTGGCCTGCGCCGCGCTGGTGTTCAGCCTGTGTGCCGTGCTGGTGGGCCGGCTGTATGTGCTGCAGGTGCTGCAACACGACCAGCAGAGCGCGGTGTCGGAAAACAACCGTGTGCATGTCCTGCCCATCGCCCCCGAACGCGGGCTGATCTACGACCGCAACGGCGTGGTGCTGGCCGACAACAAGCCCAGCTTCGACCTGACCATGACCCGCGAGCGGGCCGGCGGTGACTCGGCCAAGGTACTCGACACCCTGACCCAGGTGCTGGGCCTGGGTGACGACGAGCGCAAACAGTTCGACAAGGACTTGCGCCGTGGCCGCAAGCCGTTCGAGCCGGTGACGCTGATGGTCGGCCTGAGCGAAGAGCAGATCGCCCTGGTAGCGGTGAACCAGTTCCGCCTGCCGGGCCTGGAGGTGGAGCCGCAGTTCATCCGCGAATACCCGCTGGCCGGGCATTTCGCCCATTCGGTGGGTTATGTCGGGCGGATCAACGAGAAAGAAGCCAAAGCCCTCGACAGCAGCGAATACCGCGGCACCCAGTCAATCGGCAAGACCGGCATAGAGCGCTTCTACGAAAGCCAGCTGCACGGCCACGTAGGCTACGAGGAGGTCGAGACCAACGCCCAGGGCCGGGTGATGCGCGTGCTCAACCACAAGGCCCCGACTCCGGGCCAGGACATCGTCCTGACCCTGGATGCGCACCTGCAACTGGCCGCAGAAAAGGCCCTGGGCGAGCGCCGTGGCTCGGTGGTGGTGCTCGACCCGGCCAATGGCGATGTGCTGGCGATGGTCAGCAACCCCAGCTTCGACCCCAACCTGTTCGTCAAGGGCATCAGCTTCAAACAGTACGCCGCGCTACGCGATTCCATCGACCGGCCGCTGTTCAACCGCGTGCTGCGCGGCCTGTATGCGCCCGGTTCGACGGTCAAGCCGGAAGTGGCCATCGCCGGCCTCGACAGCGGTGTGATCACCCCGGGCAGCCGGGTGTTCGACCCAGGCTATTACGAGCTACCGAACTATCAGCACAAGTACCGCAACTGGAACCGCAGCGGTGACGGCTGGGTGGACATGTACACCGCCATCATGCGTTCCAACGACACCTACTTCTACGACCTGGCGCACAAGCTGGGCATCGACCGCCTGCATGACTACATGAGCGAATTCGGCCTGGGCCAGAAGGTGTCGCTGGACATGTTCGAGGAAGCGCCCGGGCTGATGCCGTCGGCCGCGTGGAAGCGCGCCACCCGGCGCCAGGCCTGGTTCCCCGGCGAGACGCTGATCCTCGGCATCGGCCAGGGCTACATGCAGGTCACTCCGCTGCAGCTGGCCCAGGCCACCAGCCTGCTGGCGAGCAAGGGTGTGTGGCACCGCCCGCACTTGGCCATGACCGTGGGTGGCGCGGCGCCGATCGACCCCAAGCCGATGCCCGATATCGTGCTGCACGACCGGCGCGCCTGGGACCAGGTCAGCCAGGGCATGCAGATGGTCATGCACGACCCGCGCGGCATCGCCCGCGCCGCCGCCGCTGGTGCGCAGTACCGGATTGCCGGCAAGAGCGGCACCGCGCAGGTGGTGGCGATCAGGCAGGGCGAGCGTTACAACCGCGACAAGACCCTGGAACGGCACCGCGACAATGCCTTGTTCGTCGGCTTTGCCCCCGCCGAGCAGCCGAGTGTGGTGGTGGCGGTGATGATCGAGAACGGCGAAGCCGGCGGGCGGGTGGCGGGGCCGGTGGTGCGCGAGGTGATGGATGCCTACCTGCTGGATGAACAGGGTCATCTGAAGCCCGAGTTTGCCGGTGCGGCGGGGGTTCGCAACGTGCCGCACACCTGATATTTCTGGTGCCTGTGCCGGCCTCTTCGCGGGCATGCCCGCTCCCACAGGGGATTGGCGCAACATCTGTGGGAGCGGGCGCGCCCGCGAAGAGGCCGGCACAGGCACCTCAGCAGTCAGCGCTGATCACCTCCATGATCATCGCCAACATCATGGTCAGCCCCATCATCCGCGCCATGCCCTACGCCATGGGTTTCGCCCACGTCGTGATTCGCCTCATGATTCGCTTCGTGGTTAGCCTCATGGTCAGCGCCGTCGTCAGCCCCGTTGCGCCCGCGGCCATCGTGGCCGGGGCCACCATGCCCACCACTATCGCCACTGTGCCCGCTACCGCTACCGCCGCCACCATGGCCACCACCCGAGCCACCGCTGCCGCCACCGCCGCCATGACCACCGCCACCGCCGCTGCCACCTCCGCCGCCGCCATGGCCACCGCCGCTTCCGCCACCACCATGGCCGCCACCGCCGCCGCTACCACCTCCACCTCCACCACCACCGCTGCCGTCCTTCGCATAAGCGCTGGACGCACCGCCAACAGAGTCAGGCACCAACACGGCCGATGCCGACAACACAGCACCGATCGCCAACGCCAACAAGCATTTTCTGAGCATGATGAGCCTCCGCTTGGAGTAATACGGGGGTGCACGACGCCCCCCGTAAGTCCGGCCCCCCGTGGGGCGACCTGCAAGCCAGCGCGGGCTTTCCATCAGCAGCAGTTGTACGAGATCCCTCAGGCCCAGCCGGCCAGATGTTGCAGAATATTTCTCAATTTTCTGAGCGTAGCCATGCCGCTGCGCTTGTCACCGACCGGTCATCAGAATGATCGACGCATCAGCAGGCCACACCAGGGAACTACCGGCACCCCTGCGCTCTCTTAAACACTGAGTGGTTTATTTCCCTGTGCATCACGTTACTGGAGAACATGCCATGCGCCACCTACTCCTCGCCCCTGCGTTGCTGCTCCTGCTGCCTGCCGGTGTTGCAATGGCTGACGTCGACGCGGGCGACGTCGCCACCTCGGCCGGTGTTTCCGCTTCGCTCTACTCGACCTTCAAGGACGACAAACGGATCATCCCGGCACGCGACGAGCTTTCCGCCTACGTCGCCAGCGGCGGTGCCATCCGTGGCGCCTATGTGGAGTCGGCGCTGGAACAGGCCCGCAAGGACCACCCGGGGCTGCAAGCCAGCGATGAAGAGCTGGCCCGCGCCATCCTCTCGCAGGACGACCGTATAGCCGACCATTGAGGTCAAACCGGTACCGGCCGCTTCGCGGGCAAACCCGCTGCCACAGGGACTGCACTGGCTACCGATTCGGTGCGCTGCTGTGGGAGCGGGTTTACCCGCGAAAGCGTCGGCACCGGCCAGCCGATGAACATCCTTTACGACGAGCGCGTCGATGGCGCGCTGCCGGAGATCGACCGGGCGGCGCTGCTACAGGCGTTGCGTGACGCCGTGCCGGACCTAGCGCTGCTGCACCGCGAAGAAGACCTCAAACCCTACGAATGCGACGGCCTGTCGGCCTACCGCAGCGTGCCGCTGCTGGTGGCGCTGCCCGAGCGCCTGGAACAGGTGCAGGCGTTGCTCCGGTTCTGCCACCAGCGTGGCGTACCTGTGGTTGCGCGCGGTGCCGGTACGGGCCTGTCTGGCGGCGCCCTGCCGTTGGCCAAGGGCATCCTGCTGGTGATGGCGCGCTTCAACCGCATCCTCGAAGTCAACCCGCAAGGCCGCTTCGCCCGGGTGCAGCCCGGTGTACGCAACCTGGCCATTTCCCAGGCGGCCGCGCCCTACGGCCTGTATTACGCGCCCGACCCGTCGTCACAAATTGCCTGCTCCATCGGCGGCAATGTCGCGGAAAACGCCGGTGGCGTGCACTGCCTCAAATACGGCCTGACCGTGCACAACCTGCTCAAGGTGGAAATCCTCACGGTCGAGGGCGAACGCCTGACCCTGGGCAGCGACGCCCTCGACAGCCCCGGTTTCGACCTGCTGGCGCTGTTCACCGGTTCCGAAGGCATGCTTGGCATCGTTACCGAAGTCACCGTGAAACTGCTGCCCAAGCCGCAGGTGGCGCGGGTGCTGCTGGCCAGTTTCGAGCGTGTCGAGGACGCCGGCCGGGCCGTCGCCGAGATCATCGCGGCGGGGATCATACCGGGCGGCCTGGAGATGATGGACAACCTGGCGATCCGCGCCGCCGAGGACTTCATCCACGCCGGCTACCCGGTGGACGCGGCGGCCATCCTGCTGTGCGAACTGGATGGCGTCGAAGCCGATGTGCACGACGACTGCGAGCGGGTCGCCGCCGTGCTGGCGCAAGCCGGCGCCAGCGAGGTGCGGCTGGCCTGCGACGAGGCCGAACGCGTGCGCTTCTGGGCCGGGCGCAAGAACGCCTTTCCGGCGGTGGGGCGCATTTCCCCCGACTACTACTGCATGGACGGCACCATCCCGCGGCGCGAACTGCCGCGCGTGCTCGAGGGCATCAGCGCGCTGTCGGCGGAGTACGGCCTGCGCGTGGCCAACGTGTTCCATGCCGGCGACGGCAACATGCACCCGCTGATCCTGTTCGACGCCAACCTGCCCGGTGAGCTGGAGCGTGCCGAGGCGATCGGCGGCAAGATCCTCGAACTGTGCGTGGCGGTGGGCGGCAGCATCACCGGCGAGCACGGTGTAGGGCGGGAAAAGATCAACCAGATGTGTGCGCAGTTCAACAGCGACGAAATCACCCTGTTTCACGCGGTCAAGGCCGCCTTCGACCCGCAGGGCCTGCTCAACCCCGGCAAGAACATCCCCACCCTGCACCGCTGTGCCGAGTTCGGCGCCCTGCACGTGCACCATGGGCAATTGCCCTTCCCTGAACTGGAGCGTTTCTGATGAGCATGGACCGCGACATCAGCCAGGCCCTGCTCGAGCAGGTCAAGCAGGCGCTGAACCAGGCCACGCCGCTGCGCATCCAGGGCAGCAACAGCAAGGCCATGCTCGGCAACCCGGTCAGCGCCGAGGTGCTCGACACCCGTGGCCACCGTGGCATCGTCAGCTACGACCCGACCGAACTGGTACTCACCGCCCGCGCCGGTACGCCGCTGCGCGAGGTCGAGGCGGCGCTACACGAAGCCGGCCAGATGCTGCCTTGTGAGCCTCCGCACCTTGGCCCCGACGCCACCGTGGGGGGTATGGTCGCCGCCGGGCTGTCAGGCCCCCGGCGGCCATGGGCCGGAGCGGTGCGCGACTACGTGTTGGGAACGCGGGTGATCACCGGCCACGGCAAGCTGCTGCGCTTTGGTGGCGAAGTGATGAAGAACGTGGCCGGCTACGATGTGTCACGGTTGATGGCGGGCAGCTTCGGTTGCCTCGGGCTACTGACCGAGGTGTCGCTGAAAGTGCTGCCGCGCCCGCGCCAATGCCTCAGCCTGCGCCTGCCAATGGGCGTCCAGCAGGCCTTGGCCGAGCTGGCCGAGTGGGGCCAGCAGCCGCTGCCGATCAGCGCGGCCTGCCACGACGGCGAGGCGCTGTACCTGCGCCTGGAAGGCGGCGAAGGCTCGGTGCAGTCGGCGCGCCAGCGGCTGGGTGGCGAAGCGCTCGACAGCCGCTTCTGGGCTGACCTGCGCGAACAGCGCCTGGCCTTTTTCGCGGGCCCCGCGCCGCTGTGGCGGCTGTCCGTACCCATTGCCAGCGCAGCGCTGGAGCTTCCCGGCCAGCAGTTGCTCGACTGGGGCGGCGCCCAGCGCTGGCTCAAGTCCGACGCACAAGCACAGGCCATTCGCCAACAGGTGGCCAAGGTCGGCGGCCACGCGACCTGCCATGCCCCCGGTGCTGCCAGCAGCCCACCGCTGCCCGCTGCGCTGATGCGCTATCACCGCGCCCTCAAGCAGCAACTCGACCCCAAAGGGGTGTTCAACCCCGGCCGCCTGTACCTGGACCTGTGAGGCCAGACCATGCAGACCAACCTGAGCGAAAGCGCCCGGTGCCTGGCCCGCGCCGACGAGGCCGAAAGCATCCTGCGTGCCTGCGTGCACTGTGGCTTCTGCACCGCCACCTGCCCCACCTACCAGCTGCTGGGCGATGAACTGGACGGCCCGCGCGGGCGCATCTACCTGATCAAGCAGGTGCTCGAGGGTGCGCCGATCAGCGCCAGCACCCAGTTGCACCTGGACCGTTGCCTGAGCTGCCGCAGCTGCGAAACCACCTGCCCTTCCGGGGTGCGCTACCACGACCTGCTGGACATCGGCCGCGCCGTGGTCGAGCAGCAGGTACCGCGCCCGCTCGGCCAGCGCCTGTTGCGCCAGGCCCTGCGTGCGGTGGTCCCGCGCCCGGCGCTGTTCAAGGTGCTGGCGCGCAGTGGCCAGGCCCTGCGCCCGCTGCTGCCGGCGGCGCTCAAGGACAAGCTGCCGGCGCAGGTCACCGCGCCCGGCCAGCGCCCCGCAGCGCGCCATGCACGCCGGGTGCTGATGCTGGAAGGTTGCGTGCAGCCGGCGCTGTCGCCCAACACCAATGCGGCCGCCGCGCGCCTGCTGGACCGCCTGGGCATCAGCGTGGTACCGATCCGCCAGGCCGGCTGCTGTGGCGCGGTGGACTACCACCTCAACGCCCAGGAGCAAGGCCTGCAGCGGGCGCGGCGCAATATCGACGCCTGGTGGCCGGCCATCGAAGCCGGCGCCGAGGCCATCGTGCAGACCGCCAGCGGCTGCGGCGCGTTCGTCCGCGACTACGGTCATCTGTTGCACCACGACCCGCGCTACGCCGCCAAGGCCGTCCGGGTCAGCGCGCTGTCCCGCGACCTGGTCGAGGTGCTGCGTGACGAGCCGGTCGAACAACTGGGCCTGTGCGCCGAACAGCGGCTGGCGTTTCATTGCCCGTGCACCTTGCAGCACGCATTGAAGCTGGGCGGGGCGGTGGAGGCGTTGCTGACGCGCCTGGGCTTCACCTTGACCGCGGTCGCGGACGGCCACCTGTGCTGCGGCTCGGCCGGCACCTATTCGCTGACCCAGCCTGAGCTGTCGCGGCAACTGCGCGACAACCGCCTGAATGCCCTGGAAAGCGGCAAGCCGCAGGTCATCGCCACCGCCAACATCGGCTGCCAGGCCCACCTTGGCGGGGCCGGGCGCACACCGGTGCGGCACTGGGTCGAAATCGTCGAAGCCGCCTTGAACCCGCAGCACCACCTTCAGAAATTTCCTATCAAGCGCTCGGAAGCGTCCTACTTGTAGCCCCTGCTCCTGGAAAACATGATCGGCACTGGATAACGCAAGGTAGCGATCCAGAGGAGGCTTTGCATGCACCCGTACGTCCGCTCCACCGCCGAATTGCGCAACACCCTGCGCGAACTGCTGGCCCACGACATGAACAACCCGGATGAAGACCCGCACCTGTCGGGGGTGATGTTCTTCTGCGCCACCGACGAGCGCTCGCGAGAACTGATCGAACGTATCGAGTTGCTGGCCAGCGAGGTGTTCTTCGACCTCAACGGGCGGGCCATTTACGAGCATATGAAAGCGGCAGCGGTGGAAGGCGTACGCATCAAGCGCAACCGCAAGGCGCCGGCGGACGAGACGGTGATCCGTATCGCCCTGGCGGACAAGGGCTACATCACGGTGAGTACGGCGCGGTTCTGATGCCGGGCTGCGCACTGGCTTGGGAGCAACTGTCCTGGTCAATTTCTAAGCGCTGGCGCGATCCGTGTGGGAGCGGCTTTAGCCGCGAACACCGGCGCAGCCGGTGCCATCTACCGCATCGCCTGCTTCGCGGGCTTGCCCGCTCCCACATGGAATCGCGCGGGCTTATGGCTCACGCAGCACCTGTGGGAGCGGCCGTGGCCGCGAACACCGGCGCAGCCGGTGCCATCCACCGCGTCGCCTGCTTCGCGGGTGAACCCGCTCCCACATG
>NZ_PUQD01000054.1 GCF_003331055.1 Pseudomonas sp. AFG_SD02_1510_Pfu_092 | reverse complement strand
GTCCGCTGTTGTCGGTGACCCGCTTGTCACCTCTCCCCTTTATCCCGGGGTTGCGGGCTTATGTGTTTAGCGCGGGGGCCCGGGGGGGGCCCCATCGCCGGCAAGCCAGCTCCCACAGGTGCGGCACAGGCCTGGGCCTTGCGCGGTCATTGTGGGAGCTGGCTTGCCGGCGAAAGGGCTGCGCAGCAGCCCCATTGGCACTGCAACTGATAATGCTATCTTGTGGCCACACAGTCCGCCGCCAGGAGTTCCCCTCAGTGAGTACCAACGCCATCCGCCCCGCCCGGGAACTGCTGCTCAAGGAATACCGTGGCGTGCTCTCGACCCATTCCCGGTCGATGCCCGGCTACCCCTTCGGTTCGGTGGTGCCGTACTGCCTGGACGCCCACGGCCACCCGCTGATCCTCATCAGCCGCATCGCCCAGCACACCCACAACCTGCAGAACGACCCCAAGTGCTCGCTGCTGGTGGGTGAACGCGAAGCCGAAGACGTACAGGCCGTAGGCCGCCTGACGGTGATGGCCGAGGCGCACAAGCTGGTGGACGAGGCAGCCATCCAGGCCGCCGCCGAACGCTACTACCGGTATTTCCCGGATGCCGCCGACTACCACAAGGCCCACGACTTCGATTTCTGGGTACTGCAGCCGGTGCGCCACCGCTACATCGGCGGCTTCGGCGCGATCCACTGGCTCGACCAGGTGACCCTGGCCAACCCGTTCGCCGGCAAGGCCGAGGCCAGCATGGTCGAACACATGAACAGCGACCACGCCAACGCCATCGCCCACTACGTGCAACTGACCGACCTGCCGCGCCATGCGCCAGCGCAGATGGTCGGGGTAGACAGCGAAGGGATGCACCTGCGCATCGGCCAGGCGCTGCACTGGTTGCCTTTCCCCAGTACTTGCAATACGCCGATACAAGTCCGCGAAGCGCTGGTTTTGCTGGCCCGCGCCGACCAGTGGCCGGTGGCGGTGCAGGCCGAGGGTTGAAAAGCCGAGCGCACGCATCCATCTGTGGGTCTTACAGGAAGGTTCTCTTCCGACGAGGAATGCTTTGATGCGTGCTTTTCTATTGTTGTTTCTCCTGTTTCCCGTGCTGGAGCTGTTCGTCTTCGTGAAGGTCAGCGCCGCCATCGGTTTCTTCCCGGCGCTGTTGCTGATCATCGCCGGCTCCGCCCTGGGTGTGCTGGTGATGCGCGTGGCCGGCCTGGCTACCGCATTGCGTGCCCGTGAAAGCCTGCAGCGCGGTGAACTGCCTGCCGAGGACATGTTCCAGGGCATGATGCTGGCCGTGGCGGGTGGCCTGTTGCTGCTGCCGGGTTTCATCAGCGATGTGCTGGGCCTGCTGTGCCTGCTGCCATTCACCCGTAAGCTGGCCGCGCGCAAGATGCGCGAGCGCGGCGAAGCCCAGGCCATGCGCCAGCGTGCGTTCCAGGACGACCCGTTCCAGGCGCAGCCGCGTGATGGCGGCCACCGCCCGAACGTGATCGAGGGCGAGTACGAGCGCCGCGACAAGTAACAACCGGGGGCCGCTATGCGGCCCCGGCTTTTTTGCGGGCCAAAGGCGCTAATGAAAAATTTTCTGAAACAAGCCTTGTAATTGAATATGGCGGCCTCATGTATGTGGTCACCGCAAGGTTTCTGGTGGCAACACCAGACATGACTCAGGCGGTTCGCCCTGCGCGAGCGGCCTTCCGGCAACGCCGGACAGCATCAACCCGCCGGTGTCGACACCGGCCGATGAAAACCACAATTTGGGAGAGATCGACAATGAAGCTTCGTCCTCTGCATGACCGCGTCGTTATCCGTCGCAGCGAAGAAGAATCGAAAACCGCTGGCGGTATCGTCCTGCCGGGTTCGGCCGCTGAAAAACCAAACCGCGGCGAAGTTGTCGCCGTTGGCACCGGTCGCATCCTGGACAACGGCGAAGTGCGCGCGCTGGCCGTGAAAGTGGGTGACAAAGTGGTTTTCGGCCCTTACTCGGGCAGCAACACCGTGAAAGTCGATGGCGAAGACCTGCTGGTCATGGCCGAGAACGAAATCCTCGCCGTTATCGAAGGCTGATTTCCCCGACTTCCCGTTACTCCAAAGATTTCCAAGGATTAAACGATCATGGCTGCTAAAGACGTAAAATTCGGCGATTCCGCTCGTAAGAAAATGCTGGTTGGTGTCAACGTTCTGGCTGACGCAGTAAAAGCCACCCTCGGCCCGAAAGGCCGCAACGTGGTGTTGGCCAAGAGCTTCGGCGCGCCGACCATCACCAAGGACGGCGTTTCCGTCGCCAAGGAAATCGAGCTGAAGGACGCCTTCGAGAACATGGGCGCCCAGCTGGTCAAGGAAGTCGCTTCCAAGGCCAACGACGCTGCCGGTGACGGCACCACCACCGCTACCGTTCTGGCTCAGGCCATCGTCAACGAAGGCCTGAAAGCCGTCGCTGCCGGCATGAACCCGATGGACCTGAAGCGCGGCATCGACAAGGCCACCGCTGCCGTCGTCGCCGAGCTGAAGAACCTGTCCAAGCCATGCGCCGACTCCAAGGCCATCGCCCAGGTTGGTACCATCTCCGCCAACTCCGACAACTCCATCGGTGAAATCATCGCCGAAGCCATGGAAAAAGTCGGTAAAGAAGGCGTGATCACCGTTGAAGAAGGCTCGGGCCTGGAAAACGAACTGTCCGTCGTAGAAGGCATGCAGTTCGACCGTGGCTACCTGTCGCCGTACTTCGTGAACAAGCCGGACACCATGGTGGCCGAGCTGGAAGGCCCGCTGCTGCTGCTGGTCGACAAGAAGATCTCCAACATCCGTGAGCTGCTGCCAGTGCTGGAAGCCGTTGCCAAGGCCGGCCGCCCACTGCTGATCGTTGCCGAGGACGTCGAAGGCGAAGCGCTGGCTACCCTGGTGGTCAACAACATGCGCGGCATCGTCAAGGTTGCTGCGGTCAAGGCACCGGGCTTCGGCGACCGTCGCAAGGCCATGCTGCAGGACATCGCCGTCCTGACCGGCGGCCAGGTCATCTCCGAAGAAATCGGCCTGTCCCTGGAAACCGCTACCCTGGAGCACCTGGGTAACGCCAAGCGCGTCATCCTGTCCAAGGAAAACACCACCATCATCGACGGCGCTGGCGCCGACGGCGAGATCGAAGCACGCGTCAAGCAGATCCGTGCCCAGATCGAAGAGACTTCCTCGGACTACGACCGTGAGAAGCTGCAAGAGCGTCTGGCCAAGCTGGCTGGCGGTGTTGCCGTGATCAAGGTCGGTGCCGGCACCGAAGTTGAAATGAAAGAGAAGAAAGCCCGCGTTGAAGACGCCCTGCACGCTACCCGTGCGGCCGTTGAAGAAGGCGTGGTGCCTGGCGGTGGTGTGGCCCTGGTTCGCGCCCTGGCTGCCATTGTCGACCTCAAAGGTGACAACGAAGACCAGAACGTCGGTATCGCCCTGCTGCGTCGCGCAGTCGAAGCGCCGCTGCGCCAGATCACTGCCAACGCCGGCGACGAGCCAAGCGTTGTCGCTGACAAGGTCAAGCAAGGTTCGGGTAACTTCGGTTACAACGCTGCTACCGGCGAATACGGCGACATGATCGAAATGGGCATCCTGGACCCAGCCAAGGTCACCCGTTCGGCGCTGCAAGCTGCTGCTTCGATCGGCGGTCTGATGATCACCACCGAAGCCATGGTTGCCGACCTGCCGGAAGACAAGCCAGCTGCCGGCATGCCTGACATGGGCGGCATGGGTGGCATGGGCGGCATGATGTAAGCCAGCCTTACCCCCTGCACCATCAAAAAGCCCCGGTTCGTGAGAACCGGGGCTTTTTCATTTGCCAGTGAGGGCCATTGGGGCTGCGCTGCAGCCCATCGCCGGCAAGCCAGCTCCCACAGGATTGCGCCAACCTTGAGTCAGGCGCTGTACTTGTGGGAGCTGGCTTGCCGGCGAAAGGGCCGCGAAGCGGCCCCCTCTGTCAGGCGACGCTGCGCTCGACGGCTGGCGCTTCCACCATGCCCCGGCGGTACAGAATCAGATAATACGACCCTAACCCGATCAACCAGCAGAACACCGCCGTCCACAGGTTATGCGACAGAAAGTGCGCGCCCTGCATCATTCTCCCTACACCCAGCACCGAGCCCGCCACCAAGGCCACCACCAACGCCACCCGTGCCAGGCGCGGCTTGCGGTCCCGCAACATGAAGAACAGGCCGAACAGGCAGAACCCGGTTGCCGCGTGCCCGCCCGGCCAGCACAGCCCGGGCTTGTCGGTCGCCGGCCGCGGTTCCAGCAGCTTGCTATAGGTTTCTGTGCCGCCAAACTGGGTCAGGCTCCACGGGCATTGCACCTGGGTCACCTTCTTCAGCGGCGTGACGAACGCGGTCGAAAGCCCTAGCGCCAGCACCAGGCAGCCCAGTTCACGGCGCCAGCCGAACAGGCGCTGCCAGAAGAAACTGGCCGCAAAGGTCAGCAGCGACAACACCCCCAGCAGGATCACGCCTTGCTTGACGCGGTCGTGCAGGATGTTTTCCAGCAGGTAGCTGTGGCGGCCAATGAATTGTCCGGCAGCCGGGTCGAAGAACAGCTTGGCGAGGTCCATGTCGATCGACGTAAGCTCCAGCAGGATCAAGCCCAGCGCAGTCGCCAGGGGTATCCCCAGGTACAGCCAGAAATTGAGCGGGCGAGGGCGGGTTCGTTGCTGCATGGCGGCTCCAGGGCGCGAAAAGGATCGGGCATTGTCGGCCGCCCGCTATTCTGTGTCCGTGAAGGATCAGTGAAAAAACCGTCAAGTCCGGTGAATTTTCCCGGGGGCTGGCACCCTGCAGGCATAGGCCTTAAGCTGCGCCTGCCGCGCACCACAGCGAGAAGCGCCGCACAGGAGAAACCGATGCGCATTCTTTTGGTTGAAGACAACCGCGATATCCTGGCCAACCTGGCCGATTACCTGGGCATGAAGGGCTACACCGTCGATTGCGCCCAGGATGGCCTGTCCGGCCTGCACCTGGCTGCCACCGAACACTACGACCTGATCGTGCTCGACATCATGCTGCCGGGCATCGACGGCTATACCCTGTGCAAGCGCCTGCGCGAAGACGCCCGCCGTGACACGCCGGTGATCATGCTCACCGCCCGCGACCAGCTGGACGACCGCCTGCAGGGCTTCCGTTCCGGCGCCGACGATTACCTGCTCAAGCCCTTCGCCCTGTCGGAACTGGCCGCGCGCATCGAAGCCGTGCTGCGCCGCGCCCAGGGCGGCGGGCGCCGTACCCTGCAGGTGGCCGACCTCAGCTACGACCTCGACACCCTCGAAGTCACCCGCCAGGGCCGCCTGCTCAAGCTCAACCCGGTCGGCCTCAAGTTGCTGGCGGTGCTGATGCAGAAGAGCCCGCATGTACTGCGCCGCGAAGTGCTGGAAGAAGCCCTGTGGGGTGACGACTGCCCCGACAGCGACAGCCTGCGCAGCCACGTGCACCAGCTGCGTCAGGTGATCGACAAGCCGTTCGAAAAACCGCTGCTGCATACCGTCCATGGCGTCGGCTATCGCCTCGCCGAGGGCCGTGATGGAGTTTAAGCAAAGCCTTGCCCAGCGCATCATCATCGCCTTTGCCCTGATGAGCGCACTGGTGGCCGGGGCCTTCGCCTTCGGCATCGTCGGCACCGTGCACCTGGTCGAAGAACGGCTGATTTCCTCAGTGCTGGGTGGCGACCTGCAACGCCTGCTGCGCATGGACAGCGTCAGCGACTGGAGCCACCGGCCACGCCCCGATCAGCTGTTCTATTTCAGCGGCGGGCGCGACGACTTCGAGCTACCCAAGGACCTGCGCCACCTCGAACGCGGCTTCCACGAGGTGTTCCGCGACCAGCTGTCCTATCACGCCATGGTCGAAATCGTCGATGGTCGCCGCTACGTGCTGCTGCAGGACCAGAGCGACTTCGAAGAGCGCGAGCGCCTGCTGTTCGCGGTGGTGGTGGTGGGCTTCGTGCTCAGCCTGGTGCTGGCGGTCATTCTCGGCTGGCTGGTGGCACGCCGGGTGATGGCGCCGGTGATCCGCCTGGCGCGTCAGGTACGCCACCGCGACCAGTTGCTGGGCCTGGCGCCGCCGCTGGCGCCGGATTATGCCGCGGACGAAGTCGGCCAGCTGGCGGTGGCGTTCGACGATACCTTGGGCCGTCTGCGCGATGCGCTGACCCGCGAGCGCTTGTTCACCAGCGACGTCAGCCACGAACTGCGCACCCCGTTGATGGTACTGGCCACCTCGTGCGAACTGCTGATGGAGAACCCGACGCTGGACGCCCGCTCGCGCAGCCAGGTAGAGCGCGTGGCGCGGGCGACGGAAGAAATGCGCGAACTGGTCAAGACCTTCCTGATGCTGGCCCGGGCACAGCGCGACGAGGGCGCGGTCGCTTCGCGGGCCACCCTGCGGGAAGTGGCTGACGAACTGATCGGTGTCTGGCGCGACACCATCGAACAGAAGGGCCTGGCCTTGTATTTCGATGGCCGCGTCAGTGCCAGCCCGGTGTTGTACAACGCCACCTTCCTGCAATCGGTGATGGGCAACCTGCTGCGCAATGCCGCGCACTACACCGACAGCGGCTACATCCGCCTGAGCCTGGAGGCCAACGGTTTCAGCGTCGAGGACAGCGGCGTGGGTATCCCCGAGGAACAGCGCGAGGCGATGTTCAAGCCATTCGTACGCGGGGATGAGCGGCGCGGCGAGGGCCTGGGCCTGGGCCTGTCGCTGGTACAGCGAATCTGTGACGACCAGGGCTGGCATGTCACCCTGACTTCCACCTTGCCGCACGGCTGCCGTTTCCAGGTGGACCTGAGCAATACCGCGGCCAAGGGCGACCCGGATGGCCTGGCTGAGTAATCGGTTGTAACAGGTCATTCGGCGCTCAACATTTTTTTCACATTGGCATGACCTGATTCCTACGCCTGCCTACCTAAGGTGGGCGCAATAGAGTCAGGAGATGCCCAATGCGTAGCCCCATCAAGCTTGAATTTTCCGAGAAGTACGACAAGGAACATGCCCGTGAGTACTTTCTCAAGCACCAGGATGGCCTGGCGCGACGCCTTTCCCACAAGCGAGATGAGCAATTGGCGCGTCGCGCCTTGGCCCTGGCGGGTGAGCCAGGCCTGGTCCTCGACCTGCCATGCGGCGCCGGCCGTTTCTGGCCATTGCTGGCCGAAAAGCCCAACCGGGTGATCATCGGCGCCGACAACTCCGAAGCGATGATCGAGACAGCCTGTGCCGCGCAAGCGCCAGAGGTGGTCGCACGGGTACGGCCCTTGCAGACTTCGGCATTCGCCATCGATCTGCCCGACAACTCGGTGGACAGCATTTTCTGCATGCGCCTGTTCCACCATATCGGCGAAGCGGCGCACAGAAAGACCATTCTTTCGGAATTTCAACGGGTTAGCCGTGATAGTGTGATCCTGTCACTGTGGGTGGATGGCAACTTCAAGGCCTGGCGGCGGAAAAAGCTGGAACAGCGCCGCAACGCCAGGAAGCATGGGCAGGGCAATTATCAGAACCGTTTTGTGTTACCGGCCGACACGGTCGAAGAAGAATTCAAGGCCGCCGGCTTCAGAATCCAGGAACGCCTCGACTTCCTGCCGTTCTATGCCATGTGGCGGGTCTACGTATTGCGTAAGGGGTAGTGTTTGATGGCTGTAGCCCAAAGTGGGGAGTCGCGGTTCGATTTTTACTGGCGCCAGCAGGGCGAGTGGGTCGAGGAACCTAATCAGCGGCGTGGCGGCGAGAGTGGCGTGCAACGCCTGAACGATGCCAACGGCAAGCTGCTGTATGCCAAGCGCCAGGTCGGGCACATCTACCGCAGCCTGCTGCATCCATTTGGCCGGCCGACCGTATTGCGCGAGCTCGATGCGTTGAACAGCTTCGAGCAGCTGGGCGTGCGTGTGCCGCGCATCGTCTTCTGCGGTGCCGAGCGTGACGCTGACCACCAATGGCGTGCGCTGTTGGTCAGCGAAGCGCTGGACGGCTTCGTCGAACTCGACACCTGGCATGAACAGGGCGCCCGTGAGCGTTACCCGCAGGTGGTGCATGAACGCATGCTCAAGGACCTGGCGGACAACCTTGCGCGCATGCACTTGGGGCACTGGCAGCACGGCTGCCTGTATGGCAAGCACGTGTTCGTCAAGGTGATTGGCGAGGGCGAGCAGGCCCGCGTCGAAGTCGCGCTGCTGGACCTGGAAAAGTGCCGGCGGCGCATCAGCTGCCAGCGCGCAGCGGGTAACGACCTGCGCCAGCTGCGCCGCCATTCGTCGCTGAATGACGCGGAATGGCAAACCCTGCTCTACTTTTACCAGATGGCGTTTGGCAGCGCTGTCAAAGGGTTAGAGCGATGAAACTAGAAATAGCTCGAGCTTTGTTCCTGGTAGCTGGCCTGGCGGTGACCACCGTGGCGGTGGCTGCCTGGGAAGAGCCGAGGCCGACCGTGTTCAGCAAGGCCGAGCTGGCCGACCAGTGCGCGTTGCCGCGGGATGTGAAACCGCAGCAACAAGCCAAGGCCGCGCCGGATCAGGACCTGTTGCTGTTCCTGTTCGGCATGCGCCAGGGGTTGCGGCCGTTCGGTTGAACCTGGCAGTAGATGGAAATGCTTTACCGGCCTCTTCGCGGGCTTGCCCGCTCCCACAGGGTGCCGTGTTCACTGTGGGAGCGGGCGAGCCCGCGAAGAGGCAAGGTCAGGCCACAACAGGTTTCCTGGCCACCGCCTTGTGTGCCAACAACGTGTAGATACAAGGCAACACGAACAAGGTGAACAGCGTACCGATCGACATCCCGGTGGCAATCACCGTACCGATGTCAAAGCGGCTGACCGCCCCCGCCCCGGTCGCCAGAATCAGCGGCACCATGCCGAACACCATCGCCGCCGTGGTCATCAGCACCGGCCGCAGGCGAATCGCCGCCGCTTCCTCGATCGCCTCGCGCACGCTCAGGCCACGTTCTTCACGCAGCTGGTTGGCGAACTCGACAATCAGAATGCCATGCTTGCTGATCAGCCCGATCAACGTCACCAGCCCCACCTGGGTGTAGATGTTCATGCTCGATATGCCGAGGAACAGCGGCAGCAACGCGCCACAGATCGACAACGGCACCGTCACCAGAATCACCAGCGGGTCGCGGAAGCTTTCGAACTGGGCCGCCAGCACCAGGAAAATGATCGCCAACGCCAGGCCGAAGGTCACCCACAACGCGCTGCCTTCCTGCACGTACTGGCGGGCCACGCCGGCATAGTCGAAGGCGAAACCTTCCGGGGCCTCTTCGCGGGCGATGCCCTGCACGGTCTGCAGCGCCTCGCCCAGGCTGACCATCGGCACGCCCTGGATGATCGCCGAATTCAGTTGCTGGAACTGGTTGAGCTGGCGCGGGCGGGCGCGGTCGGTGAGGGTGATCAGGGTGGAGAGCGGCAGCAGCTGCCCCTGGTCGTTCTTCACGTAGTAGTTGTTCAGCCAGCCGGGGTTGTCGCGGTAGGGCCGCTCCACCTGGGCAATCACCTTGTAGCTGCGCCCCTCGAGGGTGAAACGGTTGATTTCCGCCTCGCCCAGCAAGGTCGCCAGGGTGCCGCCCAAGGTGTCCATCGACACCCCCATCTGCGCCGCCTTGGCCCGGTCGATATCCACCACCACCTCGGGTTTGTCGAAGGCCAGGTCGATGTCGAGGAAGGCGAACTTGCCGGACGCCTGGGCGCGGGCCTTGATCCGTTGGGCCACCTCCAGCAGCGCCGGGTAGTCACCCGCGCTGTTGATCACGAACTGGAACGGCAGGCCCTCGCCGGTACCGGGCAGTGACGGCAGGTTGAAGCCGAATATCTGCAGACCAGCGACTTCCTCGAGCTTGGCCTGCACCAGCGGCAGCAGCTCCATCTGCGTGCGTTCGCGTTCATTCCACGGTTTCAGCAGGAAGCCGCCGATGCCGGTCTGCACGCCGTTGAAACCGTTGATCTGGAACGACGAGTAATACTCGGGGAAGGCCTTGAACAGCGGGGTGAACTGGTCGGTGTAGGCGTTGAGGTAGTCCAGGTTGGCCGGCTGCGGCGAGCTGCTCATCATGAAGATCACCCCCTGGTCCTCGTTGGGCGCCAGTTCGTTCTGGGTGAACTTCAGCAGCAGCGGGATCAGGCACAGGATGATCACGGCAAACACCAGCACCACCGGCCGGCTGTCGAGGGTGGCGTGCAGCACGCGCTGGTAGCGCGCCTTCAGCCGTTCGAACAGCACATCCAGGCGATGGGCCAGGCCGCTGGGGTTGTGCGCCTGGCGCAGCAGCAGGGCGCACATCATCGGCGACAGGGTGAGGGCGACGATGCCGGAGATGACCACCGCACCGGCCAGGGTCAGGGCAAACTCCTTGAACAGCGCGCCGGTGAGCCCGGTAAGGAAGCCGATCGGCGCATACACCGCCGCCAGGGTGATGGTCATCGACACCACCGGCATGGCGATTTCCCGGGCGCCTTCGAGGGCCGCGTCGAAGGGCGACTTGCCTTCCTCCATGTGCCGGTGGATGTTTTCCACCACCACGATGGCATCGTCCACCACCAGGCCGATGGCCAGTACCATGGCCAGCAGAGTCAGCAGGTTGAGCGAGTAGCCCATCATCTGCATGAAGAACAGCACGCCGATCATCGACAGCGGAATGGTCACCACCGGGATCAGTACCGAACGCAGGGCGCCGAGGAACAGGAACACCACGACGATGACGATCAGCACGGCTTCACCGAGGGTCTTGATCACTTCGTCGATGGAGGCCTGGATGAACAGCGTGGCGTCGTAGGCGATCGATACCTTCAGCGCCGAGGGCAGCTGGCTTTCCAGCTCGGGCATGATCCGCCGCACTTCCTTGATGACATCCAGGGGGTTGGCGGCCGGGGTGGCCTTGATGCCGATGTACACCGAGGGGGTGCCGTCGAACGAACTGACCGTGTCGTAGTTTTCCGCGCCCATCTCGACCCGTGCCACATCACCCAGCAGCACGCGGCTGTCGCCACTGGTCTTGACCGGCAGGGCGGCGAACGCCTCGGCCGACTTCAGCTCGGTGCTGGCGTTGATGCTGGTGACCACGTATTCGCCTTTTACCTCGCCGGCAGCGGCGAGGAAATTGTAACGGCGCACGGCGTTGGTCACATCGGTGGCCGCCAGGCCATAGCCGGCCAGCTTCACCGGGTCGATCCAGATGCGCATGGCGAACACCTGGTTGCCGAGGATTTCCGCTTCGGCCATGCCCGGCAGGGTCGCCAGCTTGGGCTGGATCACCCGCGACAGGTAATCGGTAATCTGCGGGTTGCTCATCTCGCTGCTGTAGAAGCTGATGTACATCAGCGCCGACGCATCGGCGGCTTCCTTGCTCAGGACCGGGTCTTCCGAGTCCTGCGGCAGCTTGTTGCGCACCTCGTTGGCCTTGGCCAGCAGCTCGGTGAACAGCCGGTCGCTGTCGGCGCCGATGCGTGCATAGATGGAAATGATCGAGAAGTTCTGCCGGCTTACCGAGGTCATGTAGTCGATGCCTTCGGCGCTGGCCAGGCTTTGCTGCAGCGGCTGGGTGATATAGCCCTGGATGGTTTCGGCGTTGGCCCCGGGGTAGGCGGTGGTGACCGTGATCAGGGCGTTTTCCATTTGCGGGTACTGGCGGATCTGCAGCTTGCTCCAGGCCTGAAAGCCCAGCAGCAGGATCAGCAGGCTGACCACGCTGGCCAGCACCGGGCGGCGGATGAACGGGTCGGTGAACGCCATGCCAGCCTCCTCAGTCCTTGCCCGGCGCGCCCTGGGCGGGCTCGAGGGCGTTGTCCTGGCCGATGCGGATCGCCGCACCGGGGGTGAGCTTCAACTGGCCGGCGGTGACCACCTGCTCGCCGGGTTGCAGGCCCTTGCTGACCACCACCACGCCGTCACGGCGCTCGCCGGTGCGCACCGTGCGCTGCTCGGCGGTGAGTTGCGCCTGGCCGTTGTCGTCGTTGAGCGGTTTACCGTCCTTGTCCTTTTTCGGCGTGGCGACGTACACCGAGTTGCCATACAGGGTGTAGGTGATGGCGCTTTCCGGCACCACCACGTGTGGTTGCGGATTGGGCAGCAGCACCAGCAGGCTGGCGAACATGCCGGGCAGCAGTTTGCCGTCCGGGTTGGCCATGGTCGCGCGCACCAGCAGGTTGCGCGTGGTTTCCTCGACCTTGGGGTTGATGGCGCTGAGGCTGGCGGGGAAGGTCTGGCCCGGGTAGGCGGCCACCTGCACCAGCACCTGCTGGCCCAGCTTCAGCTGTGGCAGGGCCTGTTCCGGCACATTGAAATCGACGTACAGGCTGGAGGTGTCCTGCAGGGTGGCGATTACCGTACCGGCGGCCAGGTAGTCGCCGACGTCCACCTGGCGAATACCGATGGTGCCGCTGAACGGCGCGCTGATGCTCTTCTTGGTCTTCGCCGCCTTGAGCTGATCGACCACGGCCTGGTTGCGCCGGTACTGGGCGGTAAGGCGGTCGAACTCGCCGCGGGAGATGGCCGAATCGCCGACCAGCTGGCTGCCACGGCCGAAGTCGACCTTGGCCAGGCCCAGGTCGGCCTGGGCGGTGCCGAGCAAGGCGGTTTCCTGGTCGTCATTGAGTTGCAGCAGCAGTTGCCCGGCCTTGACCTGCTGGCCCGAGTCGAAGTGCAGGGCCTTGACGATGCCTTCCACCTCCAGGCTCAGCTCCACACCCTGGAGGGCCTTGAGGCTACCGACGGCGGGCAGGCGCGCTTGCCACGGGCGCTGTTCAGCCAAGGCGGCGGCCACGGTGATGGGTGGCTTGGGGGCAGTGAACATCTGGATCTGCTGGTAGATCGAAAAGGCTTTGTAGCCCCCCAGGGCCAGCACGATCAGCAGAACCACGGCCAACATGATGAGCATGCGGCGGCGCAGCATAGGTCCGGTTCCTTGGATGCGTTGTTATGAGTCTGGACACGACAACGGGCGATCCTGCCCACGTGTGGATGGGGGAATTATCGACTGTTTTTTGGGGGAAGGGGAGTGAATTGCCGGTGCCGGCCCTTTCGCGGCTGAAGCCGCTCCCACAGAGACCGCGTAATCAGTAGGTTACGCGGTCACTGTGGGAGCGGCTTTAGCCGCGAAGGGGCCAGTACAGCCAGCCCGAAAATCAGACCAGATGCAGGTGGTTGTCCCAGAAACCGGATGGCAGGTCCAGCGGTTGCCCGACCAGTTCGGGCTTGCGGCAATCATAGAAGCGGCAACGGCCCTGCCCGGAGGTGACGACAAAGCCGTCCTGCACCGCACCCACCCCCGCGCAATCGGGCATTGGCGCATCCAGCCGCACCGCACCGCTGTCCAGGTCCCAGACGAACAGGCGGTTGGCCCGTGGCGCAGTCAGCGCCACCAGCCGCAGTTCGCTGTGGATGGCCACGCTGGCGGTGTACTGGGCCATGGCCTGCAACTGCCGCTGCGGCACCGGGAACGCCTTGAACGGCTCGCCCGGGCGCTTGATCGCCAGCAACTCGGCCGTTTCGTCGGCATCGCCCATGAACTGCTGGCAGGCGGCGATGGTGCCATCGCTGCCCACCGCCAGGTGGCGCACGCTGTTCATCTGCTGGGCCAGGGTTTCCTTGCTCAGCAGGGTGCCGTCGCGCTGCATCAGTACCAGGCTCGGTTCCATGGCGTGAAGGTTCATCTCCACCCGGCTTTCGGCTTCGGTACGGATACCACCGTTGGCCACCACCAGCGTTTCGCCATCGGGCAGCCAGGCTACCTCGTGCGGGCCGATGCCATGGGTCGGAATCTCGCCAGTGTGTACCAGGCGCTCGCCTTCGAAACGGTACACACCGAGTACGCCACGCCCCGGGTCGGTGGTGTCGTTCTCGGTGGCATACAACCATTGGCCACTCTTGTGAATGACCGCGTGGCCGTAGAAGTGCCGCTGCGGCTGCGAGCTGATGGTCTGCAACAGGCGCCCGTCACGCAAGTCGACCAGGTAGCTTTCGGTACCGGGGCGGCGGGCGACGAACAGCGCCATCGGCAGCTGTGGGTGATGGATGATGGCATGGCAACGCTGGGCCACCTGGGTGCTGAACACCTGGGTGCCGTCCAGGCGAAACCCGACCGCATAGTGCTTGCCGTCGCCGTCATCTCGCGCCGACAGCAGCAGGGGCTCGCTGCCTTTGTTGCGGAACAGGCTCCAGCCGCCCAGGGTAAGGGCGCTGAGCAATACGCTACCGAGTTTGAGGGCCTGGCGTCGCAGCATGATCAGTCACCGTCGTTGGCATTGAAGCCCAGCTGGATGTTCAACGCCTTGGCCAGCTCGCCTTCGTGCAGGCGGTGGACGACGTTGAGGCTGTCGTAGATCTGGTTGAGGGTTTGCTGGCCGGCGTCGTCGGCCAGCAGCTCGCCCAGGGTCTTGTGGTTGTCGGCCAGCAGTTTGAGCGCGCTCGCGTAGGCGTCGTCGATCTTGTCCGCCAGGGCTTTCTGGTCGCTGGGCAGCAAGCCGCGCAGGCCCTGGTTGTCGACCCCGACCCACACCGCTTCGGCGGCCTTGAGGCTGGCCTGCAGGCTGTTCATCGAGTTGTGGCTGCGCCAGGCTTCGGCCTGCAGCGGCTGCGCGATGCCCTTGCTCTGGCGGCCCATCGGCGCGCCGAGCTTCTTCTTCAGGGTGTCCAGGGCGGTGACCTGGGCGCGCAGCAAGTCGGCGATGGCTTCGTGCGAATCGGCGTAGCGCTGGTTGGGGAACTTGGTCATCTGCGAGAGCATGCCGTCGGTGCTGTTCCAGCCCTTGAGGATCTCTTCGGCCAAAGCCTTCTGGTGTTCACCGATGGCCACCAGCAGCGGGCAGTAACGGGCTTTCTGCTCGGCAGTGGCGATGTCCGGCTTGCTGTCGAAGAGGATGTATTCGTAGGCCGACAGGCCGCGTACCACGACGCTGGCCTTGGTCAGGTCGACCGGTTGCTCGGCGTTGACCAGTTGCTCGACCTGGCGGCCGACCAGGTTCTTCTTGTCGGGCCAGAACTGTACCTGCCAGGCGCGGTTGCCTTCGGCCAGCGGGCCGACCAGCAGCGGTTGCAGCTCGGCCCAGGCTTTTTGCGCATTGAGGAAGTCGGCACGTGCCTTGTCCAGGCTTTCCTTGCCTTCGCAGTAAGCCAGGGCGCTGGCGGCCAGCAGGCGGTCGGCTTCGACCCAGCGGCTGTAGGTAGGCAGGATCACCTGCTTGGCGATGGCCGCGGAGGTCACCGCTTGCGGGTCCTGCGGCGAGCAGGCGCCGAGGGCGAGTGCGGCGAGGCTGGTGAACAACAGTTTGGGTCGGAACATGCCCGGCTCCTTTGCGCGTTAAAGTGAGTTCAGGAAGGCCAGCAACGCAGCACGCTGCTCGGCATCGAATGTGAGGACGAAATTGCGTGCCGCCTCGGCCTCGCCACCGTGCCAGAGCACGGCTTCGAGCAGGTTGCGGGCGCGGCCATCGTGCAGGAACTGGCTGTGGCCACTGACCGTTTCGCTCAGGCCGATGCCCCACAGGGGCGGGGTGCGCCAGTCCTGGCCGTTGGCGGCGAATTCGGTGCGCTCGTCGGCCAGGCCCGGGCCCATGTCATGCAGCAACAGGTCGCTGTAGGGGCGGATCAGCTGGTTGGCCAGCTCCGGCTCGGCGGCATCGGCGGCGGTGGTGAACTGTGGCGTATGGCAGCCCTGGCAACCGGCCTGGTAGAACAGGTTCTTGCCCGCCAGCACCTGTGGCGAGCCCACATCGCGGCGGGCCGGCACGGCCAGGTTGCGGGTGTAGAAGGTGACCAGGCGCAGGATGTTGTCGCTGACTTCCTTCTCGCCATCGGCGCCGTCGCCGTTGGCGGCAGCCAGGCAGTCGGCCTGCGCGGCGGTGCAGTCGTCGTGGGGTTGCAGGGTGCTGGTCAGGCCCATGTCACCGGCAAAGGCGTGGACGTTCTGCTGGTTGACGTTGGGCTGCCCGGCTTTCCAGCCGAAGCGGCCGACCACGGTCTTGCCCAGGGCGTCGTCCCACACCCGGTTGGCCCGGCCGCGGATACCATCGTGGTTGCGGTCGTCCGGGTCTTCGTTGGCCAGCAGGTCGGCTTCGGGGATGGCTTCGAGCAGGCCCAGGCCGATCATCGGCGGCGCCACCCGCGCCGAGAAGCGCGTATCGGGGTGCATCACGCCATAGCCGAGCTGGGTGATCTGCAGCGCCGGCTTGCGCAGCTCGACCTGGTGGCCGTCGTCGAACGACAGCGTTTGGCTGGTGTAGCTGACCCGCACCTTGCCTTCCGGCGTCACGCCAGGAATGGCCATGTCCTGCAGTTGGGTACCGTAGACCGGCTCGGGCACCACGCCGAGGCGCTCGACCACCTTGGCCAGGTAGGGCTGGTCGGGGATCGACAGGCGTACCAGCATCGAAACGGCGTTGCTGGCGCCCGGCTCTGGCGGGTGGCCGCGGCCGTCGCGCACGTGGCAGTTCTGGCAGGCATTGGTGTTGAACAGCGGGCCGAGGCCGTCACGCGCGGTGGTGGTGGACGGGGCGATCACCCAGGGGTTGCGAAAGAAACTGTTGCCCACGGCGAAATCCAGGCGCCGCTCCGGCGAGAGGTTGGCCGAGGGCAGCGAATAGGCATTGCGGTCAGTGCGCTGCACGGTGGCCTTGCCAGCCGACAACGCTTCGCCGGGCTCGGCCTGGGTGAAGCGCGGGGCGTCGTCACAGGCGGCGAGGGCGAAGGCCAGCAGCAGGGGGGAGAGTCGGGACAGCGACAAGGACATCGAGAATCCTGGGCGTGAGCGAAAAACCGGCGTGCAAGCTTAGCAGGGTGAAGGAGTTTGAATAAGAGCAATTTGCAATTGCTGGATGAAATCGGTGTCAGTTGGCCATGTTCATCTGTTGCCTGTGACGACCTCTTCGCGGGTGAACCCGCTCCCACCTCGACCCGCACAGACCTGTAGGAGCAGCCTTGTGCTGCGAAGAGGCCATTACCGCCATAGAAAACCTTTTGTCATACTGCCCCCTTCGCAGCACAAGGCTGCTCCTACAGCATCATGCAGTCCCTGTGGGAGCGGGTTCACCCGCGAAGAGGCCGGCACAGAAAAAAGGCGACCCGAAGGCCGCCTCTTCCAGCACCGCTACAGCAGGATCAGAACTCGTGATCAGCGGTATCCGGGTTCAGGTTGGCAATGCCCAGCTTGCCGGCGGCCTGCTCGATCGCACCGGTCTGCTTGACCAGGGCGGCGATGGCGTCACGCACGATCTGGTTGCCAGCTGTGTTGTCGGCAGCGATCAGCTGGTCGTAGTGCTCGCCCTTGAGGGCGTGGTCGACGATCACCTGGATCTTGGCTTCGGTGGCTTCCAGGTCGGCCTTGAGCGTGGCGTCGGCAGCCGGGTCGACCTTGGCCACCAGCGACGACAGGCTCGGGCCGGTCACCTTGCTGCCGTCCGGGCGGGTGTACTCGCCCAGGTAGACGTTGCGGATGCCCTTGGCGTCGTAGAAGTGCGAGTAGTGAGTGTTGTCGCTGAAGCAGTCATGCTCGTCTTCCGGCGAGTTGGCTTCCAGCGAAACCTTCATGCGCTCGCCCGCCAGCTCGCCCAGTGACAGGCTGCCCATGCCGAACAGCATCTTGCGCAGGCCGTCGTTGACCGGCTCGGCTTCGAGCTTGGCGCGGTAGTTGTCGGCGACGTTCGGTGCCCAGTTGCCGACCATCTCTTCGAGGTCCTTGACCAGCAGGTCGGTGGCCGCCTTCAGGTAGGCACGACGGCGGTCGTTGTGCCCGCCGGTGGCGCCTTTGCCTTCCAGGTAGTCGGAGGCAGGGCGGTTACCCGCGCCCGGGCCGGTGCCGTTCAGGTCCTGGCCCCAGAGCAGGAACTCGATGGCGTGGTAGCCGGTGGCGACGTTGGCTTCGGAACCGCCCAGCTCGTTCAGGCTGGCCAGCTTCTCGGGGGTGATGTCCTTGACGTCGACCTTCTCTTCGCCCACCTGGATCTCGGTGTTGGCGATGATGTTGGCGCTGGCTGCCGGGTTGCCCAGGGCGTGCTCGTAGCTCTTGTCGACGTAGTCGATCAGGCCTTCGTCCAGCGGCCAGGCGTTCACCTGGCCTTCCCAGTCGTCGATGATGGTGTTGCCGAAGCGGAAGACTTCGCTTTGCAGGTACGGAACGCGCGAGGCGACCCAGGCGTCCCGGGCGGCCTTCAGGGTCTGGTCGTCGGGCTTGGCGAGGAACGCGTCGACCGCGCTCTGCAAGGCCTTGGCGGTGCTCAGCGAGTCGCTGTACACGGCGTGCACCAGCTCGGCGTAGTGTTTGACCACGGCTTTGCCGGCGGCTTCGTCGACAGCCCCGGGCGCGGCAGCGGCGGTGCTGGCGGCGGCAGGTGCCTGGGCTTGTGGCGCGGCGGCCTTGTCGTCCTTGCCTTCGCCGCAACCGGCGAGAGCGATGGCAATGGCCAGCAGACTGGCGGAGGCCAGAGGCATTCGAATCATTATTGGTTTTCCTGCGTCGTGTGGTTGGACCAAGGGGTGACCGTGCGCCGTGGCACGCGAAACGGCAACATCATGCGAAAGATTTGCATTTGCTGTAAAGGGGGCGGGCGTGCAATTCGTGCAAATGCCGGTCACGGCGGGTAACCGGGCACGTGGATCAGGTCATCGAAACCTGATTGCGCTGCGCTTGCTTGAGGAAATTGGTCAGTTCACGGGCCGACAGCGGCTTGCTGTAGTGGTAGCCCTGCCCCTCGTGGCAACCTTGGGCGATGATGTAGCTTTCCTGCTCGACGGTTTCCACCCCTTCGGCGATCACCTGCATCCCCAGGCTCTTGCCCAGCTGGATGATCGCGCGAACGATGGTGGCATCGTCATCGTCGTCCAGCAGGTCCTGGACGAAGCTCTTGTCGATCTTGATCTTGTCCAGCGGCAGTGATTTCAGGTAGCTGAGCGACGAGTAGCCGGTGCCGAAGTCGTCGATGGCAATCAATGCCCCGGAGCGGCGCAGGCTCAGCAGGTGCTGGGCGGCGGTGCTGATGTCTTCCATCAGGCCGGTCTCGGTGACTTCCAGTTCCAGGCTGCGTGGCGGCAGGCGGTAGGCCTGCAACAGGTTGTTGACCACCCGCGGCAGTTCGCTGTGGTGCAGCTGCACGGTAGACAGGTTGACGGCCATGCGCAGGTCGCTGAAGCCCATGTCATGCCACTCGCGCAGCTGCCGGCAGGCCTGGTCGAGCACCCATTCGCCGATGCCGATGATGCTGCCGTTCTGTTCGGCCAGCGGGATGAACTGGTCAGGCGGCACCATGCCCAGCTCCGGGTGCTGCCAGCGCAGCAGTGCCTCGACACCGACCACGCGGTGGTCGCGATAGCTGATCTGTGGCTGGTACACCAGGAACAGCTGGTTGCGCGGCAGGGCTTCGCGCAGGTCCTTTTCCAGTTCGCGACGGCGGCGCATCTCGCTGTCGACGCTGGCGATGTAGAACTGATAGCGGTTGCGCGAACGGGCCTTGGCCAGGGTCATGGTCTGTTCGGCTTTCTGCAGCAGCTTCTCAGTGCTGTCGCCGTCTTCGGGGAACAGGGTGATACCGATGGTGGCGCGCAGGCGGATCTGCTGGTGGTGGTCGAGGTCGAACGGCACTTCCAGGTCGTCGAGGATGCTCTGCGCCAGTTCGGCGGCCTCGTAGGGCTGTTCGATATTGGCCTGTACCAGGGCGAACTGGTCACCGCCCAGCCGGGCCAGCGCGCCCAGGCGGCCGCTGTGGGCGCGCAGGCGGTCGGCCAGGGCCAGCAGCAACTGGTCGCCGACTTGGTAGCTGAACTGTTCGTTGATGCCCTTGAAGTCGTCCAGGCCCACGCACAGCACCGCCACGCGGTGTTGCAGACGGCCGCCATCGACGAGGATCTTGTCCAGTTGCTGCTGCAACTGCTGGCGGTTGGGCAGGCCGGTGAGGAAGTCGTACTGGGCCATGCGTTGCAGGCTGTTTTCCGCCTCGTGGCGCAAGTGGGTGTTGCGCTCGATCGAGGCCAGCAGCTGGTTGGCGGTGTTCACCCACAGGCCCAGCTCGTTCCGTTCGTGGCCCTTGAGCAGCGGCAGCTGGTGCTGGCTGGGGCGGTCGGGGTTGATCTGGGTGAGGTGCTCGATGATCCGCGACAGCGGCTTGGTCAGCAGCCAGTGGTAGACCAGGTACAGCACCAGGCCCATGGCCAGGGCCCGCAGCACGCCGGAAATGAAGATGATCACGGCGTTGATCAGGAACTCTTCGCCGTAGGCCGAGGTGTCGAGGGTAATGCTCAGGTCGCCGTAGTATTCGCTGTACGGGCCACGGCCGACCAGTTGCGTGGTGTAGGTGCGTTCCTGGCCGAGAATCAGGTCGGTCAGCCAGCGCATGGGCGTGTCCTGCAGCGGCCGGGACTTTTCCGCCAGCATGGTTTCATTGGGGTGGCCGATGGAGGCCATGCGCACCGATTCGTCCTGGAACAGGCCTTCCATTACCTGCATGCCCATTTCGCGGTCGAGGCTGTACACCGCCTGGGTCGAGGGGTCGCGGAACATGTCGAGGATGCGCTGGGCATCGCTGTTCACCGCCTGGCGGGTCTTGTAGGTGTCGTAAACGATTTGCGCACAGCTGAGCACGACGCCGACCGCCAGCGCCGACAGCAGCACGACCCTGAGCAACTTGACCGACAAGCTGTTCCGCAATTCCAGCTTCAATGGGGTTTCCTTAATCCATGCGCATGGCATCATTTTGCCATCAACGATGACGATACACTACCGGCCGACCATGAGCAGTGTATCGGTTGCCTGACCCCGCAACTTGAATGCGCCGTATCAATCTTCCAGAGGTTTGATGTTAGCGCGGTATGCGGGCTGAGCAAGCAAAACCGTGCCGGCCTTTTCGCGGGTAAACCCGCTCCCACAGGTACGGCGTTGCTTGTGGCCTTGATGCTATTCCTGTGGGAGCGGGTTTACCCGCGAAGAGGCCGCCACAGGCATAAAAAAACCCGGCACCAGGGCCGGGTTTCTCGTTCAAGGCTGGATGACTCAGGCCTTGAAGGTCTTGCCTTCGAACTGTTCGGCAACGAAGGCCCAGTTGACCAGGTTCCAGAACGCCTCGACGTACTTCGGACGCAGGTTACGGTAGTCGATGTAGTAGGCGTGTTCCCAGACGTCGCAGGTCAGCAGCGGGGTGTCGCCGCTGGTCAACGGGTTGCCGGCGCCGATGGTGCTGGCCAGGGCCAGGGAACCGTCAGCCTTCTTCACCAGCCAGCCCCAGCCGGAACCGAAGGTGCCAACCGAAGTCTTGGTGAACTCTTCCTTGAACTTGTCGAAGGAACCGAAAGCGGCGTTGATGGCGTCAGCCAGGGCACCGCTCGGCTGGCCACCGGCGTTGGGTGCCAGGCAGTTCCAGTAGAAGGTGTGGTTCCAGACTTGAGCGGCGTTGTTGAAGATGCCACCCGAAGAGGTCTTGACGATCTCTTCCAGGGTCTTGCCTTCGAATTCGGTGCCTGGGACCAGGTTGTTCAGGTTCACGACATAGGTGTTGTGGTGCTTGTCGTGGTGATACTCCAGGGTTTCCTTGGAGATGTGCGGCTGCAGGGCATCGTGGGCGTATGGCAGCGGCGGCAATTCAAAAGCCATGGTAGATCTCCTGATTCAGGTCTGTTTGCGGTTTGCGCAAGGCCGGTCACGGGCGGCCCGATCAGCGTCGGCGAGTTTGTACTCTTTGCGACGCAAGGGCTGGATCATAGCACCGGGTCTGGCGCATAACCACGCAACAAAGATAGGGAATAGAGGTTCCAGAGCGGTTGGCGGGTGACGACCGGTGGTGGTCGTTTCCAGGCTGGCGGATGTCCGCCGGCCTGTGTATGGATGTCGCCAGCTTCGCGGTCAGTTGAAGATCAACTGGGCCGCCACCGCGAACATCATCACCGCCACCATCAGGTCGAGCATGCGCCAGGTCGCCGGGCGTGCCAGCCACGGAGCCAGCCAGGCGGCGCCGAGCGCCAAGGTCGAGAACCACAGCAACGAAGCGCTGGCTGCCCCGGCCACGTAGGCCCCCGGTTCGGTCTGCTGGGCCCCCAGCGAGCCGATCAGCAACACCGTGTCGAGGTAAACATGCGGGTTCAGCAGGGTCACTGCCAGGGCGCTGAGCAGTACCGCACGGCGCGAGCGCATGCCCTGGCCTTGCTGGTGCTGCAGGCTTTGTCTGGAGCAGGCGCTGCGCAGCGCCTTGGCGCCGTACCAGATCAGGAACACCGCGCCGCCCCAACGCGCCACCGCCAGCAAGGTGGGGTTGTGCGCCAGCACCGAGGCCAGGCCGAACACCCCGGCCGCGACCAGGATGGCATCACAGATGATGCACAGCGCCGCCACTGGCAGGTGATGCTCGCGGCGCAGGCTCTGGGCGAGGACGAAAGCGTTCTGTGCACCGATGGCCATGATCAGGCCAAAAGCCACGAGCATGCCGTTGAGATAGCTTTGCCACATGGCGTGCCCTCCGAAATGAATTGCCGTAAAAGATGCTGGCCATTTTGCTTAACCAGGCTGTATAAGAAAAACAAATAAGCCTGATCCGTCATTAGGGAAATCGATGTTCGACTACAAGCTGCTGGCCGCCCTTGCTGCGGTGATCGAACAGGGTGGCTTCGAACGCGCGGCGCAGGTGCTGGGCCTTTCGCAATCGGCCATTTCCCAGCGCATCAAGCTGCTCGAAGCGCGGGTCGGGCAGCCGGTGCTGGTGCGTGCCACGCCGCCAAGCCCGACAGAGGTCGGGCGCCAGTTGCTCAACCATGTGCAGCAGGTACGCCTGCTCGAACGCGACCTGCAGCGCCAGGTGCCGGCGCTGGACGAGGAGGGCATGCCGGAGCGCCTGCGCATTGCCCTCAACGCCGACAGCCTGGCCACTTGGTGGGCCGGCGCGGTGGGCAACTTCTGCGCCGAACAGAAGGTGCTGACCGACCTGGTGGTGGAAGACCAGGAGGTCGGCCTGAAACGCATGCGCGCCGGCGAAGTGGCGGCCTGCCTGTGTGGCAGCGAGCGGCCGGTGGCCGGGGCGCGCAGCCTGGCGCTGGGCGCCATGCGCTACCGCGCGCTGGCCAGCCCTGCGTTCATGGCGCGGCATTTTCCGCACGGTTTCGCCGCCAGTCGGCTGGCCCGTACCCCGGCGATCGTCTACGGCCCGGACGACTTCCTGCAGCACCGTTACCTGGCATCGCTGGGCATCGAGGACGGTTTTCTGCACCACCTGTGCCCGTCGTCCGAAGGCTTCCTGCGCATGACCGAAGCCGGCCTGGGCTGGGGCCTGGTGCCGGAACTGCAGGCCCGCGAGCAACTGGCCAGCGGCCAATTGGTGGAAATCTGCAGCGATACCCCTATCGATGTGCCGCTGTACTGGCATCATTGGCGCAATGGCGGGCAACTGCTCGCGCAACTGACCGACCACCTGCGGCACACCGCACGGCAATGGCTGGTGCCCTTGTAGCGGCGGCTGGCGTCAGTTGCATCTGAAATCTGGCAAGACGGAGTCTTACATGCGAATTCTGGTCACCGGCGCGAGTGGCTTCATCGGCGGGCGGTTTGCGCGCTTTGCCCTGGAGCAGGGCCTGGATGTGCGGGTCAGCGGCCGCCGCGCCGAAGGGGTCGAGCACCTGGTCAGGCGCGGCGCCCAGTTCATCCCCGGCGACCTCGGCGATGCCGAGCTGGCGCGCCGCCTGTGCCAGGGTGTCGAGGCCGTGGTGCACTGTGCCGGCGCGGTGGGCAACTGGGGGCGTTACCAGGATTTCTACCAAGGCAATGTGGTGGTCACCGAGAACGTGGTCGAAGGCTGCCTGAAGGAACACGTGCGACGTCTGGTGCACCTGTCCTCGCCGTCGATCTACTTCAATGGCCGCTCACGCCTGGACATCCGCGAAGACCAGGTACCGCGCCGCTTCCACGACCACTACGGGCAGACCAAGCACCTGGCCGAGCAGAAAGTCTTCGGCGCCCAGGAGTTCGGCCTCGAGGTGCTGGCGCTGCGCCCGCTTTTCGTCACTGGCGCCGGCGATGCCAGCATCTTTCCGCGGCTGATGCAGATGCAGCGCAAGGGCCGCGTGGCGATCATCGGCAACGGCCTGAACAAAGTCGATTTCACCAGCGTGCACAACCTCAACGAAGCGCTGCTCAGTGCTCTGCTCGCCGACGACCGGGCGCTGGGCCAGGCCTACAACATCAGCAACGGCCAGCCGCTGCCGCTGTGGGACGTGGTCAACTACGTGATGCGCCAGATGCAGCTGCCGCAGGTGACGCGTTACCGGTCCTACGGCCTGGCCTACAGCCTGGCCGCGCTGAACGAGGCGGCGTGCCTGTTGTGGCCGGGGCGCCCGCAGCCGACCCTGTCGCGCCTGGGCATGCAGGTGATGAGCCGCGATTTCACCCTGGATATCAGCCGCGCCCGGCAGTACCTGGACTACCAGCCCAAGGTCAGCCTGTGGACGGCGCTGGATGAATTCTGTGGCTGGTGGAAGCACCAGCCGCCCGGGCAGTGATACCGCCGGGCCGACAATGGTCATCAATGCGCCGCGCTGGCGGTTTATACTCGTGCCTCTTTGCGACTACCGCGGTTGAATGTATCCATGCGTAACCATGCTCACGATGACTACGATGATGTGCCTACCCTGCGGGCAGGTACCCACGACGATGACGAACTGATGCCGGCGCACGTGGTGCGCAGCCGCCAGAAGGCCGTCCGTGGTGCCAGCACGGCGCCGCTGTGGGCATTGCTCGGGGCTTCGTTCATCGCTTTGGCGGGCCTTGGCTGGTGGAGTTTCCAGCAGATCTCGCTGATGGAGCAGCAGCTGGTGGCCACCCAGGAAAGCTTCGCCCGTATCAGCGAAGAGGCGGCCGGGCGCCTGCAGGCGATCAGCGGCAAGGTGGCGGCCAGCGAGTCTGGCGTCACTACCAGCAGCGAGGCACTGAAACTGCAGCTGCGCCAGTTGCAGCAGGGCGTGGCCGGGCAGACCGGCGACCTGGGCAAGCGCCTGGAGCAGGTGTTGGCCGATACCCGTACCCAGCAGAAGGCGGTGACCGAGCTGCAAAGCCAGTTGCAGGCGCAATTGAAGCAGGTGAATGGCGAGCTGGCGGCGTTGCGCTCGGGCCAGGTCGATGGCGGCAAGCTGGATAGCCAGTTCAAGGGCCTGAGCGAGCAGGTTGCCGCACTGAAGGCCGCGCAGGTGGATGGCGCCAAACTGGACGGGCAACTCAAGAGCCTGGGCAGCGAGGTGGCGGCGCTGAAGAAGCAGGGCAACCCGAGCGCGGCCATTCAGGACCTGGAGCAGGACATCCTGGTGCTCAAGAGCCAGCTCGACAACCGCCCGGCTGCGGCAGCGTCCAGCGGTGCTTCGGTGCAGGAGTTCGACGCCTTCCGGGCGCAGACCACGCGCAACCTGAATACCCTGCAGAGCCAGGTGCAGAACCTGCAGCAGCAGATCAACGCCCGGCCCTGAAATCCGCTGAGGCTTTTTCGCGGGTTTGCCCGCTCCCACAAGTACAGCGACAAGCTTGAAGACTGTGCCGACCCTGTGGGAGCGGGCGTGCCCGCGAATGGCCGCTGATCACAACCGCGGGTAATCGATGTACCCGACCGGCCCCTTGCCATAGAAAGTCTCTGGCCGAGCCTCGTTCAATGGTGCATCCGCCGCCAGCCGTGCCGGCAGATCAGGGTTGGCGATGAACGGTACGCCAAACGCCACCGCATCCGCCTTGCCACTGGCCAGCGCCGCGTTGGCACTGGCCTTGTCGAACCGTTCGTTGACGATGTACGGGCCGCCGAACGCCTCCTTGATCAATGGCCCGATGCTGTCATCGGCCTCGCGTTCGCGCGAGCAGATGAAGGCAATGCCTCGTTTGCCCAGCTCGCGGGCCACATAGGTAAAGGTGGCGGCGCGGTCGGCATCGCCCATGTCATGCGCATCGGCACGTGGCGCCAGGTGCACGCCAACACGGTTCGCGCCCCACACCTCGATGGCCGCATCGGTCACTTCCAGCAGCAGGCGCGCACGGTTCTCCAGCGAGCCGCCGTAGCGGTCGGTGCGCTGGTTGGTGCTGCTTTGCAGAAACTGGTCCAGCAGGTAGCCGTTGGCGCCGTGGATCTCCACGCCGTCGAAGCCGGCCGCCTTGGCGTTCTCGGCACCGCTGCGGTAGGCCTCGACGATGTCGGCGATTTCTTCGGTTTCCAAGGCACGCGGGGTCGGGTAATCGCTCAGCGGGCGCACCAGGCTGACATGGCCTTTGGCCTGGATCGCGCTGGGCGCTACTGGCAGCTCACCCTTGAGGTAGCTGGGGTGGGAGATACGGCCAACGTGCCACAGTTGCAGGAAAATGCGCCCGCCAGCGCCGTGCACGGCCTGGGTGACGTTGTGCCAGCCGCGCACCTGCTGGTCGTTCCAGATGCCTGGGGTGTCGGGGTAGCCGACGCCCATTGGGCTGACCGAGGTCGCCTCGCTGAGAATCAGCCCGGCGCTGGCGCGCTGCACGTAGTACTCGGCCATCAGCGCATTGGGCACGCGACCTTCGTCGGCCCGGCAGCGGGTGAGTGGGGCCATGATGATGCGGTTGGGCAGTTGCAGGTCGCCCAGGGTGATCGGATCGAAAAGCGTGGTCATGACGGATACCTGCCTGTTCAGAGTGTTTGGCGCAACTGTTCGATGAATGCCTGGATGGTGGCTTCGTTGCGTTTGAAAAAGTGCCATTGGCCGATCTTCTGGCTGTTGATCAGCCCGGCGCGCTGCAGGGTGGCCAGGTGGGCGGAGACGGTCGACTGCGACAGGCCGCAGCGTTGGTCGATCTGCCCGGCACAGACACCGTTCTCGGTGCTGTGGTACTGGTCGGGGAACTGCGCTGCCGGGTCCTTCAGCCAGCTGAGGATTTCTCGCCTGACCGGGTGGGCCAGCGCTTTCATGATTTCGTCGAGATCGAGAGGCATGGGTTGAGGCTCGTTGTAGCGGTATATCGCGATGGAACGAAATGTAAATCGTGGTTTACCGATATACCAATACCAAGAGGTTCTGAGCTCAGTGCGAATCGCTATATCGCGTTATAACGATATACCGGCTGGTGGTGTTAGACTGCGCCGATGAACTACCTCGCACACCTGCACCTGGGCGGCCCGGCGCCGCAACAACTGCTTGGCAGCCTGTATGGCGATTTCGTCAAAGGCTCGCTGGAAGGGCGCTTTCCGCCTGCGCTGGAGGCGGCTATCCGGCTGCATCGGCAGATCGACAGCTATACCGACCAGCACCCGTTGGTGCTAGCCGCACTGGCGCGCTTTCCGCGCGAGCGGCGACGTTTTGCCGGGATCGTTCTGGATGTGTTCTTCGACCATTGCCTGGCGCGGCACTGGCCGGATTATGCCGAGCGGCCGCTGGCGCAATTCACCGGGGATTTTTATCGGGTGTTGTTGGCGGAGCCTGACTTGCCGGGGCGCTTGGCGCGGATTGCGCCGTTCATGGCGGCGGATGACTGGCTGGGTGCGTATGGCGACTTCGCCACCCTGGAGCAGGTGTTCAACGGCATCGCCCGGCGCTTGTCGCGGCCGGAGGGGATGGTTGGGGTGATGGGCGAGCTGGAGCGGCTTTATGAGCCGCTGTTGGCGGATTTTCGTGAGTTCTATCCGCAGTTGCAGGCGTTTGCGGCAGTGGGGCGGATGTCTGACAGTTAGTTCTGCGCTGGCTTCTTCGCGGGCTTGCCCGCTCCCACGGGGGGCGCGCATATCCTGTGGGAGCGGGCAAGCCCGCGAAGAGGCCGGTACTGGCAACACCGGGCTTCAGGCTGCCCGCGCCTGCCGCCGTGGCGCCATTGCGATCTCCTCTACCCCGAACAACGCCAGGTGAATGGCCTGCTGCGCCTGCAACGCCAGCACCGCTCGCTCCTTGCCGACGCTGCCGATCGGTTGCAGCAGGTGAATGCGCACCTGACCCCGTGGCAGGGCGAACAGGCGCAGCAGGTGCGACACCAGGTCGTCGTCACCGACGAATGGCGCAATCGGGTCGATCTGGCCATCGCGCAAGTACTGGATGGCCACCGGCTGCACCGCCACGCCACGCTCGATGGCGCCCGCCAGCAGGCGGCCGTGGAAGGTGCGCAGGCTGCGCCCGCTGGTCGTGGTGCCTTCGGGGAAGATCAGCAGTGGATGGGCCAGGCCCAGGCGCCCGGCAATCTGCTCGCGCAGGCGCTGACTGTCGCCACCGCCGCGGCGAATGAACAGCGTGCCGGCTTTTTCCGCCAGCCAGCCGGCCAGCGGCCAGTGGCGCACTTCTGCCTTGGACAGGAACGACAGCGGCGACAGCATGCCAAGCAGCGGGATATCGGTCCAGGACACGTGGTTGCTGACCCACAGCATCGGCCGCTGGGGCAGCGCGCCGACCACCCGCACATCGAAGGGCAGGGCGGCGACCAGGCGCTGCATGAACAGGCACGTCCAGCGCTGGCGGCGTTCGAGCGGCGCCTTGACCCCCAGGCGATCGCCTACGGCGATCACGCTGGCCATCAACATGCCCAGCAGCAATACCAGCAACAATCGCAGCAGGCGGGCCAGTACCCGCAGCTTCGGCATCAGACCGCTGCCTTGAAGTGGCGGGCGTAGCGCGGGCACAGCTCGTCGCGCTTGAGCAGGATGAACACATCGGCCACCTGGAAGTCTTCGTCCCAGCACGGCTCGCCGCAAATTTTCGCGCCCAGGCGCATGTAGGCCTTGAGCAGCGGTGGCATTTCGGCGATGACGTTGCCTGGCAGGGCCAGCTTGGGCAGCGGGTTCTTCGGTTCGGCACGCAGGTGCTCGGTGCACAGGTAACGCTCGCGCAGGCGCTGCATCACCGCGTGCGCCTGCACCCCGCCATCCTGCATGGGAATGCTGGCGCAGCCCATCAGGTAGCTGTAGCGGCCTTCGTTGAGCACTTCGGCCAGTTCGCCCCAGAGCACCGCGATGGTGCCGCCGTTACGGTAGTCGGCTGCCACGCAGGTGCGGCCCAACTCGAGGATCGGCCCCTGCAGCTGCCGCAGACCGTGCAAGCTGAATTCTTCTTCGCTATAGAAGCGGCCCAGGCTGCTGGCGGCCTGGTGGTCGAGCAGGCGGGTGGTGGCCACCAGTTCGCCGGTGCTCAGGTCGCGTACGCCGATGTGGCGGCAGTGCACGTCGTAGTCGTCCATGTCCAGGCCCTGCTCGGCACCTTTGAGCCTGGCCTTGAATTCGGCGCTGAACACTTTGTAGCGCAAGGCCTGGGCTTCTTGCAGGGCCGCCGCGCCAATCAGGCGTTCGGCTTGCAGACGGCGTTCGGTGCTGTTGTCGCCAGCGTGAGCGATCCGAGTCATTACGAGTCTCCATAAGCCAGCCATGAAGGGTTGCGGCCGGTCGGCTTTGTTGTGCAAAGTCAGCCTAGGTAGACGGGGTGTCACCCCTGTGAATCTTTGGTGATGCTTGCGTGACACCCCCTGAGCCTTCACTGAAAAGCTTTCAGCAAGGAGCCGACCGATGGCCTGGTTGCAACGACTCAACGACCCGCTGCGCCAAGCGCTGGCGGGCACCCTGGGCGAGACCTATGCCGCGCTGCGTGAGCGCCTTGGCCCGGTTGCGCCGTTCGAACTGGCGGTGCTCGGCGGGCGCGCCATGCCGACCCCGGGCCTGGCGTTTCTGCTTGGCTACCAGGCGGCCTTGCGGGTGCTGTGGCCCAGTGCCCCGCCGAGCCTCGGTGCCTTGTGTGCCACCGAGCGGCGCAGCGTGCGCCCGGCGGACATGCGCACACGCCTGGACGGCTTGCGGCTGACCGGCAGCAAGGATTTCGTCACCGCCGGCCTGGAGGCGGAATGGCTGCTGGTGGCGGCGCGCAGCGAGGCGGCCGGCGCGGCGCCGCAGTTGAGCCTGGCAGTGGTCTACCCCGGCGAGCCAGGGGTGACCCTGGAAGCGCTGCCGACCCTGCCGCTGATGCCCGAGGTGGGCCATGGGCGGCTGGTGCTGGAGCAGGCCGCATGCGAGTTGCTGGCCGGTGATGGCTGGGATGCCTATGTGAAGCCGTTCCGCTCGCTGGAGGACTTGTATGTGCTTGCCGCGTTGACGGCGTGGCTGTATGGCGTGGGGCAGGAATGCGCCTGGCCGCAGGCCTTGCGCCTGCAGTTGCTTGGGCTGTTGGCCGGGTGTGCCGAAGGCAGCCGGCAGTGTGCCGATAGCGTTGGCTGCCATTTGTTGCTGGGTGGGTTGTTTGCCCAGTTCCAGGCGCTGCGGGGGGAGATCGAGGCCGCACTGGCGGCGGGGCCGGTGCAGTGGGCGCAGATCTGGCAGCGTGACCAGGGCGTGATGGCGCTGGCGGCAGCGGCGCGGGACAAGCGGCTGAACAAGGCCTGGGCTGCTGCGGGATTGTCATGAATGCCTGTCAGGCTTGTGTGATTCCATGAATCTTGGGGCCGCTTTGCGGCCCATCGCCGGCAAGCCAGCTCCCACAGGTTTCAGCGCAAGCCCGAGGCATACGCAGCCCATGTGGGAGCGGGCAAGCCCGCGAAGCAGACGATGTGGTGGGCACCGGCTGCGCCGGTGTTCGCGGCTAAAGCCGCAGGTTTCAGCGTAAGCCCGAGGCATACGCAGCCCCATGTGGGAGCGGGTTCACCCGCGAAGCAGGCGACGCGAGGGATGGCACCGGCTGCGCCGGTGTTCGCGGCCACGGCCGCTCCCACAGGGATCGCGCCAGTTTTTGGAAATTGATCGAGACAGTTGCTCCCACATCAACAGCATCGACCTCAAGCCTTGTGCAGTACCTGTGGGAGCTGGCTTGCCGGCGATGGGCTGCAGAGCAGCCCCAAAAAAGGCGGACATGATGAAGGCGCTCCTGCTGACACTGGCGATGGTTACGGGCTGCGCCTGGGCAGAGGACTGGCCGCAACCCGACTGGGCAACCGACAACACCCCGCTCGACTGGCAAACCGTCGACGCCTACGCCTTCCCTGCGCGCAGCACCCCCGAACGCAGCGGTATCCGCACCGACGCCCTGCTGATCATCCGCGATGGCCGCATCCTTCACGAGCGCTACACAGCCCCCACCAGCGCCGCCACCGCGCACCTCACCTGGTCGATTAGCAAAAGCGTACTCGCCACGTTGCTGGGTGTTGCCCACGGCGAGCGACGCTTCCAGCTCGAGGACCCGGTCAGCCGCTTCTATCCACCCATGCGCGGGCACCCGGATGTGCGCATGGCCGACCTGCTGCACTGGGCCAGCGGCCTGGACTGGCAGGAAGACTACGAGTACGCCCCGCTCAAGTCCTCGGTGGTGGCCATGCTGTACACCCGTGGCCGCGAGGACATGGCCGCCTACACGGCGGCGCGTGGTACCGCGGCCAGCCCTGGCCAGCGGTTTCTCTATTCCAGCGGTGACAGCAACCTGTTGGCCGCCGCGTTGCGCGGCATGCTCGATGCCGGCCAGTACGCCGACTACCCCTGGGCTGCACTGTTCACCCCGTTGGGCATCGACAGCGCGGTATGGGAGCGTGACCGGGCGGGTACCTACGTAGGCTCTTCCTATCTGTACCTCAGCGCCCGCGACCTGGCTCGCGTCGGCCTGCTGATGCAGCGTGACGGCCGCTGGCAGGGCCGGCAACTGCTGCCCAAGGCCTGGGTGGCGTTCAATCGCACAGCCTTTACCCAGGCCCAGGCGCTGCCCGGCGAGGCCAACCCTGGCGGCCACTGGTGGCTCAACCAGCCGCTGGCGAATAGCCCACGGCCCTGGCCGAGCGCGCCTGCGGACACCTACGCCGCCCTTGGCCATTGGGGCCAGGCGCTGTACGTGCTGCCCAGGCAAAAGCTGGTGATCGTGCGTTACGCCGATGACCGTGACGGCAGCTACCAGCACGACGAACTGCTCAGGCGGGTGCTGGCGGTGCTGGCCGGGGAAGGCGCATGAAACGGCTGGCGCTGCTGCTTTTGCTGGGGCTGCCGTACTTACTCTGGCACGAGCGCCAGGCCCTGGCCGACTTCCCCGGCATCCTTTCGGCCTACTCGGCCAAGGAATATTGTTCGTGCCGTTTCGTCATGGGCTTCGAAGCGGCGTACTGCCAGGGCTATGTGAAGCAATGGTTGCCGCTGAGCCTGCTGGAGGAAGACCTTCAGCAGCGCCAGGTCACCGCGCAAGGGCTGGGGCGGCGCAACCAGGCAGCCTGGCAGGGCCCGCGCGAGGGCTGCCGCTTGCTGCCGTGAAAGCGGGCGGGTAAGGTTGGCGGCCTGGTTTCACGAGATCTGTCATGTTCAAGTTGCCCCGCCTGCTGCCCGCCCTGTTGCTGGCTTTATGCCTGCCCGCCCACGCCAACTGGCACCTCGATGGCGAGTCGTCACGCCTGTCGTTCATTACCGGCAAGAACGGCAACACCGCCGAAGTGCACCGCTTTCTGGTGCTGCATGGCACGGTTGACCGCAAGGGCCGGGCCGGGCTGAGCATTGAAATGGACTCGGTGAGCAGCGGCATCCCGCTGCGTGACGAGCGCATGCGCGAGGACCTGTTCGAGGTCGAGCGCTTCGCCGAGGCCAAAGTCCAGGCGCAACTGGACCTGCAGCCGATCAACGACCTGGCCAACGGTGCCCAGATCGAGTTGCGCCTACCGCTGACCGTGACCCTGCATGGCCAGTCCCACAGCTACAACGCCTTGCTCCTGGCCACCCGCCTGGACGAGCGGCGCTTCCAGGTGGTAACCCTCGAGCCGCTGGTGCTGCGCGCCGAGGATTTCGGCCTGCTGCCGGGGCTGCAACGGCTGCGCAAGTTCGCCGGGCTCACCTCCATCAACCCGTCAGTGCCGGTTAGCGCGGTGCTGATCTTCACCGCCCGCTGACATGCCAGGGCCGGTCTTTCCCTGGCGGGACGGCAACCAGTTCGAACTGCTGATCGACGGCCCCGAATTCTTTCCGCGCATGCTCCTGGCGATCATGCGCGCCGAGTTTCAGGTGGACCTGGAGCTGTACCTGGTCGAGGCCGGCGATTGTGCCGATGCCGTGGTCGAGGCGCTGGAGCAGGCGGCCCGACGCGGCGTGCGGGTGCGCTGCCTGTTCGACGACTATGGCTCGCTGGCGTTCAACAGCCAGTTGCGTCAGCGCCTGCTGGACGCAGGTGTGTACCTGCGCTGGTATAACCGCCTGCGCTGGAAGCGTGGCCTGCGCAACCTGTACCGCGACCACCGCAAGCTGCTGCTGGTGGATGAGCGCTGGGCAGCAGTCGGCGGCACGGGCGTCACCGACGAGTTCTGGACGCCGGGCGAGGCGAGCAGTGAATGGCACGAGGTGATGGTGCAGATGCAGGGGCCGGTGGTCAGCGACTGGCAATTGCTGTTCGACCGCCAGTGGCACGCCAACAACCGCCGCACCGCCTGGCGCCCTGCCGAAGGCTTCGGCCTGCCGCGCCTGCCCAAGGTCCCTGCGCAAGGGCAGGGCATGGGCCGGGTGGCCTATGCCGACGCCCGCCAGCACCAGGACATCCTGCATTCGCTGGTGCGCGCGATCAACAGCGGCAAGCAGCGGGTGTGGCTGGCCACTCCTTACTTTCTGCCGACCTGGAGCGTGCGTCGCTCGTTGCGTCGGGCTGCCGGCAAGGGCGTCGATGTGCGCCTGCTGCTGACCGGGCCACGCACCGACCACCCTTCGGTCCGTTACGCCGGGCACCGCTATTACCCGCGTCTGCTACGTGCCGGTGTGCGCATCTACGAGTACCAGCCGTGTTTCCTGCACCTGAAGATGGTGCTGATCGACGACTGGGTCAGTATCGGCTCGTGCAACTTCGATCACTGGAACCTGCGCTTCAACCTCGAGGCCAACATCGAAGCGCTCGACCCGCCGCTGACGGCCGCGGTACAGGCCAGCTTCGAGCGTGATTTCGCCTTGAGCGAGGTGGTCGACCTCGGCCATTGGCATTCCCGGCCGCTGTGGCGTCGGGTGAAGCAGCGCGTGTGGGGCTGGCTGGACCGCTTGGTGGTGAACCTGCTCGACCGTCGTGACTGAGACCGGCTATCGTGCACTGACTGTCTCTAGGCAAGCGAAGGAGTGGGTGCGATGACGGCTAAGAAAATTCTCATGTTGGTCGGCGACTACGTTGAAGATTACGAAGCCATGGTGCCGTTCCAGGCGCTGAGCATGGTCGGCCACACGGTGCATGCGGTTTGCCCGGAGAAGCTCGCCGGGCAGACGGTGCGTACCGCGATTCATGATTTCGAGGGCGAGCAGACCTACAGCGAAAAGCCTGGGCACAATTTTGCCCTGAACTACGATTTCGTGCGGGTGCGTGCCGAGGGTTATGACGCGCTGCTGATCCCCGGTGGCCGTGCCCCGGAGTACCTGCGCCTGGATGAGCGGGTGCTGGAGCTGGTGCGGGCGTTCGACCAGGCCGGCAAGCCGATTGCGGCGGTGTGCCATGGTGCCCAGCTGCTGGCAGCGGCCGGTGTGCTGGAAGGGCGTGAATGCAGCGCGTACCCGGCATGCGCGCCGGAGGTGCGCCTGGCGGGCGGGACGTTCATCGATATCGCGGTGGACCAGGCGCATGTGCACGGCAACCTGGTGACCGCCCCGGCCTGGCCGGCGCACCCGGCGTGGCTGGCGGCCTTCCTCAAGGTGCTAGGCACCCGCATCTCCTGACCGGGCCTCTTCGCGGGTAAACCCGCTCCCACAGGGATTGCACAGGTTTTGGAATTTGTGCCGACCCTGTGGGAGCGGGTTTACCCGCGAAGAGGTCGGTACAGGCAATACACCCCTGCCAGGCTCAACCTACCTGCTCGACCCAGTCATTGAGGTTGTAGTAGTTGGTCACCCGGGCAATCTTGCCGCAGTGGATGTAGAAGAACGCCCCCGCCGGCAGCACGTAGGTCTGCCCGTTGGCCGCCGGCAAACCTTCGTCATCGGCCAGGTATTCGCCATGCACGGTGAACTCCGCTGCCGCGCGGCTGCCGTCGGCGTTCTGCATCACCACGATGTCGGCCAGGCGCTCGCGGTAGCAGCGGTTCATCTTGTCCATGAATGCAGCAAACCGGGCCTTGCCCATCTGCCGTTCGCCCTGGTTGATGTCGTGGATCACATCTTCGCTGAGCAAGGCGAGAAAGGCCGGCATGTCGCCTGCGTTGAAGGCGGCGTAGTAAGCATTCACCAGTTCGGTAGCGGTCATGGAACAATACCTGTCGTGTAGGGAAAAGGCGGGTCGTTGCCCCGGATGATAGGGTTTCCCCTCAAGCCCGGCTTAGCCGAGCGCGTCATCCACATCGACAAAACGACCGCCAAGCATGGAAATCCGCCTGTTGCACGGCGCCGCTATCGCGCCTTACATCGATGACCTCGCTCGCCTGCGCCTTACCGTGTTCCGCGAGTTTCCTTACCTGTACGACGGCACCCCGGAGTACGAAGCCGACTACCTAGCCACCTATGCCCGCTCCGGGCGCAGCCTGGTGGTGCTGGCGCTCGACGACGGCAAGGTGGTCGGTGCCTCCACCGGCCTGCCGCTGGTAGACGTCGCCCACGAATTCCAGCAGCCGTTCCTGGCCCAGGGGCGCGACCCGGCCAGCGTGTACTATTTCGGCGAGTCGGTGGTACTGCCCGAATACCGGGGCCAGGGCCTGGGTGTGCGCTTTTTCATCGAGCGCGAATCCTACGCACACAAACTGGCCGAGTTCGATTACTGCGCGTTCTGCGCGGTCGAGCGGCCAGGCGTGCACCCAATGCGGCCTGCCGATTACAAGCCCTTGCACGGCTTCTGGCGTAACCGCGGCTTCCTGCATGACCCGTCGCTGCGCACCCGCTACGCCTGGCGCGATCTGGACGAAGCGCAAAGCTCCGACAAGCTGATGTCGTTCTGGCTCAAGGAACTGCCGATATGATCCGCCTGGCGGCCTGCCAGTACGCCATCGAGCTGCATGAAACCTGGGAGGCCTACGCCGATCACCTGCAAGGCCTGTGCGCCGAGGCAGTGGAGGCGGGGGCGCGCCTGCTGCTGTTGCCGGAGTACGCCGGGCTGGTGCTCAGCGGCCAGCTGAGTGGCGAGCAGCGCGGTGACCTGAAGGCCTCGATTGCCGGCATCCAGCCGCTGATCGAGCCATGGCTGGCACTGTGCGAGCGTATTGCCCGGCGTTGGGGAGTCTATTTGCAACCGGGGAGCCTGCCGGTGCTCGACAGCGATGGCCGCTATCGCAACCGGGCCTGGCTGTTTGGCCCGAAGGGTGTGCTGGGTTATCAGGACAAACTGATGATGACCCGCTTCGAGCGCGAGCAGTGGGACATCGCCGCAGGCCAGGGGCTGCAAGTGTTCGACACCGAGTTGGGGCGCCTGGGCATCCTGATCTGCTACGACAATGAATTCCCGATGCTGGCCCGGCATCTGGCCGAGGCGGGTGCCGAGCTGATCCTGGCACCCAGCTGTACCGACACCGAGGCGGGTTACCACCGGGTGCGCATTGGCGCCCAGGCGCGGGCGCTGGAGAACCAGATTGCCGTGTTGCAGAGCCCCACTGTGGGGCTGGCGCCGTGGTCGCCGGCGCTGGACGAGAATATCGGCCGGGCAGGGTTGTTCGTGCCGCCGGATCATGGGATGCCGGGGGACGGGGTGGTGGCGATGAGTGACGAGCTGAGCCCGCTGAGCAGCCAGTGGCTGGTGTGCGAGGTGGATCTGGAAGAGGTGCGGCGGGTGAGGCGGGAAGGGCAGGTGTTTACCCGCAGGGACTGGCCGGAGCAGTTTGACAGAGTCTTGTGAGGGCAGTGCCGGCCTCTTCGCGGGCTTGCCCGCTCCCACAGGGGGTGCGATCCCTTGTGGGAGCGGGCGAGCCCGCGAAGCAGGCGCCGCAGTTACCTCAGGCTTACTTCACTTCAACTGCCAGGCTCTGGGCAATCTTGCTCTGCCACAGGGCAGGGCCAGTGATGTGCACCGACTCACCGTTGCTGTCGACCGCGACGGTCACCGGCATGTCCTTGACCTCGAACTCGTAGATCGCTTCCATGCCCAGCTCGGCGAAGGCCAAAACCTTCGACTTGCGAATGGCCTGGGCCACCAGATAGGCAGCGCCGCCGACGGCCATCAGGTACACGGCCTTGTTGTCCTTGATCGCTTCGATCGCGGTCGGGCCACGTTCGGACTTGCCGATCATGCCCAGCAGGCCGGTCTGCTCGAGGATCTGGCGGGTGAACTTGTCCATGCGGGTGGCGGTGGTCGGGCCGGCTGGGCCTACCACTTCGTCACCGACCGGGTCGACCGGGCCGACGTAGTAGATGAAGCGGCCTTTGAGGTCGACCGGCAGTTCTTCACCGCGGTTGAGCATCTCGACCATGCGCTTGTGCGCGGCATCGCGACCGGTCAGCATCTTGCCGTTGAGCAGGATGGTTTCGCCCGGCTTCCAGCTGGCGACTTCTTCCGGTGTGATGGCATCGAGGTTGACCCGGCGAGCGCTCGGGCCGGCTTCCCAGACGATTTCCGGGTAGGCGTCCAGCGACGGCGCTTCCAGCTCGGCCGGGCCGGAGCCATCGAGCACGAAGTGGGCGTGGCGGGTGGCGGCGCAGTTGGGGATCATGCACACCGGCAGCGAAGCGGCGTGGGTCGGGTAGTCCATGATCTTCACATCGAGCACGGTGGTCAGGCCACCCAGGCCCTGGGCGCCGATGCCCAGCTGGTTGACCTTCTCGAACAGCTCCAGGCGGATTTCTTCCAGGCGGTTCTGCGGGCCACGGGCTTTCAGTTCGTGGATGTCGATGGACTCCATCAACACTTCCTTGGCCATGACCGCAGCCTTCTCGGCAGTACCGCCGATGCCGATGCCGAGCATGCCAGGCGGGCACCAGCCGGCGCCCATGGTCGGCACGGTCTTCAGCACCCAGTCGACGATCGAGTCGGACGGGTTGAGCATGGCCATCTTCGACTTGTTCTCCGAGCCGCCGCCCTTGGCTGCGACATCGACCTCGACCTTGTCGCCGGGGACGATGGAGTAGTGGATCACTGCCGGGGTGTTGTCCTTGGTGTTCTTGCGGGCACCGGCCGGGTCGGCCAGGATCGAGGCGCGCAGGACGTTTTCAGGCAGGTTGTAGGCGCGACGCACACCCTCGTTGATCATGTCGTCGACGCTCAGGGTGGCGCCGTCCCAGCGTACGTCCATGCCGACACGGACGAACACGGTGACGATACCGGTGTCCTGGCAGATCGGGCGGTGGCCGGTGGCGCACATGCGCGAGTTGATCAGGATCTGGGCGATGGAATCGCGTGCAGCAGGCGACTCTTCACGCAGATAGGCCTCGTGCATGGCCTGGATGAAATCGACGGGGTGGTAGTACGAGATGAATTGCAGGGCGTCGGCGACGCTCTGAATCAGGTCGTCTTGCTTGATCACGGTCATGCAGCGCGCTCCTCTTAAAGACGGGAACATTCATATAGACGCTCGACGGTGCCGACCAGCGTGTCGAAACGCCTTGCAAAGGCGCGCCGGCAGCATGGCCGACGCAAAAGGCGCGGCAGTATAGCGTGCCTCACCGTGTGAAACACCTGCGCGTGGTCTGGACCATGGTCGGCTGGGGGCAGGCATTGTTCTTGCTGGCTCGCTGAAGAGATAAGATGCTTTGTAAGGGGCTGCTCTGCAGCCCATCGCCGGGGCGGCCCCCCCCCCCCCCCCGGGAAAAAAAAGGGGGGGGGGGGAGGGGGGGGGGGGGGGGGGGGGGGGGGGGGGGGGGGG
>NZ_PUQD01000053.1 GCF_003331055.1 Pseudomonas sp. AFG_SD02_1510_Pfu_092 | reverse complement strand
TCTTCGCGGGCACGCCCGCTCCCACAGGGCTGCGGCGTCTTCCAGGGCATTAACGACAAAGCGGCGGCTTGGCTTCCCCCTGAAGGGGTGGGGTGCCAAGTCGCCGCTTTGCGTTCTGCTGCGCAGAAAAGGCCAGGCAGGCCGGGTATGTATTCAAGCAATTGGCAGTGTAGCCGGCCAAGGTCGCCGCGCAAGCGAAAAAGATGCAGCGCTGTCGCAACGACGGTGGTCAATCGCTGACATGAATGGCCAGCAATCACGGACATCATGTTTTCTACCCGGACGATACAAAATGACCGGAAAGTCGCGTTTTCACCTCGCTTGCGAGCATTTGACAACGCCGATCTTTTCGGAGAATGTGTGCACACCCAAATCAAACGGGCGTATGAATTGAGCGTTTGTTTGTCATGACGCCAAGCCATACTTCCGACTAGCGCGCTGACGGGTGTGCCTGGGGCAGGGCAGCTAGGCCTGCTTTTGCTGCAGCGATCGGCGTGTACAGTTCAGCTTCCATATCGTGGAGATCAGTTGATGATTTACGAAGGTAAAGCCATCACGGTTAAGGCTCTTGAAAGTGGCATCGTCGAGCTCAAGTTCGACCTCAAGGGTGAGTCCGTCAACAAGTTCAATCGCCTGACCCTGAACGAGCTGCGCCAGGCCGTCGATGCCATCCAGGCCGATGCCTCGGTCAAAGGCGTGATCGTCAGCAGTGGCAAGGACGTGTTCATCGTCGGCGCCGACATCACCGAGTTCGTCGACAACTTCAAGCTGCCCGAGGCCGAACTGGTCGCCGGCAACCTGGAAGCCAACCGCATCTTCAACGCCTTTGAAGACCTCGAAGTGCCGACCGTTGCCGCCATCAACGGCATCGCCCTGGGTGGCGGCCTGGAAATGTGCCTGGCCGCCGACTACCGGGTCATGTCCAGCAGCGCCAAGATCGGCCTGCCGGAAGTCAAACTGGGTATCTACCCGGGCTTCGGTGGTACCGTGCGCCTGCCGCGTCTGATCGGTTCGGACAACGCCGTCGAGTGGATCGCTGCCGGCAAGGAAAACCGTGCCGAAGACGCCCTGAAAGTCGGCGCCGTCGATGCCGTGGTCGCCCCCGAACTGCTGATGGCCGGTGCCATCGACCTGATCAAGCGCGCCATCAGTGGCGAGCTGGACTACAAGGCCAAGCGCCAGCCCAAGCTGGAAAAGCTCAAGCTCAACGCCATCGAACAGATGATGGCCTTCGAGACCGCCAAGGGCTTCGTCGCCGGCCAGGCCGGCCCGAACTACCCGGCCCCGGTCGAGGCTATCAAGACCATCCAGAAGGCCGCCAACTTCGGCCGTGACAAAGCCCTGGAAGTGGAAGCAGCAGGCTTCGCCAAGCTGGCCAAGACCTCGGTCGCGCAAAGCCTGATCGGCTTGTTCCTCAACGACCAGGAACTCAAGCGCAAGGCCAAGGCCCACGACGAAATCGCCCACGATGTGAAGCAGGCCGCCGTGCTCGGCGCCGGCATCATGGGCGGCGGCATCGCCTACCAGTCGGCGGTCAAGGGCACCCCGATCCTGATGAAGGACATCCGCGAGGAAGCCATCCAGCTGGGCCTGAACGAGGCCTCCAAGCTGCTCGGCAACCGCGTCGAGAAGGGCCGCCTGACCCCGGCCAAGATGGCCGAGGCACTCAACGCCATTCGCCCGACCCTGTCCTATGGCGACTTCGCCAATGTCGACATCGTCGTCGAGGCAGTGGTCGAGAACCCGAAAGTGAAGCAGGCCGTGCTGGCCGAGGTCGAAGGCCAGGTGAAGGACGATGCGATCCTCGCCTCCAACACCTCGACCATCTCCATCAACCTGCTGGCCAAGGCGCTCAAGCGCCCGGAAAACTTCGTCGGCATGCACTTCTTCAACCCGGTGCACATGATGCCGCTGGTGGAAGTGATCCGTGGCGAGAAGTCCAGTGAAGTGGCAGTCGCCACCACCGTGGCCTATGCCAAGAAGATGGGCAAGAACCCGATCGTGGTCAACGACTGCCCGGGCTTCCTGGTCAACCGCGTGCTGTTCCCGTACTTCGGCGGTTTCGCCAAGCTGGTCAGCGCCGGTGTCGACTTCGTGCGGATCGACAAGGTCATGGAAAAGTTCGGCTGGCCGATGGGCCCGGCCTACCTGATGGACGTGGTCGGCATCGACACCGGCCACCACGGCCGCGATGTGATGGCCGAGGGCTTCCCGGACCGCATGAAGGATGAGCGCCGCTCGGCAGTCGACGCCTTGTACGAGGCCAACCGCCTGGGCCAGAAGAACGGCAAGGGCTTCTACGCCTACGAAACCGACAAGCGCGGCAAGCCGAAGAAGGTCGTCGATGCCAGCGTGCTGGAAGTGCTCAAGCCGATCGTCTTCGAACAGCGTGAAGTCAGCGACGAAGACATCATCAACTGGATGATGATTCCGCTGTGCCTGGAGACCGTGCGCTGCCTGGAGGACGGCATCGTCGAAACCGCCGCCGAAGCCGACATGGGCCTGGTCTATGGCATCGGTTTCCCTCCTTTCCGCGGTGGTGCGCTGCGCTATATCGACTCGATCGGTGTGGCCGAATTCGTCGCCCTGGCCGATCAGTACGCTGACCTGGGGCCGCTGTACCACCCGACCGCCAAGCTGCGTGAAATGGCCAAGAACGGCCAGCGCTTCTTCAACTGAGCGGTCAACGAGCTAGAGCGAGAGATTTGATATGAGCCTGAATCCAAGAGACGTGGTGATTGTCGACTTCGGTCGCACGCCGATGGGCCGCTCCAAGGGTGGCATGCACCGTAATACCCGTGCCGAAGACATGTCGGCGCACCTGATCAGCAAGCTGCTGGAACGCAACGACAAGGTCGACCCGAAAGAAGTCGAGGATGTGATCTGGGGCTGCGTCAACCAGACCCTCGAGCAGGGCTGGAACATCGCCCGCATGGCCTCGCTGATGACCCCGATCCCGCACACCTCGGCGGCGCAGACCGTCAGCCGCCTGTGCGGCTCGTCGATGAGCGCGCTGCACACTGCCGCCCAGGCGATCATGACCGGCAACGGTGATGTGTTCGTGGTCGGTGGCGTGGAGCACATGGGCCACGTCAGCATGATGCACGGCGTCGACCCCAACCCGCACCTGTCCTTGCATGCCGCCAAGGCTTCCGGGATGATGGGCCTGACTGCGGAAATGCTCGGCAAGATGCACGGCATCAGCCGTGAGCAGCAGGACCTGTTCGGCCTGCGTTCGCACCAGCTGGCGCACAAGGCCACGGTCGAAGGCAAGTTCAAGGACGAGATCATCCCGATGCAGGGTTATGACGAGAACGGCTTCCTGAAGGTGTTCGATTTCGACGAAACCATTCGCCCGGAAACCACCCTCGAAGGCCTGGCGTCGCTCAAGCCGGCGTTCAACCCGAAAGGCGGCACCGTCACTGCCGGTACCTCGTCGCAGATCACCGACGGTGCATCGTGCATGATCGTCATGTCCGGCCAGCGTGCCATGGACCTGGGTATCCAGCCGCTGGCGGTCATCCGGGCCATGGCGGTTGCCGGTGTCGACCCGGCGATCATGGGTTACGGCCCGGTGCCATCGACCCAGAAAGCCCTCAAGCGTGCCGGCCTGAGCATGGCCGACATCGACTTCATCGAGCTCAACGAAGCCTTCGCTGCACAGGCCCTGCCAGTGCTGAAAGACTTGAAAGTGCTCGACAAGATGGATGAGAAGGTTAACCTGCACGGCGGCGCGATTGCCTTGGGCCACCCGTTCGGTTGCTCCGGGGCACGCATTTCCGGCACCCTGCTCAACGTCATGAAGCAAAATGGCGGTACCCTGGGGGTGGCGACCATGTGCGTCGGCCTCGGCCAAGGTATCACCACTGTCTTCGAACGCGTCTGATCGCATCGGCTGACAGCGACCGGGGCCTTGTGCCCCGGTTTTGTTTTTTCAGGTTTATTTCAGGAGGGCTGGCAACATGCAGATACAACCAGGCGTATACCGGCATTACAAAGGGCCTGAGTACCGTGTCTTCAGTGTTGCGCGGCACTCCGAGAGCGAAGAGTGGATGGTGTTCTACCAATGCCTGTATGGTGATTACAGCTTCTGGGTACGGCCACTTTCGATGTTCCTGGAGTCCGTCGAGGTTGACGGCGAGCAGGTGCCACGCTTTGCTTTGGTCAAGGCCGAAGAAGGGTTGCCCGGGGTGTCAGGCAAGGCGCCCGAGTGACAGTCCGAACTTGACCTCACACTTTTGCCACTATATATAGCGGTGCCGCGTGCGGCACCTGACGCGTTTTTCATCTTCAGATTCAGGAATACTCCGATCCATGGGCAAATCGCTGGTCATTGTGGAATCCCCGGCCAAGGCCAAGACCATCAACAAGTACCTGGGCAACCAGTACGTGGTGAAGTCGAGTATCGGCCATATCCGAGACCTCCCCACCAGCGGTTCGGCCAGCGCCAGCAAAGAGCCTGCCGCCAAGCGTGGCAAGGCCGCGGGTGAGGCACCGGCGCTTTCGCCGAAAGAAAAGGCGCGCCGCCAGCTGGTCGCACGCATGGGCGTCGATCCCGACCATGGCTGGAAGGCCAAGTACGAGATCCTGCCTGGCAAGGAAAAGGTGATCGAAGAGCTGCGCCGCCTGGCCAAGGACGCCGACACCATCTATCTCGCAACCGACTTGGACCGCGAAGGGGAGGCCATTGCCTGGCACCTGCGCGAAGCCATCGGCGGCGACGACACCCGCTACAAGCGCGTGGTGTTCAACGAAATTACCAAGAAGGCCATCCAGGATGCCTTCTCGCAGCCGGGCGAGCTGGATATCGACCGGGTCAACGCCCAGCAGGCGCGGCGTTTCCTCGACCGCGTGGTCGGCTACATGGTCTCGCCGCTGCTGTGGGCCAAGATCGCCCGTGGCCTGTCCGCCGGCCGTGTGCAGTCGGTGGCGGTGAAGCTGGTGGTGGAGCGCGAGCGCGAAATCCGCGCGTTCAACCCGGAAGAATACTGGGAAATCCATGCCGACCTCGGCACTGCCAAGAACGCCAAGGTGCGTTTCGAGGTAGCGCGCGAGAAGGGCGAGGCCTTCAAGCCGCTGAACGAAGCCCAGGCCATGGCCGCGCTGGACAAGCTCAAGGCTTCCAGTTACAGCGTGGTCAAGCGCGAAGACCGCCCGACCAGCAGCAAGCCGTCGGCACCGTTCATTACTTCCACCCTGCAGCAGGCGGCCAGTAACCGCCTGGGCTTCGGCGTGAAGAAAACCATGATGATGGCCCAGCGCTTGTATGAAGCCGGCTACATCACCTACATGCGTACCGACTCGACCAACCTGTCGGCCGACGCCCTGGACATGGCGCGCAGCTACATCGAGCGCGAGTTCGGCAAGCAGTACCTGCCGGAAGCACCGCTGGTGTACGGCAGCAAGGAAGGCGCCCAGGAAGCGCACGAAGCGATTCGTCCTTCCGATGTGAACACCCACCCGAGCAAGCTCAGTGGCATGGAGCGCGACGCCGAGCGCCTGTACGAGCTGATCTGGCGCCAGTTCCTGGCCTGCCAGATGCCGCCGGCGCAGTACCTGTCCACCAGCGTCACGGTGGCCGCAGGCGACTTCGAGCTGCGTGCCAAGGGCCGTATCCTCAAGTTCGACGGTTATACCCGTGTACTGCCCCAGCAGAGCAAGCCAGGTGAAGACGATGTGCTGCCGGAGATGGTCCAGGGCGAAGCGCTGAAGCTGATCCAGATCGACCCGAGCCAGCACTTCACCAAGCCACCGGCGCGCTTCACCGAAGCCAGCCTGGTCAAGGAAATGGAAAAGCGCGGCATCGGCCGCCCGTCGACCTACGCGGCGATCATTTCGACCATCCAGGACCGTGGCTACGTAACCCTGCACAACCGCCGCTTCTACTCCGAGAAAATGGGCGACATCGTCACCGAGCGCCTGTCCGAGAGCTTCTCCAACCTGATGGACTACGGCTTTACCGCCGACATGGAAGAGAACCTCGACGATGTGGCCCAGGGCGAGCGTGACTGGAAGAACGTGCTCGACGAGTTCTACGGCGACTTCAGCAAGAAGCTGCAGACCGCCGAGTCCAGCGAAGACGGCATGCGCGCCAACCAGCCGACCATGACCAACATTCCGTGCAAGGAATGTGGCCGGCCAATGATGATCCGCACCGCTTCGACTGGTGTGTTCCTCGGTTGCTCGGGCTACAGCCTGCCACCGAAAGAGCGCTGCAAGGCCACCGTCAACCTGGTGCCGGGTGACGAGATCGCGGCGGACGACGAAGGCGAATCGGAATCCCGCGTGCTGCTGGGCAAGCACCGCTGCCCGATCTGCGCCACGGCGATGGACGCCTACCTGCTGGACGAGAAGCACAAGCTGCACATCTGCGGTAACAACCCGGATTGCGCCGGCTACGAAATCGAGGAAGGCAACTACCGCATCAAGGGTTATGAAGGGCCGAGCCTGGAATGCGACAAGTGCGGCAGCGAAATGCAGTTGAAGACGGGCCGTTTCGGCAAGTTCTTCGGTTGCACCAACCCGGCCTGCAAGAACACCCGCAAGCTGCTCAAGAGCGGCGAGGCGGCACCACCGAAGATGGACAAGGTGGACATGCCCGAGCTCAAGTGCGAAAAGGTCGACGACACCTACGTGCTGCGTGATGGCGCTTCCGGGCTGTTCCTGGCTGCCAGCCAGTTCCCGAAAAACCGCGAGACCCGTGCGCCGCTGGTGTTGGAGATCGTGCCGCACAAGCACGAGATCGACCCGAAGTACCACTTCCTGTGCGATGCGCCACAGAAAGACCCGGACGGCCGCCCTGCGGTGATCCGCTACAGCCGCAAGACCAAGGAGCAGTACGTGCAATCCGAGGTCGATGGCAAGCCGACGGGGTGGAAGGCGTTCTACGACGGTGGTGCGTGGAAGGTTGAAGACAAGCGCTGATTCTTCAGTGCTGTAATTGGGGGCCGCTTCGCGCCCCTTCGCGGGCTTGCCCGCTCCCACGGGTACGGCGCAGGCCTCAGGCTTGATGCAATCTCTGTGGGAGCGGGCGAGCCCGCGAAGGGGCGCAAAGCGGCCCCAATCATTTATGATGCAGCTATCCGCCTAGCAGCCTCATGGGAGGGCACTGAAATGGCCCAGGAACTCTACACCCGCACCAACCAGAAACTGTTCTTCGCCGGCCTCGCCCTGGAATCCATGGCCAAGGCTGAGCAAAGCCAGGCCATGAACGCCCAGGGCCTGGTGCAGGCTGAACGCGAGTCGGCGCTGTTCCACCTGTATGGCGCACTGTTGGGCCTGTGCCATGAAATCGGTGGCTTCTACCGCCTGCCAGCGGTGGCCACGGTCGAGCAAGCCCTGGCCGATGACGCCCTTAACGGTATCGCCATTCCGGAAGTGGCCGAGCTGCTGGAACTGGCCCGCCAGCGCGAAACCTGGCTGGCGCAAATGCTTGGTGCTTATGCCGATTTGTTCCGACCACCGGTCGCGAAAAAAACACCGAAAACCGACGTCACCCAGCCCCTGATCCAGGCAGTCAACCTTGATGAACCGGAGCATCCGGCACTGTCGCGTGCCGAGCTGGAAAGCTGGCGCAGCAACCTCAAAGGCTTGGTGAGACGTTTCCGCGACGCGTTGAGTGAGTGCTGATAGCCGCTGCGGCTGGTACAATACTGGCCTTTCGCGGAGAACTGCCATTTATGTCTACGTCGTTTCTGGAAATTGTCGAGTTGCCCGATGGCCGCATCGAACTGCGTCGCGCCGAGGATGAGGGCTCTCTGGTAACCCTGGATTTTTCGGAAGACGCCAAGGTGTTCCTGCAGGGTCAGCATGTGGAAGTGGCCAAGGCCATGCTCAGCGTGGGCGTGCAGATGGCCGGTCGTCTGATGGATGGTGAGCTTGAGCGTGATGAAGGGCCGCGCGTGCTGCACTGAGCGTGCAGCAGGCATCAGGTTTCATGCAGTTTTACAGGCAAAGCCTGAACATTAGCCGAGGCGGATGTTCAGGCTTTGTGCGTTTCCGGCACTGGCAGCGCGCAGCAATTGCTGGCGTGCAGTGGCGTTGACGTTGCCCAGCCAGCTGACCACGGTGTGGCTGCGGCCCAGGCGCAAGGCTTCGCAGGCCAGTTGCAGCGGGCTTTGATTGCCGCGAGGTTGCAGCAGCAGGATACGTTCACGGTTGAGCCCGGCGTCGCGCAGCCAGGCCTGGGTCAGGCTGGACGGCGGGGCGATCAGGGTCAGCCAGCGGGTCTCGTCCTCTTCGCTCAGTTCGCGCAGTACCGGCGCCAGCAGGCTTTGGCAGTGCCCGGCGGCTCCGCGCAAGGACAGTTCGCTGAACAGCTCGGGCTGGCTGCTCTTGCGCGCCACTTCGCTGGCTTTCAGGCCAGGCAGTACGGGCTGTGCGAGGAATGCTTCGAACAATGGCAACTGGGCTTGCTCGGGTGCGTGAATGAACTGCTGCATGACGCCTCCTGGATCAGCGGCGAATGACGCCGACGCTCAAGCCCTCGATCACCAGCTCCTGTTCTTTCAGGTCGACTTCGATAGGGGCGAATTCGGGGTTTTCGGCAAGCAGCCAGACCTTGCTGCCTTCACGCTTGAAGCGCTTGACCGTGACTTCGTCGCCGATACGCGCCACGACGATCTGGCCGTTGCGGGCTTCGCGGCAGGTATGAACCGCCAGCAGGTCGCCGTCGAAGATGCCGACGTCCTTCATGCTCATGCCGTGCACGCGCAGCAGGTAGTCGGCCTGGGGGTGGAAGAAGTCGGGGCTGATGTTGCAGGATTGCTCGATGTGCTGTTCGGCGAGGATCGGCGCACCGGCGGCAACCCGGCCGATGATCGGCAGGCCGCTTTCTTCGGCCTTGGCTTCCAGGCCGGGGATGCGAATGCCGCGGGAGGCGCCCGGGGTCATCTCGATCGCACCCTTGCGGGCAAGGGCCTTGAGGTGCTCCTCGGCGGCATTGGGCGACTTGAAGCCCAGCTCCTGAGCGATTTCGGCGCGCGTTGGCGGAAAGCCGTTGTCTTCCAGGCAGCGCTTGATGAACGCGAGAATTTCGGCTTGGCGTGGCGTCAGTTTCAACATGGGGAGCGCTCTGTCTTTTTGTACAGTGACTGGGATTATATACAGTACTGGATGCGCTGCAAGCCAAAACCTTCGATAAACAGCAGGAAAGGCGCTTGCAGCTGGCCGCCGGGGGCTTTTAAATGGCGACCGACCAGTCACCGAGCCTTGACAGAAGCAGGGCTGAAACGTATGTTTCAAACACCTGTTTGTCTGGCGGAGTAGTCGGAGTAGTCATGGCCCAATCGGAAACCGTTGAACGCATTCTCGATGCTGCCGAGCAGCTGTTCGCGGAAAGGGGGTTCGCCGAAACCTCGTTGCGTCTGATTACCAGCAAGGCCGGGGTCAACCTGGCAGCGGTCAACTATCACTTCGGCTCCAAGAAGGCCCTGATCCAGGCGGTGTTCTCGCGCTTCCTCGGGCCGTTCTGCGCCAGCCTGGAACGTGAACTGGAGCGGCGCCAGGCCAGGCCGGAGCACAAGCCCAGCCTCGAAGAGCTGCTGGAAATGCTGGTGGAGCAGGCCCTGGCGGTGCAGCCGCGCAGCAACAACGACCTGTCGATCTTCATGCGCCTGCTGGGTCTGGCCTTCAGCCAGAGCCAGGGCCACCTGCGGCGTTACCTGGAGGACATGTACGGCAAGGTGTTCCGCCGCTACATGCTGCTGGTCAACGAGGCGGCGCCCCGTATTCCGCCGCTGGAGCTGTTCTGGCGGGTGCACTTCATGCTCGGCGCCGCAGCGTTCAGCATGTCCGGTATCAAGGCCCTGCGGGCGATTGCCGAAACCGACTTCGGCATCAACACCTCGATCGAACAGGTGATGCGCCTGATGGTGCCGTTCCTCGCCGCCGGCATGCGCGCCGACAGCGGCGTCACCGACCATGCCATGGCCAGCGCGCAACTGCGCCCGCGCAGCAAGAGCGGCACCAGCGCGACCACCGCCAAGGCCTGAAGGCTGGGCGGGGCGGGGCGCTTCGGCTAAGCTAGCGCCCATGCCCGATCTCGACCTCCTGCACATTTCTCTTGCCGATCAGTGCCTGTACGGCTTCGCCCGTGGGCAGCTGCGTGTGCGCCTGCCGGTGTCCACGGCGCGCAACGGTGCCGGCGAGCGCAACGGCTCCGGCTGCACGCCGCGTGGCCTGCACCAGGTGCGGGCGAAGATCGGCGCGGGCCTGCCGCTGAACGCGGTATTGGCCGGGCGGCGCTGGACCGGCGAGGTATGGTCGGCGCAGTTGCACGCGCAACATCCCGGGCGCGACTGGGTCCTGACCCGCATTCTCTGGCTCAGTGGTTGCGAGCCGGGTATCAACCGCCTGGGCGCGGTCGACAGCTTCCGCCGCTATATCTACCTGCATGGCACCCCGGACACGGAACCCATGGGCGTAGCGCTGTCCCATGGCTGCATACGCCTGCGCAACACCGATTTGCTCAGCCTGTTCGAGCGGGTACCGGCCCATTGTCCGGTGCGTATCGAGCAGGCCGCGTGCCCCCAGTGGGCTTCTCTCAGTCTTCAATGAAGGATTACCCATGACCGTCAGCCTGCAAGGCTCCCTGATGGTGGATATCGCCGGTAAATGGCTGACCGCCGAAGATCGGCAACTGCTGCGTCAGCCCGAAGTGGCCGGCCTGATCATCTTTGCCCGCAACATCGACAGCCCGCGCCAGGTGCGTGAGTTGTGCGCGTCGATCCGCGCCATCCGCCCCGACCTGATCCTGGCGGTGGACCAGGAGGGTGGCCGCGTGCAGCGCCTGCGCCAGGGTTTCGTGCGCCTGCCGGCCATGCGTGCGCTGGCCGACAACGACAATGCCGAGTACCTGGCCGAGCAGTGCGGCTGGCTGATGGCCACCGAGGTGCTGGCGGTTGGCCTGGACCTCAGCTTTGCTCCGGTGCTCGACCTCGACCACCAGCGCAGCGCCGTGGTCGGCAGCCGAGCCTTCGAAGGTGACCCGCTGCGCGCCACGCAACTGGCCGGGGCGTTCATCCGTGGCATGAACGCGGCGGGGATGGCGGCGTGTGGCAAGCATTTCCCGGGGCATGGCTGGGCCGAAGCAGACTCGCATGTGGCGATCCCGACCGACGAGCGCAGTCTCGAGCAACTGCGCCAGGCCGACCTGGTGCCGTTCACCCGCCTGAGCGGGCAACTGGCGGCGGTGATGCCGGCGCATGTCATCTACCCGCAGGTCGACAATCAGCCGGCCGGCTTCTCGCGGCGCTGGCTGCAAGACATCCTGCGTGGCGAGCTGGGCTTTGACGGGGTGATCTTCAGCGATGACCTGTCGATGGCCGGTGCGCATGTGGTCGGCGATGCCGCCAGCCGGATCGAGGCGGCGTTGAGCGCTGGCTGTGACATGGGCCTGGTGTGCAACGACCGGGCGGCGGCTGAGCTGGCGCTGAGTGCGGCGCAGCGCATGAAGGTCAAGCCGTCGCCACGCATCGCGCGGATGCGTGGGCAAGGTTTCGCGCGCACCGATTATCGCCAGCAGCCGCGGTGGCTGGAGGCGTTGGGGGCGTTGAAGGACGCGCAGCTGGTCGATTGACCGCGCTGGCTTCTTCGCGGGTGAACCCGCTCCCACAGGAATATCAGTGCTCTCAAGGGTGGTGCTATGCCTGTGGGAGCGGGCAAGCCCGCGAAGAGGCCAGCACAGGGAAACACCAGCTCCAAAAGCGCCACCAAACCCTGTGGGAGCGGGTTTACCCGCGAAAGGGCCGGTATAGGCGGCAGAGATTTCTGGTTTACCGCCCGCGCTTGCCGGGCAATGGCGCGAACAGCGCCTCGATTTCCTCATCCCCGAGCCGCCACTGCCCGGCCTGCCCGCCATCCAGCAGGCTCGCCGCCAAGGCTGCCTTCTCCTGCTGCAACAGCTGGATTTTCTCTTCCACCGTCCCGCGGGTTATCAGCTTGAACACGAACACCGGCTTGTCCTGGCCAATGCGGTAGGCGCGGTCGGTGGCCTGGTTCTCGCTGGCCGGGTTCCACCAGGGGTCGAAGTGGATCACCGTGTCCGCCGCTGTCAGGTTCAGGCCCACGCCACCGGCCTTGAGGCTGATCAGGAACACTTCGCTGTCACCCTGCTGGAACTGCCGCACCGGCGTGCGCCGATCACGCGTGTCGCCGGTCAGCAGGCTGTAGCGGATCTTGCGCTTCTGCAGCTCCTGCTCGATCAGCGCCAGCATCGAGGTGAATTGCGAGAACAACAACACCCGGCGGCCTTCGCTGAGCAGTTCGTCGAGCATTTCCAGCAGCGCACCCAGCTTGCCCTTGTCGGCCTGGCTGCCTTTGCTCTCGACCCCTTTGACCAGGCGCAGGTCGCAGCACACCTGGCGCAGCTTGAGCAGCGCGTCGAGGATGACGATCTGGCTGCGCGCCGCGCCATTGCGGGCGATTTCCTCGCGGACCTTCTGGTCCATGGCCACCCGCACGGCTTCGTAGGTGTCGCGTTGGGCATCGCTGAGCTCGACCCAGTGCACCATCTCGGTCTTGGCTGGCAGCTCGGTGGCCACCTGCTCCTTGGTGCGGCGCAACAGGAACGGGCGGATGCGGCTGGCCAGGTGGGTCATGCGCTCGCCGTCGCCATGGCGCTCGATCGGTGTGCGGTAGTCCTGGTTGAAGCGCTTCAGGTCACCCAGCCAGCCGGGCATCAGGAAGTGGAAGATCGACCACAGTTCGCCCAGGTTGTTTTCCATTGGCGTGCCGGTCAGGCACAGGCGCTGGTTGGCCTGCAACTGGCAAGCGGCGAGGGCGGCCTTGCTGGTGCTGCTCTTGATGTTCTGTGCCTCGTCCAGCACCAGCAGGTGCCAGGCCTGGGCGCGCAGTTGCTCGAGGTCGCGGGGCAGCAGGGCATAGGTGGTCAGCACCAGGTCGTATTCCTGCAGCGTGGCGAAATACTTGCTGCGCCCCGGCCCGTGCAGGGCCAGCACCCGCAAGCCGGGCGCGAAACGCTGCGCTTCGTCGAGCCAGTTGGGGATCAGGCTGGTCGGCATCACTGCCAGTGCCGGTGCGTTCAGGCGCCCGGCCTGCTTTTCCAGCAACAGGTGCGCCAGGGCCTGCAGGGTCTTGCCCAGGCCCATGTCATCGCCAAGGATGCCGCCGGTGCCTATCTCGCGTAGCGCCTGCAGCCAGTTCAGGCCTTGCTGTTGATAGGGGCGCAGGCTGGCCTGCAGGCCAGTCGGCGGCGCCACCTGCAGGTCGCGGGCATCGCGCAGGCGGCGGCCGAGTTCGCGCACATGCTCGCCGCCTTCCCAGTGCAGCGGCAGGCCTTCGATTTCGTTCAGGCGCGCGGCGTCGGCGCGGTCCAGGCGTAGCGATGGGCCGGCGCTCTGCTCGTGCAGGTACAGCTCGCCCAGGGTGCCCATCACCGCCTTGATGCGGCCATAGGGCAGGGCGACGCGCAAGGCCGGGGCATCCAGGCGACCGCGGTTGAGGTCGATCAGCAGGTGCTCGTCGTCACTGCGCCGGGCCAGTTCGCTGGGGCGCAACAGCTCCGGGCTGCTGCGCAACAGTTGCAGCACGATCGGCAGCAGGCTGTGGCGCTGGCCGTCGACCACGATGCCCAGCTCCAGGTCGAACCACTCATGGCCTGGGGCTTCGTCGATGCTGGCGTACCAGTCGTCCACCTCCTGCAGGTTGAAGGCGAAATCGCGGTGGATATCGATGTGCCAGCCGGCTTCGCGCAGGCGCGGCAGGCCTTCGCGGGCAAAGCGCAGCCAGGCTTCGTCGTCGGGCAGCTGGTACATCTCGCCGGCACTGTCGGGCAGGGCCTTGCTTTGCCGGGTGGCGGGCTTGAAGCCAAGATCGCGCAGGGCCTTGCGCAGCGCCTGTTCGGCCTGGGGCTGGCGGCGGATGCGCTGGCTGGTGTCACCTACCAGGCGGGTCAGCGGCTTCTCGTCGTTGCCTATGGCGCGCAGGCCGTCGTAGTCGAACGCCAAGGCGGCGCGGTGTTGCATCTGCCGTTGCATGCGGCCGGTCTTGGGCATGTAGGCGCTGAATTCGAGGCTGCCAAGCGTCAGCTGGGGCCTGGGATGAATATGCTCGATCACTTCACTGCGCACACTTGTGGGCGTCGGCACCTGGCGGTTCAGCGCGTTCAGCCGGTGGCTGAGCGGGATGACCAGATGCTCCGGCACCGTAGGTGCGCTGGCCAGCTGGCTGGCCACGAAGGGGTCGAGGTCGTGCAGGAGCTTGCCGGTTAGCCCGGCCCGGGTATCGATGTAGTAGAGAGGGTCCAGCGGCAGTGCCATATCAAGCACTTTGTCATCGTGCTGCCAGGCGCCACGATAACTACCGTTGTCGAGCCTCACCCAGCGGAATTCGGCATGGAGTGCCGGCCCGGGGGATAACAGCGTTTGGTGGCCCAGCAGCAAGCGTCCGCTAGCCAGTGCGAACTCGTACAGCTCGGCGCCTTTTTTACCCTCCAGCCTGGCAATCGGCAGGCTGTAATCTTTGCCGAGGGCGTCAACCAACCTCAGGATGCGCAGGTCTTCATCCGTTACATAGCGTGGTGTGTAGTAGAGCAGTTCAGGCAGCGAGCTGGGGCGCCCCAGGTTCAGCTGGCCATCAGCTTGCCGGGTGCCTTTGAAAACGCTGAGCATGCACCGGCCATGCTCGTTGCTGAGCAGATAGTAGAGCGAGGGGCCTTTGCGTTTGGCTGGCTCTGCAGGCTCTGTCGTCACCTCCAGTGCCTCGACCCAATGGGCGAGCTCAGGGGGCAGGTCCAGCGACTGCTGTGCGGTTTCGGGGGAGGGATGCGAAGGTTCTTGCATGCCTTCAGGGCAGTCCGGTCCCTGTGCCAACAGGTAAAGAGCGGCGGCGCAATGCTTGCAGTTCTCACCTACCGGGCACGAGCAAGTGCCCTCGCATTCCAGGCCATCTTCCGTCATGTCCAGTGTGATGCGCTGGTAGTAGGTGCGGCCACTCGAGCCTATGCATTGAGCGCGGATCGTCATGTCCAGGATCGACACGATCTCGCATCTGTCCTCATCGGCATAATCCTGACCGCGCCGCAGCGTCTTGCGATCAAACGCCAGGTTCCAGCCGTTGTGCGCTCGCACAAAGAACTGTGCATCGCTCTCGCTCACATCACTGCTCCATCATCTCCGGGTCCATCACCGGCATCTTCGGCGTGCCCGGTGGCGTCACCTTCAACAGCACGGCCAGGTGGCCGCCATCGAGGAAAGTCAGCTGGCCACCCTTGACGTTGCTGTTGCTCTGCTTGAACTGCTCGCTTTGCAGCACGCTGCCGTTGCCGTCCAGCTGGTTGACCCAGAAGTTGGCCTCGACCGCGATGAAGCGGCCTTCGGCAATGCTCAGGTTGCCTTCGATCGGGAAGTGGCCGAACTGCTCGCTGCCTTCGCCCAGGGCGATGCGGCTGGGTTCGCTGCCGACCTGCTGCTGCCAGGCCTTGTGCATCAGCACGGTGTAGTCGGCGGTGGCTTGCAGGCGGGTGGCTTCGTCCTCCAGCGCCAGGCGCCGCTCGGCGTCTTTTGCCAGGCGCGGGGCGCCGGCGCTCCAGTCTTCGGGGGCGAACGGGCTGGTGAAGGCGGGCACGCTGTTCTGCCGCACCAGAATCATTTCTACCTGATACAGGCCTTCGGCGAAGGCAGCCGGGGCGAACAGCGCCAGCAGCAGGGTCAGGCAACGGATGGCACGCATGGGTCTTCCTTAGGCAGGCTGTGGGGTCAGGCGCTCGAACAGCGCCTCCAGGGTATTGAAGCGTTCGTCAGGGCGTTCCATCGGCACCAGGAAGCGGAACTGGGTGGCGCCTTCGAACTTGTAGCGTTTCGGCTGGCCCTGAATCAGCTTTATCAGCGTCAGCGGGTCGACCGGGGTCTCGGCCTCGAACTCGAGCTTGCCGCCGTTGGGGCCGGCATCGACTTTCTTGATGCCGAGCTTTTCTGCGTGCAGCTTGAGCGAGGTCAGGCGCATCAGGTTCTTGGTCGGTTCCGGCAGCAGGCCGAAGCGGTCGATCATCTCCACCTGCAAGTCCTTCAAGCCTTCGTCGTCGGCGGCCGAGGCAATGCGCTTGTACAGGATCAGCCGCGCGTGCACGTCGGGCAGGTAGTCCTCGGGGATCAGGGCCGGCAGGCGCAGGTTGATCTCCGGGCCGCCGCCCAGCGGCTGTTCAAGGTTGGGCTGGGTGCCCTTGCGGATCGCCTTCACCGCACGTTCGAGCATTTCCATGTACAGGGTGAAGCCCACTGCCTGGATCTGCCCGCTCTGGCCTTCGCCCAACAGCTCGCCGGCACCGCGGATTTCCAGGTCGTTGGTGGCCAGCACGAAGCCGGCGCCGAGGTCCTGGGTGTTGGCGATCGCCTCCAGGCGCTTTTCGGCGTCGGCGCTGACCTTTTGCCGGGTGGGCGTCAGCAGGTAGGCATAGGCCTGGTGGTGGCTGCGACCGACCCGGCCGCGCAGCTGGTGCAGCTGGGCCAGGCCGAACTTGTCGGCGCGTTCGATGACGATGGTGTTGGCGCTGGGCACGTCGATGCCGGTTTCGATGATGGTCGAAGCCACCAGCACGTTGAAGCGCTTGTGGTAGAAGTCGCTCATCACCTGTTCCAGCTCGCGCTCGCGCATTTGCCCGTGACCGATGCCGATGCGTGCTTCGGGCACCAGTTCGGCGAGGTCGGCGGCGCATTTTTCGATGGTTTTCACATCGTTGTGCAGGTAGTACACCTGGCCGCCGCGCAGCAGCTCGCGCAGCAGGGCTTCCTTGACCGTGCTCTTGTTCTGCTCCATGACGAAGGTGCGCACCGACAGGCGGCGCGCCGGCGGCGTGGCGATGATCGACAGGTCGCGCATGCCCGCCACTGCCATGTTCAGCGTACGCGGGATCGGCGTCGCGGTGAGGGTGAGGATGTCCACCTCGCTGCGCAGCGCCTTCAGCTGTTCCTTCTGGCGCACGCCAAAGCGGTGTTCTTCGTCGATGATGGCCAGGCCCAGGTCCTTGAAGCGGACGTCGTCCTGCAGCAGCTTGTGGGTGCCGATGAGGATGTCGATCTTGCCTTCGGCGAGGTCGGCGGCGGCGGCGGCCACTTCCTTGGCCGACTTGAAGCGGCTCATCACCTCCACGGTCACCGGCCAGTCGGCGAAGCGGTCGCGGAAGCTGTTGTAGTGCTGCTGGGCGAGCAGGGTGGTCGGTACCAGCACGGCGACCTGGCGGCCGCTGTGCACGGCGATGAACGCTGCACGCATGGCCACTTCGGTCTTGCCGAAGCCGACGTCGCCGCACACCAGGCGGTCCATCGGCTTGGGCGCCAGCATGTCGGCGCGCACGGCTTCGATGGCGGCTTGCTGGTCGGGGGTTTCCTCGAACGGGAAGCCGGCGCTGAAGGTGGCGTAATCGGCGGACGGATCGGCGAAGGCATAGCCCTTGCGCGCGGCGCGGCGGGCATAGATGTCGAGCAGCTCGGCAGCCACGTCGCGCACCTGTTCGGCGGCCTTGCGCTTGGCCTTCTGCCAGGCCTCCGAGCCCAGCCGGTGCAGCGGGGCCAGGGCATCGTCGCTGCCGGTGTAGCGGGCGATCAGGTGCAGGTTGGCCACCGGCACGTACAGCTTGGCCCCTTCGGCGTACTCCAGGGTCAGGAACTCGGCGGCCTGGCCGTCGATTTCCAGGGTCGCCAGGCCCAGGTAGCGGCCGACACCGTGGTCGATGTGCACCACCGGCGCGCCTTCGCGCAGTTCGGTGAGGTTCTTGATCACCGCGTCGTTGGCGGTTTCGCCACGCTTGTCGCGGCGCCGGCGCTGCATCACCCGCTGGCCGAACAGCGGGCTTTCGGCGACCAGGGCGATGGCCGGGTCGTCCAGCAGCAGGCCATCGTCCAGCGGCGCGATGGTGATCGCCAGGCGCTCGCTGCCGGTGATGAAGTCGGCCCAGCCATCGACGGTGTTGGGGCGCAGTTTCAGGCGCTCGAGCAGCTCCAGCAGCACTTCGCGGCGGCCGGCCGATTCGGCGGTGAACAGCACGCGACCGGGGAACTGGTCGAGGAAGCCGGCCAGCTCCGCCAGCGGCTGGCTGGCCTTGGCCTCGATCGCCAGGTTGGGCAGGGCGCGCGCCGGGAAGCGCTCGCGGCCCACGCCCGGGTCGAGGTCATCGGCGCTGACCACCACCCGCGGCCATTGCTTGAGCCGGGCGAAGCAGTCTTCCACCGGCAGGAACAGCTCGGTCGGCGGCAGCAGTGGCCGGCTCAGGTCGCCACGGCGGTCTTCATAGCGCCCGCGCACATCGTTCCAGAAGTGCTCGGCCGCCTGTTCCACACCAGGCAGCGAGAACACCTGGGTGTCCGCCGGCAGGTAGTCGAACAGGGTCGAGGTTTCTTCGAAGAACAGCGGCAGGTAGTACTCGATGCCGGCCGGGATGATACCGCTGGCCAGGTCCTGGAAAATCGCGCTGCGGCGGAAGTCGACGTCGAAGCGCTCGCGAAAGCGCGCCTTGAAGCGCGTCACTTCGTCTTTCTGCATCGGGAACTCGCGCGCCGGCAGCAGGCGCACCGAGTCGACCTTGTCGATCGAGCGCTGGGTCTCGGGGTCGAAGGTGCGCAGTGTCTCGATCTCGTCATCGAACAGGTCGATGCGGTAGGGCAGCTTGCTGCCCATCGGGAACAGGTCGAGCAACGCGCCGCGCACGGCGAACTCGCCATGCTCGTAGACGGTGTCGACGCAGCGATAGCCGGTGGCCTCCAGGCGCGTGCGCATCTGCTCCACATCGATTTTCTGGCCCACATCCAGGACCAGGCTGCTGCCCAGCAGGAAGCGGGTCGGCGCCAGGCGGTGCAGGGCGGTGGTCACCGGCACCACGAGGATGCCGTGGCTCAGCTCCGGCAGGCGGTAGAGGCTGGCGATGCGCTGGGAAATGATGTCCTGGTGCGGCGAGAACAGGTCGTAGGGCAGGGTTTCCCAATCGGGGAACGGCAGCACCGGCAGGTCCGGGGCAAAGAAGCGAAGTTCCTGTTCCAGACGATCGGCAGCCTGGCTGTCGGCAGTCAGCAGCAAAGTGAAGCGGCCCGCGCTGCTGGCGGCTTCGGCGATGGCCAGGCTGAGGGCGGCACCGGGTAGATTACCCCAGGTTTGTTTGCCGGCCGTGGCCGACATTTGCGGTAGGCGCAGAACTGACACGGGAGATTGCACTCCAAGCGTTGCGGCAAAGAGGTCGATTGTACCGGTGACGGTGCCGGCTGTCAGGCTCGAAAGGGCATGAACGCTGGCTTGCGTCGCCGCGACAGGCGCTCATTGCCCGTAACGCGCTGGGGCGTCATAATGTAGCCCCTTTTTTCTGTCCCTACATGTGGAAGGTTCCCGTGACTCAGAAGCCCGACCAGTGTCTTGGTGAGTGGATCGATCGTGAAGCCCTGGCTGAAGCGATGATCCCGCTTATCGGTCAGCTCTACCGCAACAACAACGTGGTGAGCTCGATTTATGGCCGTAGCCTGATCAACCGTTCGGTTATCTCGATTCTCAAGGCGCATCGCTTTGCGCGTCATCGTCAAGCCGACGAAACCGAGCTGTCCGTCCACGAGACATTCCCCCTGCTCAAGGCCATGAGCGAGCTGAAACTGGGCGCCGCTTCGGTCGACCTGGGCAAGCTGGCCAACAAGTTCAAGCAGCAAGGCAATGGCCGCACTGCCGAGCAGTTCGTCCGTGAAGAACTGGCCGAGGTGGTTGGCCAGCAGAACGCTTCGGCGCGCAAGGGCACCGACGTTGTCCTGTACGGCTTCGGCCGCATCGGCCGCCTGCTGGCGCGCATCCTGATCGAGAAGACCGGTGGCGGCGACGGCCTGCGCCTGCGTGCCATCGTCGTGCGCAAAGGCGCCGAAAACGACCTGGTCAAGCGTGCCAGCCTGCTGCGCCGCGACTCGGTGCACGGCCCGTTCGATGGCACCATCACCATCGACGAAGCCAACAACACCATCACCGCCAACGGTAACCTGATCCAGGTCATCTACGCCAAGAGCCCGAGCGAAGTCGACTACACCCAGTACGGCATCGACAACGCGCTGATCGTCGACAACACCGGCGTGTGGCGTGATGCCGACGGCCTGGGCCAGCACCTGGCCTGCCCGGGCGCAGCCCGCGTGATCCTCACTGCACCTGGCAAGGGCGCGCTGAAGAACATCGTGCACGGCATCAACCACGGTGACATCGGTGCCGATGACAAGATCATCTCGGCCGCTTCCTGCACCACCAACGCCATCGTGCCGGTGCTCAAGGCGGTCAACGACCAGTACGGCATCGTCAACGGCCATGTCGAAACCGTTCACTCGTTCACCAACGACCAGAACCTGATCGACAACTTCCACAAGGGCAGCCGCCGTGGTCGTGCCGCACCGTTGAACATGGTCATCACCGAAACCGGCGCCGCCACCGCTGCCGCCAAGGCACTGCCAGTGCTGAAGGGCAAGCTGACCGGCAACGCCATTCGCGTGCCTACGCCGAACGTGTCGATGGCCATCCTCAACCTGAACCTCGAGAAGGCCACCAGCCGCGACGAGATCAACGAGTACCTGCGCCAGACCGCCATGCACTCGGAGCTGCACAAGCAGATCGACTACGTCAGCTCGCAGGAAGTGGTTTCGACCGACTTCGTCGGTTCGCGCCACGCCGGTGTGGTTGACGCCGAAGCGACCATCTGCAACGACAACCGCGTTGTGTTGTACGTCTGGTACGACAACGAATTCGGTTACAGCTGCCAGGTGGTCCGTGTGATGGAAGAGATGGCCGGTGTGAACCCGCCAGCGTTTCCACACTGATACGCTTGTAATGCAATGAGAAAACGGGAACCTTCGGGTTCCCGTTTTTTTATCCAGTATCTGTGTTGCCTAGGCCGGCCTCTTCGCGGGTGAACCCGCTCCCACAGCGGGCACCTCGACCTGTGGGAGCGGGTTTACCCGCGAAGAGGCCAGTGCAGGTGACCGAGAGCCCGAACCTTGCGCACAGCCTTGCTGTTCATCCTCATGCTGCTCACGGCCTGCAACCAGGGCCCGACCCTGGAGCGCCTGGGCGGCCCGACCATGGGCAGCAGCTACAGCATCCAGTACGTGCGCGAGCCCGGCGGCCCAGCGCCGGCGCAGGTGCAAGCCGCGGTGGAAACCATCCTGCACGACATCGACCAGCACTACTCGACCTACCGCAGCGATTCCACCGTCAGCCAGTTCAACCAGTTGCCCGCCAACCAGTGCCTGGCCTTGCCGCCCGACATGCTCGAACTGGTCAGCCTCGGCCAGCAGTTGGCCGAGCAGAGCGATGGCGCCTTCGATCTGACCGTCGAGCCCTTGCTCGACCTGTGGGGTTTCGGCCCGCAGGCGCGCCACGAGCAGGTGCCCGACCCGCAGGCCCTGGCCCAGGTGCGCCAGCAAGTCGGCTACCGGCACCTGCGCATCCAGGGCCAAGCCCTGTGCAAAGACGCCCCGGTACAGCTGGACTTTAACAGCATCGCCGCTGGCCATGCGGTCGACCTGATCGCCGCGCGCCTGCAGGCCATGGGTGTGGCCAGCTTCATCGCCGAAGCGACCGGCGAGCTCAAGGCGGTCGGCCGCAAGCCCGACGGCAGCCCTTGGCGCATCGCCCTGGAGCTGCCCCGCGAAGACCGTCAAATCGCCCGCCAGGTCATTCCGGTGCAGGGCCTTTCGGTATCGACCTCGGGTGACTATCGGCACTATTTCGAGGAGAATGGCCGGCGCTATTCGCACACCTTCGATGCCCGCCTCGGGCGCCCGGTGCAGCACGACCTGGCTGCGGTCACCGTGCTCGACGCCTCGGCGCTGCGCGCCGACGGCTATTCGACGCTGCTGTTGGTGCTCGGCCCGCAACGTGGCTGGGATTTTGCCGTGGCGCATGGCCTGGCCGCGGTGTTGGTGACTCGGGTCGAGGGTGGTTTCGTCTCCCGAGCTACGCCCGCGTTCGAACGGGCAGTGAAAGGCGAATGAAAGCGCAAGCAGGGATGATCGCCGCCAGGGAATGGGTGACATATGTAGTGCGGGCAAAATTGGCCTACGACGCGACCAAGGGTTAATGTGCGCGGCGTTCACGCTTGATTAGACTGCACCCGAATTTTCTCATGACGCCCCGGCGGCATGATCGCGCCCCGCGAGCGACCGTGGCTTGCGGGCCAGTTCTGAAGGAGTACGCATGGCTGTCTACAACTACGACGTAGTGGTGCTGGGTTCCGGCCCGGCCGGAGAAGGTGCGGCAATGAACGCCGCCAAAGCAGGGCGCAAGGTGGCGATGGTCGATAGCCGTCGTCAGGTCGGGGGCAACTGCACCCACCTGGGCACCATCCCGTCCAAGGCACTGCGTCACTCGGTGCGGCAGATCATGCAGTTCAACACCAACCCGATGTTCCGTGCCATCGGTGAGCCGCGCTGGTTCTCGTTCCCGGATGTGCTGAAAAGCGCCGAGAAGGTGATCGCCAAGCAGGTGGCCTCGCGTACCGGCTATTACGCCCGCAACCGGGTCGATGTGTTCGTCGGCACCGGCAGCTTCGCCGACGAGCAGACCATCGAAGTGGTCTGCCCGAACGGGGTGGTGGAAAAGCTCAATGCCAAGCACATCATCATCGCCACCGGCTCGCGCCCGTACCGCCCGGCCGACATCGACTTCAACCACCCACGGGTCTACGACAGCGACACCATCCTCAGCCTCAGTCACACCCCGCGCAAGCTGATCGTGTACGGTGCCGGCGTGATCGGTTGCGAATACGCCTCGATCTTCAGCGGCCTGGGTGTGCTGGTCGAGCTGGTAGACAACCGTGGCCAGCTGCTCAGCTTCCTCGACTCGGAAATTTCCCAGGCGCTAAGCTACCACTTCAGCAACAACAACATCACCGTGCGCCACAACGAAGACTATGAGCGCGTCGAAGGCCTGGACAACGGGGTGATCCTGCACCTGAAGTCGGGCAAGAAGATCAAGGCCGACGCCTTGCTGTGGTGCAACGGCCGTACCGGCAACACCGACAAGCTGGGCCTGGAGAACATCGGCATCAAGGTCAACAGCCGCGGCCAGATCGAGGTTGACGAGGCTTACCGCACCAGCGTGCCGAACATCTACGGCGCCGGTGATGTGATCGGCTGGCCAAGCCTGGCCAGCGCTGCCCACGACCAGGGCCGCTCCGCAGCGGGCAGCATCGTCGACAACGGCAGCTGGCGTTTCGTCAACGATGTGCCGACCGGCATCTACACCATTCCCGAGATCAGCTCGATCGGCAAGAACGAGCAGGAGCTGACCCAGGCCAAGGTGCCGTACGAAGTGGGCAAGGCCTTCTTCAAGAGCATGGCCCGCGCGCAAATTGCCGGCGAGCCGCAAGGCATGCTGAAGATCCTGTTCCACCGCGAAACGCTGGAAGTGCTGGGCGTGCACTGCTTCGGTTACCAGGCTTCGGAAATCGTCCACATCGGCCAGGCGGTGATGAACCAGCCGGGCGAGCTGAACAACCTGAAGTACTTCGTCAACACCACGTTCAACTACCCGACCATGGCCGAAGCCTACCGGGTAGCCGCCTACGACGGCCTGAACCGGCTTTTTTGAGCGGCTCCGACCGGTGGCCTGAGCCGGTCGGAGAGACCGATTTCAACCCTGCCCGAGGGTGGTCCTGGCCAAACCGGGAAAGTCTGTAATCAGGCTGTCCACGCCAAAGTCAGCGAGCCGGCGCATCAGTGCCGGTTCGTTGACCGTCCATACCGACACGTGCAAACCCTGGCTCTGCGCTTTCAGCAGGCGTTCGGGGGTGCACAGTGTCCAGTTCAATGCCAGCAGCTCGCAGCCGTAGTTCTGCGCCACCTTCAGCGGGTCGAGCCAGGCGTATTCGGCAACCAGCCCGCGTTTCACATCCGGCACCAGCTCCAGCGCGGCACCCAGCACTTCACGTGAGCTGGAGGTGATGGTCACCTTGTCCAGCAGGCCGTATTGCTGGGCCAGTTCGCGAATCGCCAGCACGGTGGTGGCGGCACGGGTGCGCGAGGCGCTTTTCACTTCCAGTTGCCAGTGGTCGAACGGGCACTTCTGGAACAGTTCTTCCAGGCGCGGGATAGGGCAGGGTTGCACGTGGCCCGGGCCGCCTTTGCGGGCATCGATGCGGACCAGTTCGGCGGCCGGGTGCTCCACCACCTTGCCGCGTTTGCCCGTGGTGCGCTTGAGGGTCGGGTCGTGGATCACCATCAGCTCGTTGTCGGCCGACAGGTGCAGGTCCAGCTCGCAGCGGGTCACGCCGTGGGCCAGGCACTGCTGGAAGCTCTTCAGGGTATTCTCGGGCGCTTCGCCCTTGGCGCCGCGATGGCCGTAGATCAGGGTCACGTTCGTTCCTTCAAATCAGGGAAATGGGCTCAGGAGGCCGGGTCGTTCTGTTCCAGCTGCTGGCGCCGTTGCTGCTGCTGGCGCTGCAGGATGTAGCGGGCCAGCAACTGGCGCTGGGTGTCGGTCATGTCGGTGAATTCGCTGCCAAGCTCGAAGCCGCCCTGCGGGCGCGGGTCGCAGTGGGTGATCTTGCCGCGCAGCAGCAGGCCATGGGCGCGTGGCATCAGCACCATCTTCACCGCTACCCGGGTGCCGGGGGCGATCGGGGTGGCCTGGGCGAACTCGATGCCGCCCTCGGAAATCACCACCGGCTGGGGCTCGCCCACTTCGCCGATGAGGGTCTGGGCGACCACTGCGCTGAGCAGGTCGAGGCGTTTGTTCTGCGCGCGCAGGAAGGCGGCGAGGGTGCGGTCCTTTTCGCTCAGCTGGCGCAGCAGGTGCTGCGACTCGAAGTCGGACAGGTGCAGTTCGCTGAGCAGGTTGAACAGCGGCGAATCATCTTGCAACACATCTGCTTCAAGGGCTTCGGCCGCGCTGAGGGGGCTGATTTGAAGTGCGATCCGATCTTCGATGCGGTAGTATTCGCGGCGATCTTCTTCGTCTAATGTCGTCATGGCGAACCCAAGGTAGCGGCGGTGGTCCGAGTGTAAAGCCGCCGTAGGCGCCTCGCCACAAGGACGTTCCCTTTCATCCGAACAAGCCCCGACATGTTCAGACCTCTTTTCGCATTCATCGGCACGCGTTATACCCGTGCCAAACGTCGCAATCACTTCGTCTCGTTCATTTCCCTGACCTCGATGATCGGCCTCGCCCTGGGCGTGGTGGTGATGATCGTGGTGCTCTCGGTGATGAACGGTTTCGACCACGAGATGCGCACCCGCGTGCTGGGCATGATTCCCCATGCCACGCTGGAGAGCGGCCAGCCCATTGCCGACTGGCCGGCGCTTGCCCAACAAGTAAAGCAGAATCCGCAGGTGCTGGCGGTTGCGCCCTTCACCCAGATGCAGGGCCTGCTGACCCATGAAGGCAAGGTGCAGAAGGTATTGCTCAACGGCATCGACCCGGCCCGCGAGCGCGAGGTGTCAATCATCGACAAGTTCGTCCTGCAGGGCCGCCTCGACCAGCTGGCGCCGGGCGAGTGGGGCATCATGATCGGCGACAAGGCCGCGGCCAAGCTGGGCGTGGCCGTCGGCGACAAGCTCACCTTCGTCGCCCCCGAGGTCAGCGTGACCCCGGCCGGCATGTTCCCGCGCATGAAACGCTTTACCGTGGTCGGCACTTTCCATGTCGGCGCCGGTGAAATCGACGGCTACCTGGGCCTGACCAACATCAGCGACCTGTCCCGCCTGCACCGTTGGAAACCCGACCAGGTGCAGGGCCTGCGGCTGAAGTTCGACGACCTGTTCCAGGCGCCGCGGGTGGCCTGGGACATCGCCCAACGCCTGGGCGAGCAGGAATTCTACAGCCGCGACTGGACCCGTACCCACGGCAACCTGTACCAGGCGATCCGCATGGAAAAGGCCATGATCGGCCTGCTGTTGCTGCTGATCGTGGCGGTGGCGGCGTTCAACATCATTTCCACCCTGGTGATGGTGGTCAACGACAAGCGTGGCGACATCGCCATCCTGCGCACCCTGGGCGCCACGCCCGGGCAGATCATGCTCATCTTCATGGTCCAGGGCACGGTGATCGGGGTGATCGGTACCCTGATCGGCGCCGTGGTCGGGATCTTCGCCGCGCTGAACGTGAGTGCGGTGATCGCCGGCATCGAGAAACTGATCGGGCACAAGTTCCTCAACGCCGATGTGTACTTCATCGATTACCTGCCGTCGCAAATCCAGGCCCAGGACGTGTACATGGTCTGTGGCGCGGCACTGGTCCTGAGTTTCTTCGCCACCCTGTACCCGGCCTGGCGTGCGGCCCGCACCCAGCCTGCAGAGGCGCTACGTTATGAGTGAGTCGCGCATGAGTGATAAAGCCGTTCTGAGTTGCCGCAACCTGGGCAAGTCCTACGACGAGGGCCCGGAGTCGGTGCAGGTGCTGTCCGGGCTCAACCTCGAGCTGCACGCCGGTGAGCGGGTGGCCATCGTTGGCAGTTCCGGCTCGGGCAAGAGTACCTTGCTCAACCTGCTGGGCGGCCTCGACCGGCCGACCCAGGGCAGCGTCTGGCTGGCCGGCGAGGAGCTGTCGGCACTGGGCGAGCGCGCCCGTGGCCTGCTGCGCAACCGCGAGCTGGGCTTTGTCTACCAGTTCCACCACCTGCTGCCGGAATTCACCGCCATCGAGAACGTGTGCATGCCGCTGCTCATCGGCCGTACGCCCATTCCCGAGGCCCGTGAGCGGGCGGAGGCGCTGCTCAAGCGCGTGGGCCTTGGCCACCGCTTCAACCACAAGCCGGCCGAGCTGTCCGGCGGCGAGCGCCAGCGCGTGGCGATTGCCCGGGCACTGGTCAACCGCCCTGGCCTGGTGATGCTCGACGAGCCGACCGGCAACCTCGATCACCACACCGCCCAAGGCATCCAGGAATTGATGCAGGAACTGTCGAGCGCGTCGCGCACGGCGTTCCTGGTGGTCACCCACGACCTCAACCTGGCGCGTCAGATGGACCGTGTATTGAAGCTCGACGACGGCCACCTGGTGGCGATTTGATCGACTGCACGGGGTGGCCGCTGCCGCCCCGTTTTCCTGTTTTCATTGGGTGTTCTCGTACATGTTCAGACCCTTGCCCATCTTCATCGGCGCGCGCTACACCCGAGCCAAGCGCCGCAACCACTTCATCTCGTTCATCTCGATGACTTCGATGATCGGCCTGTCGCTGGGCGTGCTGGCGATGATCGTGGTGCTGTCGGTGATGAACGGCTTCCAGCGCGAAATGAGCTCGCGCATCCTTGGCCTGGTGCCGCATGCCGCCATCCTTGGCGTGCAGCCGCTGGACGACTGGCACAAGGTGGCCGCAGCGGCCATGCAGGACCCGGCGGTGATGGCGGCAGCGCCGATCACCGAAATGGAAGGCATGCTGTCGTACAAGGGGGCGATGCAGCCGATCCAGGTTGGCGGTATCGACCCGGCCGAGGAGGGCAAGGTCTCGATCGTCGGCCAGCACATCGTCCAGGGCCGCCTGCAGGATTTGCAGCCGGGTGAGTTCGGTGTGGTCATCGGTGAGCTGACGGCGCGCCGTTTCCGCCTGAACACCGGTGACAAGCTGACCCTGATCGTGCCGGAAATCAGCAAGGAGCCGGGCGGCATCACCCCGCGCATGCAGCGCCTGACCGTGGTCGGCATCTTCAAGGTGGGTGCCGAACTGGACGGCTCGCAGGCCTATATCCACGTCGCCGATGCCGGTGCCATGCAGCGCTGGGCGCCGGGTCAGGTGCAGGGCGTGCGCCTGAAACTGCACGACCTGTATGCCGCGCCGCAGGTGTCGAAGGCTATCGCTGCGGGGCTGGGCGATGCCTACCGCGCCGATGACTGGTCACATACCCAGGGCAGCCTGTTCAGTGCCATGAAGATGGAAAAGACCATGATCGGCCTGCTGTTGATGATGATCATCGCGGTGGCGGCGTTCAACATCATCGCCACCCTGGTGATGGTGGTGAACGACAAGGGGCCGGACATCGCCATCCTGCGTACCCTGGGCGCCACGCCGGCACAGATCATGGGCACGTTCATGGTCCAGGGCAGCCTGATCGGCATCGTCGGCACGCTGATCGGTGGTGTGCTGGGGGTGATCGCGGCGTTCAACGTCAGCCAGATCGTCGGCTGGCTGGAGCGGGTCAGCGGGCAGCACATCTTCACTTCGGATGTGTACTTCATCAGCAGCCTGCCGTCGCAGTTGCAGTGGGGGGATGTGGCGATCATCTGCACGGCGGGGCTGGTGATGAGCTTCCTCGCGACCATCTACCCGGCGTATCGCGCGTCGCAGGTGCAGCCGGCGATTGGCCTGGCTGTATAGTCTCCTCTGAGTTTTTGGGGGCGCGTTGCGCCCCTTTCGCGACGCAAGGCCGCTCCCACAAGGGGAGCGCGATTCTGGCCACTTTGTGGGAGCGGCCTTGTGTCGCGATTGGGCTGCGTAGCAGCCCCCCGGATCACCACACCTAGGTAAACTCGATCACAAACCGCGTCCACCCATCCGCACACTCCGCGCGAATGCGCCCGCCATGGGCCTGCACGATCGACCGGGTAATCGCCAAGCCCAACCCCGCATGCTCGCTACTGCCTTCCCGCCGCGCCGGGTCGACCCGGTAGAAGCGGTCGAACAACCTCGGCAACACCGCCGGCTCGATGGCCGGCCCGGTATTGGCCACGCACAGCGTTGGCCCCGGCGCCAGCGTCACCCGTATCTGCCCACCCGTCGGGGTAAAGCGCAGGGCATTGTCCAGCAGGTTGGACAGCGCCCGGCGCAGCATATGCCGGTCGCCCTGCAACAGCGCCTCACCCTCGCGCAGCATCTGCACGCCGCTGTCTTCGGCCAGCGGCGCGTAGTACTCCAATAGCGCATCCACCTCTTCATGCAGTAGCAGCGGCGCCTGCCCCGGTACCAGCAGGCCGTGGTCGGCCTTGGCCAGGAACAGCATGTCGTTGATCATCTGCGCCATCCATTGCAGTTCCTCAAGGTTGCCATGCAGCGCCTCGCGGTATTCCTCGAGGCTACGCGGGCGGGTGAGGGTGACCTGGGTGTGGGTCAGCAGGTTGGACAGCGGTGTGCGCAGCTCATGGGCGATGTCGGCAGAAAATGCCGACAGGCGCTGGAAGGCATCGTCCAGGCGTTGCAGCATGGCGTTCATCGCGCTCGCCAGTTCGGCCAGTTCTTCGGGCATCTGCGCCACGGGCAGGCGCGTGGTGAGCGAGCGTGCCGAGACGCTGGCGGCCACCTGGCCCATCTGCCGCAACGGGCGCAGGCCGCGGCGTGCGGCCCAGGCACCGAGCAACGCGGTGGCCAGCGCCGACAGGCCGACGGTCAGCCAGATCAGGCGCTGCATGCCCTGCAGAAAGTGCTGGTGGTGGGTGATGTCGAGGTACAGGGTCAGTTGTGGCGACTGCGCCGCACCTGGCGCCAGGTGCACGGCCAGGCTGCGGTAGTCGATGCCTTGCGCATGCAGGGTCGCCAGGCCGTCGGGCAGCGGCGTCTGCGGCAGGCCCGTGCGGCTTTCGAACCAGGTGGCGCCGTCGTGGCCGTTGATGCGCAACGCAAGATCAGCCTGGTGGCCCAGCTCATCACGCAGGGCGGGCAGGTGTGCCTGCAACGCGGCCTGGCTGCCGATGCCGGCCAGCTGGGTGCGGAACAGCGACAGGCGCGAGTCCAGCAGTTGCTGGTCCAGTTCGACGAAGTGCTGCGCGCTGGCGCGGCTGAAGATCAGCCCGGCGCCGAGCGAGACGGCGGCGGTGCAGGCGGCGAACAGCAGGGCCAGGCGGCTGCCGAGGGAAACCCGGCGCATCACTCGGCGCGCTCTTCGAGTACGTAGCCCATACCGCGCACGGTGTGGATCAGCTTGCGGGTGTGCGGGTCGTCGATCTTCAGGCGCAGGCGGCGGATCGCCACCTCGATCACATTGGTGTCGCTGTCGAAATTCATGTCCCACACCTGCGAGGCGATCAGCGATTTGGGCAGCACCTCGCCCTGGCGCCGCAGCAGCAGTTCGAGCAGGGCGAACTCTTTGGCGGTCAGGTCGATGCGCTGGCCGGCGCGCTCGGCACGGCGGCGGATCAGGTCCAGGCGCAGGTCGGCCAGGCCCAGGGTGGTGTCCTGGCTGGGGCTGGTGCCCCGGCGCAGCAGGCTGCGCACCCGGGCCAGCAGTTCGGAGAAGGCGAATGGCTTGACCAGGTAATCATCGGCGCCCAGCTCCAGGCCGTGCACCCGGTCCTCGACGGCGTCGCGGGCGGTGAGGAACAGCACCGGCGTGTCCAGGCCGGCCTGGCGCACGGCCTGGAGGATCTGCCAGCCGTCGCGCCCGGGCAGCATCACATCGAGGATCAGCAGGTCGTGGTCGCCGGTCACGGCAAGGAACTGGCCGGTTTCGCCATCGCTGGCCAGCTCGGTGGTGAAGCCAGCCTCGTTCAGGCCCTGGCTCAGGTACTGGCCGGTGCGGGCCTGGTCTTCGACGATCAGCAGTTTCATGGGGTGAGTTGGCTCCAGCAGGCGGCGCGAAGCCCTGTGGGAGCGGGTTTACCCGCGAAGAATCCAACTCGCTGCCTGGCACCGGCTTTGCCGGTGTTCGCGGGTGAACCCGCTCCCACAGGAACGAGTGATGCCGAGATGATACGTGACGATGCGCTGCCTGGCGCAAAGCTGACGAACTTGTAATCCTGCCGAGTTGCGCTCCAAGGCGGGGTGCAAAACCGGTAGACTAGGGGCAATTTCGAACCTTCAGGTCAGTTTCCATGCATCCCGCTGCCGAACATTCCCCGCTGGGCAAGTCCAGCGAATACATCGCTACCTACTCCCCGGAGCTGCTGTTCCCGATTCCGCGTACCGCCAAGTGGGCCGAGCTGGGCGTCACTGCCCAGACTTTGCCCTGGCAGGGCGTGGATTACTGGAACTGCTTCGAGTTGAGCTGGCTGCTGCCGTCGGGCAAGCCGGTGGTGGCGATCGGCGAGTTCGCCATCCCGGCCGATTCACCGAACATCATCGAGTCGAAGTCGTTCAAGCTGTACCTCAATTCGCTGAACCAGACGGTGTTCGCCTCGCCTGGGGAGCTGCAGGCCTGCCTGGAAAAAGACCTCTCTGCCGCTGCCGGCAAGCCGGTCGCCGTGCAGGTGCGGACCTTGGCCGAGGTCCAGGCGCAGGGCGTGGTGGCCTTGCCCGGGCAGTGCATCGACGCGCTGGAGGTGGCCATCAGCAACTACACGCAACCGCAGCCGGAGCTGCTGCAGTGCAACCCTGATCGAGTGGTGGAAGAAACCCTGCACAGCCACCTGCTGAAGTCCAACTGCCCGGTTACCGGCCAGCCGGACTGGGGCAGCGTGGTGGTCGAGTACAAGGGCCGTGCGTTGGAGCCTGCCAGCCTGCTGACCTACCTGATCAGCTTCCGCCAGCATGCCGACTTCCATGAGCAGTGTGTGGAGCGGATCTACCTGGACTTGAAGAACCTGCTGCAGCCGGAACATCTGACGGTGTATGCGCGTTATGTGCGCCGCGGCGGGCTGGACATCAACCCGTACCGCAGCACCCACGCGATCAGCCCGCAGAACCAGCGCCTGGTTCGCCAGTAAGTATTGGGGCCGCTTTGCGGCCCCAGCGATGTCAGATCCCCATGCTGTGCAGCGAGTTGGCAATGCTGCGCAGGGTGGCGGTGAGGTCGGGGTGGTCGGCTTCGAAGCGTTCGATCGCCAGGTTCACCCCGTCCACCAGGTTATTGTCTGGGGTGGCTTCCTCAAGCTTCAGTTGCGCCTCGATCTGGCGCGCTTCTTCGTGCAACGCGGCCAGTTCTTCGTCGGAAAGCGGCACGTTGCGATCCAGTTGCTCGCGCAAGCTGTTCAGACGCTCTTGCAATTCGCGGGCAGGCATTGGCAATTCTCCATCAATGGCTTGGCTAGCCATGGACCTCAGCGAAGCGGCAAAGGTTCTGGCCTGCCTTCAGCGTAATCCACCTGCCGCTGCTTTGCATGATCCGCGTCAACGCTGCTCATCAGGGTTTTTCGCCCTTGCGCCGGCGCTGGGCGATGTCCTCCAGGCAGGTAGCCAGCGCTTCCAGGTGGTCGATCACCGAGTGCACACCCAGGCTGAACAGTTCCAGCGTCGCCTTGCCGCGAGCCAGGTCCTGTTCCTGCGGCGTCATGGCTTGCCATTGGCGCGAACTGTGGTCGCAGAACGGGCTGCAGGCGGCCAGCCCCACCGTCCACAGCCCGGCGTTGAGACCTGACTGCAACAGGCACGGGTCGCCGCTGACCAGCACGGAACCTTCAAGCCGTTCGCTTTCCAGCGCCATCAATGCCTGCCAGCAAGCGTTCGGTGCCGCTGAGCGTGCGCCGTTCAGCGCCTGCCCCGGCAGCCAGGCGGGCAATACCTGCGCCAGGCGCTTGCCGTGCTCCAGGTCGAGGTCATCCAGCCAGATGCACGGCACTTGGCGCTGGCGCAAGCTGGCCAGCGCGGCCAATGCGCCGGGGGCGGGCGAGGGGGTGCCACTGGCGGCGTGCACCAGGCAGCCGCGCAAGCCGAACAGCACAGCGGTGAAGGCGGGTGCAGCGTCCATGGCAACGTCCCTCAAATAGTCCGCAGGCTATTCGGCGATTGTTACCAGCCTGTGACAGCCGGCGCCGCGCAACAGTTGTTCACAATTTATTGAGCAGTGTCGTGTAAAGCTGTTCATCACAGCGCAAGCCTCTATACTGCCGCCGTACAGCAGCGCGACCTGTTGCGCTTGCGGCCGAGAATTTCGATGGAGAAACACCTATGCGTAGGATCGGTGCCAGTGTGATCGAACGAGTCACCCAGGCCTGTGTCTGCGCCAGCATGCTGCTGGCGCCCGTGGCAGCCACCCAGGCCGCCACCGAGGAAGATCCCTGGGAAGCGGTCAACCGTCCGATCTTCCGTTTCAACGATACCGTCGACACCTATGCCCTCAAGCCATTGGCCAAGGGCTACCAGGCGGTCACCCCGCAGTTCCTGGAAGACGGCATTCACAACATGTTCCGCAACCTGGGCGATGTGACCAACCTGGCCAACGACCTGCTGCAGTTCAAGCCCCATGCGGCTGGCGTGGACACGGCGCGGCTGATCGTCAACACCACCTTCGGCCTGGGCGGTTTCTTCGATGTGGGCACCCGCATGGGCCTGCAGCGCAATGACGAGGACTTTGGCCAGACCCTCGGCTACTGGGGCGTACCGAGCGGCCCGTACGTGGTCATCCCGCTGCTGGGCCCGAGCACCGTGCGTGACGGCGTGGCCAAGTACCCGGACAGCTACACCGAGCCCTACCGCTACATCGACCATGTGCCGACGCGCAACTCGATCTTCGCCCTCGACATCATCGACACTCGCGCCAGCCTGCTGTCGGCGGAGAAGCTGATCCAGGGCGACAAGTACATCTTCATCCGCAACGCCTACCTGCAGAACCGCGAGTTCCGGGTCAAGGATGGCGAAGTCGAAGACGACTTCTGATCGGTGAGCGGGGGGCTGCCGTGCAGCCCTTCGCGGGCTCGCCCGCTCCCACTGGGGGAGCGTGACGCCAATGCCTGTGCGGTCAGTGCATCGCCAGAATCCGCAGCCCGAACTTCTGCTGCCCGCCCGGCTGGTCGGCAATCCACACCACTTCGGTGCTGGCATGCAGGCCCTTCAGCGCCGGGTGGTCGGACTCGATCCGTACCTCGATCCGATCCCCCACCTGAAAGCGCTGCGGCGCCTGCACCTGCATGCCGCTGCTGGACAGGTCCAGGCACACCGCGGCGATCACCTGGCCTGCGTGCAGCAAGCTGACCTCGGTGTCGATGCGCATGCGGATGAAATCGCGTTTTTCGTCATGGCTGGAGGGCGTGTGCGGCATGCTGCATCCTTCCCGTCGGGTTGCGCTGGTCGGCTTTCTTATAACTCCCGGTGATTTGCCCTGTAAAGTGCGGCGAGGTCGACCCTTGCATGCTTGAAACGCCTGCCGGATGGGAGTACCGTCTGCGCCTTACAAGGTACCTCTTACAGTTGCCGGGCAAGTGTTCTTGTCCTACAACTCAAGTAGAGTGTGACCACAGAGAATTCCCGTAGCTGGCCGTCTGCCTTGCCGACACCGCTGCACCAACCCAAATCGGCGCCGTTCGCCCACATGCAGAAAACCAGTGCAACGCTGCTGATCATCGATGACGACGACGTGGTCCGTGCAAGCCTCGCCGCGTATCTTGAAGACAGTGGCTTCAGCGTCCTCCAGGCCGGCAATGGCCAGCAGGGGCTAAAGGTCTTCGAAGAACACCAGCCCGACCTCGTGATCTGCGATCTGCGCATGCCGCAGATGGGCGGCCTCGAACTGATCCGTCAGGTCAGCGAGCGCGCCCCGCAGTTGCCGGTGATCGTGGTGTCCGGTGCCGGCGTCATGAGCGATGCGGTGGAAGCGTTGCGCCTGGGCGCCGCCGACTACCTGATCAAGCCGCTGGAAGACCTGGCCGTCCTCGAGCATTCGGTGCGCCGCGCGCTCGACCGCTCGCGCCTGGTGCTGGAAAACCAGCGCTACCGCGACAAGCTCGAAGCCGCCAACCGCGAACTGGAGGCCAGCCTGCACCTGCTGCAGGAGGACCAGACCGCCGGTCGCCAGGTGCAGATGAACATGCTTCCGGAAAGCCCCTGGGCGGCCAGCGAGTTCGCCTTCGAGCACCAGATCATTCCGTCGTTGTACCTGTCGGGTGATTTTGTCGATTACTTCCGTGTGGACGAGCGGCGCATTGCCTTCTACCTCGCTGATGTGTCCGGGCACGGCGCGTCGTCGGCGTTTGTCACCGTGTTGTTGAAATTCATGACCACTCGGCTGATGTTCGAGCTCAAGCGCAGCAAGATGCGTGAGTTCAAACCCTCGGAAGTGCTCAGCCACATCAACCGCGGCCTGATCAACAGCAAGTTGGGCAAGCACGTCACCATGGTTGGCGGGGTGATCGACGAAGAGTCCGGCCTGCTGACCTACGCTGTTGGCGGCCATCTACCATTGCCGGTGCTGCACACCCCCGAGCACACCCGCTACCTGGAAGGCCGTGGCCTGCCGGTGGGGCTGTTCGACGAGGCCACCTACCAGGACCTGGTGGTGGAGCTGCCGCCGCAGTTCAGCCTGAGCCTGATGTCCGATGGCATTCTGGACCTTTTGCCGGGTGACACGCTCAAAGATAAAGAAACCGCCCTGCCGGAGATCGTCAGGGCAGCAGGTGGCAGCCTGGATGGGCTGCGCCAACGCTTTGGATTGGCTACGCTTGGGGAGATGCCGGATGATATCGCCCTATTGGTGTTGAGCAGGAACCTTCAATGAGTACCGGTAGAATCCAGTTCGCCGAGCAGAGTGGTACCTTCGTCCTGAAGTTCGTCGGTGAAGTGCGTCTGACCCTGTGTTCGGCGCTGGATGCGACGATCGAGAAGATTTTCACGGCGTTGAATTTCTCGGCAATCGTCATCGACCTGACCGAAACCGAGAGCATCGACAGCACCACCTTGGGCCTGTTGGCCAAGCTGTCGATCCTGTCGCGGCAGAAGGTCGGCCTGCTGCCGACCGTGGTCACCACCAACCCGGACATCTCCCGGTTGTTGCAGTCGATGGGCTTCGATCAGGTGTTCAACATCGTCGATCGCCCGATCCCGTGCCCGGAGTGCCTGACCGACCTGCCGTCGCAGGACCAGAACGAAGATGTGGTGCGCTCCAAGGTGCTGGAGGCGCACAAGATCCTGATGGGGCTGAATGACTCCAACCGCGAAGCCTTCCACGACCTGGTGAATGCGCTGGAGCGCAGCTGACCTTCAGCCTGTGCCGGCCTCTTCGCGGGTAAACCCGCTCCCACAGGTACAGCACAGGCCCTGAAAGCAGTGTTTTACCTGTGGGAGCGGGTTTACCCGCGAAAAGGCCGGCACAGGCAATACAGACCCCGCCTATCGCTACGCTTTGCCAACGAACTCAGTCGCCTCACCCCCGCCCGCATCCAGCTGATACACCCGCGCCGGTCGCCCCTGTTCATCGAAGAACACCTGCCCCAACCCCGCGCCATTCCACAACCGTTCGCCCGCCTTGCTGTGGCTGGGCGTGCGCGGCACCACTTCCATTTCCCGGCGCTTGGTAAACCAGTTGAGTGGCGAGCGCGGCGCGTACAGCCAGCGGTTGAGGCGGTCGAGCACATCCAGCAGGCGCCGGGGGAATTCATTCTTGATACCGCTGCTGGTCACCTGCCACAAGTGCGGGCTGCGCTGGCGGTGGCGAATCAGCACTTCATAGACGAACGAGTAATGCACATCACCGGACAGCACCACGTAGTGCCCCGGGGTGCGCGAGTGGCGGAAGATGTTGAGGATGACCTGCGCCGCCCCGCGGTGGGCCATCCAGTTCTCGGCGTCCACCAGTAGCGGGTAACCCAGCCAGCTGAACACCTTCTGCACTGTCTCGATCAGCTTCACACCAAAGATCGGCGCGGGTGACACGATGATCGCCGACGGGTGATCGAGCAGCGCCTGCTGCAGCTCGCTGAGCGCTTCCCAGTCGAGCAGGCCGGACGGCTTGGCCAGGCTGCTTTCGCTGCGCCAGCGCCGGGTGCGGGTGTCCAGCACCAGCAATGGCGGGTTGCTGGGCAAGTTGAACTGCCAGCCCTGGAAGCGCAACAGCTGGCCGATCAGCTCATCCTGATTGTCGCTGTTCAGCGCCTGGCTTTGTTCGACCAGCGGTTTGCAGGCGTCGGGGTGGTTGCCCCAGGCCTGGCACAGCAGGTAGCCGAGCAAGGCATTGCCGATGATCCGCCGCGAGAAGGGGTGGCCATAGGCGGTTTCTTCCCACTGCGCCGAAAGGTTCCAGTCATCGGTGATGTCGTGGTCGTCGAAGATCATCAGGCTGGGCAGGTGAGCCATCACCCGGGCCACCTGGCCAAGGCCGCCGGCAAACGCCTCGATCAGCGGCAGTTCCTGTTGGTAACGAGCCTGGCGCGCTGCGGTGAGCCCGCCGGGCATGTCCAGCTTCACCAGTTGCCAGGGCACCGGCGACCACGCCAGCAGGTACATGGCGATGACCTCGGCGAAGGTCACCAGGTGGTTGTCGGCGTTGCTGGACGAGAAGATCGGCTTGCGCTTGCCGCCGAAAAAGCGCTCGCGCAGGGTTTCGTTGCGTTCCTGCGCAGGCAGCAGGTCGGCGCGGTGGTAGTAACAGGCCGGGTGCTGATACAACGCCTGGCTATCGGCTACCACCGCGCCGTCGAGCTGCTCGTCGAACAGGCCCAGGCGCGCGATCAGCGCATGGATGGCGCGCAACATCGGGCCGGCGACATCATCGGCATACACCTGGTCGCCGGTCATCAGCAGCACGGCGGGGCGCTCCGCCGGTCCTTCGCAGGCCAGCAGCAGGCGGTCGGCGCACAGCAGGCCGTCGGCGGCGGGATGATGCGGTTTGCGGCAGGAGCCATGCAACAAGTGGTCGAGCCGGTCGCGCAGCACCAGGTTCGGGCGCCGGACGCCGGGGTAGAGCAGGTGCGGCGCCCAGTCGGCGATGCCCTGGCCGTGGATGAGCAGGTCATAGTCGAGCAGTTGGTTGCAGGGCAGCGGCTGAGTGAAGTGGATGTCCAGCAGGTGGATGTACGCGTGCCGGCCCACTGCGACCACCTGGCAATCGACCTGGGGCTCGCTTGCCGGGCAGATGAATTCGGGTTGCAGCGGTTGCGTGGCGACCAGCCAGATGGCCAGGCGCTGGGGCTCCAGGCGGCGTAGGATCGGGCCGGCGAGAACGAGGGGCAACGGGGTAGAGGAGGTCATCGACAGCTCGGGTGGCTATGCGGGCCGCTTCGCGGGTAAACCCGCTCCCACAGGGATAGCGCCAACTTCGGGCCTGCGGGGATCCCTGTGGGAGCGGGTTCACCCGCGAAGAGGCCCTGGGATTCAATACATATCTGAAAACAGGCAAAACAAAACGGGCGGAAAATGCTGAACATCCTCCGCCCGTCAGGCAACCCGGAAATGTATCAGGCCTTTTCAGCCATCAACTTCTCCAGCTTCTCCTGGTCCCGCGCAAACTGGCGAATGCCCTCGGCCAGCTTCTCGGTAGCCATGGCATCTTCGTTCATCGCCCAGCGGAACTGGCTTTCGTTCAGCTGCTGCCTGGCCTCGCCGGCATTGCCCGGCTTCAGCACCCTAGGCAGCTCGTCCTGGTCATCGCTGAGCTGTTGCAGCAGCTCCGGGCTGATGGTCAGGCGGTCGCAACCGGCCAGTTGCTCGATCTGGCCGATATTGCGGAAGCTGGCGCCCATGACCACGGTGTCGTAGCCATTGTGCTTGTAGTAGTCGTAGATGCGCGTGACCGACTGTACGCCCGGGTCTTCGGCGCCGACATAGTCTTTGCCGGTGCTTTTCTTGTACCAGTCGTAGATACGGCCCACGAACGGCGAAATCAGGAACACCCCGGCGTCGGCGCAGGCTTGCGCCTGGGCGAAGGAGAACAGCAGGGTGAGGTTGGTCTGGATGCCTTCCTTTTCCAGTTTTTCCGCGGCGCGGATGCCTTCCCAGGTCGAGGCCAGCTTGATCAGCACGCGGTCACGGCCGACACCGGCGGCTTCGTACAGCTCGATCAGCTTGCGGGCCTTGGCCAGCAACGCCGGTTCATCGAACGACAGGCGCGCGTCCACTTCGGTAGAGATGCGCCCCGGGATGACCTTGAGGATGCCCGAGCCTACGGCCACGGCGAACGTGTCACAGGCCAGGTCGACATTGCCCTTGGCATCGGCCTTGACCTGCTTGAGCAGCTCGGCGTAGCCCGGGATGGCAGCGGCCTTGAGCAGCAGCGACGGGTTGGTGGTGGCATCGACCGGTTTCAGGCGGGTGATGGCATCCAGGTCCCCGGTGTCGGCAACCACGGTGGTGAACTGCTTGAGTTGTTCCAGCTTGGAGGTCATGGGCGTGCTCTGTCCTGTGCAATGACTCGACATTACCCGAGCCCCGACGGCCACTCAAGGGCCTGTGGGGCGCGGGTTTGCTAAAGGTGAAGATTCGAGTCACAGGCAGCCCCGAGGTTCCGTTTGCACAAAATCAGCGCGACGCGGCTTCTGTGGGAGCGGGCGTGCCCGCGAAGC